>NZ_JAVTIZ010000006.1:0-322385 GCF_031843845.1 Microbacterium sp. WCS2018Hpa-23
CCCCCCCCCCCCCCCCCCCCCCCCCCCCCCCGCTTGTCAGTCAGGAGAGGATGCTCAGCGCGATGCCTTCTCGTCGGTCTCGACGACCTCGATCGTGATCTTGCCGTCGATGGTCTCGGCGTCGTCGTCGAGCAGCTCGTCGTCCAGCGCCTCGTCGCCGCGGAACTCCGAGGCAGGCTCGTCAGCCGCATCCGTGTCGTCGGCCTCGGTGTCGTCGATCAGCTCGGCGTCGAGGGCCTCGACGGTGTCGACGTCGTCGTCCGCCGCGGCATCCGCTGCGGTCGCGACGGTTCCGACGGCCGGTGCTTCATTGCTGAAGATGCCGTCGGGGCGGATCAGCTCGCGCACCTCGGCCATGAAGCTGGCGAGCTGCTGCTGCTGCCAGCGAAGCTGCCTGGCCTGGTCCTCGGCGTCGCGCAGCACCGTGGAGGTGTGGCTCGTGACGGAGTCGACGATCTTCTGCGACTTCACGCGGGCGCGGTCGAGGGTGTCGCGCGCCCGCACCTGGGCATCCGCTTCGATGGTCTGCGCCTGCGAGCGCATCAGGCGCTCGTAGTCGTCGGCCTTGCCCGAGATGCGCTGCGCGTGATCGAGCGATGCGGCTACCTGCTCGTTGGCATCGGTGGTGATGCGCTCGGCGTGGGCGACGGCCTGGTTGTGCAGCACCAGGAACTCCTGCTGTGCGTCGTCCTGGCGGCGGGTGAGGGTCTCTTCGAACTCGAGCACGCGGGCGTTCATCTCGCGCACCTCGCGCTCGGCGTCTGCACGCAGCTGTGTGGTCTCCCGAGTGACGAGGGACCGCAGCGCCGCCGCGCCCTTCTCGGCCTCGGTGCGGATGGCCGTGGCCTCCTGCGTCGCCTGGTGCACCTTCTCGGCCGCGTGCGCAGCCTCCCGCTCGAGCGTGGCCTCGTGCGCGGTGTACTCGGTGTCGATCTTGAGTCGCACCTGATCGGCGTCGTGCTGCGCCTGCGCGATGATCCGCGTGACGTCGGCGTCGGCCTCGGCACGCTGCGTCGTGACCTCTTCGCGAGCGGCTGCCATCAGGCGGTCGGCCTGCACCGCGGCGTTCTGGATGAGCACGTTCGCCTGCTCCTCGGCGACACGGAGGATGGCC
Organism: Microbacterium sp. WCS2018Hpa-23; assembly: GCF_031843845.1. NCBI lineage: Bacteria > Bacillati > Actinomycetota > Actinomycetes > Micrococcales > Microbacteriaceae > Microbacterium > Microbacterium sp. WCS2018Hpa-23. The sequence continues at coordinate 1,115 of NZ_JAVTIZ010000006.1, forward strand.
TCGAACTGCTCGCGCGACGGTGCTTCCTGGCCATCGGCCCGAGGAGTGTCGACGAGTTCATTGGTGAGGGTGGCGACCTGTGCCTCGGTCTCGGCTGCCTTCGCCTTGGCGGCGAGCAGCTCGGCCTCGAGCTCTTCGCGAGCGATGCGCTCCTCGTCGCGGAGGGCCTCGACGGCATCCTCATGACGGGCCTCCGTCGCGGCGAGATCGGCCTTGGCCTGCTGCAGCTGGTTGCGCAGCGTGCTGAGAGCCGAGTCGACCTCCGCCTTGTCGTAGCCGCGGAACGAGGCAGTGAAGCCGGACTGCTCGCGCTGCTGCTCGCGAGGGTTCTCTTCGATCAGCTTGTCGAAGAAGTCGGGGGTGCGGTCGTTGTCGGGTGATGCACTCATGGGTCAGCCTTTCCGGCGCAGGTCACAGGGACTGAGAACTGTGATGAGAAGTGATGCCGTCGCTGTCCGGCTGCAGGGGGCTGGTCGGGGCGTCATCGGCAATACCACAGCCTAGTTGCGGCGGCTGTGAGATGCACCCGGTCGGAGAACGGTCTACTCGAGGGACCAGACACCGGTGGCGTCGTCGCGACGATGGCGCAGTGCGGGCCCTGCGGCGGTCGCGACGCCGCGAGCGCTCGCCGCAGAGGCGACTCGGGAGCGCAGATCCGCCCAGAACTCGGTGGTCTGCGGCTTCCCCAGGTACTCCCGGAACCGTTCGACCTGCACGCGAGTGCCGTCCTCGTCCTCGACGAGGCGGACGAGGGAGTCGTCCGGTTCGACGAATCGGATGCCGTAGCCGCCGTCCGCGAGCACCGCGAACTTGCGCGGCTGCTGCAGTACGACGCTGTCGACGATCTCGCGTGCGACGGGTTCTGGCGCGTGAAGCACCACCGTGGAGCCGAGCTCACCGAGGATCTCTTCGAGTCGGGATGCTGTGACGCGCTGCTCCGCGCGCTCTCCGGCTGACCGGCTCGACCGCCGGACCCATCGCGGCAGGAAGATCGCCAGCACGATGACGGCGACGATCAGCACGATGAAGAAGAGTGGGTTGTCCACGCGTCCAACCTACGGGGCGGGTGCCGCGGGCGAACCCTTGGAGTAATTTAGCTACAGTGCTAGATTCGGAACATGTCGATCATCCGCGATGTCCGAGCACAGCTCCGCAGGCGACTCCTCATCAGCTACCGCGTCGACCCGGCGGTCGCCGCGACGCTCCTGCCCGACGGCTTCCGTCCGCAGATCGTCGGCGGATCTGCCCTCGCCGGAGTGTGCGTCCTGGGGCTGGAATCGATCCGGCCGAGCTGGGCCGATCGCCGATGGGGCCTCCGCTCCGAGAATGCCGCGCATCGGATCGCCGTCGAGTGGGATGGCCCGGAGGGCGTCGAGCAGGGCGTCTTCATCTTCGAGCGGCACAGCTCGGCGTGGCATCCGGTGCTGTTCGGCGGCCGGATGTTTCCCGGAGTCCATCGCAGGGCGCGGTTCCGCATTCGGGAGTCGGGCGACCGCTACGCACTCTCGATGCAGGCGGGGGCGCACAGTCTCGACGCCGACGTCGAGGTGGGCGGCGAGTGGACGAGCGGGGTCTTCGCCTCTGTCGACGAGGCATCGGACTTCTACCGAGCGGGTCGCATCGGATGGTCGCTGGGCCATGACGCGCGCACCGTCGAGCCGGTGGCGCTGTCGACGGAGGAATGGAAGATCGAGGGCGCGCAGCTGCATCACGTCCGGTCATCGTTCTTCGACGCGCTTCCCGAGGGATCCGCGGTCTTCGACAGCGTGGTCGTGATGCGGGATCTCCCGCTGGTGCTGACCGACGCTCGGCGGTCTGCGGATGCCGAGAGGCTCAGCCCAGCAGGAGCATGATGAGGATCAGCACCGGGAGGCATCCGAGCGTCGTGAGGAACACAGTGTCGCGGGAGATCGTCTCGCCGATGTCGTACCGCTGCGAGTAGTTGAAGACGTTCTGCGCGGTCGGCAGGGAAGCGAGGATGACCACGATCAGTACCTCGGTCGATGACAGTCCGAACACGAACTCCGCGACGACCCACGCGATCAGAGGCATCGCGATGAGCTTGAGCACTGTCGCGAGGATGATGTCCCGGCGGTGGCCCGGAGCGCCGAGCACCCGCTGACCGTGCAGGGAGATGCCGTAGCTGATGAGCAGCACCGGCACCGCTGCGTCGGCGATGAGCTGCGCGGGCTCCATGACGATCGGCGGAACCGTGAGGCCGAGCACCGACACGAGGGTCCCGAGCAGCGAGGCGATGATGATCGGGTTCGTCGCCGTGCGCACGAGCGTCTTGCGCAGCGAGACCCTGTCGCTGGTGACCGCATCGAGGATGGTGAGCGAGATGGGTGTGAACACCAGCAGCTGCATGAGCACGACGGGTGCGGGGTAGGCGGCGCTGCCCAACAGGTAGAGCGACAGGGGGATGCCGATGTTGTTCGAGTTGACCTGGCCGGCGGAGAGGGCGCCGATCAGCGTCTCGCCGACGGGGCGCTTCCACCACAGGCGTGCGACGAGGGTGTAGACCGCGATGATCGACACGGCGGCGATCGCCGAGACCGGCAGGAGTGCCGAGAACAGCATCTTCGCGTCGGCGTGGGCGAGCACCGTGAAGAGCAGGAAAGGGGAGAGCACGAAGAAGATGAGGCGGCCCAGCACGTGCCGGGCGTGCGGTCCGAGCAGGTCGATCCGTCCGAGCACGTAACCGAGGGTGATCGCGACTCCCACGACGGCGAATCCGGTGAGAGTCTCGAGCATGGTTCGAGCGTATCGAGGCCGGGCTCACGTCCTCGCCACGAGCTGAGCGCGCGGACTCGGAGGGCCTAGCAGGTCGAGCGTCTCCGCGTCAACGGTCCGGCCTCGACGAGCGTCAGGAGACCCGTCGCCATACGCTGGGATCACGACGAGCCGCATTCTGCCGCTCTCCGTCGGTCGAACCAGACGGTGCCCTCGAGTTCTCTCGGTCTTGAGCGCCCACATGGGGGTGGGTACGCTTGCGGACCTTCTCAATCGGCTGCTCCGGTCCTCCCCGTTCGGGCGAGGGAGGGCCGGGACCAACTCCCTCGAGTCGATCGGCTACTTGAAGCGGAGCATCCTCTGCACGGCCTTCACGCCGGCATTCGCACTGCGCGCGCGCATCGCCGACTCGAGCTCTTCGAGGGAGTCTCTCGTGTTCACCCGGGGCTCGCCGAGGTAGAGGTCGCGGAAGACCAGGTACCAGAAGTCGCTCAGCATCAGACGGTAGAGGTCGTTGAGAGCGCGGTCGGTGAGGAACTCGAACAGCTCGACGTGCGCCTCGATCCAGCCTTCGCCGGACTCGACCGATTCGATCGCCTCGTGGATCAGCTCGCAGGCGATGACGAGGTCCTTCTCCGACAGCGCGAGCGCTGCCTCGCGGATGATCTCGCCGCCCTGAGATGCGGCGAACTCGCGGGTGATGCGCGACCGCTCGTCCGTGATGTCGGTGACCATCGAGTAGCGGTTGGCGTGCACCTCCATCAGTCCCGCACGAGCAAGGCGCTGCACGGCCTCGCGCACCGGTGTGCGCGTGACGCCGAGGTCGTCGGCGATCGCCTTGTCGCTCAACTTCGCCCCGGGCGCATACGTGCCGTCGGCGATCGATGTGGCGAGGCGGCGGAAGAGCTCGTCCGGCCCCAGGTTCCGCTGCGCCCCAGGCGCAACGGGAAGTTCAGGTCCCATATCGATATATTACGACGCTTAACAAAGGAAGCGTGTTTTTCATAGCGCTCTCCCAAGTAAAGGGAGCAACGTCAGGCGTCGGCGGAGCGTGCCTCGCGGCTGACGCGACGGTTGTGGAGGCTCAGCACGATCATCGCCGCGACGGGGCCGGCTGCGACGACCATCAACGTCCAGTGCCACCCTTCGGTGCTGGCGAACACGGCGCCGAGCACGATGAGTCCCGCGGCGATCGCGCGCATCTCGATCGAGCCGGGCGGGATCTCACGTGGTCGCCCGCCGAAGGGGATGCGTACCCCGGCATTCGCTCGCAGAGTCCTGCCGAGCGCCACATGGAACAGCACGATGCCGATCACGGCGGCGACGATACCGGCGATGAACATGCCCTCGACGGTATCAGGCGGAGTGGGATGCCCAGGGGGCGGGCGTCCATGAGCGGAGACGCCTCGCTTCAAGGCTTCTCGCTGAGCAGCGCACGAGGTCACTCGCTCCGACGGTCGCGCTTTCGCAGTTGCTCCCAGAAGATGGTGATGATCAGTCCGATCATCAGGCCGGACGGGGTGCCTATCGCTGCACCGAGTCCCGGCTGGTCATTCAGTGCCCCGATGCCGAGGCCGACGAGCGCGCCCACAGGGAGGCCGAGGAGGAGCGGGGCAGACGCTGCCCCACCTCGGGGGTTGTGTCGAGCATGCATGCGCTCAACGTTAGAGCAGCGAGCTCGCCTCGTCCTGGAAAAAGCGGAAACCCCCGCCATGTAGAAGCTAGGCGAGGGTTCCTAAGGTGACTGTAATGATCACCCTGTGGCTCCGACGGGCGTCGATCCCGTGACCTCACGATTTTCAGTCGTGCGCTCTACCAACTGAGCTACAGAGCCATGCGACCGGCTGAACCTGCCGCATCTAGACGAAAGGCCCTTCTCGAAGAAAAGGGCCCGTCGCTTAGAGCGACCCTGACGGGACTTGAACCCGCGACCTCCGCCGTGACAGGGCGGCACGCTAACCAACTGCGCTACAGGGCCATACTTGTTTTCAATTGTACCGGAAGGAGTGACCCCAACGGGATTCGAACCCGTGCTACCGCCGTGAAAGGGCGGCGTCCTAGGCCGCTAAACGATGGGGCCGAAGTCTGTCCCGGAGGACTTCCTTGCCGACGCTCAAGCATAAGGGAAGATCTGAGCAAAACGCGAATCGAGGGCGAGCCTGCTGTCGCCCGGGCGTGTTCGGGAGGACGATGGGGTCGTATCACTGTGCCCTCCGACGCTGTCCGCCCCTGGTGCGGATGTGAAAGATGTTGTTAGTGTGGCATTTGTGAAACCGGCGGAAGGGGCCGTGTGAACGACAAGCACTCCTCGAAGGATGCTGCCTCGGCGGCATCCGACGATTGCGGCTGCGCGCCCACACCTGCAGAAAGCCGAGCGTTCTGGAAGAACGGCTCGGTCACTCGTCGTAGTGCGCTCACGATGGGCGCTCTCAGCGTCGTCGCGCTCAGCGCCTTCGGTGTCTCCTCCGGGGTGACCGCCGCATACGCGGCGACGTACCCCAGTTGGGACGACGTGCAGCGTGCGATGGCGAACCAGTCCTCCAAGGCCGCCGAAGTCACCCGCATCGAGGGGCTCATCCAGTCGCTCACGCAGCGGGTCGCCGACGCTCAGGCGAAGGCGCAGCTCGCCGGTGAGGAGTACAACACGGCTCAGCTGGCGTACTTCGACGCGATCGCCGTCGCCGAGGAGCTGCAGGCTCAGGCCGACGCGCAGGCTGTCGTCGCCGACGACGCGACCAAGAAGGCCGCCCAGCTCGCCGCCCAGCTGTACCGCAACGGCGGCGACGACACCGCCCTCGAACTGTTCTTCGCCGGCTCCGCCGACAACGCCGACGAGCTGCTCTCGCGCCTCGGCTCGATGGACAAGGTCTACCAGTACAACCAGACGGTCCATGACAACGCGGTCGCTGCACGCAACTCCGCGCAATCGCTGACCGACCAGGCCGTCGTCGCCCGCACCGAGCGCGACCGTCTGCAGCAGATCGCCGAGCAGAAGATGATCGAGGCGCAGGCCGCAGCGGATGCCGCTCAGGTCGCCCTCGACGAGCAGACGGCGAACCTCTCGACGATGCAGGCTCAGCTCGCAGCCCTCAAGGATGCGACGGCCACGACCGTCGCGGGTTACCAGGAGGGCGTGCGCATCGCCGAGGAGCAGCGCAGGCAGCGCGAGGCGGCCGAGGCTGCAGCAGCTGCAGCCGGGAACAACGGCGGTGGCGGCGGCGGTGGCGGCACCGGAGGATCACCGGGAACCGGTGGGTGGGTTCGCCCGCACGGCGGCCACCGCAGCGCGGGATACGGCTCGCGGCCCAAGCCCTGTGCGGCCTGCTCCGGTTACCACTATGGGGTCGACCTCGCCAACGGCTGCGGAGCGGCGATCTACGCGGCGAACTCGGGGACCGTCGACTACGCCGGCCCGCGAGGGAACTACGGCAACTACATCCGCATCCAGCACGGCGGCGGCGTCTCGTCGGGCTACGCGCACATCCGTGACGGCGGATTCGCCGTCCGCAACGGCGCGCGGGTGAGCTCCGGCCAGGTCATCGCCTATGCGGGCAACACCGGAGCATCCGTCGGGTGCCACCTGCACTTCGAGGTCTACCTCAACGGGGCGTACACGAACCCGATCACCTTCCTCGCCGACCGGGGCATCTCGGTCTGAGAATCGCGTCTGCAACGAACAAGACCCCCGACCGCTGCGCGGAACCGGGGGTCTTCGTCGTGAAGCCTGGGATCAGTGACCCTGCTCGGCCGCGCGGACGATCGCCTCGTCGAGGATGCGCTGTGCCTCAGCGGCGTCGCCCCACTCGTCGACCTTGACCCACTTGTTGGGTTCGAGGTCCTTGTAGTGCTCGAAGAAGTGCGCGATCTCCTTCTTGGTGTACTCGGCGATGTCGCCGATGTCCTGGATGTGCGCCCAGCGGGGGTCCTTCGAGAGCACGGCGACGAGCTTGTCGTCTCCGCCGGCCTCGTCGCTCATCTTGAGCACGGCGACGGGGCGCACCTCGACGACGACGCCCGGGTAGATGGCGTGGTCGAGGAGCACGAGCACGTCGAGCGGGTCGCCGTCCTCGCCGAGGGTGTTGTCGAAGTAGCCGTAGTCGGCCGGGTAACCGAAGGTCGTGTAGAGCACGCGGTCGAGGTGCACTCGTCCGGTCTCGTGGTCGACCTCGTACTTCACGCGGCTGCCGCGCGGGATCTCGATGACGGCGTCGTGTGCGCCCATGCGTGTGCTCCTCAGAAAAGACGGTTGGATGCCGCGCACTAGCCTACCCGCGGGCGGCGGAACGCCTCGGACGCGTCTGCAGTGAGACGGTCAGCCCGCTGCGTGGCGGCGCTGTGCGAAGCGGTCCAGCAGCTTCGTCACCACGCCGCTCAGCAGCAGGACGAGGAGCCCCGCATACCCGTAGGGCTGGACGAAGACCGCGATCGCCAGGGCGATGAGAAAGAGGATGATGGCGGCCAGATCGCCGATGACTCCCGCCCGCAGCGTCTCGACCGGTGTCGTGGTGAAGTCGGGGTGGCGAAGCAGATAGAGCCATCCGGCGAGCGTCGTGACCTGCGTGAGGATCAGGGTGCCGATGTAGACCACCGGCTGCAGCAGGTCGGTGTCCATCTGGCCGATCATCGCGGTGGGCACGGGCAGCCAGACGATGGTGGCCATCCACGCGATGTTGATCCAGAGCAGCGGACTCGTGATCCACTCCACGTCGCGGTACTGGCGGTGATGTCCCATCCAGAACGTCGCGATGAGGACGAAGCTGAGCCCGAAGCTCAGTAATTGGCCGGAGTGTTCGTCGAAGAACTCCGCGGTGCTCAGCCTGTTCGACGCGGCATCCGACACCGACTCCATGAGCGGCAGGATGAGCAGCGTCATCGCGATCGCCACCACCGCATCGACGAACGCCTTGAACCGCTCGGTCCGGAACCGCACTGTGTGTTCTGCCACGGCGTCAGGGTGTTCTCTCATGTCGTCAGGGTGTTCTGCCACGGCGTCAGGTTAGGGCCACATGTGCGCGCGGCGCGACCGCCGCACGGCGATCCCTCGTCGTGATCTACCGTGAACCTCGTCGTGATCTACCGTGGACCTGTGCCCTCGCTCTCACCCGCCATCGCCGAGATCCGCCTCGCCGTGCGCACCGCGCTCGCCGATCTGCCCGAGGGGTCGACTGTGATCGTCGCGCTCTCCGGAGGCGCCGATTCGCTCGCCCTCGCCGCGGCGACCGCGTTCGAGGCGCCCAAGCTCGGACTGCGGGTGGGAAGCCTCACGGTCGACCACGGTCTTCAGGGTGACTCGGATGCCGTCGCCGCCCGCGCCGCGCAGACGGCGACGTCTCTCGGGATCGACGCTCGCATCGTCCGCGTGGAGGTCGGCGAGGAAGGCGGTCCCGAGGCAGCGGCACGCGATGCCCGATACCGCGTGCTGAAGGCCGCGGCAGCGGATGCCGGTGCGTCCGCCGTGCTCCTCGGACACACGCTCGACGACCAGGCCGAGACCGTGCTGCTCGGACTCGCCCGTGGATCGGGTGCCGCGAGCCTGCAGGGCATGGCGCCTGTGCGCGAGGACGACGACGGAGTGCGGTGGGTGCGCCCGCTGCTCGGGGTGCGGCGCGAGACGACGCGCGCATTCTGCGCGGCATCCGATCTCGAGGTCTGGGACGACCCCCACAACTCCGAGGACCGCTTCGCGCGGGTGCGCGTGCGCGAGCGGGTCCTGCCGGTTCTCGAGTCAGAGCTGGGCCCGGGCATCGCCGAGGCTCTCGCCCGCACCGCCGAACAGCTTCGCGAGGATGCGGAGGCGTTCGACGAGATGATCCACGAGACCATCGAGGACATCGTCGAGCATGCGGAGGCGGGGATCTCGGTGAGCGTCGCCGCTCTCGCCGCCAACCCGGCCGCTCTCCGCAACCGGATCATCCGCCTCGTCGTCGACAGCGAGTTCGGCGTGAGCCTGACGAGGCTGCAGACCCTCGAGGTCGCGCGTCTCGCGACGGACTGGTCGGGTCAGGGCCCCATCGATCTGCCCGCGTGCTCCGCGGCCAGGCTCGGCGGACGGATCGTCTTCACCGCGCGCTGAGTCGGAGCATCCGTTCCGTCTCGCTTCGCTCGCTCAACGACCGGGGCCTGGCTCAACGACCCGGGGCCTCGTTCAACGAGTGAGGGCGCGGAGCGACCGACGCGGCGCGCGTCGACCGCTCCGCCGGGTACTACTTCTTGCCGCCGCCGAGCAGGCCGCCCAGCAGGTCGCCGATTCCGCCGCCGCCCGAGGAGTTGCCTCCGCCGAGCAGGCCGCCCAGCAGGTCGCCGATCTTGCCGCCGCCCGAGGAATTGCCTCCGCCGAGCAGGCCGCCGATCACATCGCCGATTCCGCCGCCGCCGGACTGCGCCTCTGCGGTCTCGGACTTCGAGGACTTGCCCTTGGTCGCGTTGGCGATCAGGCCCATCACGATCGGGGCGAGGATCGGGAGCAGCTTGCCGAAGTCGATGCCTGCGGTCTCCTTCGACTCGGTGAGCTTCTGCGTGACCTTCTTCTCGTCGGCGCCGAGGATGTGCGAGACGATCTTGCCGCCGTCCGCCTGGTCGATGTCGTCGACCTTCGAGGCGCCGGCCTTGCCCTCGTGGCGCTTGAGCGCGTTCTCGATCGCGGAGGAGCCCTCTGCGGTCGAGGCGTTCTTCGCCAGGCCGCCCAGCAGCACGGCGCCGCCCTGCTCGACAGCCGACTTGGCGACCTCGGGGGAGACTCCGAGCTTCGCGGCGATGTCGTCGATCGGGACCTGCGTGAGGATGTCGTCGAGAGCCATGGAGATTCCTTCCGTCTGGGGCATCAGCCCGTGTCACCGCCCAGAGTAGTGGGGATCAGCCCACTGCGCGCAGTATCCTGACGTGCGCCCTCGAGGGCGATCCAGGGGGGAGCAGAGGATGCCGAGACACTCATCGCGATCATTCGTCGGGCGGTCGGACGTTCGGGCCGCGGCCACGATACGGATCTCTCCCGCGGCGTCGGGCGGCGGCGCCGTCGGCATCATGCTCCTCGCCGCGATGACGGCGTGTGCACCGGTGGGCGACACGGCTCCGCAGACACAGGCACAGACACAGACGTTGACGATCACGTACGCCGACGGCGATGCGCCGACGGAGGACGACCTCGACGTCGACGGCATCCAGTGCTCGGAGACGCAGGAACTCCGGTCGTTCACCGGCGGCGGTGATGTCGATGGTCGCGCTGCCGTGACGGTCTCGATCCTCGGCGATCAGGCCACTGTCGCGATCCACCTCGAAGACGATCGCTGGTTCGTGGGAAGCGGCACCACGGACTCCGACGACGACTCGGTCGCCTTCGACGGCTTCGAGGGCTCGGTCGTCGAACAGGGCGCCGACCTCGACATCCTGGGCATCGTCGACGATGCCGCCACGGTCTCGGGCTCTCTCGCCTGCGACTGACCCGTCGGTCCGGTGGCCGCGTGCAGCGGCGCCGACCGGTTTCTGGCGAGGCGGTCCGACGACGTAACATCGATCCATGCGCGCCGCGGAAATCCAGGACGACCTTGCTCAGATCCTCGTGACCGAGGAGGAGATCATCGCAAAGCTCGACGAGCTCGCGACTCAGGTCGCGGCCGACTACGAGGGCAAAGAGCTCGTCCTCGTCGGCGTCCTCAAGGGGGCGGTCATGGTCATGGCCGATTTCGCTCGCGCGCTGCCCTTCCACGCACCGATGGACTGGATGGCCGTCTCGAGCTACGGAGCGAGCACGAAGTCGAGCGGCGTCGTGCAGATCCGCAAGGACCTCGACACCGATCTGAACGGCAAGCACGTGCTGATCGTCGAGGACATCATCGACTCCGGCCTCACCCTCAGCTGGCTGCTCGAGAACTTCGAGTCGCGCGGTGCCGTGTCGATCGAGGTGCTCGCGCTGTTGCGCAAGCCGGAGGCGGCGAAGGTCGTCATCGACTGCAAGTACGTCGGCTTCGACATCCCCACGGATTTCGTCGTGGGCTACGGCCTCGACTACGACGAGCGCTACCGCAACCTCCGCGACGTCGCCGTGCTGGCACCGCACGTGTACAGCTGAGCGCGTTTCGTCTCGTCGCAGGCTCCTCGCTCAACGACCGGGCGCGCACCGATACGCCGTGGGTGAACGCACAGCGGCCACCTAGGGCGCGCGCGATACGCTGATCCGACCATGGATGTCAAGAAGCTCACGCGGAACCCGCTGATCTACGTCGCCCTGATCGGCCTGCTGCTGTTCGGCGGCTTCCTTCTGATCTCGAACCTCGGCGCGCCCAAGCAGATCACGACCCAGGAGGGTCTGAAGCTGCTCGCCGGCGAGTCCGTCACCGAGGTCGTCAACACCGACGGCGACCAGCGGGTCGACATGACGCTGTCGAAGGCGTTCGAGGGTTCCGAGAACGTGCAGTTCTACTACGTCGACGCCCGTGCCGACGAGGTCGTCAAGGCGATCAACGACGCCGACCCGAAGGACGGCTTCAACGACGCCGTTCCGCGTGCGACCTGGTTCGACGGCATCCTCTCCCTTCTTCTTCCCCTCGTGCTGCTCGGCCTGCTGTTCTGGTGGCTGCTGTCGTCCATGCAGGGCGGCGGCGGCAAGGTCATGCAGTTCGGCAAGTCCAAGGCCAAGCTCGTCAACAAGGAGACCCCGACGGTCACCTTCGCCGACGTCGCCGGTGCCGACGAGGCGATCGAGGAGCTCCACGAGATCAAGGAGTTCCTGCAGGATCCGGCCAAGTTCCAGGCCATCGGCGCCCGCATCCCGAAGGGCGTGCTGCTGTACGGCCCTCCCGGAACCGGAAAGACGCTGCTCGCCCGCGCCGTCGCCGGCGAAGCCGGAGCACCGTTTTACTCGATCTCGGGTTCGGACTTCGTCGAGATGTTCGTCGGCGTCGGTGCATCCCGAGTGCGCGACCTGTTCAACGTGGCCAAGGAGAACTCTCCCGCGATCATCTTCATCGATGAGATCGACGCCGTCGGTCGCCACCGTGGTGCCGGCATGGGCGGCGGAAACGACGAGCGCGAGCAGACGCTCAACCAGATGCTCGTCGAGATGGACGGCTTCGACCCGAACGCGAACGTCATCGTGATCGCGGCGACGAACCGCCCCGACATCCTCGACCCCGCGCTGCTCCGTCCCGGTCGTTTCGACCGCCAGATCGGCGTCGACGCCCCCGACCTGCGCGGCCGCCAGAAGATCCTCGAGGTGCACAGCAAGGGCAAGCCGCTGTCGAAGAGCGTCGACCTCGAGGTCGTCGCCCGCAAGACTCCGGGCTTCACCGGAGCCGATCTCGCGAACGTGCTCAACGAGGCCGCCCTGCTGACCGCTCGCTCGAACGCGCAGCTGGTCGACAACCGCGCTCTCGACGAGGCCATCGACCGCGTGATCGCCGGTCCCCAGCGTCGCACCCGCGTGATGAAGGACAAGGAGAAGCTCATCACCGCGTACCACGAGGGCGGCCACGCTCTCGCAGCTGCGGCGATGAACTACACCGACCCCGTCACGAAGATCACGATCCTGCCCCGAGGCAAGGCTCTCGGCTACACGATGGTGCTGCCGCTCGACGACAAGTACTCCGTCACGCGCAACGAGCTGCAGGACCAGCTCACGTACGCCATGGGTGGCCGTGTGGCTGAGGAGATCATCTTCCACGACCCGACCACCGGCGCATCGAACGACATCGAGAAGGCGACCTCGATCGCCCGCAAGATGGTCATCGAATACGGCATGACCACGCAGGTCGGGCCGGTCAAGCTCGGCTCCGAGGGCGGCGACATGTTCGTCGCACGCGACATGGGGCGTGGACGCGAGTACTCCGAGAAGGTCGCCGAGCGGGTGGATGCCGAGGTGCGCGCGCTCATCGAGCAGGCCCACAACGAGGCCTACGAGGTCATCAGCGCCAACCGCGACATCCTCGACAGGCTCGCCCTGGCCCTGCTCGAGGAGGAGACCCTCGATCACAACCAGATCGCCGAGATCTTCACCGAGGTGAAGAAGCTCCCCGAGCGTCCGCTGTGGCTCTCGAGCGAGGACCGCCCCGTGTCGGAGCGTCCTCCGATCGAGGTCCCGAAGAAGGACGTCTCGCTCGCCGCATCGGTCGAGGCTCCGACGGCGGCCACGCGCACGCAGCAGGGATCCGCGAACGCCGGTCAGGCACGACCCGCGACGGCCTGACCCGTGTCCGTCGACCGTGCACGTGTCGAGCGACTGACACGAGAACTGCTCGAGGCGATCGGGGAGGACCCGGATCGCCCCGGTCTGAAGCAGACTCCCTCGCGCATGGGCGAGCTGTACGCGGAGTTCTTCGCCGGTGTCGGCGAGGACGCCGCGGCACCCCTCGCGCACACGATCAGCGTCGCGCGCGGTCCTGCACCCGACACCCTGCCTTCCGGCGCTGTGCTGTTGCGCGACATCCGGTTCCGGTCGGTGTGCGAACACCACCTGCTGCCGTTCGCCGGGCGGGCGCACATCGCCTATCTTCCGGGCGAGCAGGTCGTCGGTCTCGGCGCGCTGGTGCGGGTGGTCGAGACTCTCGCGGCCCGCCCCCAGGTGCAGGAGCGTCTCGGCGAGCAGATCGCCGACACGATCGCCGAGCATCTCGACACCCGCGGAGTCCTCGTCGTGCTCGACGCGAGCCATGGCTGCGTCACGATGCGCGGTGGGCGCCAGCCCGAGGCATCCACCCTCACGATCGCCGCGCGCGGCGAGTACACGGATGCGGTCGCTCGGGCCGAGCTCATCGCGCTGATCGGCGCATCGGCCGGGTCGGCGCACTCATGACCGGCATCTGGGGCATCGTCAACATCACCCCCGACTCGTTCAGCGACGGAGGGCGGTACTTCGATGTCGACCGCGCGGTCGCCCACGGCCTGCAGCTGCGGGCCGACGGTGCCACGGTGCTCGACATCGGCGGCGAGTCGACACGGCCAGGCGCCGAACGCGTGGGGGCTGAGGAGGAGCAGCGGCGCGTGCTCCCCGTGATCGAGCGGCTGGTCGCCGAGGGCGCACCGGTCAGCATCGACACCCTCAACGCCTCGACCGCCGCTGCCGCGGTGCGAGCGGGCGCGCGGATAGTCAACGACGTGTCGGGCGGTCTGGCCGACCCCGACATGCTCGCGGCGGTCGCCGAATCCGGCGCCGACTACGCGATCGGGCACTGGCGCGATGCCCCTGACGACATGTACGCGAACGCCATCTACCGTCGTACCGCTCGCGAGGTGGCCGGGGAGCTGCAGGAGCGCATGGGCGAAGCCGCGGCATCGGGCATCGCGCCGTCTCGGCTGATCCTCGATCCGGGCATCGGATTCTCGAAGAAGGGCGGCCAGAACTGGGGCGTCCTGCGCGGACTCGACGAGATCGTCGCCCTCGGGCCGCGGGTGCTCATCGGCACGTCGCGCAAGAGGTTCCTCGCCGAGACCATCGGCGTCGACCCCACGAAGGTCTCGGAGGCGCGACGCGATCTTGCGACCGCGGTCACCAGCGCCCTCGCCGCGCGAGCGGGAGTGTGGGCCGTGCGGGTGCACGACGTCGAAGCCACACGCGACGCGCTCGCCATCACACACGCCTGGGATGGGAAGTAGGACCATGGATTTCATCGATGAGATCGTTCTGACCGGACTCACCGTGTTCGGCCGACACGGCGTCTACGACCACGAGCGCGAGAACGGTCAGGAGTTCACGATCGATCTGCGCCTGATGATGCCGCTGGGTGAGGCCGCGGCATCCGACGACGTCGCCGACACCGTGCACTACGGCGAGCTCGCTGAGAAGGTGGCCGCCGTGGTCGGCGGAGAACCCGTCAACCTCATCGAGACGCTGGCTGAGCGCATCGCCGATGTCGCGCTGGCCAATCCTCGCGTGCACGCCGTCACGGTCACGGTGCACAAGCCGCACGCCCCGATCGCGCTGACCTTCGGCGACGTCGCCGTGACGGTGCACCGCGTGCAGAAGCACTCGGCAGTGGAGGTGTCGCGATGAGCCGAAACCTGGCGAACCCGCCGAGCATCCCCGGTCCGCGCCCCGGCAGGGACGAAGCGGTGGCGGTCGTCGCCTTCGGGGCGAATCTCGGCGACCGGCAGAGCACGATCCGCGCGGCGGCCGAGCGCATCGCGCGGTTGCCCCTCGTCAGCGACGTCCGTCTGTCCCCGCTCATCGAGACGGTCGCGCTGCGTCTCGACGGCCCCGACCCCGAGGCTCCCGGATACGTCAACGCCGTGGCTTTCGTGACCACGCGACTCGCGCCGTCGATCCTCCTCGGGATGCTGCACGCGATCGAAGACGAGCACGGCCGGGAACGCCACGAGCGCTGGGGCGACCGGACACTCGACCTGGATCTGATCGCCTACGGCGACGAGTCCTCCGACGACGAGCGCCTGCAGCTGCCGCATCCGCGGGCCTTCGAGCGGCTGTTCGTGCTCGAGCCCTGGCTCGAGCTCGATGCCGATGCCGAGCTGCCGGGCCGCGGCAGGGTCGCTGACCTCGTCACTCGTCTGCGCGCCTCGGAGCAGTGATGAAGCGCACCTCTGTCGGGCTGCTCGTCGTCCTCGCACTCCTCGCAGGGGCCGCGGGGTACGTGCTCGACCACATGCTCACCGCCATGGGGCGCACCACGTTCACTCCGTCGCTTCTGCTGCCCGTGCTGCTTCTGCTCATCGCCGCCGCGTCGCTCGGCGTGGCTTGGCCGGTGCGTTCGAGCGTGCGCCAGGGCATCCGCATCGACCCGTTCCGCGCGACGCGTGCCGTGACCCTCGCCCGGGCATCCAGCCTGGTGGGTGCGATCATGGCGGGGGTCGGAGCAGGACTCTTGGTGTTCCTCCTGTCGAGGCCAGTCGATCCCCCGGTAGGGTCGACTGTGGCGATGCTGGCACTGATCGGAAGCGCGATCGTGCTCGTGGTCGCCGCGCTCATCGCCGAACAGTTCTGCATACTTCCGAAGGATCCTGATGACTCAGAACCCAGAGATCGAGCCGGGGATCCCGGCCCCGCTGAACTCGGCGGAGGTCACTGACCTCGCGGCTCTCGACCAGGGCACCTACTCCCAGCTGCGCACCGCGCGCAGTGAGGCGAGGCTGGAGCTCGACGGCAGCTGGCACCAGATCTCGCCGAGATACGTCGTGTCGCAGATCCTGCAGAACCTGATCTTCGTGGCGTTCGTGCTGGCCGCGGCGCTGGTTCTCGCGCTGAT
This sequence comes from Microbacterium sp. WCS2018Hpa-23, assembly GCF_031843845.1. Lineage (NCBI taxonomy): Bacteria > Bacillati > Actinomycetota > Actinomycetes > Micrococcales > Microbacteriaceae > Microbacterium > Microbacterium sp. WCS2018Hpa-23. Next base: position 17,035 of record NZ_JAVTIZ010000006.1, read on the forward strand.
GCTGGACCAGACGTGGGTGTGGATCCCCGCGGGTGTCGTCGTGCTGATCACGCTCATCACGCTCATCATCCTGCCGCGGCAGGCGAAGGCCATCGGCTACATGCTCCGCGCCGACGACATCGTCTTCCGCAAGGGCATCCTCTGGCAGCGCATGATCGCGGTGCCCTACGGGCGTATGCAGCTCGTCGACATCACACAGGGGCCGCTCGACCGCGCCTTCGGCGTCACGCAGCTCAAGATGGTCACGGCCGCCGCGACCACCGGTGTGCAGATCCCCGGGCTGACCCAGGCCGCGTCCGAGGCCCTGCGCGACACGCTCATCGAAGTGGCCGAGACCCGCCGGACGGGCCTGTGAGCGAGCAGCAGTTCCCACCGCCGCCGGCGGCGGTGAACGCCGAGCCGCGGGCTGAGTCGACCACCCTCGCCGACGGCGAGTGGCATCGGATGCACCCGCTCACCCCGCTGTTCAAGGGCGGGCTGGCGCTCATCATCATCGCCGGTATCGCGATCGCGAACCTGCGTGACCGTCTCATCGCGTGGTTCGTCGACCTCTTCGCTCCGGAAGAGGTGCAATACGACTACACGGGCGGCGACCCCGTCGACTGGGTGCTGGCCAACAACCTGATCCTCGTGGTGCTGCTCGGCGTGCTGGCGCTGGTCGTCGTGCTGGTGGGTATCTTCTGGTTCGTCTGGCGCTTCCAGCAGTTCCGCATCACGGGCGACCACGTCGAGGTGCGCAAGGGAATCGTCTTCCGCTCGCACCGGCGCGCGCCGCTCGATCGGGTGCAGGGAGTCAACCTCACGCGCCCGTTCCCCGCGCGCATCATCGGACTCGCGAAGCTCGAGGTGGTGGGTGCCGGCACCGACTCGAACGTCGAGCTCGAGTACCTCGCCACGCCTCGTGCCGAATCGGTGCGCGCCGACATCCTGCGTCTCGCCTCCGGGGCTCGCGCCGCCCGGCAGACGGCAGCGGATGCGGCATCCGGCGTACGTCCGGCGAATCCTGCCGCAGCCGTTCCCGGTGTGCCTGGATCGGCCAGGGCGCAGCTCGTCGGATCCGTGAACGACGGCGTCAACGGCCTGATCGGCGGCGTCGACCTCGCCGATGTCGAACCCGAGAGCGTGGTCAAGATCCCCGCCGGACGCCTGATCGGGTCGCAGCTGATCTCGAGCGTGCTGTGGGTCGTCTTCTTCGGCGTGATCTTCGGCGTCGCGGTCGGCGGCGTCGCGATCGGTTCACTGATCGACGGCGACCCGATCGGAGGCTTCCTCGGCCTCGGCATCACCCTCGGCATCGGTATCCCGATGGTCATCGCCGTCGTCGGCATCACCTGGGCGCAGATCTCGAAGTCCCTGCGGTACTCGATCGCGCCGACGCCTGACGGTGTGCGGATCACATACGGTCTGCTGACGACCGTCACCGAGACGCTGCCCCCGGGGCGCATCTTCGCCGTGGAGGTCACGCAGTCGCTGCTGTGGCGTCCGTTCGGCTGGTGGACCATCAAGATCAACCGCATGAGCGGCAAGAGCGCGGCACAGCAGTCCTCAGGCTCGGCGCAGCAGTTCAACGTCGTGCTGCCGGTCGGCAAGCGCGCCGACGTCGAACGCGTGCTCGCGCTGATCCTGCCTGATGCACCGGTCGCCGACATCCCGCTCGTCTGGGAGCACGGCATCCTCGGCCCGGTCGAGGGCGACCCGTACCGCACGATGGCTCGTCGGGCATGGTGGCGGAGGCCGCTGTCGTGGAAGCGGCATGGCTACGTGCTCACCGAGTTCGGCCTGCTGCTGCGGAGGGGAACCGTCTGGCGCAAATTGGCCGTCTTCCCACTCGCCCGACTGCAGGGCGTCTCGCTCTCCCAGGGGCCGATCGACCGCGCTCAGCGTGTCTCGGGGGCGCAGGTGCACTCGGTGCAGGGCCTCATCACCGGCTATCTGTCGGGGCTCGAGCGGGATGATGCGCTCTTCCTCCTCGACGGTGTGAGCTCGGCCGCGGTAGCCGCTGCGGCGCGGGATCACACGCATCGGTGGGGCGAGTATGTGACGGATGCCGAGGGCGCGCAGGTGCCCGGCGGGTATCCGGGAGCGGGCGCCGAGGCCGACCCCGGTGTTCTCGGTACTCCTCCGATGCCGCCCGTAGGTGCACCCTCGACGGTGACCCCGCCTCCGCCGTACGTGGGCCCTGGTGCGCCGCCGGTACCTCCGGTCGCGCCTCCTGCCTCTCCCGTCTCCCCTCCTGCTCCGCCGGTGACTCCGCCTCCGCCGTACGTGGGCCCGGGTACGGCGCCTGCGGCTCCGCATGCCGCGCCGCCCGCTCCGCCGGTGACTCGTCCTGCGCCGCCTGCCGCTCCGCCCGTGCCCCCGGCCCCGAACGGTGAGTGATCCGTCGCGCCGCGACGGGCGCCTCGGAGTCGGCATCATCGGCGCTGGGCGCGTCGGGCCGGTCATCGGTGCGGCGCTCGCCGGTGCCGGTCACGCCATCACGGGAATCACGAGCGGATCGGACGACGATCGGGCGTCCGCTGTGCTGCCCGACGTGCCCATCCTCGACGCGCTCGAGGTCGTACGGCGCAGCGAACTCGTCGTCATCGCCGTTCCCCACGACCAGCTGCCGGCTCTGATCGCGGGCATCGCCGAGGTGGGCGGGTGGCAGCTCGGACAGCTCGTCCTGCACACCGACCCCGGGTACGGCATCGACGTGCTTCGACCGGCGGCCGAGAGCGGTGCGATCCCGCTCGCCGTGCACCCGGCCATCACGTTCACGGGCACGACGATCGACCTGCGCCAGCTGCAGGCGAGCTATGCCGCAGTCACGGCGCCGGCGGCGGTGCTCCCCATCGCCCAGGCGCTGGCGGTGGAGATCGGGTGCGAGCCCGTGGTCATCGCCGAAGCCGATCGCGCGGCGTACGCGGATGTGATCCAGGCGGCGACCGAGTTCTCGCGGTCGATCATCGTGCAGTCGACCACGCGTCTCGGCGAGATCGGCATCGAGAACCCCGGCGGGTATCTGTCGGCGCTGGTGCAGTCGACCGTCGAGCGGGCGCTGCGGGACGCGTCCGGTCCCTCGCCCCTGATCTGAGGCCAGCGGCCTCCCGAGGTCGGAGGATCTCCGAGGTCAGCGGCCGCCCGAGAAGCCGCCTCCTCCGCCTCCGCCCGAGAAGCCTCCGCCAAAGGACCCGCCGGAGCTCGACGAGCTGCTCGCGCTCGGGGCCGAGTAGCTCGCGGCCGCGTTCGACGAGGCGGCGAATGCGACCAGCTGCCCACGCACGAAGGGTGAGCCGGGATCGCCGATCCACGCCGCCCCGCGTTGTTCCGCGGTGTAGGCGCTCTCGAGCACCTGGCCCCATTCGTCCTCCATGCCGAACAGCATCGCGTAGGGGAGGAGGCGCTCGTAGACGACGATCACGCTCGCGCTGCCGTCCTGGCGACGTTCGGCGCCCGAGTACGACTGGAGCATCTGCAGCCGGTCGGCCTCGGCCACCCGGATGAACTCCTTCACTCCCATGAGGTACTCGTATTCTCGGGCGCCTTCGGCGGTCAGGACCGTGTGCTTCGAGAAGCTGTAGAGCGAGGAGAGAAGCACGAGGAACAGACCGAATGCGATGGCGATGAATGCGGGCAACGCCGTGACCCTGCCGGCGATGATGCCCCACAGGCCGAGACCGAAGCCGACGACCGCGACGGCGATCGCACACCACTGCAGGATCATCGCGCCCCGGCTGCGCGCCTTCGTCACCAGACCCCGCGACATCGACGCGTCGGCGCCGGTCTTCGCCAGGGCTGTCATGCGTGCGGCGAAGTCCTCGCTCGAGCTCGGGAGCTCGGCGACGCCATCGGCGTCGGCATCTGTGAACAGGGCATCGAGCGCCTCGACGTCGAGCTGGTCGGGGAGACGGCCTCCGGGGAGGCGACGGAGCCGCGGCTCCTCGGTTTCGGAGCTTTCCTCGATGCGCAAGGTGCCGCGCACGGCGAGGTGGACGATCTCGGCGGGGATCGCATCCTTCGCCCCGGGCACGATCGCTGCGGCGAGCAGCGGTGGCATCGAGTCCGGAACGTCGTACTGGGCCACGATGACGCCGCTGGAGGTGCGGCGGGACCGCTTGAACGACGACACGGCGAACCAGCCGCCGACCGAGAGGCCGAGTCCGCCGAGCGCGGCGATCGCGGGCACGGTGTCGGTCACGGGATCGGGTCGACGAGCCGCCGGCTGTTCGGTAGTGCCTGATTCGAAGCCGACTGCGAGGGTCACGCCTTCGCCCGGGGACAGCTCGTTCGCCTCGACGTGGAACTCCGAGCCGCCCGATGACCGGGTGAGGGGGCATTCGCTCGTCGAGCCCGCAAAGCCGACGTAACAGCGCACGTCTCCGGTCATGCGCTCGGTCATCTCGTCGTCGAACACCACCTCGGCGCGGAACTCCTCGATGAGCTGGGTGCTGTCGAGGGGGAGGAGGTCCCAGTAGAACTCGTCGACGCCCGTGTCAGCCGCCAGGACGACGTCGCGCATCTCGTACTCGATCACGTAGGTCGTGAGCCCCTGCACGTAGTCGTCGTCGCCCGTGAGGACGTAGAGCAGCCCGTCGTCCTCATCGGTCTCGTAGGGCACGTCCGCGCCGGTCTCATCGGTCACCGAGAGCACCTGGAGCTCGAGCCAGGCGTTCTCGTAGCTCGTAGGCAGCCCGCGCACGATGCCCTTGTTCTGGTCGGAATCCGGGAATCTCGCCGTCAGCGACTCGGTCACGTGCATGCGCGAGCGGCCCTCGTCGTCGAGGCTCACGTCGAACCGTGCGTCCCATGAGGCATAGGAGAAGTCATCGACGTCTGCGTCGGCGCTGGTGTTGGCGCTCGCCGCAGTCGCGGAGGCGGCCGGCGCCAGCAGTGCCGTGGCGGCAAGACCGACCGTGACGAGAGCGGGGGCGAGGCTGATGGCTGCCATGCATCGAGGCTACCCAGACTCGACCGCGGGGTGAGGGACGCGACCTCGGTAAACTGGACACGACTTTCAAGGAGCCCCCGAATGACTGACGCGTCTGCCGCGCCCGAGACGGCCACCGCCGCCACCGAAGAAGACGTCCACGAGCAGAAGGCCGTGCGTCTCGCCAAGCGCGAGCGCCTGGTCGCGAATCGGGCGGATGCCGCGGGCGGGGCCTTTCCGGTCAGCGTTCCGGTGACGCACCAGATCCCCGCTCTGCGCGCCGAGTACGACGATCTCGAGGCAGGCGCCGAGACCGGCGTCGTCGTCGGCGTTGCCGGCCGTGTCGTGTTCAGCCGCAACACGGGCAAGCTCTGCTTCGCCACGCTGCAGGCGGGAGACGGATCGCGTATCCAGGCGATGATCTCGCTCGCCAACGTCGGCGAGGAGTCGCTCGCCGACTGGAAGGAGTATGTCGACCTGGGCGATCACGTGTTCGTGCACGGCGAGGTCATCTCCAGCCGTCGTGGCGAGCTGTCGATCATGGCCGACGGATGGACGATCGCCTCGAAGGCGATCCTGCCTCTCCCGAACGCCTACTCGGAGCTCAGCGAGGAGGGCCGCGTCCGCAGCCGCTACCTCGACCTCATCGTCCGTGAGCAGGCGCGCACCACCGTCCGTGCCCGTGCCGCGGTCAACGCCAGCCTGCGCGCGACGTTCGGCAGCCATGACTACCTCGAGGTCGAGACGCCGATGCTGCAGGTGCAGCACGGAGGAGCGTCGGCGCGTCCGTTCGTGACGCACTCCAACGCGTTCGACACCGAGCTGTACCTGCGCATCGCTCCGGAGCTCTACCTGAAGCGTGCGGTGGTCGGTGGCATCGAGCGGGTCTACGAGATCAACCGCAACTTCCGCAATGAGGGCGCCGACTCGACCCACAGCCCCGAGTTCGCGATGCTCGAGGCCTACCAGGCCTACGGCGACTACAACCAGATGGCCGCGCTCACGCAGGAGCTCGTGCAGCAGGCGGCGGTCGCGGTGTCGGGTTCGACCACCGTGACCTGGGCCGACGGCACCGAGTACGACCTCGGCGGCGAGTGGGACCGCATCTCGATGTACGAATCGCTGTCGGCGGCGTCCGGCCGCACGATCACCCCGCGCGACCCGGTCGAGGACCTCATCGCCTTCGCCGAGGCCAACGGTGTGGATCTGCCGGCCCAGGCGACGCACGGCAAGCTCGTCGAAGAGCTGTGGGAGCACTTCGTGAAGGGCGACCTCGTGCGCCCCACCTTCGTGATGGACTTCCCCGTCGATACGTCGCCCCTCGTGCGCGAGCACCGGTCGATCGCCGGCGTGGTCGAGAAGTGGGACCTGTACATACGAGGCTTCGAGCTGGCGACCGGATACTCCGAGCTCGTCGACCCGGTCATCCAGCGCGAGCGGTTCGTCGAGCAGGCGAAGCTCGCCGCCCGCGGTGACGTTGAGGCGATGCCGGTCGATGAGGAGTTCCTCCGGGCTCTCGAGCACGGCATGCCGCCGTCCGGTGGCATGGGCATGGGCATCGACCGCCTGCTGATGGCGATCACCGGGCTCGGCATCCGCGAGACCATCCTGTTCCCGCTGGTCAAGTAACCGCCGACGCGCCGCGTCGGAACGCCCACTCCGGCAGCATCGCTGCGCCGATCATCGTCTCGAGCAGGGCCGCGAGGCCGTACTCGGGGTCGATCTCGCGCACGAGGTCGAGGTAGTGCGCCGCATGGCTCGATCGGCCGAGCGCCCACGACAGCCATGCGGCCGCAGTGAGCGGGCCGAGCCGTGACTCGAGTGGTGCGCGGGCGGCAGCTGAGCGCACCAGGGTGAGGGCTCGCCGGAGTCGCTCGGGGTCGGGCGCCGCGCCCCGGCCCAGGAACACGTCGCCGAGGTCGTCGGGCACGGTCGACCTCGTGTCGGCGAAGGCGAGCTGCGCCTCGAGCGTGCGTGCGCCGCCCAGAGCATCGGTGGCCCACTGCGTCAGCGCCACATCGCGGAAGAGCGGACGATCGAGGCACCAGAGCAGTGCGGCCGTCGCGAACGGTGGGAGGTCGTCGGGTGAGGCGAGCACCGACTCGAAGAACGCAGGGACGTCCTCGAGAAGGACGAGGGCCGCGAGCGCCTGCGGGTTCTCGACTCCCGACAGATCGCCCGATCTGCTGCGCTCGAGGAGGTCGGTGATGTCGCGCAGTGCTCGCGCCACGCGTTCCTTCGCGGCGAGATCGACGCTCGGAAGTGGGGCACCGGCCAGCTGGTCGCCCGACACGTCTCCGACGCCCGGCACGTCGGGAGAAGCGCGCTCGAGTGAGCGGAGCTCGGGCTCGCCGTCGAGGTAGCTCGACCAGCCGTCGGCCGTGACGCAGAGTGCGTCGACGATGCGGAGTCCTGCATCCTCGGCGCGCCCGAGCACCTCGTCGACCTCGACGGCGAACGGCAGGACGAGTCCATCGCGTGTCGAGTGCACCTCGTCATCGGTGTACACGACCACGGCGACGGCATCCGTCCTGTCGACCCGGGACGCCAGTCCGATCGCCGCATCCGCGTAGTCCCGCAGATCGACGTCGTCTCTCGGGAGATCGAGTCGCATCGCTCCGCAGGTGCGGGAGCCGTGGAAGGGCAGCAGGACGAGGCTCTCCGTGGGGGTGAAGCCTGCGAGGGACGGGACGATGCTGAGGAACTCAGCGGAGCCGGAGGCTCGGAGCACTGTTGTCATGCTGCGAGTGTCGTCGCGCCGCCACCGCAGCGGGGCGAATCCACAGCCGAGGCCGCCCCTGTCCCGTGGGCTTTCGAATGTGGAGGAGCAGTCGGTCGCGTACCATGGAGCCATGGAGAACTTCTGGCTCGCAGCCGCATGGTCGATCATCCCGACCATCGGAGTGAGCGTCGTGTTCTTCTTCGTGCTCCGGGGGATCCTGCGCTTCGATCGCACCGAGCGCAAGGTGCATGCGCGCATCGAGGCCGAGGAGCGCGCCGCGCGCGGTCTGCCCCCGCGCTCCTGAGCGACGTCCGAACCATCGGCTACTGTGTAGCCAGTGCACCTCCCAGGTGCCCACTGAGGCGCACCGTCGAAGTGCCGACCGGCCGAGAGGACGAGGGATGACGCCCGAGACCTGGGCCTGGTGGATCACGGCGTTCCTGCTCGCCCTCGATCTGGCGATCCGCATCACGGCGATCATCATCATCCCGCGCAACCGGCGCCCCACCGCGGCGATGGCCTGGCTGCTCGCGGTGTTCTTCATCCCGTTCGTGGGCGTGTTCCTCTTCCTGCTCATCGGAAACCCGCGCCTTCCGCGTGCGCGTCGGCGCAAGCAGGACCAGATCAACGAGTACATCGCCGAGACGAGCGAGCACCTGCACTTCGGCACCCTTCGACCGAACGCTCCGAGCTGGTTCCCCCCGCTCGTCGAGATGAACCATCGGCTCGGCGCCCTGCCCATCTCCGGCGACAACGGAGCGCACCTGATCTCGGGATATCAGGATTCGCTCGATGCGATGGCCGACGAGATCCGCAAGGCCGAGGACTACGTCCACGTCGAGTTCTACATCCTGCAGTCCGACGCATCGACCGACAACTTCTTCCGCGCGATGGAAGAGGTGGCCGCGCGCGGGGTGCACGTCCGTGTGCTTCTGGATCACTGGGCGAACCGGTGGAAGCCGAAGTACCGCCAGACGATCAGTCGACTGAACCGTATGGGCGCGAACTGGCATCTGATGCTCCCTGTGCAGCCGCTCAAGGGGCGCATGCAGCGACCCGACCTGCGCAACCACCGCAAGCTCCTCGTCGTCGACGGCAAGGTCGCGTTCCTCGGGTCGCAGAACGTCACGGACTCGACGTACAACCTCCCGAAGAACATAAAGCGCGGTCTGCACTGGGTCGACCTCATGGTGCGCATCGACGGCCCCGTCGTCCTGAGCGTCAACGCGATCTTCCTGAGCGACTGGTACAGCGAGACCGACGAGGTGCTGCAGGAGATCGACATCTCGCACGCCGAAGCGGGTTCGGGAGACCTCGACTGCCAGGTCGTGCCGTCGGGACCGGGATTCGAGGTCGAGAACAACCTGCGACTCTTCCTCGGGCTGCTGTACGCGGCCAAAGAGAAGATCATGATCGTCAGCCCCTATTTCGTCCCCGACGAGGCGCTGCTGCTGGCGGTGACCGCCGCGGTCGACCGTGGCGTCGTGGTCGAGCTGTTCGTCTCGGAAGAGGGCGACCAGGCGATGGTCTACCACGCCCAGCGCAGCTACTACGAAGTGCTGCTGAAGGCCGGCGTCCGCATCTGGATGTACCGCAAGCCCTACATCCTGCACACGAAGAGCCTCACGATCGACGATCAGGTCGCCGTGATCGGATCGAGCAACATGGACATGCGATCGTTCGGTCTCAACCTCGAGGTGTCGATGCTCGTGCGCGGCGAGGAGTTCGTGACCGAGATGCGTGAGGTCGAAGACCACTACCGCTCGCTCAGCCGGGAGCTCACTCTGGAGGAGTGGATGCAGCAGCCGCTGCGCTCGACCGTCCTCGACAATCTCGCGCGACTCACCTCTGCGTTGCAGTAGCCCGCCGATCCGCCCGGATGGGGTGCCCGCCGATCATGTCGGCCGCTACCCTGTTGTGCATGGCCACCCCCACACGCCTCATCGCCGCCCTGTCCGCCCTCGCCGCAGTCGCGCTGATCGCCGGATGCACGTCGACCCCCGGTGCGGACGCACCCACGAACGCGCCGTCGACCTCGCCGTCGGCGGGGAGCGACGATGACTTCGACGACGTCGAGGGCGCGCTTCTCGACGACGGGCGGATGTTCGCGGTCGTGACCTGGGGCTCATCCACCTGCGTTCCGCAGGTCGACCAGGTGTCGGCCGAGGGTCAGACCGTGTCGGTCGAACTCGTCGACGCCGACGCAGACGCCGCGTGCACGGCGGACATGGTGCAGCGCGCGAGCGTCGGGGCGCTTCCCGACGGAGTGGACCCGACGAAGGAGATCACGCTGCAGGTGACGTACGGCGATGCGTCCGATGACGTCGACCTCGACGGTGACCCGTCCTTCTCCGGCACGCCGGGGTCATCGACCGAGTACACGCCGAGTGCAGGATGGATCGGCGACGGCTCGCTCGTGCTGCTCACCTGGGGCTCCTCGAGCTGTGCCCCCGTGGTCGAGGGTGTGGAGGGCGCGGGTGCGACGGGAACCGCCACCTTCGTGACCGATGACACCCAGGTGTGCACCATGGACATGGCACCTCGGGCGACGATCATCGCCTTCGGCGACGATGCCGTGGACGACGACGCCTTCACCCTCACGCTGGTCGGCGGCGGGCTCGACGGCACGGTCGAGGTCCGTGGCTGAAACGACGCGCTGACCCGCTCCGCGGATCAGAGCCCGGCGACCGGATGGTCCGCGGGGAGGGCGAGCAGCAGCGCGCCCGGATCCACCCGGCAGGTGATGCGCACTGCGGTGCCGAACTCGTCGCCGTCGAGTTCGATCGGGGTGGGTGAGCTCGCGGCCGCCTCGGCGACGCTTCCGCGGAAGTAGTGCACCGACGCATCCCGGCCGCGGCGTTCCAGCACGCGGCGACCGGCGCGCGAGCGGCGGAGCACCGAGTTGTCCCACCAGATCTTGCGCCAGACGCCGAGCCACCCCAGCATCCCCGTCGGCTGGATCACCGCGACATCGAGGATGCCGTCGGTGATGGATGCGTCGGGGATCAGCGCGATGCCCGCCGGAAGCAGGCCGCAGTTGGCGAAGAGGATGCTGTGCACCTTGGTCGAATGCAGCCGCCCGTCGTCGATCTGGAACACCGCGCGGAACGGCTCGGCCGTCACCAGAGACCTCGCGGCGCCATCGACGTAGGCGATCCACCCGACCGATTTCTTGAGGTCTGATCGCGTGTTCGCGATCATGTCGGCATCCAGCCCGACTCCGGCGAGGACGACGTAGGCGTGCTCCTCGTGCTCGCCGTTCTCACGGGTGAGCCGCGCCCACCCGATGTCGATCGCGTGGCGGAAGTCGCCCAGAGCTGCGCGGATCATCTCGTCGGGGTTGCCGAGCGGAAGACCGACGTTGCGCGCCAGAAGATTTCCCGTGCCGCTCGGGAGGATCGCGAGAGGCACCCGGCTGTTCGCGATGGCCTCCGAGACCGCGCGCACCGTGCCATCGCCCCCGGCGACCAGGACGACATCGACCTCACGCGCGAGCGCCTGAGCCGTCGCCTTCTGCCCAGGGTCCTCGATCGTGGTCGGATAGAACGCCGGATGCTCCCAGCCGGCCTCGCGGGAGAGTGCGCGGACCCTCGCGCGCAGATGCTTCCCGTCGACCTTGATCGGGTTGTACACGAGCGCCGCCTGTCGCCGGGCAGGGGCGCTCATCATCATGGCGCTACTCTAGCCCCGGCATCCGCCCCACTCGTTCGCGGAGGACTCGCCCGGCCCGCACCATAGACTTGGTGGATGATCGACCTCGCACTCCTCCGCGACAACCCGGAGATCGTCCGCCGCTCTCAGGCCGCCCGTGGCAACGACCAGGGCACCGTCGACATCGCACTCGAGGCCGATCGATCGCGTCGCGCAGCCCTCGCCGCTTTCGAAGAGCTGCGCGCCGAGCAGAACGCGTTCGGCAAGCAGGTCGCGAAGGCGCCCAAGGAGGAGAAGGCCGCGCTCGTCGCGCAGGTCAAGGATCTCTCAGAGCGCGTCAAGCAGGCGCAGCAGACCGCGAACGAGGCGTCGGATGCGGCATCCGCCGCTCTCGCCCGCATCGAGAACGTCGTCGTCGACGGCGTGCCTGCCGGAGGGGAGGCCGACTTCGTCGAGCTCCGCCGCGTGGGGGAGGTCCCCGCGTTCGACTTCGAGCCCCGTGACCACCTGGAGCTCGGCGAGATCCTCGGCGCGATCGACATGGAGCGCGGCGCCAAGGTCTCGGGTGCGCGCTTCTACTTCCTCCGCGGCATCGGCGCTCGTCTCGAGATCGCGCTCATGAACCTCGCGCTCGACAAGGCGCTGCAGAACGGCTTCGTGCCGCTGATCACCCCCACGCTGGTGCGCCCCGAGATCATGCAGGGCACCGGGTTCCTGGGCGAGCACGCCGACGAGGTCTACCACCTCGACAAGGACGACGACCTGTACCTCGTCGGGACCAGCGAGGTCGCCCTCGCCGGGTACCACAAGGACGAGATCCTCGACCTCGGCAAGGGCGCGCTGCGCTATGCCGGCTGGTCGACCTGCTACCGGCGCGAGGCGGGCTCGCATGGCAAGGACACCCGCGGCATCATCCGCGTGCACCAGTTCAACAAGCTCGAGATGTTCGTATACACGAATCCCGAGGACGCCGAGGCGGAGCACCTGCGCCTCGTGGCGCTGCAGGAGGAGATGCTGACCTCGCTCGGCCTCGCGTACCGGGTGATCGACGTGGCTGCCGGCGACCTCGGATCGAGCGCCGCGCGCAAGTACGACATCGAGGCGTGGGTTCCGACGCAGGGTGCCTTCCGCGAGCTGACGTCGACCTCCAACTGCACCACGTACCAGGCTCGTCGACTCGACATCCGTCACCGTCCGGAGGCTCAGGACGGTCAGACGGCCAAGACCCAGCCCGTCGCCACGCTCAACGGCACCCTCGCCACCACTCGCTGGATCGTCGCGCTGCTCGAGACGCATCAGCAGGCGGACGGCTCTGTACGCGTGCCCGAGGTACTGCGCCCCTACCTGGGCGGCCTCGACGTGCTGGAGCCTGAGGCATGACAGCGCCCTGGCTCGTCGGCCTCGACGTCGATGGCACGATAATCCTGCAGGACGAGTCGATGAGCCCCGGCGTCCCCGAGGCCGTCGCGCGACTGAGGGGTGCCGGTCACGAGGTGACCATCGCCACGGGGCGCAGCTGGATGGCCACACGTCGCTACGTCGAACTGCTCGGTCTGACGGCCGAGTTCGTCGTCTGCTCGAACGGGGCCGTGACGATGCGGCGCGTCGGCGACGAGTGGGAGCGGTGGCACATCGAGGTCTTCGACCCCGCGCCGGTTCTCGCGCTGCTGCGAGAGCGGCTGCCGGAGGCACGATACATGGTCGAGCTCGGGTCGGGCCTGCGCCTGTACACCGAGCACCTCGATGACTGGACGCTCGACGGCGGGCGTCAGGTCGGGTTCGAGGAGCTCGTCGCCGAACCTGTCTCGCGCGTCGTGGTCGTCTCTCCGGGGCACGACGAGGAGGACTTCCATCGGCTCGTCTCGGATGCTGGGCTCAACGAGGTCTCGTACGCGATCGGCTGGACGGCCTGGCTCGACATCGCCCCGCAGGGCGTCGACAAGGGCACGGCGCTGGAGCGCGTGCGCACCGAGCTCGGATTCGAGCGCGGCCAGGTGCTCGTCGCCGGAGACGGCCGCAACGACATCGGGATGTTCGGCTGGGCGCTCGGGCTCGACGGGCGTGCGGTGGCGATGGGACAGGCCCCCGACGAGGTCAAGGATGCCGCCGGCGAAGTGACCGCGAATGTCGAGGACGGCGGTCTGGCGGCGGCGCTGAACACGCTTCCAGCACCTGCCCAGGTCAGCGCGGGAGAATAGAACTCGGCTAGACTCACGGCTTGTCGGCAGATTCGTCTGTCGGGAGGGTTGTCCGAGCGGCCGATGGAGCTGGTCTTGAAAACCAGTGGGCAGAGATGTCTCGTGGGTTCGAATCCCACACCCTCCGCTTTACAGGGAACGGTGTATCCCCGCACCGCACGCTGAACCGAAAGGCCCCGAGTGAGTCCGAACACCCGACGCCGTCGTACCATCGCGCGACACGGTCAGCTGCGCACTCCCGGACCACTGAACCAGCTTCTGAAGTTCATCGCGATCGGTCTCGCCGTCGTCCTCGTCAGCGGCGCGAGCGTCGCCGCGTACGTGGTCTACGACCTCTCCAGCACCGTCACCGCGAACGCGGTCGAACTCGAGACGAAGACCGAGTTGCCGCCGGACATCGGCGAGTACAAGGAGGGCTTCAACCTCCTGCTCACCGGCGTCGACACCTGCGAAGAGGCATATGCGGCCTACTTCGGCGACCGGTGCAGCGGCTCGGACGCCGAGGGCACCCTCAACGACGTGAACCTGCTCGTGCACGTCTCTCAGGAGCCGCGCCGCATCACCGTCGTCAGCTTCCCCCGCGACCTGTTGCTGTCGATCCCCGAGTGCGAGGATGCCGAGGGCGACGTCCACTCCGCGATGAGCAAGCAGCCTCTGAACGTCGCGTACACCGACGGCGGACTTAACTGCGTCGCGAAGACCGTCACCGAGCTCACCGGCCAGGAGATCCAGTTCGCGGCTTCGGTGACGTTCGGCGGTGTGATCGAGATCACCAATGCGATCGGCGGCGTCGACGTGTGCCTCGCGACCCCGATCAAGGACCGCTACACGGGTCTCGATATGACCGCCGGCACGCACACCGTGCAGGGCCTCGAGGCCCTGCAGTTCCTGCGTACCCGCCACGGTGTCGGAGACGGCAGCGATCTCGGTCGTATCGGCAACCAGCAGCAGTACATGTCGAGCCTCGTGCGCAAGCTGATCAGCAGCGAGACGCTCGGCAACGTCCCGATGATGCTGAAGCTCGCGAACACCGGACTCAGCAACGTCGAGGCCAGCACTTCGCTCGCCGATCCGATGAAGATCGTGCAGATCGCTCTGGCTGTGAAGTCCGTGCCGTTCGAGGACATCGTCTTCCTGCAGTACCCGACGGGAACCGACGCGGCCAACCCGAACAAGGTCGTCGCGAACAAGACCGCCGCCCAGGCCATGTGGGACGCGATCAACGCCAACGCGCAGCTGCAGGTCACGCACGAGAACACCGCGAACGACGGCGTCGTCGTGACCGATCCGGTCCCGGCGGCTCCCACGGACGCGGTCGCGACGCCGGATCCTGCGGCGACCCCCGACAACGTGGTGGCTCTGCCCGACTCGATCAAGGGCAACTCGGCCGCCCAGCAGACCTGCTCGAACGGAAACGTCCGCTGATCCGCGAGATCACTCGCTGAGAGCCGCCCCTCCTCGTACCGGGAGAGGCGGCTCTCGCGTTCAGGCCTCGGGTGTCGGCTCCGCCGGCGGCGACGTCGCCTCGGGGGTCGGCGGGTAGAGCACGTCCATCAGCGCCTCGATGATTCCCGGCATATCGACGGATCGATCGATCATCCATTGCAGCTGCAGTCCGTCGGAGACGGCCTGGATCACCCTGGCCATGGTGTCGGGGTCGAGGGCCGCGCGACGCTCATCGCCGCTCTCGAAGGCGACCGCGATGCTCTCCCGCAGTCTTTCGCTGCGATCGAGGAAGTATCGGTGGGCGGGATGCTCAGGGTCGACGGCATCGACCGAGAGGCGGGAGAACAGCTCGACGACCCCGGGGACCTCCGCGTTGCGGCGGATCACGTCGACGAAGGCGGCCTTCGCGTCGGCTGGATCCGACGGCTGCGGACTCATCAGATCGTGCTCATCGCGGGTGCGGAGCACCTCGGTGAACAGTTCCTCTTTGCTCCCGAAGTAGTGCAGGAGGGCCGCCGGGGTGACCCCGACGACCTCGGCGATCTGCTTGAGCGAGGCGTTCTGGTACCCCTTGCGCCCGATCACATCGAGCGCGCTCTCGAGGATCTCTCCGCGTCGTGCGACGCCCTTCGCGTAAGAACCTCGTCGTGTCATCTCTCGAGAGTAATCCTGAACAACGTTTGAAATCCAATACCTACTCGCATATAGTTTTCGCAAGACACTGCTGTCGCCTGCGAAAGGAAGACCATGACCGAGCCCTCGGCATCCGACCTCACCCTCGAAGAGAAGGCTTCGCTCACGAGCGGAGCGGACTTCTGGACGACCAAGGCCATCGACCGCATCGGCCTTCCGTCGATCATGATGACCGACGGCCCGCACGGCCTCCGCAAGCAGTCCGGAGGCACGGATCACCTCGGCCTCGCCAGCAGTGTGCCCGCCACGTGCTTCCCTCCCGCCGTCGGCATCGGGTCGTCGTTCGACCCCGAGCTCATCGAGCGCGTGGGCGCCGCGATCGGCGTGGAAGCCGCGATCGAGGACGTCGCGATCGTGCTCGGCCCCGGCATCAACATCAAGCGCTCGCCGCTGTGCGGACGCAACTTCGAGTACTTCTCCGAAGACCCGATCGTGTCGGGCGTCCTCGGCGCGGCATCCGTGCGCGGCGTGCAGTCGCAGGGTGTCGGCACGTCGCTCAAGCACTTCGCGGCCAACAACCAGGAATTCGACCGGATGCGCGCGAGCTCCGACGTCGATCCGCGCCCGCTGCACGAGATCTACCTGCGCGGGTTCGAGCGCGTCGTCAAGGACGCCCAGCCGTGGACGGTCATGTGCTCGTACAACCGTCTCAACGGTGTGTACACCTCGGAGGACCCGTGGCTGCTCACCCAGGTGCTGCGCGACGACTGGGGCTTCGACGGCCTCGTCGTGTCGGACTGGGGCGCGGTGAACGACCGGGTCGCCGGCGTCGCCGCCGGACTCGACCTCGAGATGCCGTCGTCGGGCGGACGCACGGATGCTCAGCTCGTCGCTGCCGTGCGCGCGGGTGATCTCGCCGAGAGTGTGCTCGACACCGCGGCAGCCCGAGCCATCGACCTGGTCCGCAAGGCCGGCGAGCGTCCGGCCGTGTCAGGGCCGTTGGACATCGACGCCCACCATGCGCTCGCGAGGGAGGCCGCCGGTCGCTCGATCGTGCTGCTGAAGAACGACGGCGACGTGCTTCCGCTCGCTGCCGGCCAGAAGGTCGCGGTCATCGGCGCCTTCGCCACCGAACCGCGCTTCCAGGGCGCGGGATCGTCGCTGATCAACCCGACCCGAGTCGACAAGGCGCTCGACGAGCTGCGCGCGCTCGGAGGCGACGACGTGTCGTACGCGCCGGGCTTCGCCGTCGTGGGTGGGGCTGTCGCGGCATCCGGTCGCTCCGATGACGACCTGCGCGCCGAGGCGGTGGCCACAGCATCCGCAGCCGACGTGGCCGTCGTCTTCCTCGGGCTTCCCGCCGCGGAGGAGTCGGAGGGCTTCGATCGCGAGCACATCGACCTCCCCGCCGACCAGCTCGCGGTGCTCGATGCCGTGATCGAGGCGAACCCCGCAACCGTGGTCGTGCTCTCGAACGGCGGCGTCGTGGCGCTGCCGTTCGCAGACCGCGTGCCGGCGATCGTCGAGACCTGGCTGCTCGGCCAGGCAGGCGGAGGCGCCGTCGCCGACGTGCTGTACGGTGCGGTGAACCCGTCGGGCAAGCTCACCGAGACCGTCCCGGTGCGACTCGAGGACAACCCCTCGTTCGGCAACTTCCCTGGGGAGTTCGGTCATGTCCGCTACGGCGAGGGTGTGCTGGTCGGCTACCGCTGGTACGACGCGAAGGGCCTCGACGTCTCGTTCCCGTTCGGCCACGGCTTGTCGTACACGACGTTCTCCTACGGAGAGGCCTCGGTGTCGGCCGACGCAGACGGCGACATCGTGGTGCGGGTCGACGTCACCAACACGGGAGCGCGCGACGGCCGCGAGGTCGTGCAGGTGTATGTCGCTCCCGTCGCATCGTCGGTGCAGCGCGCGCCGCGTGAGCTGAAGGCCTTCTCGTCGGTGGCGCTGGCCGCGGGAGAGACCCGCACGGTCGAACTCGTCGTCCGCCGGGAGGACCTGGCGTACTGGGACATCCGTGTCGATCGATTCATCGTCGAGAGCGGTGAGTGCACGGTCGAGGTCGCGGCGTCGAGCCGTGACATCCGCTCGTCGTCGACTGTCTCGGTCGAAGGCGACGTCGTCTCGCTGCCCCTGACGATGAACTCGTCGATCGGCGACGTGGTCGCGCACCCCGTCGCGGGCCCGATCGCGATGGCCGCACTCGGCGGATTGATGGACGGGCTCACCGGAGCCGACTCGTCGGCCGCGTCGATGATGCCGAACGACGAGGCGATGGAGAAGATGATGGCGTCGTTCCCGATCGGACGCCTGATCGGCTTCCCCGGCGTGGATGTGACCTACGAGCAGATCGAGCAGCTGCTCGCCGGCGCGAACGCGGGAGTGCTGACGCAGAGCTGACCGCCCTCCCCGGATGCCGAAACGCCCTCTCCGTCCTGCGACGGGGAGGGCGTTTCGGATCGTGCGCGATTCCGGTGCCGCGATCAGGCCGGCAGCACGAGCGCGCCGTTGCGGCGGTGCGGAAGCCGCGTGAGCGCCTCGTCGCGGAGTGCCTCGGGCAGGAGTGCTTGCGGTGCGTCCTGGAACGCGAGTGGGCGCAGGAACCGGCGGATCGCGGACGCGCCGACCGAGGTGTGCAGCGACGTCGTCGCCGGCCACGGGCCACCGTGCTGCTGCGACCAGGTCACCGCTACGCCGGTCGGCCAGCCGGAGAACAGCACGCGTCCTGCACGCTCCTGCAGCAGGTCGAGCGTCGTGGCGGAGTCTTCGCCCGGTTCGGCGTGCAGGGTCGCGGTGAGGCTCCCCGGCACGGTGGCGAGCGCCGCGTGCAGGTCGGACTCGGAGTCGTAGCGGACGATGAGGGTGACCGGGCCGAAGCATTCCTCGAGCAGCGTCTCGGGCCGCGCGGCCACTGCACGCGCATCGGTGAGCAGGGCGACCGGGCGCACACCGTCGACCTCGGCGCCCTCGGCGAGGATCGACACCGAGGGGTCTCCCTCGAGGTGAGCGAGGCCGGCGGGGAACGCCGCTGTGATCCGATCGGTGAGCAGTGGGCCGCCCGAGGTCGCGGGCACGGCGGCAGCGACGGCATCCTCGAATCCCGAGCCTGCGGGAACGAAGACGACACCCGGCTTGGTGCAGAACTGGCCGACGCCGAGCGTGAACGATCCGACGAGCCCCTGAGCCAGGGAGTCACCGCGTGCGGCGACCGCGGCTTCGGTGATGACGACCGGATTGATGCTGCCGAGCTCGCCGTAGAACGGAATCGGGTCGGGGCGCCCCGAGGCGAGGTCGAACAGTGCGCGTCCGCCCGACACCGAACCCGTGAAGCCGGCGGCCCGGACGAGCGGATGCTGCACGAGCGCGTTGCCCGCTTCGCGACCCTCCACGAGCGCGAGGGAACCGGCGGGGGCCCCTGCGGCCTCCAGTGCTGCGGAGACGAGCTCGGCGGTGCGCGCCGACAGTCGAGGATGGCCCGAGTGCGCCTTCACGACGACCGGATTTCCGGCGGCGAGGGCCGAGGCCGTGTCGCCACCGGCGACCGAGAACGCGAAGGGGAAGTTGGACGCCGAGAAGACGGCGACCGGGCCGAGAGCGGTGAGCAGGCGGCGCAGCTCCGGTCGCGGCGGGGTGGCGCCGGCATCCGCATCATCGACCGTGAGTTCGAGGTACGACCCCTCCTCGACGACCGTCGCGAACAGCCGCAGCTGGCCGCTCGTGCGGGCGACCTCGCCGGTCAGGCGGGTCGCGCCCAGGCGGGTCTCCTCATCGGCGATCGCGACGAGTTCGGCGACGTTCGCGTCGAGCACATCGGCCGCAGCGCGCAGCCAGCTCGAGCGGTCCGAGGCGGGCGAGCGACGCCAGATCGGGGCGGCGGCGGCTGCGGCGCGGACGATCGCGTCGAGGTCTTCGGGAGACGTGGTCACGAGGGGTCCTTTCGTGCGGTGAACGCGGGGATATCGAGCAGAGGGGCGTCGGTACGTGCGGTGGCGTCGGTGAGCGTCGGTGTGTCGAGCAGAGGGGAGAAGCGGATGCCGAGGCCGTCGTGTGCGTTCTCGGTGAGCCAGCCGTGGGCGATCGTCACGGGCGAGGGGTCGACCAGGGCGCCGAGCGCGCCGAACCCGGCGTCCTCGACGTCTTCGACGAGCACCTCGGCCGCTGTCTCGGGCAGCGTCAGAGCGAGCTGTCCCGAAAGCTCGGGTAGCAGATGCGGATGCAGGGCGGCGCCGTGCGATGCCGCCAGCTCGGCGATGCGGAGGAACGGGGTGATGCCGCCGACACGCACGATGTTGGGTTGCACGATCTGTGCCGCCCCCGCGCGCAGGAAGTCGCCGAAGCGGTGCACGGTATGAAGGTTCTCGCCGAGCGCGATCGGCACATCGATGCGCCGTGCGAGCTCCGTGTGGCCGTCGAGGTCGTCGGCCCGCAGCGGTTCCTCGATCCAGGCGAGGTCGAACCTGGACAGAGCCTCGACCGACGTGGTCGCGCGCGCAAGGTCCCACCGCTGGTTCGCGTCGATCATCAGAGACCGATCGGACCCCAACAGCTCGCGGACGGCGGCGACGCGATCGAGGTCTTCGGCGAGATCGGGCTTGCCGACCTTGATCTTCACGGCGGTGAACCCCGAATCGATCCACCGCTGCACCTGCGCGAGCAGCTCCTCGAGCGGATAGTGCAGGTTCACTCCCGAGCCGTAGGCGCGCACGCGCTCGCGGCGGCGGCCGATCAGTCCTGACACCGTGTCGCCGGCCGACCGGGCCTCGGCATCCCACAGCGCGAGATCGAGCCCTGCCAGCGCGATGGTCGTGATGCCTCCGCCTCCGGCTTCGTGCAGGTGCTCCCACAGACCCTGCCAGGCCTCGCCGGGGACGGCCGATCGTCCGACGGCGGCGGGTGCGATGTCGTGTTCGAGCAGAGCCCTCACCGCGGGCGCCCCGATCTGCGGGCTCCACGAGAAGCCCCAGCCCTCGACGCCGTCGGAGCGCACGACATGCGTCGCGATGACGCCGACCGAGGTGACGTCGGCAGCCCACGGGCGCGTCAGCGGCACCCGCTGCAGACGCGTCGTCAGACTCCGGATCGTGGTCACAGCAGCGCGCGTCCTGCGGCGAGGATCTCGGCGAGGCGTGCCTCCTGGGCGGGCGTCGGGTCGACGAGCGGTGCGCGTACCGACCCGACCGCGAGTCCCGACAGCCGTAGCCCCGCCTTGATCAGAGAGACGCCGAATCCGAGGGTCTCATCGCGGAGCTCGACGAGAGGTCGGTAGAAGCCGTCGAGCAGGGCGAGGCGCCGTGCCTCGTCTCCCTCGGCGTACGCGCGGTAGTAGGCGTTCGCGATGTCGGGCGCCATGGCGAAGGCGGCCGATGAATAGAGGGGAACGCCGATACCGCGATACGCGCCCTGCGTGAGCTCGGCCGTGAGCAGCCCGTTGAAGAAGGCGAAGTCCGAGCGGCCCTCCTCGGCGACGGCGCGGACGATCAACTGCGTCGCACCGATGTCGCCGGTGCCGTCCTTGAAGCCGACGACCTTGGGGTTCGCGACGAGTCGGCGCACCGTCTCGACCGAGTACTGCGCGCTTCCGCGGTGGTAGATGATCACCGGCAGGTCTGCGGCGTCGATGATCTGCTCGACGTAGGCGGCGAGCCCCGCCTGTGTGCCGCCGACGAGATAGGGCGGCAGCACGAGGAGTCCGTCGGCGCCGGCATCCGCTGCGGCCTTCGCCACCTCGATCGCGTGGCCGAGCGGACCACCGGCACCGGCGATGACCGGTACACGTCCGGCCACAGCGCTGACAGCCGTGCGGGTGACGGCGGCGGCCTCGCTCTCCGACAGGGCGTGGAACTCGCCCGTGCCGCACGCGGGGAACACTCCGCCGGCTCCCGCCTCGACACCGGTCGCGACATGGGCGGCGAGCAGCTCGTGGTCGATCGTGCCGTCAGCGGTGAACGGGGTCACCGGGAAGAAGAGGATTCCATCGAAGTCCATGTCGAGCCTTTCAGGAGACGGATGGGGCGCCGGATGCGGTGGCGGATGCGGTGGCGGAGGCGAGCTCGGCCCGCCAGCTGCGGGTCGGGTGCCAGCCGAGCAGACGGGCGGCCTTGGCGGACGAGAAGGCGGGGGCGCTGCCGGTCAGGGCGCTGGCCGCGTTCTCGGTGCCGGGGTGGAACTGCGGAAGCAGCTCGCTGAGGGGGCGGCGGGCGAGCGCATCGTCGGCGCCGACGAAGAAGACCTCGCCGTTCGGGATGTCGTCGAGGGCGGCGAGCAGGGTGTCGGCGAAGCCGGCCACGTCTCGGGCGTCGACGTAGTTGAACAGGGCGGGCGCAGACAGCGCCGGGTCGTCGAGTCGCTCGAGCACGGTGTGCCCCTGCTGAGTGGGAGCGCCGGCCCATTCTTCGGGGGCGATCACGTAGCAGGGGCGGAAGGAGGCGAAGCGCACGTCGTCGCCGGTCTGACGTCGCAGCATGTCGACGGTCTGCTCGATCAGCAGCTTCGACAGGGCGTAGGCGTTCCACGGCTCCGCGGCTGATGTCTCATCGAGGGGTAGTCGCTCCGGCGTCCATCCGCGGGGAGCGCCGTAGCCGATCACGGTCGGGCTGGACGCAGCGACCACCCGATGGATGCCGGCGCGCACCGCTCCGCCGAGCACCGACTGCGCGAGAGCGCCGTTGGTGCGGAGGATCACGTCTTCCGGGGCGCTGAACGGCACCGCGATCGCTGCCAGGTGTATGAGTGCGTCGGCCTTCGTGCCGGCGAGTGTCGAGGCCGTGGCATCCGCATCGGTCAGGTCGAGGGAGAACTGCGTGATCCCGAGGTGATCGAGGTCGTCCGTCGGCTCGCGATCGATCGAGACGATCTCGTGCCCGGCATCGGCGAGGCCCGTCACGAGCGTGCGCCCGAGCCGACCGGATCCGCCGGTGACGACGATCCTCATCGCCGTGCCAGCAGGGCGATCCCCAGCTCGTCGACCTTCACGGGCAGCCCCGTCTCGAGCGAGCGGTTGCCGGCGATGCCGACGGCGATCGAGCGGATGCCGTCTGTCCAGTCCGCCGGGCGGGCGAGCGGGTCGTCGCCCGGGCCTTCGAAGACATCCGAGAGCAGTAGGGCATCGCCGCCGCCGTGCCCGCCGTCGCCGCCGTCGATAGGCACCTCATAGGCCGCTTCCCAGTGCCGCTGCACGAGTATGCGCTCGCCTTCGGGGCGCAGCGCGGTGGTGCCGTCGCCACCCGAGAGGCTCGGGTCGATGTGAGGGTGCAGCCCCTCGCCGGCGAGCACGGCTCCGCGCTCGACGACCTCCAGCTCGACCCGACCGAGCGTGCCGTTGACCGCGACGCGGTAGCCCTCCCACGGTGAGTGGGCGTTCAGCGAGTAAGACATGGTCGCGCCTGAGGCGTAGTCGACGACGAGCGCGAGGTTGTCTTCGATGGTGATGCCCTCGCTGAACACGTCGAGGTCGCGCACATAGCCGTCGTGCTGCTCGGCTTCGAGGTAGAGCGCGGTCAGGCGCTCATCCGTGCGGAGGTCGAGTTCGAAGAGGTCGCCCCCGTCGTGGGTTCCTCGCGCCGGTCGTTCGCCGAGGCCGCGGCTGGCCGCGTTCTCGGCGCCGTAGAAGCGCAGGCCGCCCGACGCATAGACGCGGGTCGGCTGCGAGCGGATCCACCAGTTGACGAGGTCGAAGTGATGGCTCGACTTGTGTACGAGCAGTCCACCCGAGTTCTTCTTCTCGCGGTGCCAGCGGCGGAAGTAGTCGGCGCCGTGGTTGGTGTCGAGCATCCACTGGAAGTCGACGGAGGTGACCTGCCCGATCGTGTCGTCCTGGATGATCTGGCGCAGTGCGCTGTTGCGGGGGGAGTATCGGTAGTTGAACGTCAGCACGACCTGACGGCCGGTGCGCTCGACAGCGTCTTCGATGCGGGCCGCGCTCGCCGCGTCGATCGTCAGCGGCTTCTCGACCACGACGTCGGCGCCTGCCTCAAGTGAACGCACGATGAGCTCGGCGTGCAGGTCGTCGCGCGAGCAGATGATGACGCGGTCGACGCGTTCGTCGCGGATCACCTGCTCGAGCTCGTCGGGGGTCGCGAGGCGGGGAGCGGGTGCACCGGCGTCGACCGCGCGTTCGGAATGGAAGGCCGCGCGCACGGGGTTGGGCTCGACGATCGCTACCAGTTCGGCGCGGTCCCGGTGTACGCCGGTGATCGCATCGACATACATCTGTGCGCGGACTCCGGCTCCGGCGAGGGCATAACGCAGACGGGACATCAAACACTCCGAATCTCAGGAAACGTTTTCTCAGAATAGCAGGAACCGCGACCCTCCGATAGCTTCTCTCCACGATCCGGATGATTGCCGTCGTGGACAGGAACCGGTTTCCCGACTACCTTGAGACGGATGAAACTCATCGAAGACGTGAGCTCCTATCGCAACCCGATCATCGATGCCGATGTTCCCGACCCCGACGCCATCCGCGTCGGAGATCGCTTCTACCTCGTGGCGTCGAGCTTTCACCGTGCCCCCGGACTGCCGATCTTCGCATCGGACGATCTGGTCACATGGGAGCGCATCGGCCATGCGCTCGACGGCTCGGTTCCGGAGGCATGGTTCGCGCAGCCCCGACACGGCGGTGGTGTGTGGGCGCCGTCGATCCGGCACCACGACGGATTCTTCCACGTCGTCTACCCCGACCCCGACCAGGGGGTCTTCGTGGTCACCGCGGTCGACCCTGCCGGACCGTGGTCCGAGCCGCATCTGCTGCTCCCCGGTCTAGGCATCATCGACCCGTGCCCCCTGTGGGACGACGATGGTCGCACATTTCTCGTGCACGGCTGGGCGCGCTCACGGGCGGGACGCAAGAACATCGTCACCGTGATCGCCGTCGATGCCGAGTTGAGGAACCCGATCGGCTCTGCCATCGACGTCATCGACGGTGACCTCCTCGACGGATTCTCGACGCTCGAAGGGCCCAAGTTCTACAAACGTGATGGCGAGTACTGGATCTTCGCCCCGGCCGGCGGTGTCGCCACCGGCTGGCAGACCGTGTTCCGTGCGCCGACGCCGTTCGGTCCGTACGAGCACCGCATCACCCTCGCGCAGGGGCAGACGCCGGTGAACGGCCCGCACCAGGGCGCCTGGGTCGACGACGGTCATGGTGGTCACTGGTTCCTGCACTTTCAGGACCGCGATGTCTACGGCCGGGTGCTGCACCTGCAGCCGATGGCGTGGGGCGCCGACGGGTGGCCCGTGATGGGTGAGGCGGTGAGTGGCGGCGACGCGCAGCCGGTGCTGCGGCATCCGACCCCGTTCGGCACGGCTCAGGGCCCGCGCACTCTCGCGCGATCCGATGATTTCGTCGACGGACGGCCGAGCGATCACTGGCAGTGGGAGGCGAGGGTCGATCCTGAGACGGTGGTCGGCGAGGGGTCAGGGCTGGGCCTGCGGGGAAGCCCGGACGGCGGCAATGTGCGCACTCTGCCCCGGGTGCTCTCGCAGAACCTCCCCGGTCAGCCGTGCGTCGCTCATGTCGAGGTCGCGTTGCAGACCTCCGGCGCGGACGAGCGCGCCGGCATCGCCGTGCTCGGCAGAGACTACGCCTGGGCGGGCATACGACGCGCGGATGCCGGCATCGAGGCCGTCGTCGCGGTCCGCACCCGCGACGACCAGGCGGAGCGCGTCATCGCGACGTTCCCGCTCGACGATGCTCGCATCCGGGTGGGCGTCACCGTCGATGCCGATGCCCGCGTGCGTTTCACGCTCGGCGCGACCCCGGTCGATCCGCAGTTCACCGCAGTGGAGGGCCACTGGGTCGGCGCGTCGCTGTCACTGTTCGCCGCAGCCCCGTACGGAGCACCTGAGGCGATCGGACGCTTCGCAGACTTCACGATCGACGCGCAGGAAAGCTGACCATGGCCATCAGACGGGCACGCAGCACCCCCACGCGCGAGACGACGATCAATGACATCGCCCGTGTGGCTGGGGTCTCGAAGGCGACGGTCTCGCGCGTCGCGAACGGCGTGAGCACCGTGAACGAGGAGATCGCGCAGCGGGTCCGCACGGTCATCGACGAGCTCGGATACACGCCGAGCCAGACCGCCAGGTCGCTGTCGCTCGGCTCGAGCCGCACGGTCGGGGTGCTGCTGCCCGACCTGGGGAACCCCATGTTCCACCAGGTGCTGCACGGCTTCAATCGCGCCGCGTCGCAGGACGGCTATCACGTGATCGTCACGGATGCCTTCGAAGACGCCGATGCCGAGGCGGAGCTCGCCAGAGACCTGCGCGACCGAACCGATGCCGTCGCGCTGTTCGCGCCTCGAATGCCGAGGGAGAGCCTGCTGCAGCTGCTGCCGAGGGTGGCACCGGTCGCGGTGTTCAACCGCACGACCGGCAAGAACGCCGGATCGGTGCTCATCGACTACCACGAGGGGATACTCCTGCTCGCGCGTCATCTGATGCAGCTCGGTCACCGCCGCATCGCGTTCCTCGCCGGTCCCGCCTACGCGCGGGCGAACTGGGAACGCGAGCGCGGACTCGACGAGCTGCGAGGCGCAGAATCCGACGTCGAGATCATCGATGTGCCGTGCGGTCACTCGTTCGAAGACGGCTACGACGTCTGGCCCGCTCTGCGCGCGACAGGCGCCACAGCCGTGATCGCATACAACGACGTCGTGGCGCTCGGGCTCCTCGGCCGTCTCTCGGAGGAAGGCGTCTCAGTGCCTGAGGAGATCTCGGTCGCCGGATTCGACGACATCCCGTTCTCGCGCTTCTCCTCGCCGTCTCTCACCACGATGACGTCGAGGTTGTCAGAGATCGGCGCGCGCATCTGGGAGGTGCTGCGCGCCGAGATGACCGACGATCCGATTCGCGAGCCGATCATGTTCTCTCCGGAGCTGGCGACCCGCGCGAGCACCAGGGCGATCTCGTGAGCGTCGACCTGCTCGTGACCGAGTCGGGCGGCGTCCGCTATCACGACGGCATCGATGTCGATCCGCTGCTGTCTGCGCGCCCCTACCTCACCGCCACGACGGCGGGCGGTGTCGCCGCGACCGCCGTCGGTCCCGACGACCACCGGCATCACCTCGGCGTGAGCGTGGCGATCCCCGACGTGAACGGCACGACGTTCTGGGGCGGGCGCACCTTCGTGCGCGGCGAGGGCTCGCGGATGCTGGCGAATCACGGCCGGCAGGTGGAGCGTTCACGCGAGGTCGGCCAGGGGCGGGTCACCCAGGAGCTGGTCTGGGTCACCCCCGACGAGACTGCGTTGCTCGACGAGCGTCGCACCATCATCGCTCGCGCCGGCGGAGACGGGATCGATGTGCTCTGGAGCACGGTCCTGACCGCCGCCCACGGTGCGGTCAGCGTCGGCAGCCCGCAGACCAACGGCCGCGACGGCGCCTTCTACGGAGGGATCTTCTGGCGGGCGTCGTTCCTCACCGGGCGGGTGCGCTGTGCGGGCGGTGACGGGGCGGATGCCGCGCACGGCTCGCTCTCGCCGTGGCTCGCCGTCGACGGGCCGGGCGTCTCGCTCGTCGCGACCACCTCGAACCACGACATGCCCTGGTTCGTCCGCGCGGACGGGTACGTCGGCTTCGGCCCTGCCGTCGCCGTGGGCGGGCGCAGAGCCCTCGCCGCCGGCGAAGAACTGCAGCTCGACCTCCGAGTGTCGATCCTCGAGCGCCCGCCTGTCGATCCGGCAGCCGTCGCACGACGACTGAGTGCGTGAGCCATGGCCGCACAGCTGCAGCAGATGCTCGACCGGGCGCACGCCGCCGATCTCGCGATCCACTCTCTCGCCGTCAGCGTCGCCGGCGAGGATGTCGTTCGCGCCGGGGTCGATCCGTGGGGACACGATGTGCCGCACCGGATGTACTCGGTGTCGAAGTCGGTCACGGCGATGGCGATCCTGCTGCTCGCCGAGGAGGGGCGGCTGGGTCTCGCCGACCCGATCGCCGACCACTTCCCGGAGATGGGGCCCGTGCACCCGTGGCTCGCCGCCACCCGCATCGACGACATGCTCGCGATGACCGGACCGCACAGCCGCACCACCTACGACGCCGACGGCGACGGATGGCTGGAATCGTATTTCCGGGTGCCGCCGACCCATCGACCCGGCACGCTGTTCACCTACGACACCAGCGCGAGTTACGTGCTCAGCGCCCTGGTCGAACGGCTGGCGGGGATGCCGATGCTCGACTATCTGCGGCCGCGGCTGCTCGATCCGCTCGGCGCGGGGCACAGCATGACGTTCCTCACCGGGCCTGAGGGGATCAGTCACGGCGGTTCGGGGCTGATCGCCGCGCCGGCGGACATGCTGCGAGTCGCGCAGGCCGTGAACGGCGAGGTCGAGGTTCTGCCGGCATCCGTCCGGGAGAGGCTGCTCGAACACCGCAGCAGCCCGGCGACCCAGACCTGGGGCGCGGCACTCCGTCACGGGTATGGACGGCAGGTCTGGCTGCCGGGCGAGGGATGCTGGCTGATGTTCGGACTGGGCGGGCAGCTGGTGTACGGAGACCCGTCCCGGCGGATCGCCGCGGTGGTCACTGCGGACACGACCACCCTGGCCAGTGGGGATCAGCGGCTCGTGGACCTCGTGGTGGCGGCCCTCGGAGGCGACTTCGATGGCGACGTGCTGCTGTACCCACCGACGCCGCCGCACGACCCGGAGTCGGCGCGGCCCCTGCGCGGCGATTGCACACTGGTCTCGGGCGAAGGAGCGCCGCAGCGAATCACCGTCGACGCCGACGCCGACGGTGGCGAGCTCGACGTCGCCGGGTCTGCTCTGCGGTTCGACACCGCGCGCCCCACGGTGACGACGCTGCCGCTCGGCGACGCGGTCGTCACTGCAGGGTGGTCAGCGCCCGGCGTGCTCGACGTGCGGGTGAGCGCGTCCGCCGACGACATCGCATCGGTGCGGCTGCGGTTGGTCGCGACCGATGACGGCATCCTCACCGTCATGTCGCAGGGGTTCGGACCGGGGATCGGACCCGAATGGACCTGGCGCGGCAGCTACCTGGCGTCGTGATTCGTGCGGCCGCGTCGCGAAGCGGCGGGGGTCAGCCCTTGACCGAGCCGATCAGCGCACCCTTGACGAAGTAGCGCTGCACGAACGGGTAGACGAGCAGCATCGGCAGCGTGGCGACGAAGATGACGGCCATCCGCACCGACTGCGCGGGCGGCACGACCTCGACGGCCGCACCGTCGGCGTTCATGCCGCTCGCGACGATCACGATCTGGCGCAGCAGCACCTGCATGGGCCACAGCTCGGAGCTGTTGATGTAGAGGATCGCGCTCTGGTACGTGTTCCAATAGTAGACGGCGTAGAAGAGCCCGATGGTCGCGATCGAGGCCAGCGACAGCGGCAGCACGATGCGCCAGAAGACGCCGAGCTCGCTGCAGCCGTCGATCCGCGCGGCCTCCTCGAGGCTCTCCGGGATGCCCTGGAAGAAGCTGCGCATGATCACGAAGTTGAACGCGTTGATCGCGACCGGGATGATCAGCGACCACAGCGAGTCGATCAGGCCGAGGTTCTTCACGACGATGAAGGTCGGGATCATGCCGCCCGAGAACAGCATCGTGAACAGCACCAGGAAGTTGATCACCCGGCGACCCTTCAGGTGCTTCTTCGACAGCGCGTAGGCCATGAACGCCGTGAGGATCAGGCTGATGAACGTGCCGCCGATCGTGACGATGGCTGACACCCCCAGGGCGCGGAAGATGGTCGGGGTGGAGAGGATGTAGCGATACGCGTCGAGACTGAAGGTCTCGGGCCAGAGGATGAACGGCCTCGTCGCCAGCTCGCCCGGCGTCGCCAGCGAACTCGCCAGCACGTTCACGAACGGCAGCAGGCACGCCAGGGCGAACGCCGTAAGGATCACGGCGTTGACCACCATGAAGACGCGGCGGCCGGGAGTGACCGAGCGGCGCTTGCGCGCGGCCTCTCGCACGCGGATCGGGACGGTGGCGTCGTCGACGCGGGGCAGGGTGCTGGTCATGACGAACTCCGAGGGGTTGCGGTGCGCACCGCGAACAGTGCGGCGGAGACGAGGAAGAAGAAGGCGACCGGGTACAGCACGAACTGCGTGCCGAACAGGCAGGCGAGTCCCGCGGCGAGGAAGCAGAAGCCGGTCGCCCGGCGGCGCGGGCGCAGCCGGGCGAAGAAGAAGCCGATCGCGGTGCACAGCGCGACCGCGATGAACGAGAACCCGAACCACGCGGCCATCGTGTTGAGCACGACATGCGCGTCGGCGTCAGCCAGGTCGAGGCCCGCAGCCCGGAGGGCGGGGACGATCGTCGATTCGAGGGTGGCGTCGTCGCTGCGGGTGATCACCAGGGCGAAGCCGCCCTGCAGCACGGCGCACGCGGCCATGCCGATGCCGGCGATGATGAGCTCGGCCCGGCGCCGGAACGGGGGTGACACGGTGTCCGCCTCCCGGACGGCCGTGGCCGTCATCGGGCGACCTCCACGGTGTCGTCGGCGACCAGGTCAGGGCCGATCACGCCGTCGAGGCGCAGGCCCGAGATGCGCAGGCCCGTGATGAACTGCGCCTGGATCCCCGCCGCGGCCATCGCCGGAACGCCATCGGCCATCGCAGGAACGGCCGGCTCGGCATCCGGCGCGAACGAGATGCTCACGTGGTCGAGCGAGACGTCGTCGAGCGGTGCCTCGGGCAGACCCGAGATGAACGCGGCGCAGGACTGCACGTTCGTCGCGGTGATGTGCGAAAGGTGGATGCCGCGGAACCGCGGCGTGCCCCCGTCGACTGGCTGCGGCGAGCGATCCGACACGATCGGCAGCTTGCCTTCGGGCCCGCAGAAGTAGAAGGGGTTGATGACGAGCGGGCACATGACCCGGTCCATCACGATGTTGGACACGCGCACGTCGGCGACGGTGCCGCCGCGGCCGCGTCGTGACTTGATGCGGATGCCGCGGTCGGTGCCCTGGAAGACGCAGTTCGAGATGACGACGCCGCGCACGCCGCCGGACATCTCACTGCCGATCACGACCCCGCCGTGTCCGTGGATCATGGTGCAGTTCGTGATCGCGATGTTCTCGCACGGCACGCGATCGGGTGATCCCTCGCTGCCGGCCTTGATCGCGATGCAGTCGTCGCCCACGTCGATGTGACAGTCGCTGATGCGCACGTTGCGGCAGGATTCGGGGTCGATGCCGTCGGTGTTGGGGGAGTCGGGCGGGTTGATGATGCGGATGCCGGTGATCCGCACGTCGTCGCTGAGCAGCGGATGCACGGTCCAGGCGGGGGAGTCGCGCAACGTCACACCCGCGATCTCGATCCGCGAGCATCCGTGCAGACCGATCAGGGTCGGACGCGGGTGCGCCAGGGTTCCGGCGCGGAACGCCGCCCACCACCATGCGCCGCCGCCGTCGACCTCGCCGCGACCGGTGATCGCGACGTCGACGGCATCCTTGGCGTAGATGCACGGGGAGTGGATGGTCGTCGAGGCGCCCTCCCAGCGTGCCTCGACCGGAGGATAGAGGGCGGGATCGGCGACGAATCGCAGCACCGCCCCCGCCTCGAGGTGGAGTTCCACGCGGGAACGCAGGCGCAGAGCACCGGTCTCGTGCACGCCGGGGGAGACGCTCACGCGACCGCCCCCCTCGGCGGCTGCCCGATCGATGGCATCCTGAAGCGCGCGCGTCGTGCGCTCGACAGTGCTCTCGCTGCTCTGCACCTGCGTTCCGCTCATGTCACTTGCTCTCGGCGTACGAGGCGGTGAACTCCTCGATCATCGTGTCGAGTCCCTGTCCGCCGAGCTTGTCGATCGCGGCCTCGTAGCCGTCCATGTCGATCTGGCCGACCATGTACTTGTTGTACGCGTCGTTGGCCGCCTGCTGGATCGTCGACCAGCTCTGGTCGAAGGCCGCCGAGGTCAGCGGCTGCGTCGGGTCGACGATCGCGAACTCGGCGTTCTCGGCGATCTTCTCGTTGCCCTCGTCGACGTACGGAGCGGAGCTCTTGAACGTCGTGACGATGTCAGACGGTCGCGACGAGTTGTAGGGCTGCACTTCCTGCTCCCACTTGGCCTGATCGGTGATCGAGACGACGCCGTCGCCGTCGACCGAGTAGTGCTCGCCCTCGATGCCGTTCGTCATCAGTGCGAACGCCTCTTCGTCGAGCAGCTTGTCGATGAACGCGAGGATCGACTTCAGCTCGGCCTCGTCCTTCACCTGCGTGGTCGACAGCGCCAGCCATCCGCCGAAGCCGCCGCCCGTGTCCGAGAGGGTGCGACGCGGCACGTCTTCGAAGGTCATGTCATTGACGAGTGCCCAAGCCATGGGGGTGTTCGGGTCGGCGCTCAGGGCGAGGTTCATGTAGTTCTTCGCCTCGAACAGACCCGTCACGACGATCCCGCCCTTGCCCTGTGCGATCGCGTCCTGCTGGTTCTGCTTCTGCATCGTCACAAACTCGCCGTTCACCGCACCCTGCTCGTACAGGCCGCGGTACCACTCCATCGCCTGCTTGAACTCGTCGGTCTGGAACGACGGGACGACCTCGTCGTCATCCGTGACCGCCCAGTTGTTCCCCGCACCGAAGTGGCCGGCGAGCGACTTGAAGCCGAGCTTGAAGCTCTCGAGCCGATCGATGAAGCCGGTGGTGTCGTTCTGGCCGTTGCCGTCGGGATCCTGCGTCGCGAACGCCACCGCCACCTCGCTGAGGTCCTCGATGGTGTGCGGCGTCTCGAGACCGAGGTTGTCGAGCCAGTCCTGGCGGATCAGCACTCCGTAGCGGGCCTTCGGCTTCTGGAACGGCACGCCGTACAGGTGGCCGTCGACGCGGGCCGATGCGATGGTCTGCTCGTCGATCTGCGACAGGTTGGGGTAGTCCTCGAGGTACGGCTCGACGTCCCAGAACTGACCGGACTTGAGCGCCTGGCGCACCGAGGTGTTCGTGGTGTTCGTGATCGAGGTGATGTCGGCGAGGGTGTCGGACGCGAGCGCCGCGTTGATCTTCTCGTCCTTCGACGCATCGGGCACCCACTGGAAGTTGAGCTCCGTGCCGGTGTACTCCTCGAGCGCGGTCTGGATCGGACCGTCCGATTCCGGCGTCGTGGGGGTGTGGAGCATCGTCATCCAGGTGACGCTCTCGGGGGGCTTCACATCGCCGCCGCCGTCTCCCGTCGCATCGCCCGACGAGCCGCACGCGGTGAGCGCGAGTGCTGCGACGGTGACGGAAGCGACGGCGATTCCGAGCCTGGAGTGATTCCTCATTGTGATCTTCCTCTCGCAAGGTGGAGCAGGGCCGGCGAGGTCTCGCGCGGCATGGGGGGTGAGGTCTGGGTCTCTTCGGCGGCGAGCCGGCCGAAGACGGTGCGGGTGACGGCGCCGATCGCGGCGGCGGGGATGCCGATGCCGAAGAGCACGAGGATCGGCAGCGCGAAGGAGGCGAGCAGCCACACGACGCCGGCGACGGCTGCCGTGGCGACGATCGTCCAGTGCAGCGAGCCGAGGCCGATGAGCAGCGCGGCGACGATCTGACGGTGGATGCCGCGGGTGTCGGTGGCCGCCATCACCGGGAACACGTATGCGGCGATGATGCCGATCGCGACGAGCGCCACCACGTTCACGAACTGCAGCAGCCAGCTGGAGCCGGTGAAGATGTTCGTGACGACGATCGCGGTGGCGGCGAGGAGGATCGCCCCCATCGCCGTGGCCGGCCAGTAGCGGGCGCGCAGGTGCCCGATGAAGGCGGCGGTGACGGGTGGAGTCTCGCCGCGGCGGAACCAGCCGTCGAGGTACGCGGCGACCGCGTACGACGCCGGGCCGATGCCGAACACGACGAGTCCGAGAACGGTCGCGGCGACCCACAGCAGGTTGAGGTAGGCCACCCGGTAGACGGCCCGGAGGAACAGGTTCAGGCGCATGAACGCTTCGTAGGAGAACATCAGTACACGCCCTCCTCGCCGAGCTTCTTGGCGAGTTTGTTGGCGCCGATGACGAGGATGAGCCCCACGAGCCCCTTGAACAGACCGACCGCAGTCGCGTAGCTGAGCTGGCCGTTCTGGATTCCGGCGGTGTAGACGTAGGTGTCGAAGATCTCGCCGACTTCGCGGTTCAGCGAATTCAGCATCAGGAACATGTGCTCGAACCCGAGCTCGAGGAAGTCGCCGATCGCGAGGATGAACATCACGATGATGGTCGGGCGGATCGCCGGCAGTGTGATGTGCCAGGTCTGCAGCCAGCGTCCGGCGCCGTCGAGCTCGGCGGCCTCGTAGAGCTCCATGTCGACGCCGGTCATCGCGGCTAGGTAGATGATCGTGCCCCAGCCCGCTGTCTTCCAGATCTCCTGGATCGTGTAGAGCGGTCGAAGCCAGTCGGGATCGGTGAGGAACGGCACCGCCTGCATGCCCCACGACTCCAGCAGCCTGTTGATGCTGCCGCCGTCGGTGGTCAGCAGCACGTAGAAGAGCGAGACGACGATGACCCACGACATGAAGTGCGGCAGGTAGATGACCGTCTGGATGCTGCGCTGGAACAGCTTCGAGCGCAGTTCGTTCAGCAGCAGCGCGAGGATGATCGGCACCGGGAACGCGAAGATGAGCAGGAGCAGCGAGACGGTCACCGTGTTGACCAGCAGCATCACGAACGTGCTCTCGCTGAAGAACCGGATGAAGTGCTCGAAACCGACCCAGGGGCTGCCCGCGATGCCGCGGAACGGCGAGTAGTCCTGGAAGGCGATGACCAGGCCGCCCATCGGCACGTACTTGAAGATGATGAAGTACGCGATGCCGGGGACGGCCATGAGGTAGAGCGCGCGCTGGCGCCAGATGCTCTGCCACCACGGGCGTCTGCGGTACGTGGCGGGTGCCTGCCCCGCCGTCGCGTCAACGCTCACCATCGGTGCGCCTTCCTGTTCTCGTCATCGAGGTCGGGTGCTGAGAAAATGAGAAAGCGTTTCCTCAAGTAACCGGTTTCCCGAGATTAGCATGGGAGGCAGGAGCCGACAACAGTCAGTTCTGCGCACATGTGCCGCGCGTCCACGGGGTGCCCGGGCCCGTGCTCGGCACGTGCTCCCGCCCCGCGCGCCAGGGCCTCAGCGACCTACGCGACTACCGGGGCGGGAGCGCGCACCTCGGCATCAGCTCCTGACGGGACCCGTGCTCGAGCGGACGACCACCTTCGGCGTGAAGGTCGCAGACGCGACGGGTTCGCTTCCGGTGAGCAGCGCGTGCATCGCGTCCCAGGCCAGTCGCCCCATCTCGGCGGCGGGCACGGTCGCCGTCGTGAGCGGTGGCGTGGTGTACGCGGCGAACGGGATGTCGTCGAAGCCCGTGATAGAGAGATCCTCCGGCACCCGCAGGCCTCGGGTCGTCACCGCGGACAGCAGGCCCATCGCGACGAGGTCGTTGAACGCCAGCACGGCGGTCGCGCCGCTCTCGACGACGGCGTCCGCCGCTGCGGCGCCGCTGTCGAAGTCGACGCCGGCGGGGATCTCGACGAACTCGAGACCGCCGATCCGCTCCGCATCCGCGATAGCCCGCGCGCGTGCCTCTCCCGATGCGCTGGCGACGACTCCCGAGAGAAAGGCGATCCGGCGGTGTCCGAGGTCGCGCAGATGCGCGATCAGCTCGGCCATGGCGGCCTCGTAGTCGGCCGCGACCGTCGGCACGTCGACCTGCGGGGGGCGGTTGATCACGACGGCCGGAGCGACCGACGGCAGCAGTGCAGACAGCTCGCTCTGCGGCAGGCGCGGGGCGCAGAGGATCACTCCGTCGGTGCGACGCCGCGTGGTCGTGGCGAGCGCGACCTCATCGCCGACCTGCTCGGCGGTGTCCGAGATGAGCACGTGATAGCCGTCGGTCGCGGCTGCGCGGCTGAGGCCGTGCAGGATCGCCTGGAATGTCGGGTTGCCCAGATCGGGGATCATGACCGACACCGTCTGCGTCTGCCCGAGCACGAGGCTGCGAGCGAGGGGGTTCGCCGTGTAGCCGAGTTCCGCTGCTGCGGCCTGCACGCGTTCGACGAGCACCGGGTCGACGGTGGGGTTGCCGTTCATCGCGCGGGAGACAGTGGAGAGCGAGACGCCGGCGAGCTTCGCGACGTCGGTGATGCCTGCTCGGGTGGAGCGTGTCATCAGGGTCCCCTCTTCCGCGAATGGCGGCGGATGTGGTCATATGTGAGAAAACGTTTGCTAGGAGTTCTCATGGTCGGGTCGTCTAAGGATCGTATCGAGAAGCAGGACAGAGTGTCCCGAGTGCGCCGGGGTGCCGGGGCGCCGATCCTGATCACCTCTCACGAGGCGGTGTCCTGGTACCTCGAGGGGGTGCGCACGCACGTGTCGCTGGCCGGTCCGCCGGTGCTGGCGGTGCGCGCGGACGCCGACGGAGACACGCTGTTCGTCGCGGACAACGAGGCAGATCGTCTGATCGCCGAGGAGTTGCTGCCGCCGGATGTCGATCGGATCGTGCGGGTGCCGTGGTGGACTCCGCCGGCGGTCGCGGCGGCGGAGGACGCCGGCTCGGCGTCGGCCGTGGGAGAAGCTGCGGTCGCCGGGGAGCTGCGCGCAGCACGGGCACGCATGCTGCCGGCTGAGACCTCACGCTATCGCTCGCTCGGCCGCGATCTCGCGCGCGCCGTGACGGATGCCCTGGCGGGTGGCGTCAGACCAGAGAGCAGCGAGTGGGACGCCGCGTCGGTTCTCGCCGCCGGGCTCGTGTCCCGAGGCATCGATCCACTGGTCGTGCTCGTGACGGGCGCCGCCCGTGTCTCGTATCGGCATCCGCTTCCCACGGCCGCGCTGCTGGGGGAGCGCGCCATGATCGTGGTGTGCGGGCGCCGTGACGGCCTGATCGCCAACGCCACGCGCTGGATCGGTGCCGGCGTCGACGATGAGCCGATTCTCGGAGTGGAGCGCGCGTTCCTCGACGCCTCGGTGCCGGGAGCCCGCCTCGACGAGGCGTTCGACGCAGGATGCGCGGCCTATGAGCGCTTCGGGTTCGACCCCGAGGAGTGGCGGCGGCACCATCAGGGTGGGCCGACCGGCTATGCCGGGCGTGACCCGCGCGCCACGGCATCCACCCTAGATCCGCTCGTCGAGAATCAGGCGTTCGCCTGGAACCCGTCCGCGCCCGGCGCCAAAGTCGAAGACACCATGCTGCGCAGCGCCGACGGCTGGGAGGTTCTCACCGTCGACGAGCGATGGCCGTCGGTCGAGTACGGGGGGATGCGGCGCCCGACCACGCGCGGCTACTGAGTCCCGAGTCCGGCGGGCGTCACCCGCCAGGCCGAGTCAGACGGCGAACGCGGCCCCGACCTCGCTGAACAGTGCTCCCGAGCGCGCGGCCCGCTCGACGATCTCCTGGATTCCGTCGATCGTGGCGAGCGGAGACTCCCGATCGGTGAGCACCGTGATTTCGGAGACGGGCACGGGAGCGGGCCGAGGGGCGGTGCGCACGGCTTCGAGCACCGTCATGAACGCTCCTGCCTCGACCAGCGGCGACGACAGCGCGGTGGCGTGCTCGCGGTGGTCGAAGAGCTGTTCGACGAGGTCGGTGCGGCCGGTGTGCTCGATGCGTCCGTCCGGGTAGGTCAGCTCGTCTGTCGTGTATCCGAAGAGCACGTCGACCTCGGGGGTGCGCACTTCGATCAGCGGGGCGGTCTGCTCGGGGCTCGCGAGAGTCAGGGCTGCAGTGACGCGAAGTCCGTCTCGCAGCGTGACGCGCAGGCTCGACGTGTCGTCGGCTTCGATGTCATTGGCGCGGAACAGCTCGAGCTCGATGCGCTCGACGTCTTCGCGACGCCGGGCGCCCGCGATCCGCAGTGCGGTGGCCACGGCGTGTGCGAGCGGGTTCGTGACGACGCCGTCGACGATGGGTGTGCCGTTCAGCATCCGCTTGCCCGCCCAGGCTGAGCGCGACCAATACGCGGCATCCCGAGACCAGGTCGCCCAGGTCGCGACCGAGGTCGGTCTGCCGAGGGCGGCGAGATCTTCGAGGGCGTGCGATCCGAAGCTCTGGAAGCCGATCTGCACGCTGCGCCCCGAGGCTCGCTCGGCTGCCAGCAGGTCGAGGAACTGCGCCATCGTCGCGACGGGAGGCTTCTCGAGGTAGACGTCGGCGCCGGCCTCGAGGGCGGCGAGTGCGAGGGAGTGGTGGGTTCCGGTGGGGGTCGCGATGATCACGACATCGGATCGCACGTCGGCTGCGAGTGCGGCGTCCAGGCTCGGGTACGCCGGGACATCCGACCCGTAGCCCTCTGCGGGTGGGCCCGCGGGGTCGGCGATCGCGACGAGCCGAGCGCGATCGGACAGGCGCTCGAGATTGCGCAGGTGCGAGGCGCCGAATCCGCGAGCGCCGACGAGCAGAACGTCATGGATCATCGTGCCCAGCCTTTCGGTGTCTGCCCATCATAACGGAAAGCGCTTACCGGAGAAAGGGAGGGGAGTGGGAATCATCTCAAGGCCCCTCGTCAGCCGCCGGTGGAGCGGCGGACGATCAGCTCGGGCGGGAAGACGGTCTGCCGCGGGATGCTCTCGGGGTCGGCCGCCTCTTCGAGCACGATGCGCAGCGCGGTGCGGCCGATCATGCGACTGGGCTGGCGGATGGATGACAGGGGCACGGCGGCAGCCGCAGCGAACGGGTTGTCGTCGAAGCCGATCAGTGCGATCTCGTCGGGTACGAGCACACGGCCACCCGACACGAGCGACTGCAGCAGTCCGAGGGCCAGCAGATCGTTGGCGGCGAAGAGCGCATCCGGCCACTCGCGCCGCGGGCGCGTGAGCAGCCTGGCACCGGCGGCGACACCCTCTTCGACGGTCATCGCCGAGGTCGGCACGACTTCGAGTTCGACATGCACCGCCGCGTTCTCGGCTGCGGCGCGTGCTCCCGCGAGCCGATCGGTGACCTGACGCATGTCGAAGGGGCCGCCGACGAAGGCGATGCGTCTCCGCCCGCCGTCGATCAGGTGCTCGACGGCCAACCTGCCACCGGCGACGCTGTCGACCGAGACCGACGAGAACCCGCTGTCGGCGCTGAACCGGTCGACGAGAACGGTCGCGATGCCGCTCGCGCGGAATCGGCGCAGCTGCGTCATGACATCGCCGTACGGGGCGATGAGCAGACCGCGCACCTGCTGTTCGCGGAACAGGTCGAGGTAGACCTTCTCGCGAGAGGGATCGTCGTCTGTGTTGCCGTAGAGGATCGCGATGCCGTGGCTGGATGCCTCGTCTTCGGCACCGCGCACCACGTCGTTGTAGAACGGGTTCTGTCCGTCGAGCACCACGAACCCGACGGTCGTGCTGACGCCTGCGCGGAGTTTGCGAGCCGCATCGTTGCGCACATAGCCGAGCTCTTCGATCGCCTGCGTGACGCGCTCGACCGAGTCGCTGGAGACCTCGTCAGGACGGTTCAGGACATTCGAGACCGTGCCCACCGAGACGCCCGCACGGACGGCGACATCGCGGATGCTGATCGGCATTCGGCTGTCCTCTCGTCGTCGGGCGGATCACGCTTCGGCATCGGGGGTTGACCTGAGACCGGCATCACATACACTAGCCTGAAACCAACCTGAATCGATTCAGGTAAAGTTCATTCCGATCATCATCCCCCTCAACGGAGAGGAAAGCCAGTGGTAGACGCAGCCTCCGCCCGCAGCGCTCCCCCCACCGCGCTCGAGCTGCATCGGGTCGTGAAGTCCTTCGGCCCCGTCGTCGCACTCCGCTCCGGCAGCCTGACGCTCCGCCCCGGTTCCATCCACGCCCTCATCGGCGAGAACGGTGCGGGCAAGTCGACGCTCGTGAAGATCATGGCCGGTCTTTACCGCCGTGACTCCGGGGACTTCCGCCTGCACGGCGAAGAGGTCGACTTCACCAGCACGGCCCAGTCGAAGGCCGCGGGCATCGCGGTGATCTACCAGGAGCCGACGCTGTTCCCCGACCTCTCGGTCACCGAGAACATCTTCATGGGGCGCCAGCCCACCGGCTTCCTCGGCCGCATCGACCGCAAGGCGATGCGCACCGAGGTCGACCAGATCTTCCGTCGCCTGGGCGTGACGCTCGACCCCGATCGCATCACCGAGGGACTGTCGATCGCCGACCAGCAGATCATCGAGATCGCGAAGGCGATCTCGCTCGATGCGAGCGTGCTGATCATGGACGAGCCGACGGCCGCGCTCAGCGGTGTCGAGGTCGACCGTCTGTTCGCGGTCGCCCGGAGCCTGCGCGACGAGGGCCGAGCGATCCTCTTCATCTCGCACCGCTTCGACGAGGTGTTCGACCTGTGCGACACGGTCACGGTCATGCGCGACGGTGCATATATCGACACGACCGCCATCGCCGAGACGACGGTCGACGACCTCGTCCGTCAGATGGTCGGCCGCGATGTCACGGAGCTGTTCCCCAAGCAGGATGCCGTCGTCGGCGAGCCGCTGCTCGAGGTCACGAGCCTCACCCGCCCCGGCGTCTTCCATGACATCTCCTTCACCGTCCGGGCGGGCGAGATCGTCGCCCTGGCCGGCCTCGTCGGCGCAGGCCGCTCTGAGGTGGCCCGCGCGATCTTCGGCGTCGACCCGTATAGCGAGGGCGAGGTGCGGATGCTGGGCGCAGCCGTCGCCCGCCGCAACCCGACCGCCGCGATGCGCAGCGGACTCGCGCTCGTTCCCGAAGATCGCCGCAAGCAGGGTCTCGTGATCGATGCGGGCGTCGGGGGCAACATCACCCTCGCGATCCGTCGGCGTCTGTCGAAGTGGGGGTTGATCACCAGCGGCATCGAGAACCGCGCGGCCAAGGAGTGGGCGTCCCGTCTCGAGGTCAAGACGCACGCGCTCGACACCGTGGCATCCACCCTCTCGGGCGGAAACCAGCAGAAGGTCGTGCTGGCCAAGTGGCTGGCTACGGATCCGCGCGTCCTGATCATCGACGAGCCGACCCGTGGCATCGACGTCGGCACGAAGTCCGAGGTTCACCGGCTGCTGTCGCAGCTCGCGGGCGAAGGCCTGGGGATCCTGATGATCTCGTCCGAGCTGCCCGAGGTCCTCGGCATGGCCGACCGGGTGCTCGTGATGCGCGAAGGCCGCATCACCGCCGAGATCTCCCGCGACGCCGCCACCAGCGAGAACGTCATGTTCGCCGCCACCCACTCATCGGAGCTGCACTCATGAGCACCACCACCGCACCCGCGGCCGCCGCTCCGGCGATCGCCAAGAAGCCGGGCGGCATCGGCCGTGCGCGAGAGTTCGGCATCCTCG
This sequence comes from Microbacterium sp. WCS2018Hpa-23, assembly GCF_031843845.1. Lineage (NCBI taxonomy): Bacteria > Bacillati > Actinomycetota > Actinomycetes > Micrococcales > Microbacteriaceae > Microbacterium > Microbacterium sp. WCS2018Hpa-23. Next base: position 57,783 of record NZ_JAVTIZ010000006.1, read on the forward strand.
CAGCTCTCGTGCTCGTCGTGATCGCCGCCACGGTGAAGAACCCCGCCTTCCTCTTCAGCTCCGACGGCTGGCGCGATCTGCTGCTCACTCCGTCGATCCTCATGCTCGTCGCGGTCGGTCAGGCGATCGTGATCATCACGCGCAACGTCGACCTGTCGGTCGGATCGGTCATGGGGCTCACGGCCTACCTGACCGGACGCCTGTTCGTCGACGTGCCCGGCATCCCGATCGTCGTCGTCGTGATCGCAGCCGTGCTGCTCGGCGCTTTCCTCGGCCTCGTGAACGGCGCGCTGGTCGCTTTCGCGAAGGTGCCGGCCATGGTGATCACCCTCGGCACGCTGTATGCCTACCGCGGTATAAACGTGCTGTGGACCGGCAGCGACCGCATCAACGCCTCCGACATGCCCAAGGGCTTCCTCGCTCTCGGCACCCAGCAGATCCTCTTCATCCCGGTGCTGACGATCATCGCGGTGATCGTGCTCGCGCTCGCCGCCTGGTATCTGCGCAACATCCGCGGTGGTCGTGAGTACTACGCGATCGGTTCCGACCCCTCGGCCGCAGAGCTCTACGGTCTCAAGGTCACCCGTCGCGTGCTCTCGGCATTCGTCCTCTCGGGCGCGCTCGCAGGTCTCGCCGGCGTCTTCTATGCCGCGCGATACGGATCCATCAGCTCGCAGGCCGGCAGTGGCTGGGAGCTGGATGCGGTCGGTGCAGCCGTCATCGGCGGCATCGCGATCACCGGCGGTGTCGGCACGGTCTGGGGCGCGGCCATCGGCGCGATGCTCCTCATGACCATCAACCGTGCGCTGCCCATTCTCGGCATCCCGGACTTCTGGCAGCGCGCCGTGGTGGGTGTGCTCATCATCGGGGCCATCGTGCTCGACCGGGTGCTCGCGGTCAGACAGAGACGCCAGCTCATCGAGGCGAGGGACGAATCATGACCACGACAACGACGACCACGTCGACGCGCGTCATCCGCGACTACGACCGTCCGCTCTGGCGACGCGTCTTCATCAACCGCGAGTTCGCGATCATCGCCCTGCTGGTGCTCGTGACCATCGTCGCCGCGGTGTCGATCCGCGGCTTCGCGCAGCCGATCACAGCGAACTACCTGCTGCTCGACGTCGCGCCGATCCTGCTGATCGCCCTGCCGATGACGCTGGTCATGATCACCGGCGAGATCGACCTCTCGGTCGGATCGATGGTCGGACTCGCCAGCGTCGTCACCGGTGTGCTCACCGAGTCGGGTGCGCCGTTCGAGGTCGCAGCCCTCGCCGCCCTGCTCGTCGGGGTCGTGGGCGGCGCGTTCAACGGTTTCCTCGTCACGATCGTCGGCCTGCCCTCCCTCGCCGTCACGATCGGCACGCTCGCGCTCTTCCGCGGTCTCGCGGTAGGCCTGCTCGGCACCACCGCCGTGACCGACTTTCCCGAGACCTGGACCGCTCTCGCGAAGGCGAAGATCGCCGGAACCACGATCCCGTACATCGTGATCCCGTTCCTGATCCTGCTGGTGCTGTTCGTCGTGCTGCTGCACTTCACGCCGTTCGGTCGTGGGGTCTTCGCGATCGGCCTCTCGAAAGACGCCGCGCGGTTCTCGGGTGTCAACGTCGAGCGCACGAAGTTCATCCTGTTCGTGCTCTCGGGCGTCGTCGCCGCCTTCGCGGGCATCTTCTACACGCTGCGGTTCGGCAGCGCCCGAGGCGACAACGCCACGGGGCTCGAGCTGCAGGTGATCGCGGCCGTCGTGCTCGGCGGCGTCTCGGTCTTCGGCGGTCGCGGGCACCTGCACGGTGTCGTCGCCGCGGTGCTCCTGATCGGGGTGCTCGGCAGCAGCCTTCGCCTCGCGGGCGTCACCTCCGACGTCATCAACATCATCACCGGCGGTCTGCTGATCTTCTCGGTCGTCGCGGCCAGCGTCCTCGCCTGGGCGCAGCGCGTCCGTGCGAAGGCCGGCCCGCCGCTCCGCGTAGCAGCCTCTCCCGCACCATGAGGCAGCCTCACATCGCCGGCACCCGCCAGCGGTGATCATCACGAAAGGAAGAACAATGACGTTTGCACGTAAGAAGATCGCGGGGTTCGCGGCGGTCGCCGTGGCCGCAGCGCTCGTGCTGACCGGCTGCGCCGACACCAGTGGCGGCTCCGGCGGCTCGGGCTCGGAGGGCGGCGGATCCGACAACCTGTCGATCACGTTCCTGCCCAAGAACCTCGGTAACCCGTACTTCGACACCTCGAGCGAGGGCGGCAAGAGCGCCGTCGACGAGTTCGGCGGCACGTTCGCCGAGGTCGGACCGGCTGAGGCCACCCCCGACGCCCAGGTCAGCTACATCAACACCGCGACGCAGCAGGCCGTCGGTGCGCTGGTCGTCTCGGCCAACGACCCGAAGGCGATCTGCGACGCGCTGAATGAGGCGCGTGACGCGGGCGTCAAGGTCGTCACCTTCGACTCCGACACCAATCCCGAGTGCCGCGACCTGTTCATCAACCAGGCCGACTCCGAGGGCATCGCCAAGGTGCAGGTCGACCTGATCGCCGACCAGATCGGTGGAGCGGGCGAGGTCGCGATCCTGTCGGCATCCGCCAACGCGACCAACCAGAACGCCTGGATCGACCTGATGAAGGAGTACGTCGCCACCGAGTACCCCGACATCACGATCGTCGAGACCGTCTACGGTGACGACGACGACCAGACCTCGTTCGACAAGACCGCGGCCCTTCTGCAGAGCCACCCGAACCTGAAGGGCATCATCTCGCCCACCACGGTCGGCATCGCTGCTGCCGCTCGCTACGTCTCGACCTCGGACTACAAGGGCAAGGTCGCCATCACCGGTCTCGGTACCCCGAACCAGATGCGCGAGTACGTCGAGGACGGCACCGTCACCGCGTTCGCGCTGTGGAACCCGGCCGACCTCGGCTACCTGGCAGCCTTCGCCTCCAAGGCGCTGATCGAGGGCGACATCACCGGCGAAGAGGGCGACACGTTCGAAGCCGGCGAGCTCGGCGAGTACACGGTCGGCGCTGACGGCGTCGTGCTGCTCGGCGACCCGTTCGAGTTCAACGCAGACAACATCGGCGACTTCGACTTCTGAGTCGGATTCGTGGGGCGTCGGGGCTTCTGCCTCGGCGCCCCTTTCGCGTGTCGGTGCCGGTGCCGGTGCCGGTGCTATGGCGGGGGCTCCCAGCCGGGACGGATGGCTGGCGAAAGCACGGATGGATGCCGGGACAGGGTGTTCTCGGCATCCATCCGGGGATCGGCCAGGCAAGTGTGCGGCTGGGTGCCCGCGGACGGGACGGGACTTGGGGATGTCGGCCGGGAGAGTTCGGGTCAGCGCGGGTCGAAGCGCTCCGGCTCGTGGGTCGCGGCGACCAGGGCGCGCAGCTCTTCGAGAGAGGCCGGGGCGGCGCCGAGAGCGCGTGCCTGCACGAGCACGTTGCCGAGTGCCGTCGCCTCGACAGGGCCGGCCAGCACCGGAAGACCGGTGCGATCGGCCGTCGCCTGGCACAGCAGGCGGTTCAACGAACCGCCACCCACCAGATGGATACCGTCGAGCTCGCGTCCCGACAGATCGGATGCCGTCTGCACCGCATCCGCGAATGCCGTGGCGATCGACTCGACGATCGAGCGGGCGAACGCGGGCCGCGTCGTCGGCGCGGCACCTCCGAGCAGCGCCGCGATGCGTGCAGGCATGTCTCCCGGGGCGCTGAGCGACGGGTCGTTCGCGTCGAAGATCGGCACGTCGCCCGTGACCGCGGATGCCGCAGCGAGCAGCTCGGGCAGGTCGATCGACGAGCCGTCCTCCGCCTCCCACGCGCGCACCGTCTCGCTCAGCAGCCAGAGTCCCGTCACGTTGTGCAGGAAGCGGTAGCGCCGGTCGACGCCGAGCTCGTGCGTGAAGTTCGCCTCGCGCGCAGCATCCGTCAGTACCGGCTCGGCGAGCTCGACGCCGACCAGACCCCACGTGCCGCACGAGATGTAGGCCGAGTGCGGGGTCGACAGGGGTGCGGCGACGACGGCGGATGCCGTGTCGTGCGAGCCGACCGCGATCACCGGCAGCTGCTTGCCGATGCGTTCAGCAAGTTCGGGTCGCAGCGTGCCGATCGTATCGCCCGGGTCGCCGAGCGAGGGCAGGATGCTCGACGGGATGCCGAGGCGTTCGGCCAGCTCGCTGTCCCACTCGCCCGATTCGACGTCGAGGAGACCAGTCGTCGAGGCATTGGTGCGCTCGGCGACGGCCGTTCCGGTGAGCAGGAAGGCGATGAGGTCGGGGATCAGCAGCGCGGTGTCGGCATCAGCGAGGCGGGCGTCGACGCGGTACTGGTAGAGCGTGTTGAACGGCAGGAACTGCAGTCCGTTGCGCCCGTACAGCTCGGCGAACGGCGCCTCGGCGTGCACCTCGGCGACGCCCCGCGCCGTGCGCTCGTCGCGATAGTGGAAAGGCTCGGCGAGAAGCTCACCGTCTTTCAGCAGGCCGTAGTCGACTGCCCACGAGTCGATCCCGATGCTCTCGATGCCCGGCTCTCGGCGCACGGCCTCCGCGAGCCCCGAGACGACGTGCTCGTAGAGTGCTCCGAAGTCCCAGTGCAGGCCGTCTTCACGTTCGACGGGCCCGTTAGGGAACCGCGAGACGAGTTCGAGGTCGAGCCGGCCGTCGCCGATCCGCCCGATCATGACGCGACCGCTGGTCGCCCCGAGGTCGACGGCGGCGACGGACCGCACCGTCATCGCAGGAACGCCGCGGCGACGCCGGAGTCGACCGGGATGTGCAGGCCCGTGGTGCGGCTGAGCTCGGGGCCGGTGAGCACGTACACGGCATCCGCCACGTTCTCGGGAACGACCTCGCGCTTGAGGATCGTGCGGTTGGCGTAGAACTGACCGAGGTCCTCTTCGGCGACGCCGTAGGTGGCTGCGCGGTTCGCACCCCAGCCCGAGGCGAAGATGCCCGAGCCGCGCACGACGCCGTCGGGGTTGATGCCGTTGACGCGGATGCCGAACTCGCCGAGTTCGACGGCGAGCAGTCGCACCTGGTGGGCCTGATCGGCCTTCGTCGCCGAGTAGGCGATGTTGTTCGGGCCGGCGAAGACCGAGTTCTTCGACGAGATGTAGATGATGTCACCGCCGAGCTTCTGGTCGATCAGCACACGTGCCGCGGCCTTCGACACGAGGAACGAGCCCTTGGCCATGACGTCGTGCTGGAGGTCCCAGTCCTTCTCGGTGGTCTCGAGCAGCGGCTTCGACAGCGACAGCCCGGCGTTGTTGACGACGAGGTCGACGCCGCCGAAGGCGAGCACGGCGTCATTCAGCGCGGCCTGGATCGCATCCGCATCGGCGACGTTCGCCGCGACGCCGATCGCGACGTCGGTGTTTCCGAGCTCGGCTGCGGCGGCCTGGGCCTTCTCGAGGTCGAGGTCGGCGATGACGACGCAGGCGCCCTCGGCCGCGAGGCGGGTGGCGATCGCCTTGCCGATGCCGCTGGCAGCACCGGTCACGAACGCGATGCGACCCTGGTGCGACTTCGGCTTCGGCATCCGCTGCAGCTTCGCTTCTTCCAGCGCCCAGTACTCGATGTCGAACTTCTCGGCGTCGGAGATGGGGGAGTAGGTCGACAGGGCCTCGGCGCCGCGCATCACGTTGATCGCGTTGACGTAGAACTCGCCGGCCACGCGGGCCGTCTGCTTGTTCGCACCGTACGAGAACATGCCGATGCCGGGCACGAGCACGATCAGGGGGTCGGCGCCGCGGATCGCCGGCGACTCGCTCGTCGCGTGCGCGTCGTAGTAGGCCTGGTAGTCGGCGCGGTACTCGGTGTGCAGCTCGTGCAGGCGGGCGATCTGCTCGTCGGCGGATGCCGTGACCGGAAGGTCGAGGATGAGCGGCTTGACCTTCGTGCGCAGGAAGTGGTCGGGGCAGCTGGTGCCGAGGGCCGCGAGCTCGGGGGCACGGTCGGAGGCCAGGAAGTCGAGCACGACGTCGGAGTCGGTGAAGTGGCCGACCATCGGCTTGTCGGTCGAGGCGATGCCGCGGATGGTGCCGGCGAGGGCGGCGGCGCGCTCGCGACGCTCTGCCTCGGGGAGGGCCTCGAAGCCGGCACGGACGCCGCCGAACGGGTCGGCCTTGCCGTTGGCCTCGATGTAGGCGGCTGCGGTGTCGATGATCCACAGCGAGTTGGCCTCGGCCTCCTCCGACGTGTCGCCCCACGCGGTGATGCCGTGGCCGCCGAGGATCGTGCCGATAGCCTGCGGGTTCTGTGCCTTGATCGCGGCGATGTCGAGTCCGAGCTGGAAGCCGGGACGACGCCACGGCACCCAGACGACCTTGTCGCCGAAGATCTTCGTGGTCAGCGCTTCGCCGTCGGCGGCGGTCGCGATGGCGATGCCGGAGTCGGGGTGCAGGTGGTCGACGTGTGCGGCGTCGACGAGGCCGTGCATCGCGGTGTCGATCGACGGGGCGGCGCCGCCCTTGCCGTGCAGGCAGTAGTCGAAGGCGGCGACCATCTCGTCTTCGCGCTCGAGGCCGGGGTAGACGTCGACGAGCGCGCGCATGCGGTCGAGGCGCAGCACCGCGAGCCCCTGCTCCTTGAGCGTCCCCAGGTCGCCGCCCGATCCCTTGACCCACATCAGCTCGACGGGCTGACCCGTCACAGGGTCGGTCTCGGTGCCCTTCGCCGACGTGTTGCCGCCGGCGTAGTTGGTGTTCTTGGGGTCGGCGCCCAGGCGGTTCGACCGCTCGATGAGGGCGGCGGCGGTGGGGTTGGTCATGGCTGTTCCTTGTTCTCGGGAGAAGTGGCGAGGATGCGTGCGGCGAAGCGGTCGATCGATGCTGGGGCCGCCGCGTGTTCCGGGCGGTTGAGGTGGCCGTGGCGGGTGCCAGGCTCGGTCGAGATGTCGAGGTCGACTCCGGCGGATCGCAGCGAGGCACCAAAGGCCTCGCCGGAGACGCGCAGTTCGTCGACCTCGTCGTTGATCATGATCGTGGCGGGGAAGCGTGAGAGGTCGTCGACCGATGCGGTGCCGGGCACCGCATAGACGTCGTGGTCCGCGAGGGAGCCACCGAGGTAGTTCTCGTACATGACGCGCACGGGGTCGGGCCCGAACAGGTCGGCCTCCGGATCCGCGTCGAGTGCTGCGCGGAGGGCGCCATCCGGTGCGGCCTGGACCGCGTGCAGAGTCGGGTAGGCGAGCACCGCGAGGGCGGGGACGGGGCCTGCGCCATGGCTCAGGCGCAGAGCTGCGCCGGTCGCCAGGTTGCCGCCGGCGCTCGCTCCGCCGATCGACCACGGGCCGCGTGCGAAGCCGGAGTCGACCGCCCAGCGGAACGCGGCCTCGAGCTCGTCGGACGCGACCGGATAGTGCACGCCGGCACGTTCCGGGGCACCGGCCGCTGCGGCCCAGGTGCGAGGAAACGGCGCGAGCGAATAGTCCACCGAGACCACGACGATGCCCCGGTCGGCGAAGCTCCGTGCGACCCAGTCGGCCTCGGGCATCTCGAGCTCGCCGGCGGCGAACCCTCCGCCGTGCGCCCAGACGAGTCCGGGTCCGGCAGGCTTCTCCGGCTCGTACACGCGCACGCGCAGCGGTCCGTGAGGTCCGTCGAGCACCTGGTCGCTCACAGCATCCGTCCTTCTGTCGTGGGGCGTCGGGATGCGGGGATCGGCTCCCGCATCCCGACGCGTCTCATGGGGTCAGCGGTCGAGGGTCACGCGCCCCAGCCGGCCTGCACGCCGCCGACGCGCTCGGCGGCGATCTTCTGCTGGTAGCCCGACTCGGCGTAGGCCGCCATCGGGTCGGCGGCGAGTCCGCGCGACTCGCGCCACTCGGCGAGCGCCGGGCGCACGTCGGTGTAGAAGGCGTCCATGAAGACGGCGTTCGCGGCGAGCACGTCGCCGGACTTCTGCGCGGCGGACAGTGCCTCGCGGTCGACGATCAGCGCGCGCGCCGTCATCTCCTGCACGTTGAGCACCGAGCGGATCTGACCGGGGATCTTGTCTTCGACGTTGTGGCACTGGTCGAGCATGAACGCCACATCGGGGTTGTTGAGCCCGCCGCCGCGGACGACCTCGAACAGGATGCGGAACAGCTGGAAGGGGTCGGCCGCGCCGACGATCAGGTCGTCGTCGGCGTAGAAGCGCGAGTTGAAGTCGAACGAGCCGAGCTTGCCGAGGCGCAGCAGCTGCATGACGATGAACTCGATGTTGGTGCCGGGGGCGTGGTGGCCCGTGTCGAGGCACACCATGGCCTTGTCGCCGAGGGAGGAGACCTGAGCGTACGACGTGCCCCAGTCGGGAACATCGGTGTGATAGAACGCCGGCTCGAAGAACTTGTACTCCAGCACGAGGCGCTGGTCGTCGCCGAGGCGGGCGTAGATCTGCTGCAGCGACTCCTGCAGGCGGTCCTGTCGGCCGCGCAGGTCGGCCTGACCCGGGTAGTTCGAGCCCTCGGCGAGCCAGATCTTCAGGTCGCGGCTGCCCGTGGCATCCATCACGTCGATGCAGGCGAGGTGGTGGTCGATCGCCTTCTGGCGGATCGTGGGGTCTTCGTGGGTCAGCGCGCCGAACTTGTAGTCGTCGTCCTGGAAGGTGTTGGAGTTGACCGTGCCGAGGGTCACGCCGAGGTCTTCGGCATGCTTGCGCAGATCGGAGAACGAGTCGACGAGGTCCCACGGGATGTGCAGCGCGACCGAGGGAGCGAGCGCGGTGTAGGTGTTGACCTGCGCCGCATCCGCGATCTTCTCCCACGGATCGCGCGGGGTGCCCGGCGTGCCGAACACCTTGAAGCGGGTGCCGGAGTTGCCGAACGCCCAGCTGGGGAGCTCGATGCCCTGCTGCTCGAGAGCTGCGAGGTTGTCGGACGAGAGGATGCTCATGAGGCGCTGCCTTCGGTGTCGTTGCGGTTGTCGGTGTCATCGATGTCGGATGCTGCGGAGCTGCCGGCCTCGGCGAGCTGGTCTTCGAGGTGGAACACCTCGGTGAGCGTGGCGGCCGCCTGGTCTGGGCGACCGTCGAGCCCGATGAAGAAGCGGCCCATCTCGGCCTCCCACCGCGCGGCGACGGCGGAGGCGGCGAGGTAGGCCTGCGCCGCGGCATCGTCATCGGTCTCGTAATAGCCGACGAGCGTGCCGCCGTCTGCGAGGAACAGCGAGTAGTTGCGCCGCCCTGCGGCGGCGATCTCGGCCAGCATCTCGGGCCACACGGGCGAGTGACGGGCGAGGTATTCGTCGAGCAGTTCAGGACGCACCTGCAACTGGAACGCGACGCGGGTCATGGGTGTTCTCTCTTCATCGAGGTTTTGAATCGTTTCATTCAATGTCTCAACACTAGCATGGCCGATCGCTCTGTCAAGCGACCGGCCATGCCTCGGATGGATCGCCGAATCACCTCACCGTCACGGTCACGCTCCTCGACGCGGTCGCGCCCGCAGCGTTCGAGAACTCGGCCACGTATGCGTACGTGCCGGGTGCGCGACCGGTGATCGCCGTCTGCGCGCGCTGCGCCGAGGGGGAGGCGGACACCAGGGCCTGGGTGTCGATCAGGACCCCGTTCTCGTAGAGCCGGTACTCGGTGCCGTTGGTGCCCCACCAGAGGTCGGTGGTCACCGTGTAGCTGCCGTCGCGATCCCAGTTGTCGTGGCTGACGACGGGCACCCCGGGGGCGGCGTCCTTGACCTTGACCGTGACGGACGTCGTCGACGTCGTGCCCTTCGCGTTGGTCAGCTCGCCCGTGTACACATACGTGCCGTCAGTGCGGCCACTCACCGAGACGGTGGTGAGCTGGGCCTGGGGCGAGTCGGCGTCGAGGAGCTTCGTCGCGATGAGCGTCCCGTTCTCGTAGAGCCGGAACACCGCCCCGTTCACGCCGTGCCAGAGGTTCATCGACACGGTGAACTCGCCGTCGTGCAGACCGGTGTCCCAGCCCGAGTCCGTCGACATCGTGCCGCGGGCGGGTTTCGCCGTCGGCCGCTCGTCGTCGTAGACCAGGATCTGAGCCTCCGCACGGGTGACCAGGCCGTCGTGGTTGACCGCGTTCACCGTGACCGTGTGGGGTCCGACGAGGTCGGCCAGGTCGATCGTCTGGCCCGGTGCGACGGGTTCTCCGTCGAAGGTGACGTCGAGGGTGCGCACACCCGACTCGGGATCGGCGGCCGTCACGCCCACGGTGAAGGTCGATGTGCTGGCGAACAGGGTGCCGTCCGCAGGCATTCCCGAGACCACGGGAGCCGTCTGATCGACTGCCCCCGAAGGGTCGCCGGTGACCGCGATGCGCGGAGCCGGCGGCTGCTCCATGCCGTCACCGAGGAAGAAGCTCGTCTGCGGCGGCTGGTTGTATCCGGTGTTCTGCCACGCGACAGAGAGTCGATACACGGGATCGTGCATCAGGGTCCGCAGGCGCAGATCCGTCTCGTCGGTGGTCGAGTAGATCCGCAACTCTGTCGAGTCGTCGGAGCGCCAGGCGATCTCCTCGCGCCAGTCGCCGAAGAGGTCCGCCTGCAGGTTCGGCGTGCCCTTGGTGCTGTTGTTGGAGAGAGCGCCCGCAGCCTTGAGGATCACGTCGCTGGACTCGGTCTCCCAGTTCCACTTCGACACGGTCGGCACGCCCGTGGACGTGTCGGCGTTCCAGTCGTGGTCGACGATCTCCCGCAGCGGGTCTCCGTCGAACCAGGCGAGGAAGTTCGCGGCAGGGATGCGCTCGCCGATGAGCTCACCGGTCGATGAGCGCAACTGCCCGACGGGGGAGTTCCACGCGGCATCACCGCCGATCGCCCAGCCTTCGGCGCCCTCGTATCGGGGGTCGATGTCGGCGGAGGCGGCACGACCGGTGTCCTTGGCCGCGGGAATGGACCACAGGACCTCGCCCGTGCGCGCGTCGCGCATCGTCGCACCCGTGTTGCCCGAGGCGTTCATCTCCTCGTGTGCGGCGAACACCTCGAGGCCGGGGTTCGAGGGCACGAGGTCCGAGACGTGGATCGCGTCGCCGTGGCCGAGGCCGGTCGAGTACAGGAGTGTGCCGTCGTCGTCGACCGTGGCCGATCCGTAGACGACCTCGTCCTTCTGATCGCCGTCGACGTCGGCGACCGACAGGTTGTGGTTGCCCATCCCGTAGAAGCCCTCGTTTCCCGCGTCGTTCGAGTCGAGCACCCAGCGCTGAGTGAGCGTCGTGCCGTCGAAGTCGTACGCCGCCATCACGGCCCGGGTGTAGTACCCGCGGCTGAAGATCGCACTGGGGTGCTCGCCGTCGAGGTAGGCGGTCGCCGCCAGGAACCGGTCGACCCGGTTGCCGTAGGTGTCGCCCCACGAGCCGACGTCGCCTCGGGCCGGCACGTAGTCCACGGTGTCGACCGCTGCCCCCGTCAGTCCGTTGAAGACGCTGAGATACTCGGGTCCGGTGAGCACGTAGCCCGTGCTGTTGCGGTGGTCGGCGCTGGCGTTGCCGATGGGCTGACCCACGCCGTCGATCGTGCCGTCAGCGGTCTTCATGACCACCTCGGCGCGGCCGTCGCCGTCGTAGTCGAACACCTGGAACTGCGTGTAGTGCGCGCCCGCCCGGATGTTCACCCCCAGGTCGATGCGCCACAGGCGCGTGCCGTCGAGGCGGTAGGCGTCGAGGTACACGTTGCCCGTGTAACCCGACTGCGAGTTGTCCTTCGAGTTCGAGGGGTCCCACTTGACGAGGATCTCGTACTGCCCGTCGCCGTCGAGATCTCCGACGCTCGCATCGTTGGCGCGGTAGGAGTACGGCTGGCCGTCCTTCGTGTACGCGTCGGCAGGCTTGTCGAGAGGGATCGAGAGGTGGTCGCCGTCCTGCACTCCGAACTCGTCGGTCACCGTGACCTCGCGATCGTCGAGGAGGCTCGTGACGAAGTACGTCGAGTCGACCGCACCGTCGGCGTCGAGGAGGTTGGTCGAATCGGTGATCGGCTCGTCCGTGATGCGGGTGCCGTCGCGGTAGACGTGGAAGGCGATCGCGTCGGGATCGGTCCCGAGCATGCGCCAGCTGACCAGCACGCCGTCGTCGGTCTGCACTGCTGCGGGCGCACGGTCGAGGTACTCGGCCTGGCGCTGCAGCACGGTGGCCGCCTCCGTGCTCAGCTGCGCGGAGTCGGGCCCTGCACCACCGGCATTCACCGCGACAGCGGTGTAGTGGTACGGGATCGTGGTCAGCACGGCGGTGTCGACGAAGCGGTTCGAGCTGGCGAAGCCGGCGAGTTCACCGCGCTCACCCTCGAGCTCGGATCGGAAGACCATCGTGTACACGGCGGTGCTCGGCTGCGCCCACGAGATCTCCACCTCGCGCTTCTCGAGCCGGTCGACCGCGAGAGCGGTGGGTGCCGAGGGAGCGTCGACCGCCGCATCCACCAAGGACACGTCGACGGATGCCGAGGGCACCGACTCGAGTCCGGTCTGGTCGACAGCGGTCACGTGGTACGCGTAATCGAGCCCCAGGCGGGCACCGGTGTCGACGAACGAGGACGTCGTGGTCTCGCCGACCAGGGTCGACGACTTCTCGAACGCCGAGGTGCGATACACCTTCCAGCTCATCCCCGGCTCGGCGGTCCAGGCGAGGGAGACGGTCGGTGCAGCAGGATCCGCGTTCACCTCGGTCACCTCGAGGCCGGCCGGGCCGAGCAGGATCGGGGTCACCTCGATGCCGTTGAGGCGTGTTCCTGCGGCAGCTCCGTGCACCCGCACGGTGAGCTGACCGTCGGTGACGAGCACAGGGCCGCGGACCGACGCGTTCACGGATCCGGATCCGGCATTGCCCGTTCCGAAGGCCTTGCCCTCGATGTCGAAGTTTGTCCGGGTGGAGCCGATCCAGTCGCCCGAGTAGGTCTTGATCGAGTAGGTGCCATTGGGCACGTCCAGCAGGAACTCGCTCGAGTCGCCCGGGAGCACGAAGTCGCGCTCGAGGTTGCTCGCTCCACCCGCGGTGCCGCGGTCGCGCCCGGCGTTCGCAGCCAGGGGTGCCGCGAAGCCGAATCCGGCGTCAGCCGTGTATCCGTCGTCCGGGTTCACCTCGGTGTAGCCCGGCATCACGACCCCGCCGGTGAGCTGGAAGTCGAACTTCCACTTCGCCTGCTTGGTCGAGAAGCTCACGGTGTTCGACGCCTCCGAGACGCCCCGGCCGTTCACCGCGAACACGCGGTAGCGGTATCCCGCGCCCTCGGCGAGGCCCTGCACGATGGCGCTCGTCTGCGTGGTCGTCGTCACCAGCGACCAGACCTGCTCAGGGTCGGCGGTCGCCTGGCGTTCGATGCGGTAGATGTCGGCTCCCGAAGACGCGTTCCACTGCAGCACCGCGCCGGCATTCGAGATGGAGCCGGCCACGAGATTCGCGGGCGCGACCGGCACCGCGGCTGGCGGCTCGACGTCGACGACCTTCGCGGCGAGGGGATCGTCGAGGGCGGCGACGTCCTGGGCGATCAGACGAGCCATCTGGATCGCGCCGTAGTCCTGGAAATGCGTGTCGTCCTGGGTGCCCGACGGGCGCCCGGGGAAGATGCCCGGATCGACCCAGAGGAACACCGACTTCGCGGCCTCGGGGCCGATCTCGTCGAGGTAGGCACGGCTCGATACCGACAGATCGACGAGCGCAACGCCCTCCTCCTCCGCGAGCTCGATCATCTTCGCCACGTATTCGGGGAAGCTCACGTTGGCGGCGCCTGTCGTGGCGTCGAAGCTGCGGCGCGAGACGGGGGTGACGAGCACGGGGGTGGCGCCGCGCTGGCGGGCTCCCTGCACGTAGCTGCGCAGATACTCCTTGTAATCGGCGGGAGAGGCGTAGCGATCGTCGACGCCCTGAGTCGCGTCGTTGTGGCCGAACTGCACGAACAGATAGTCGCCGGGGCGGATCCCGCGGAGGATCTCGTCGAGACGGCCCTGCGTGATGAAGTTCTTCGAGGACCGTCCGCCGATCGCGTGGTTCGCGAACGCGACGTCATCGGCGAAGAAGCGGTCGATCATCTGCCCCCACCCGGCCTGCGGTGCGAACGTGTCGGTGTAGGTCTGGACGGTCGAGTCGCCGGCGAGGTACACCGTCGGCAGCGCTCCGGGCGCGCGGCTCGTCTGGCGCGTGATGGTGAGTGCGTCGAGTGCGGCCGCCGAGCCGCCCACCTGCAGGGTCAGACGACCATCGATGAGGGCGATCGGGAAGGCCATCTCGAGGTACTCCCCGGCGGGCTTCGCGGTCGTCTGCACCTTGGCGATGCCTTCCGCGGTGATCGCGATCTCGCTCGCGGCGGTCCGGTCGCCCGCGATCACGTTCACGATGTAATCGCCTGCGCCGAGCTGCACCTCGAAGGTGCTGCCCTGGGCTGCGACGTGGTCCCCGCGCAGCGGGTCGTCGCCGCCGCGGTCGACATCGGGTTCCGCGGAGGTCGGAGCGGTGCTGAAGCCGTATCCCCATTCGTCGGAGAACCCGACGGTCGAGGTGACGCCGACGGCGCCGTCGGCGAGCGCGCCGGGGCCGAAGTCGAAGACGATCCGGTCGCCGGCGGGCAGGGGAGCTGGCGCCGCGTAGGCCGCGGAGTCGACGGCGACGGATGCACCGGAGGCGCCTGCCGCGTTGCGTGCGGTCACCCGGTACGACCACTTCTCGGACGTGTCGACGGTGTCGGTGAAGGCAGGTGCGGACACGGTGGCGACGGGGGAGAAGAGTCCGTCGGCACCCGCGCGCTCGACGACGTACTCGTCGGCGTTCGGCGTCGCGGTCCAGGTCAGCGCGACGGCATCCTGCGTCACCTGCGCGACCGCGAGTCCCTCGGGAGTCGCGGGCACGGCGAGGGCCGGGATCGCGCCGCTGCGCACCTCGTCGCTGCGGGCGGACGTGAGCCCGTAGGAGTTGACGGCCTCGACCACGTAGGCGAAGGCGTCGCCCTCGGCGACGGCGGTGTCGGAGAACGTTGTCGTCTCGATCTCGGCGATCGGGCCGAACTCGCCGACAGTATCGCCATCGACGTCGGCTCGCAGCACGCGGTAGGCCGTGGCGCCATCGGAGGGCGTCCACGCCAGGTCGACCGTGTTCCAGGCGACCTTGGCGACTGCGAGGTCGGCGGGCACCGCAGGGAGCACCGGTGCGACGACGAGTCCGTTGACATAGGCTCCGAGGCCGCTCCCCGTGAAGCCCACGGTCAGCTGACCGTCTTCGACCTTCGTGCGGAACGTCTCGGTGGTCGAGCCGCCCTTGGGTGACAGCAGTCGCGTCTGCGCGACCCCCTCGAGCGTGAGCGTCGCGTTCGTGCTCGACGCCGTCGTCAGCGCATCGCCGATGGTCACGGTCACGTCGTACTCGCCGGCGGGGACGCTGTCGAGCAGGAAGCCCCAGGAGGTACCGGCGACGAAGTCCTCGGCCACCGGATCCGCCGGAGCGCGGTTGCCGGTGCGGTCACGGGCGAACAGTGCGACGCCGTCGGGAACCGTTACTCCCCATCCTGACGCGGCCGTGTAGAGCGAGGTCGCGAGCACCGGCTCGTATCCCTCGGCGACCGGGCTCGTGGCCGTGCCGAAGTCGAAGCGCCAGGCGCCATCGGCGGCCGGTTCGAGCGCGGCCGCCGCCGGGACGGCGGTCATGGTCGCCCCGATCACGGCGGCGATCGTGGCGGCGGCGAACCCTGCGCGCAGGCGCGGGAACGGACGGGACTTTCGTGCAGAACGGGTGGAATGCTCCACGGTTCCTCCTTGGACATCACTGGCTAAGGGGTACGACTGAGAGACCCGCGTCGGTGCGGATATCAAAAGGGGGAGCCGAGGCGAAAGAGACCACTTCGTCTCGGCCGATTGATCGATCCGAATTGCCCGGAAAACGTATTCCCGAGGGTTGGCACCGATCCTTGCACGCGGTCGGAGGCGGTGGCAAGAACTTTCTTGAGACGTTTCAGGGCGTCTCTCGAAAGTGGGCAGGCAGCTCGTGCGGGTGCCGCCCGTCGCGCGGGCAGGCCGCGCTAGAGCGCCGTGACCACCGCGTTGTCGAGCTCGTCGGCGTCGACGCCCGGGCGGACGGCGGCGTTGGTGAGCAGCACCCAGGCGACCCCGGCACCGGGGTGGACCCAGAACTCGGTGCCGGCCCACCCGCCGTGGCCGAAGACGTCGCGGTCGACGAGCCCAGGGGCCCGAGAGCGCAGATTGAACGTGAAGCCCCAGTCCTGACCGCGCTCATCGGGATACGGGTCGAGACGGGGGATGTCTCCCGTGAGCGGGCGACGCATCATGGCGAGCCCGGCAGGAGAGAGGATGCCGTCGCGACCGCCCCGGTCGATGCGCAGCAGCTCGGCGCCGAGGTGCAGCAGGTCCTCCGCCCTGCCCAGCATGCCCGCACCCGGTGCCCGTGTGGCGTGGAATCGATCGAGGTCGAGTCCTCCTGCCGCAGCGTCAGGCACGCCGACCGATTCCGCGGTGTCGAGAGTCATGCCGATCGAGCCGATGCGATGAGCCCAGTCGAGCGTTCCGGCATCCCAGGTCGAACCCGTCGCGTGCTCGATCAGTGCCGCGATGCCCTCGAAGGCCAGCGTCGAATACCGCGAGGCGGTTCCGGCGGCGAAGTCGCGTCCTCTGGTGAGTAGTTCGTGGCGCAGCGGCAGGGCCGTGTCGAGCGCCGGCTCGGAGATCCCCGATGTGTGCGAGGCGAGATGCCACAGGCGCACGATGTCATCGCGAGACGACCCGAAGTCGGGAAGGGCGTCGGTCAACGGAGTGTTCGGGGTGAGCAGTCCGCGCTCGATCGCCCTCGCTGCCGTGATCCCCGTGAGGACCTTCGTGATCGAGAACAGCGGATACACGGCATCCGTGGCTGCGCCGAAACCGTCGAGGCCGACGATGCCGTCGGCGGTCGCGATACCGACGACGGCGGTGGGCAGCCGCTCCGCGTGCACGTGGCGGCGGGCCCAGTCGAACGCTGCGTCGAAGGTCATGAGTGTGCTCCCGGCCGGATCAGGTCGTCGCGCTTCCCTGGCGACGATGGTGACTCTACGATAGAACCATGACACAGAAAGCGCTTTCCCATCCGGCCGCGCTCATCGACGGGCAGCACCCGACCCGTTCTGTGTTGCGTCTGGTCGCCCGCCGCCCCTGGCGCCTCACGTTCGCGATCACGGCGTTCGCGGTGAAGGAGATCCCGCTGTGGTTCCTGCCGGTCATCACCGCCGCGATCATCGATGTCGTGGCGAGCAAGGGCGACGTCACCGAAGTGCTCTGGTGGTTCGCGCTCGCCGCCGTGCTTCTGGTGCAGAACTACCCCAACCACATCATCTACACCCGCAACTTCATGACGGTGGTGCGCGACCTGGGCGCCGACCTGCGCAATGCGCTCACCGCGCGACTGCAGAGCCTCTCGATCGGGTACCACACGCGCATGAGCTCGTCGATCGTGCAGACCAAGGTCGTGCGCGACGTCGAGAACGTCGAGCTGATGCTGCAGCAGGTCACGCATCCGCTTCTGTCATCGATGATGGTCATGCTCGGTGCGCTCGCCATGACGGCGGTCACCGTGCCGCAGTTCCTGCCTGTCTACGCCCTCGCGGTGCCCATCGCCATCGGCATCCGCTATGGCATGCGCAACCGATCGGAGCGCCGTAACGAGGTGTTCCGTCGCGAGATCGAGACCCTGTCGGCGCGGGTGGGCGAGATGGCATCGCTGATCCCGGTGACCCGCGCGCACGGGCTCGAGGAGACGGCGATCACCCGGGTCGCGGGCGGGGCCGACGGCGTGCGCCGGGCGGGACTCGACCTCGATCTGCTGAACGGACGTGTCGCGTCGATCTCGTGGGTGGCCATGCAGCTGCTCGGCGTCGCCTGCCTCATGCTCGCCGCGGTGTGCGCGCTCACCGGATTCCTGCCGATCACGCCCGGTGAGGTCGTGATGCTCTCGAGCTACTTCACGCTGCTGACCGGCGGGCTCACGCAGCTGCTGATGCTCATCCCCGTCGGTGCGCGCGGCCTGGAGTCGGTGCGTTCCATCGCGGAGGTGCTGCAGGAGCCCGACGTCGAGCAGAACTCGGGCAAGCGCACGGTCTCGGCCGTCACCGGCGAGATCGTGCTCGACTCGGCCACGCATCGGTACGCGGATGCCGAAGACGACGCCCTGTTCGAGATCGATCTGCGCATCGCGCCGGGCGAGACCGTCGCGTTCGTGGGGTCGTCGGGGTCGGGCAAATCGACGCTCCTCAACCTGGTACTCGGCTTCGTCAGACCCACCAGCGGACGCATCAGGCTCGACGGGCAGGACATGCAGGAGCTGGACCTGCGGACGGTCCGTCGCTCCATCTCGGTCGTGCCGCAGGAATCGGTGCTGTTCGAGGGCTCGGTGTTCGACAACATCGCCTACGGCATGCCCGACGTCACGCCCGACCGCGTCGAGCAGGCGCTGCGGGACGCCAACGCGTGGGAGTTCGTCAGCGAGCAGCCCCACGGCTGGGACACGGTCGTCGGTGAGCGAGGGGCGAGGCTCTCCGGCGGGCAGCGTCAGCGACTGGCGATCGCCCGTGCGCTCGTGCGCGACCCGCGCATCCTGCTGCTCGATGAGGCGACGAGCGCGCTCGATCCCGAGTCGGAAGGCCTCGTGAAAGAGGCTCTCGAACGACTCATGCGCGGCCGAACCACCCTGGTCGTCGCGCACCGGCTGTCGACGATCCGACAGGCGGATCGCATCGTCGTGCTCGAGCACGGCCGCATCGTCGAGCAGGGCTCCCACGATCAGCTGCTCGCCGCCGACGGGCGATACGCTCGGCTGCACCTGGTGCAGAACGGCCTGAGATGACGCGATCCGAGACGACACGATCCGAGACGACGAGATCTGAGATGACACCGACTCACCGTCCTGAGGAGGACCGATGACTTCCGAGAAGACCCTGCGCGCTGCCCTGGTGGGCACCGGCTCCGTGGCGAACTCCCACGCCCGCGCCGTTGCCGCGTATCCGCGCGCAGAACTCATCGCCGTCGCCGACCTCAGCCTCGAGAAGGCCCGGGAGTTCGCCGGCAGATACGACATCGCCGCCGCATACTCCGACCTCGACGAGATGCTCGCCGCCGAGCACCCTGACGTGGTGCTGATCTGCACCCCGCCGGGTCCGCACCGGGTGCAGGCGCTGGCCGCCTTCGCCGCGGGTGCCCATGTGATCGTCGAGAAGCCGCCGGCACCCTCCCTCTATGAGCTCGACGACATGCGCGCGGGCGCACTCGCGGCCGACAGGCAGCTGGCAGTCGTGTTCCAGCAGCGCACAGGCACGGCGGCAGCGCACGTCCGCGGACTGCTGCAGAGCGGAGCGCTCGGTCGCCCGCTCGTCGCGGTGTGCCAGACGCTGTGGTTCCGTGACGCCGACTACTTCGCGGTGCCGTGGCGCGGCAAGTGGGAGACAGAGGGTGGCGGCACGACTCTCGGCCACGGCATCCACCAGATCGATCTGCTCGCTCACCTGCTGGGTGACTGGTCATCGGTGCAGGGGCGCCTCTGGAGGCTCGATCGCGAGACCGAGACCGAAGACGTGTCGACCGCGACGATCGTCTTCGAGCAGGGTGTCGTCGCGCAGCTGATCACGAGCGCGGTGTCGCCGCGAGAGGCGAGTTCGATCCGCATCGACACGCAGAAAGCCACGATCACGGTCGATCACGTCTACGGGCACGGGCATGAGAACTGGCGGATCACCCCGGCGCCGGGCTTCGAGGCCGAGGCCGAGTCGTGGGCATTCCCCGATGTCGAGGAGCGCAGCGACCACGAGCCGCTGCTGCGCGACGTGTTCGACGCGCTGCTCGACGGCGAGCCCCTGCCGGCGACCGCGGATGCTCCGGCACGGTCGCTCGAGATCGTCGCGGGGATCTATGCCTCGGCGGCATCCGACGGCGCGGTGATCACGCCCGAGGTGCTGGCCGCGCATCCCACGCACCGTGCCGGTTTCGCGAGCCCGGTGACCGACCTCCGCCGATGATCGAGCTCTACCGAGACCCGGTCTACGACGGGGCCACCGATCCACGGGTCGTGATCGATGCGGACGGCCTGTGGTGGATGTTCTACACGCAGCGCCGGGCGAGCCTCGAGGACGCGGGTCCCGGCGTCTCATGGATCCACGGCAGCCGCATCGGCGTCGCCACCTCGCGCGACGGGCTCGAGTGGACGTACGACGGCACGCTCGAGCCCGCGGCATCCGATCTCGTCCTGGAGTCGGGCCCGCCGCCTGTCGACGTCGACCGCACGCACTGGGCGCCCGAGGTCGTCTGGGACGGCGCGCAGTGGCGCATGTACCTGACCGAGATCGACGGCATCCCCGACCGCTGGCCCGGGTTCGTGCGCGAGATCGTGGAGTATGTCTCCGACGATCTCCGTCGCTGGGAGAGACGCGGACCGCTCGCGTTGAGCAGCGATCGGGTCATCGACGCGGCCGTCGCCCGCACCCCCGACGGCCTCTGGCGGATCTGGTACAAGGATGAGGCGGCCGACTCGGTCACGATGGTCGCGTCGTCCGCCGACCTCGCGGAGTGGCGTCTCGACGGCATCGCGATCGGCGGACGCCCCCATGAGGGGCCTACGGTCTTCGAGCTCGGCGGGTTCTGGTGGCTGATCGTCGACGAGTGGCGGGGGATGGGCGTGTATCGCTCCGACGACGGCGTCCGGTGGACCAGGCAGGGCGGTGAGGATGCCGTCATCCTCGCCGATGCTCCCGGGGGAGGCCACGGCAATCACGGCGCGCATGTGCGCCACGGCGACGAGCTGTGGTTCTACTTCTTCGCCACGGCGGAGGTGGCGCCGGTGCACGCCGCGACGGGTGAGCAGAGACGAGCCGCGGTATATCGGTTGGGTCTCGACGTCGAGGCCGGGAACCTGGTCGTGAAAGACTGGAAGATCCCGCGGTAATCGATGTAATCCGGTCACGGAATTGCCGGTTGCGAAACGTTTCAATCTGGATTAGCGTGCAGGTAAGCGTTTTCCCCGCACTTCGGAGATCGCATCCCGCACCACATGGACACAGGCGTTCCGCGGCTCAGCCGAACGAGGACGTTCACCAGAGAGGACAACGATGTTCAGCAAGAAGCGTCTGGCGGCCGCAGCGGCCGTCGCCACCAGCGCAGCGCTGGTACTCGCCGGCTGCGCCGGCGGCGGCAGCCCCGAGGGCGGGGCCACCTACGATCCTGACGAGAAGGTCACGCTCGACCTCGCGTTCTGGGGCAACGACGTCCGCGCCGACCTGTACAACCAGGCGATCGAGGCGTTCAACGAGGAGTACCCGAACATCACGGTGAACGCGACGTTCCTCGGGTTCCCGGAGTTCTGGGAGAAGCGTCAGACCGAGGCCGCCGGCGGCGGCCTCCCCGACGTGATGCAGTTCGACTACTCGTACCTGCGTCAGTACTCCGAGAACGGCCTGCTGCTCGACCTCGAGCCCTACCTCGGATCCGTCATCGAGACCGACCCGCTGCCCGAGAACATCCTCAGCATCGGCGTCGTCGACGACACGACCTACGGCATCGCGACCTCCACCAACGCATGGGGCCTCTTCACGAACCCCGCACTCCTCGAGACCGCGGGCGTCGAGGAGTTCGCCGGCGGCGACTGGGCCGACTACTCCGACTGGATCACCGAGGTCACCGATGCGAGCGGCGGCGCCTTCTGGGGCGGCTCCGACTTCTCGGGCCGCATCCAGAACCTCGAGCTGCAGCTCCGCAGCGAGGGCAAGAACCTCTTCGACGAGGACGGCACCCCCGGATTCGACGAAGAGCGTCTGAAGGAGTTCTGGGAGTCGGGAGCCGACATCCGCGACGGGGCCGGCGTGCCCCAGCAGGTCGTCGAGGAGCTGACCCCGCTCGGTGCGTTCGACTCCGCGAAGACGGCCAGCGAGCTCACGTGGGACAACTTCGGTGCGGGCTACCTCGCCAACCTCGGCGAGAGCTACACCGAGCTCGGCCTCGTGGCCCCGCCCGTGACGAAGGAAGGCGCGAAGGACCTCTACCTGAAGCCGTCGATGCTGCACACGATCTCGGCCAAGACGGAGCACCCCGAGGCGGCGGCGACGCTCGTCAACTTCCTGGTGAACTCGCCCGAGTCCGGTGAGATCTTCGGCACCAACCGCGGCCTCCCCGCCTCCGAGACCGCGCTCGAAGCTGCAGAGCTCGACCCGCTGAGCCAGCAGGTCAAGGACTACGAGGAGTCCATCGCCGACCGCCTCGGCGACGCACCTCCCGTGCCGATCGTCGGCTACGGCACCCTCGAAGAGAAGTTCCGCGTGCTGGGCACCGAACTGAACTTCGGCACCACGACCGTCGACGACGCCGTGGAGCAGTTCTTCGCCGAGATGGACGTCGTCCTCAACCAGTGATTCCGTCGGTGGGCCGGGTGACGACCGCCCGGCCCACCGCACCCCACCCGCTTCGGAAGGAGCTGTCATGAGCACGACGGCGACGAGGACGATCGTCACGGACGAGACGTCCCGACGAGGGCGAACGCTGCGCAGCGGTCGACGCCCCGAGAAGGAACTCGCACGGCCCGGTCAGCGCGCACGTCTGCGCCGCGAGACTGCGACCGGATACGCGTTCCTCACCCCCTGGCTCATCGGCTTCTTCGGCCTGACCGCTGTGCCGATGGTCTATTCCCTGTACCTCTCCTTCACGAAGTACAACATCTTCCAGCCGCCCAAGTGGATCGGCCTGGACAACTACATCCGCCTGTTCACGAGCGACCCGAACTTCATCCAGTCGGCGCAGATCACCCTGGTCTATGTGTTCATCGGCACGCCGATCACCCTCGCCGCGGCGCTGGGTGTCGCGATGCTCCTGAACTATCGCGACAAGGGCGCCGGCTTCTTCCGCTCGGCGTTCTACGCTCCGTCGCTCATCGGCGGATCGGTCTCCGTCGCGATCGTCTGGCGGGCGATGTTCTCGTCCGACGGACCCGTCGACAGCGGCCTTCAGATCTTCGGCATCGAACTCGGCGGATGGATCGGAAACCCGAGCCTCATTCTTCCGATGATGATCCTGCTCGCCGTATGGCAGTTCGGGGCGACGATGGTGATCTTCCTCGCCGGCCTCAAGCAGATCCCCAAGGAGCTCTACGAAGCGGCCGAGATGGATGGGGCGAACGCATACCGCCGCTTCCGCGCCGTGACCATCCCGATGCTCTCTCCGGTCATGTTCTTCAATCTGCTGCTGGGCCTCATCGGCGCCTTCCAGGTGTTCGCCTCGGCGTACATCATCTCCAACGGAACCGGCGGCCCCGCCGGAATGACGAACTTCATCACGGTGTACCTGTACAAGCGCGGGTTCTCCGACGGGCAGATGGGCTACGCCGCGGCGATCGCGTGGGTCCTACTGATCGTCGTCGCGATCATCGCCTTCATCCTGTTCCGCACTCAGCGGTCGTGGGTGCACTACTCGGGAGACGACAAATGAGCATCACAGAAGCCGTCGTCACGGCATCCGCCCCCTCGCCCCGTCGGCGCGTGAAGCGCAAGACGTGGCAGACCGTCATCTGGTTCATCGGCCTCTTCGTGCTCACCCTGGTGGTGCTCTACCCGCTGCTGTGGCTGTTCCTGTCGACGTTCAAGCCGAATTCCGAGTTCGGTCAGAACCCCGGGCTGTTCCCGCAGGCGCCGACGATCGACAACTACGGCAAGGTCATGGAGGGCATCGCCGGAGTGCCGATGTGGCGCTTCTTCCTGAACTCGCTGATCCTCGCGGTCTCTGCCGTCGTCGGCACCGTGCTCTCGTCGGCTCTCGCCGCGTATGCGTTCGCGCGAGTGCAGTTCAAGGGTCTCGGGGTGCTGTTCGCGGCGATGATCGGCACGCTGCTGCTGCCGTTCCACGTCGTGATCATCCCGCAGTACATCATCTTCAACCAGCTCGGCTGGGTCGACACCTTCATCCCGCTGATCCTGCCGAAGTTCCTCGCCACCGAAGCGTTCTTCGTCTTCCTGCTCGTGCAGTTCATCCGTCAGATGCCGCGAGACATGGACGAGGCTGCCCGCATCGATGGGGCGGGTCACTTCCGGATCTTCTGGGCGATCATCCTGCCGCTGATCAAGCCGGCGCTGATCACCTGCGCGATCTTCTCTTTCATCTGGGCATGGAACGACTTCCTCGGACCCCTTCTCTACCTGACGAGCCCGGAGAACTACCCGCTGCCGATCGCGCTTCGTCTCTACAACGACCAGACGTCGTCGTCGGACTACGGTGCGACGGTCACGGCCTCGTTCATCGCACTGCTGCCGGTGCTGCTGTTCTTCGTGGTCTTCCAGCGGTTCCTCGTCGACGGCGTCGCCACGCAGGGGCTGAAGGGATAGCCATGTCGGTCATCCGCGAAGACCGTCGGGCCCATCGGGCCGCGAAGCGTGAGGCGCGCTCAGGTGCCGGTCCGACGGTCGCCGGGATCGAGCCGGGGGTCAACCCCGGCGCGACGGCGAAGTTCGGGCTGTTCGGCGAGGTGCTCACGGTCGGGCTGCTCATGACGATCATCGCCCTCGGTGTCGTGACTCTGCCGATTGCCCTGGCCGCCGGCATCCGTCACCTGCGACGCTTCGTCGCCGCCGAGGACTCGCGCACCGCGCTGTTCTGGGAGGACGTGCGCGCCGGCATCCTGCCGTCGCTCGCCGTCGGTGTGCCGGCTGCGTTGATCGCGACCGTGCTGACGATCGACGTGGTGCTCGCAGGGTCGGGTGCTCTGCCCGGTGGCGAGGCCATCGCGGTCGTCGGCTGGGCGGGACTGCTCGCTCTCGCCGTCGCCGTGCTCCTCGCAGCGGGCGCCTGGTCGCCGACGCTCGGGTGGAAAGATGCCGTGCGATCGGTGCCCGGAGCGATCAGGGCGGATGCCGCGGGTGCCGCCTACATCGCGGCCGCGGCCGTCTTCACCGGTGTCGTGACCTGGGCGCTCGCACCCCTCTTCATCGCCGGAATCGGCTGCGCGGCGCTTGCCGTCGTCGCCGTGCCGGGGCGTCGTCGGCGCCGGGAGAGCGGCGAGGAATGAGAAGGTAGTCGTTGGCGCACGCGCGGACGGACGGAGGCACGCCATGGCAGTAGGGGTGAAGGACGTCGCGGCTGCGGCCGGCGTCTCGGTCGGCACCGTCTCGAACGTGCTCAACCAGCCGGAACGCGTGTCCGCCAAGACGGTCGAGCGCGTGCAGCGCGTGATCCAGGAGCTCGGGTTCGTGCGCAACGACGCTGCCCGGCAGCTGAGGGCCGGACGCAGTCGCAGCATCGGACTCGTGGTGCCCGACATCGGCAACCCGTTCTTCGCCGAGGTGGTGCGCGGCGCAGAAGACAGGGCAGCGGATGCCGGCATGACCGTGCTGCTCGGCAACAGCGACGAGCGAGACGAGCGCCAGGTCGCTCATCTCGAACTCTTCCAGGAGCAGCGCGTCAACGGCGTGCTGCTGACGCCCGCCTCCGACGACCTCTCGGCCGTGCATCGCTTCGCCGCGGGAGGGATGCCGGTGATCCTCGTCGACCGTGAGGTGGAGGAGGGGCTTCTTCCGTCGGTGTCCGTCGATGACGTCGAGGGCGGCCGGCTCGCGGCAGAGCACCTGCTTTCGGCCGGACGACGCCGACTCGCATTCGTCGGAGGACCGCAGTCGGTGCATCAGGTCGCCGATCGTCTTCGGGGAGTGCAGGCAGCAGTCGCAGCCCATCCCGACGTCGCTCTCGAGATCTTCGAGCAGTCCGCGCTCACCGTGCTGCAGGGGAGGGCTGCGGGCGAGGCCATCGCGGCGCGTGCCCCTGAATCGCGCCCGGATGCCGTCTTCGCCGCGAACGACCTGCTCGCCGTCGGTCTGCTGCAGGCCTTCAGCTTCGGATCCGCGATCCGCGTGCCCCAGGACATCGCCATGGTCGGCTACGACGACATCGACTTCGCCTCGGCCACCGTCGTTCCGCTGAGCTCAGTGCGTCAGCCGGCCCGGCTGCTCGGCTGGACGGGCGTCGACCTGCTGCTGAAGGAGCTCGACGGCGTCGAACACGAGCGTCGCGTGCGGTTCCAGCCCGAGCTCGTCGTGCGGGAGTCGAGTGCGGGAGTCCCCGGTCGTTAAGCGAAGCCGACGGAGTCGACTGAGACGAAACGTCGCGAGCCTCGCGGTCGTCGTTCAACGACCGGTACGGCGATTCGTGACTGTCCGCTGAACCCGTTATGCTTGCAAGGTGCATCCGGTCTTCACGGAGCGGATGCCTGGAGACGTCGCATAGTCCGGCCGAGTGCACCACCCTGCTAAGGTGGAGTCCCCTCACGGGGACCAGGGGTTCAAATCCCCTCGTCTCCGCAAAATGAATCCCTGCTCCGGCAGGGATTTTCTGTTGTCGCGGCAGTGTTCTCAAGACGCTCGTGTCAGGGCGCCGCTCTATCCGCTGTATGAGCCGTCGAGCACTTCCACGGTGCTCTGCGAGTCGGGATACTTCACGCGGGTCGTTACGTCGTCGTGGCCGAGGTCGGCGCAGATCGCCGCGATGGTGTCGAGGTGCTCGTTGAATGAGTCCAGATCGGCGGGCAGGATGACGGTCTCGTCTTCGAGCTCCGGCGCGGCCGCTCCGGCATCCGCGATGGCGCTCTTCAGGTCACCGTCGGGCAGCGATATCCCTTCGCGCAGGTGATCACCGGCCTTGACCAGCGCCGTGGGGTCTGCCGAGATCATGCTGTTGTTCGCCTGGGTGGCCACGGTGTCGACCCATGCGCACGCCGCGTCGTCGAGCGCTGCCGTCGCCTCATCGTCCATCGGCGGCGACACTGCCACCGGCGCGCTGCGCAGGCGAGAATGAGAGGGGATCGCAGCGCGAGAGGAGCGTGTCATGACGTGGAGCACGAGAGAGGTCGCCGACCTCGCCGGGACCACGGTGAACGCGGTACGCCACTACCACCAGGTCGGGCTGCTCGAGCACCCCGAGAGGTCGTCGAACGGGTACAAGAGCTACGAGGTGCCGCATCTCGTGCAGCTGCTCCGCATCCGTCGCCTGCGCGAGCTGGGCGTGCCCATCGATCAGATCGATCGGGTGGCGGCCGGAGATGAACGGGCGTTCGCGGCGCTCGAAGACATCGATGCCGACCTTGCCGTCACGATCGATCGCCTCCAGCAGGCTCGTGCGGAGATCCGCACGATCATCGACGGAGCGACGACAGCCGACCTTCCTCGGGGATTCGAGAACATCGCTGCAGACCTCACTCCCACCGAGCGATCTCTCATGCTCATCTATTCGCAGGTCTACGACGACGAGGCCATGCGCGACCTGCGCGCGATGCTCGAATCCGATCCGGCCGACGTACGGTCAGACTTCGACGCGCTGCCGGAGGATGCCGATGAGCAGACCCGCATCGGCATGGCGGCGAGGTATGCGGTCGGCCTCGCTCACGATCTGAGGACCTACCCGTGGCTGAGCGACCCCCTGGCGCACCACCGGGGGCGACCGCAGATGACGTGGGAGGCGGTCGCGGAGTCGGTCGCCGCGCTCTACAACCCGGCGCAGCTCGACGTGATCGCCCGCGCACACGTCATCGCTCTGGCGATGATCGCCGACGTCTGACGTCGCCGCAGCTCACAGCCGCGGCAGCACGGTCGCCGCGATCACCGTGTTCATGATGACGGCGTTCATGGTGCGCACCACAGCGCTCGAGGTCGCAGCCGCACCCCAGTCGCCGCTCTCGAGCTCCTGCGCTCGCGTGTAGACGTCACTGCCCCAGGGGATCTCCGCGTGGAACTGAGGGAGTGTGCCGCTCGCCGACAGCAGGGCGATGCTCGCTGCAGTGCGAGGCGCAGGAGTCTCGCCGTCGATGAGGGCAGCGCGCACGTCACTGATCAGAGCCGAGCGGCGCTCGCTCGCGAGCGTGATCTTCGTCGACGGGAAGAGCCCGAGCACCTTGCCCTCAGTGCGGTGCAGGTCACCACGATGAACGAGGCGGTCGAGGACCGGGCCGCGCAGGCGCGGACCCACGCCTGCGAGCACGGCCTGCACATCCTGCGGCTTCTTCGACAGCGACGTCCATGCCGGTTCGAGGAGCGGGTCGGGGGCGTCTCCTTCACCGACTGCGCGAACCCGGGTGAACAGCCCGTGCTCCTCCGCCTCGACGCGCCCCGCGAGCGCCAGATCGGCCAGCACCGCACCGCCCAGCACGTAGAAGAGGATGTTCTCTCCGGCGATCGTGCCCGAATCGGGTTGGAACAGCAGCAGCAGCGTGTCTTCGACGATCAGGGGTTGTTCCGACAGGTGTTCTCCGCTCATCTCTGCAGTGAACACCCTGTGGCGACCACAGGGTCAAGCCCGCAGGTCAAGATCGGCGCCGATGTTGACCCTGTCGTAGGCACAGGGTCTTTACTGCCTGCAGAAGCTCGGGACGACGCGTCCGGGCACGGCATCCGATACGAAGAAGAGACGAGAGATGGACAATCCCTATCCCTGGCTGCAGGACTTCATCAACCAGGTTCCCGAGTTCCTCCAGCCGGTGATGGTGGCGCTGGTCGCCGCCATCCCGTACATCGAAGGTGAGGCGGCCGCGGCCTTCGGCATCATCGCGGGCATCAACCCGATCGTCGCGGCGCTCGCCGCGATCACCGGCAATGTGCTCTGCGTCATCGGCGTCGTGGTGCTGGGGTCGCGCATCCGTGGCGGTGTCGTCGCGCGTCGGTCGGCGCGTGGCACTTCAGCCGCTCCTGCCGCACGCGGCGCCGCGACCTCCACCACGTCGTCGAGCACCACGTCGTCCAGCACCACGGTCGAGACACTCGACGACGACTCCACCGGATCCTCAGGAAGCGGTGAGGAAGACACCACTCGCCGGGGGAAGGGCAAGACCAAGCTGAGGCGGTGGCTCGTCAGGTTCGGAGTCCCCGGTGCGAGCATCCTTGCTCCGATCGCTCTTCCGACGATGCTGACCGCCGCCTTCTTCGTGGCATCCGGCGTGCGCAAGGAGTGGGTCATCCTGTGGCAGATCGTGGCGATCGTGCTGTGGACGGGCCTCGTCGCGGCGGCGGCCACGGGTCTTCTCGCTCTGCTGGGCTGGTGACGATGAACCGAAGCGGGTCCTGACTCACTGCGCAGCGAGGGCAGTCGCAAGGTACGAAGCAGTCGTGCTCCCGCTCGCCGAGGCGATGGCCCGCGGAGTCCCCTCGGCCACGACCGTGCCTCCGAGGTCGCCGGCCCCCGGGCCCATGTCGATCACCCAGTCGGCCTGAGCGACCACGCGCATGTCGTGCTCGACCATCACGACCGTGTTGCCGGCATCCACCAGGTGCTGAAGATGCACCAGCAGCCGGTCGGTGTCCGACGGATGCAGACCCGAAGTGGGCTCGTCGAGCAGGTAGAGGGTGTCGCCGTGCTGGGCCCGTCGGAGCTCGGACGCCAGCTTCACGCGCTGTGCCTCGCCGCCCGAGAGCTCTGTCGCCGACTGACCCAGCGGCAGGTATCCGAGCCCTACATCGAGCAAGGCATCGAGGTGTCGCGCGACGTCGGCATCGTCGGCGAACAGAACTCGCGCGTCGTTCACGCTCAGGGCGAGGACGTCGGCGATCGTGTGCCCGTGCAGTTCGATCTCGAGGGTCTCGGGGTTGTAACGGGTGCCACCGCACGTGCTGCAGGGGGCGTGCACGGTGGGGAGGAAGAGCAACTCCACCTCGACCGTGCCTTCGCCCTTGCAGGTGGGGCATCGCCCGCTCGCCAGGTTGAACGAGAACCGGCTCGCGGCATATCGCCGCCGACGTGCTTCCGGAGTCGCGGCGAACAGAGCGCGGACACGGTCGAAGAGGCCCGTATACGTCGCCACGTTCGATCGTGACGTGCGGCCGATCGGCTTCTGACTGACCTGCACGACGCGCCGCACCCGGCTGGCAGGACCGGAAGCGCGCCCTGTGGTCTCGGCCGTCGGCGAGGAGAACAGCGGATCCGATGCCGTGCTGTTCTGCGTGTCGCTCGATGCGTCGCTCGTCGCGCCGTCCACCTCGCTGGAAAGGCTCTTGCGCAGCAGGTCGGGCAGCGCCTGGGTGACGAGAGACGATTTGCCCGATCCGGAGACGCCGGTGACGGCGGTGAGGCAGCCGAGGGGGATCGACACCGAGACGCTGCGGAGGTTGTTGCGCGAGACATCGGTGAGCTCGAGCTGGCCGTCGGGCTCGCGCGGGGTGGGCGCCGATGGCGTCGGCTGTTGGTCGCTCACGCGATCGGCGAAAAGGTACCGCCGGGTCTGCGAGTGCTCCGCCTCTCGGAGCCCGTCGATCGGGCCGGAGTAGACGATCTCGCCCCCGGTGGCTCCCGCACCCGGGCCGATGTCGACGATCCAGTCCGCATGCCGGATCACATCGAGAGAGTGCTCGACGAAGAAGACCGTGTTTCCTGAGTCTCTGAGCGAGCGGAGGATACGCACGAGCGCTTCGCCGTCGGCGGGATGAAGCCCGGCAGAGGGCTCGTCGAGCACGAACATGACCCCGAACAATTGCGAGAGCACCTGGGTCGCGAGCCGCATGCGCTGCAGCTCTCCCGAGGAGAGCGTGGGGGTCGATCGATCCAGTGAGAGGTAGCCGAGACCGAGCTCGATGATGGGCGAGACCCGATCGCGCAGCTCGTCGACCAGCCGGTGCGCCGCGAGCTGCTTCTCGGGCGAGAGCGCCTCGCCATCAGATGCGTCGGCAGACCCGAGCGCGGATCGGTCGAGTGCCGTCTCCAGGAGAGCTGCGAGATCGGCGAGTGGCAGTGCGGCCATCTCCGTGATGTCGAGACCGGCGAAAGTCACGGCGAGGGCCTCCGGCTTCAGCCGGCGTCCGTCGCACATCGGGCAGCGGACGCTGACCATGAAGCTCGCTGCCTTCTCGCGCATCTTCGCGCTCTTCGAGTGGGCGAAGGTGTTGAGCACGTACTGTCTCACTCCGACGAATGTGCTCATGTACGACGGCTCGATGCCGGCCGCGACTGCCTTGCGCACCTGCGCCGGACCGCGGTCGGTGAACACCGGAACCTGAGGGGACTCCTCGGTGTACAGCACCCACTGACGCTGCTCCTCGGGCAGATCACGCCACGGGATGTCGATGTCGTAGCCGAGGGAGATCAGGCTGTCGATGAGCTGTTTGCCATGCCACGCCCTCGGCCAGGCGTCGAGAGCGCGGTCGCGGATCGACAGCGACTCATCGGGAACCATGAGGTGCAGGGGCACGTCGTACACCTGGCCGATCCCGTGGCACCGAGGGCAGGCGCCCTGCACGGTGTTCGCCGAGAAGTCCTCGGCGAGCAAGGGGGCTGCCCCCGGCGGGTAGGTGCCTACGCGCGAGAACAGCATGCGCACGACATTGCCGATCGATGTGGCGCTGCCGACGGTCGATCGAGCACTGCCGGCGGTGCGCTGCTGGGGGAGGGCGACCGCGGGAGGTAGCCCCGCGATGGCATCGACGTCGGGGATGTCGACCTGGCTCATCAGGCGCCGCGCATAGGGCGCCACGGACTCGAAGTAGCGACGCTGCGCCTCGGCGTAGAGCGTGCCGAAGGCGAGAGAGCTCTTTCCTGAGCCTGAGACGCCCGTGAACGCGACGAGGGCGTCTCGGGGGATCGCGACGTCCACGTCGCGAAGGTTGTGCACACGTGCTCCGGTCACGACGATGGCGTTCGACGTGCCGGAGAGCTTCGACGGTGGGGTCCCGCCCATCTTGGACCTCTTCTCATATCCCGCGCACAGCGCGGATGGATGCGACATTCGCCGGCTCTGCGCCACGTTACCTCGCGCATCCGACTTCGTCGGAGTGGTTGACAGCGGTCGGCCTGACCCTCCGGTCTCGGGCCGGTGGCATGAATGCCGCAGGCGTGTCGCGTGACGCTCTGCGCCCGAGCAGGTGCGTCAGACGCGGATGATCGAGGGAACCTCATAGGTGCGGTCGAGCACTGCTTCGGCCGGCTCGTACATTCGCAGCACAGGGCGGAAATCGCCCGCCGGTGAAGGCAGCCAGTTCGCCCGGGCAGTGGGGTCGGCGGGCTCATCGTGGCTGATCGTGATCGTCAGTGAACCGTCGGGTTCGTAGACGATGCCCGGCGTGCGGTCGCCGATCGAATACCTGTCGATCGGATTCTCGACCATGAAGAAGTTCGGCACGTCGTACATCGTCAAGGACCAGAACGCGCCCACCGGAGGTGTGGGATCGAGGTGCAGGGTGTACCTGCGCGCACCCGTGAGCTGCTCACCCTGATCGTCGACGTAGGTCATGATGTACGCCGCCTCATAGGAGTGGTTCCCCCACAGGCCTCCTGCTGCTGCGGCCGCTCGTTCGATGATGCGCATCTTCGGGTCGCCGATCTTGAACCGGGGATCATCCAGTGCGCCGGTCCGGAAGAAGTCGAGGTTGTAGTCGAACGCGTGGAAGGTGAGCTTCCAACCGTTCACCTCGGGGCTGGTGCCACCGGAGTGGAGAACTTTCTCGATGAGGGCTCGGCCGTGCTCGTAGCCCGCGATGAGCGCAGACGCGATCTCCTCGTCGACGTCGGGTATCGATCGATCAGCATCGTTGATCCCCAGAGGCGTGAGGCCTGCTTGGAGCTGCTGGTCGCGTTCCGGGGCGGGGAAGGCCTGACTCCACAGACGCAGCTTGTCGAAGAAGACGAGAGCGTCGGAGTCGGAGTCTGCGGGCTGCGGGATGCCGATGGGCCGCGCGTGCGGATCCAGCGTCGTCAGGGTGGTTTCATCCTGCAGCGCGGCGACGGACGCGAGGTCGTGGTCGCCCGCGCAGGCCCAGCGCCCGACGATCGAGGCGATACGGGTGGGGAACTCGATCGTGGCGCTGGTGTCATCCGGCGCGTCGCCAGACCAACCGGGAGGGACGAGCAGGAATGCTCCCGCCTGCGTGCCCGTGGCGCGGTGCCCGACATAGGCGAAGTTGTTCGTCCAGGCGTCGACGAATTGCAGAACGTAATAGCGTCCCTCCGTATCCGGCACCCGCAGGAGCACGGGGCCGACGCTGAGGTCGATCTGCGCCATCGAGTAGAGGGTGTCGTTGTTGATGGTCACGAACGTGTCTGCGGGGCCGGCCATCGCGCGAGCATGGCTGAACGAGTTGAAGGGAGCCGCAGGGTTCGCTCCCACGCCCTCGGTCACATAGCGCTGAACCTGGTCGAGGTTGAACACCAGCGGGAAGCCGAAGACGTAGGCCTCTGTGGCGAGCGAGGTCAGATCGGTGGTCATGGTGGGCTCCTGTTCGTCCGTCGATCGGCCGACGCGGCCTGCGGCCACGGTAGCCTCGGTTCCCGCATCTCGCGGTGGCTGCTCACCTGTTCCGGATGAGCAGCGGCGAAGCGGCAAGCGCTATCCTGAAGGCCTTCCCCCGCCTCGCATCTAGGAGCATCCCTCATGCCCATCGCTGCCGATGACCCCCGCCTGACGAGCCCCTTCGAGGCCGCCTCCACCCGGTACACCGATGTGCCTTTCCAGCGCGCCGGCACCAGCGGAGTGCAGCTGCCGAAGGTCTCGCTGGGTCTCTGGCAGAACTTCGGCCGCGACCGCACCTTCGACAGCCAGCGTGAGATCGTGCTGCACGCCTTCGACCGCGGAGTCGTGCACATCGACCTCGCCAACAACTACGGCCCGCCCTACGGCTCTGCCGAGTCGACGTTCGGCGCGGTTCTCGAGAGCGGCCTCGCCCGCTACCGCGACGAGCTGTTCGTGACGACCAAGGCCGGGTACGACATGTGGCCCGGCCCCTTCGGCGACGGCGGATCGCGCAAGTACCTGACCCGCTCGCTCGAGCAGAGCCTGCAGCGCATGAACACCGACTACGTCGATGTTTTCTACTCGCACCGCCCCGACCCCGAGACGCCGCTGGAGGAGACGGTCACGGCCCTCGCCGACATCGTGCGCAGCGGAAAGGCGCTGTACGTCGGCATCTCGAACTACCCGGCCGAGCTCGCCCGTCGGGCATACGAACTGTTGGCAGACCAGGGCGTGACCCTGCTGCTGCACCAGCCCCGCTACTCGCTGTTCGACCGCACGCCCGAGGCCGAGCTGTTCCCGGCGCTGCGCGAGCTGAAGGTCGGCAGCGCGGTGTTCTCGCCACTGGCCCAGGGCCTTCTGACCGCCAAGTACATCGACGGCGACGTTCCCGCCGACTCGCGTGCGGCGAACAGCCACTTCCTCAACGGATCGGCGCTCACCGACAGCTATCTCGAGCGCATCCGCGGCATCGACCGCGTCGCCAAGGATGCGGGTCTGTCGATCCCGCAGCTCGCCGTCGCCTGGGTGCTGCGGGATCCGGTGGTGACCACAGCGATCATCGGCGCATCGCGCACCGGACAGATCGACGACGCCGTCGCGGCGAGCCAGGTCGTGCTCTCCGTCGACGTCATCGCGGCTCTCGAGGAGTTCGCGGCGACGCCAGGTGCCACCGTCGTCTGAGACGTATCGGCGACCCCGGCGTAATATTCCGGGCCGCCGCGAGTCTGTTCAGTAGGGGCTCCTACGAACGGGGGCGTCCACGACGGACCCGGGGAGCAAAAATGACCATCGCCTATGCGGAGCCACGGGCGCGCCAGTGGATCCATCACGGGTCCGTTCCGCTGCCCGAACTGGCTTTCGAGCACATCCTCGCGGCGATACTCCGGGGAGAGTACTTGTCTGGCGACACGCTCAACACCACGCGGTTCGCCAGGGAGCTCGACATGTCGCTGAATCCGATCCGCGAAGCGATCATCCGGTTGCGCGACATCGGATTGGTGGAGGTCACTCCTGCCCGGTACACCAAGGTCGCCGACTTCACGACCTCAGAGTCGCGTGCCTCGATCGGCTATGCCGGCGTGCTCGCCGGTGCAGCGCTCAGAAAGGCGCTGTCCACGTCGACTGACGAGATCCGCGCGGATCTCGCAGCGCATCTCGAACTGATCGGCGGTGCAGGCGAGCCCGCCGACCGCAACGCGGCAGCGATCGCGTTCCTCACCGCCGTGGCCGCGCTCATCGAGCATCCTCGACAGGCGATGCACCTCGTGGAGAGCACGATCCTGGCTCAGTGCGCGCTGCAGTTCTCCGCGGATGCGCCTCGTGACGTCACGACGCGGGGGCTCTCGACTGCGGCCGGCGCCGCCGCACGGGCGATTCACGCCGGAGAACCGGAGACTGCGGAGGCGGCCGTTCGCGCGCTCTTCGAGCTGCTCGCCTGAGTCCGCGGCCTGCCGGTGGCTGCAGACTGCCGCGATCGGAGCCCGGCGTCCGCCCCGTCGATAGAGTCGAAGACATGACTGCGACGAAGGTGTTGTTCATCGGTGGAACGGGGATCATCTCCTCGGCGGCGAGCGCGCTCGCCGCGTCTCGGGGCATGGAGGTGACGCTGCTGAACCGTGGGCAGTCGCGTCGTGAGCCCGCCGAGGGCGTCGAGGTGCTGACCGCCGATGTCTCGGATGCCGCGGCGGTCGACGCCGCTCTCGCCGGCCGCGAATTCGACGTGGTGGCCGACATGATCGCCTTCACCCCCGACCAGGTGCAGCGCGACATCGACCGCTTCGAAGGCCGCACGGGGCAGTACGTCTTCATCAGCTCGGCATCCGCCTATCAGAAGCCCGTGGCGCGCCTGCCCATCACCGAGTCCACGCCGCTGCGCAATCCGTATTGGCAGTACTCACGCGACAAGATCGCCTGCGAGGATCTGCTCGAAGCCGCCTATCGCGACCGTGGGTTCCCGGTCACGGTGCTGCGCCCATCGCACACCTACGACAAGTGGACCATCCCCGCTTTCGGAGGATGGACGGCGATCGATCGCATCCGCCGCGGTGAGGAGATCATCGTGCACGGTGACGGCACGTCGCTCTGGACCCTCACCCACTCGAGCGACTTCGCGGTGGGCTTCGCAGGACTGCTCGGCAACCCGCTCGCCTATGGCGACACCTTCCAGATCACCAGCGATTTCGTCTACACCTGGAACGACATCTACACGATCCTCGGACGCGCGGCCGGTGCGGAGCCGAGGATCCACTACGCCACGAGCGCCGCGATCGAGGATGCCGCGCCCGACCGCGCCGGTCAGCTGACCGGTGACATGGCGCACTCGGTCATCTTCGACAACACGAAGATCCGCCGCCTGGTGCCTGACTTCGCCCCGGTCGTGCCGCTGCACACCGCGGCGAGAGAGATCATCGAGTGGCACGACTCACACCCGGAGCTGCAGCGCGTCGACCCTGCCATGAACGTGCTGTTCGACGGGCTGCTCGCCTGAGAACGGAGATCTGAGCGACGGCAGACCGGTAACCTGTGCTGCAGCGTTCCCGACCCCCGAGCAGGAAGCCACATGCCGGTTCCCAATGATTCGAAGCCGACCGTCCAGCGACGGCTTCTGCGTGATGAAGCCCACGACGCGATCCGCGACGCCATTCTCGATGGCACGCTGAAGCCCGGCGAGCGCCTCGACGACAAAGAGCTGCAGCAGTGGCTGGGCATCTCGCGCACACCCATCCGCGACGCGCTGCAGGGCCTGGCGATGGAGGGACTCGTCGAATCGGCTGCGCAGAGCTACACGCGCGTCGTGAAGCCGGACCCTGAGCACGTGGAGTCGTTCATCCAGACTCTGGGCGTGGTGATGGGCGGGGTGACCCGAACGACGGTGGGTTCCTTCGACGGCACCGACCGGGCCGCGTTCGCCGCGATCGTCCGCAGGGTCGAGGCGGCTCTCGCGGCGCGAGACAAGCACGAGCACCTGCGTCTGGGTGTCGCGATGTACGAGCTGTTGCTCGAACGCTGCGCCAATGCGGCGCTGGTCTCGCTCGCGCGTGCCGCGATGACGCCGATGAGCTACCAGATCCGCATCACGGCAGACGATCGCGAGCCGAACTGGGCGATGCTCGAGACCGGGTGGGGTCGTCTGGGTCGCGCGGTCGAGGACGGTGATCCGATCGCTGCGGAACTGGCCCTCGAGGAGATGCATCTGCTCCCGCTGCCGTCGAACTCCTGGGAGCCGCCGCACTGGGGTGCGCGCTGACCACGTCGAGCACACGCACGCCCTGACCGGTCGTGGTGGCCGCGTCGCTCAGGCGGCTGACATCACCGCGAGCACGTTGCCCGCAGGGTCGGTGAACCACGCGATGTCGGGGCCGCGATCGGGGCCACCGCGAAGGATGCCCTTGTCGTCGGTGTCGAAGTCCGAATCGGGGTAGATCTTGGTCACGACTCCGCGCCCGTTGAGGTCGTCGACCGCCGCGTCGATGTCGTCGACGGGGAAGTTGAGGATCGTGAAGCTCGCCGGCGTGTGGTTCGGCTTCGCGTAGACGAGGATCGAGCCGCCATCGGGCAGGCTGATGTCGAGGAAGCCCATGGCATTGGTGGTGACGTCCAACCCGAGGGTGTCGCCGTAGAAGGAGCGGGCGGCGTCGATGTCGTCGACGCTGAATCCGCTGAACGCGTGCGTGGTCTGAAAGGCGGTCATGCGTTCAGCATGCGCCGCTCGCCGCGCGGTGTCCAGACCCTACGGGCGCACCTGGTTGATGAGGTCGTCGCCGGCGTGCAGGCGGGTCACGTTCCGGTCGACCAGGTGCGCGGCGCCGACCGGCCGGTTGCCCGCGATGTGCGGCGTGATGAGCAGGTTCGGCGCATCCCAGAGCGGATCGGATGCCGCAAGCGGTTCGGATTTCGTGACGTCGACGGCGGCCGCACGCAGCTGCCCCGACTCGAGTGCCGCGATCAAGGCGGCCTCATCGACGGTCGCGCCCCGGCCGACGTTCACGAAGGCCGCTCCGGGCTTGAGCGCACCGAAGACCTCGGCGTCGAACAGGTCGGTGGTCTCGGCTGTGGCGGGGAGGATCGAGACGAGCACGTCTGTCTCGGCGAGGATCGCCGTGGCGTCGGCGTCCGCGTGCACCGGGTATCGCGATCGGGTGCCTGCGGTGCGGGCGATGCCCTGCACGTCGGCGCCCAGTGCCGTGAGGGAGGGAGCGAGCGCCCCGGCGATCGAGCCGAAGCCCCAGATCGTGACACGGGAGCCTGCGAGCGTGTAGGACTGCTGCGTGCCCGGAGCGCTCTGCACGTCGTTGAAGTCCTCATCCCAGCGGTGCTCGTGCTGCGCATCGTGAAGCCGATCGAGGCGCCGCACCGCGCTGAGGATCAGCGTCAGTGCGTGCTCGGCGACCGGACCATCGTGCAGCGAACGACCGGAGCAGATTCGCACATCATCACCGAATCCGGCATTCAGGACGACATCGGCACCCGAGGCGAGCGCCTGCACGAGCCGGAGTTTCGGCAGCACGCGGGCGGCTTCCTTCAGCCATTCCGACGAGTTGTGCCAGACGACCAGCACCTCGGCGTCGCGGTGCTCCTCCGGGACGGGTGTATCGATGTCGTAGACGACAGCCTCGACGTCGGCGTTCACCGGCAGGTCGAAGGTGTTCGGGATCAGGATCTTCATGGGGGCCTCCGCTTCCACGGTAGTCACTGAGGGGACTCGGTCGACTCGCGCCACACGATGGTGAGCAGTCCGTCGGGCTTCTCGGGCGGCTCGCCACCTCGCACTGCCGCGACGAGTCGGTGCATCGAGTAGGCGCCGAGACGTTCGCGGTCCTGCGAGACGCTCGTGAGCGAGGGGACGAGGAACGCGCTCTGGGGGTGATCGTCCCACCCGGTCACAGCGACTTCGTGGGGCAGCTTCCACCCGCGCCTGGTGGCGGCCCGAATCGCGCCGGTCGCGATGACGTCGTTCGCGGCGATCACCGCGAGCGGGGGCGCATCGTCGGGCAGGGCGTCGATCGCATGCTCTCCCGCCGTCCCGCTCCAGTCGCCGTCGGTCACCCCGAGGGACTCGAGCCCGAGCCTCTCGATCGTCGCGAGGTAGGCCTCGCGGCGCGCTCGCGCAGAGGGGAAGTCCTCGGCGCCGGCGAGGTGGATGAAGCGTCGGTGTCCCTGCTCTGCCAACCGCTCGATCATCTCGGAGATCGGGCGTGAATCGGTGAACTCGCCGGTCATGTGCATGGCGTCGTCGAACTCGCCGACCGACAGCACGATCGGCCCCCCGCCGGTCGTGTCGATGAAGGGGAGCGGAGTGAACGCGAGAACGCCCTCGTATTGTCCGGACTCGACCACGTCGGTCAGACGCTCGACGCGTTCCTCCGGGCCGTCGGGCAGGCTGACGACTTCGACGACATATCCCTCATCGCGGGCGGCGGCGATCGCCCCCGACAGCAGGGTGAGCGGATTCATGGTCGCGATCGGCACCACGACGGCGAGGCGACCGGTGCGCTGCGTGCGCATCGATCGGGCGGCGAGGTTCGGTCGGTAGTTGAGCTCGGATGCTGCGCGCAGCACCTTGTCACGGGTGGCCTCGGATATTCCGGCGCGTCCGGTGAAGACGAACGACACGGTGGACTGCGACACTCCGGCGAGATGGGCGACGTCATGGCTCGTCGGGCGTTTCTCCATGGCATCCGTCCTTTCGGGGCTTGACGTGACCGGTGTCTGCATCGATAGTATCTACTACGTCTTAGTAATACGTAGTAACACCTCATCGAGGAGGCAGTGGATGCTCAGGATCGGAATCATCGGCACCGGCGGGATCGCCGACGCGCACATCGACGGATACCTCACGTTCCCTGACGAGTGCGAGATCGCAGCGCTCGCCGACGTGATCCCGGGCAAGGCGGCGCAGAAGGCCGAGGCCTTCGGGCTGACGGACGTCGCGACGTTCGACGATCCGCTCGAGATGATCGCCTCCGGGCTGGTCGACATCGTGAGCATCGCGACCCCGCCGTCGACGCACGCGTCGCTCGCGATCGCGGCTCTCGACGCCGGCATCCACGTGCTGGTCGAGAAGCCGATGGCCCCGTCGCTCGAAGAGTGCGACGCGATGCTCGCGGCGCAGGAGCGCTCCGGCACGGTGCTCTCGGTCGTCGCCCAGAACCGCTTCCGCGACGATCTCGCGACCCTCAAGGACGTCGTCGACTCCGGGCTGCTCGGATCGATCTCGCACGTCCGGGTCGACTCGGCGTGGTGGCGGGGGCTGCCGTACTACGACCTGTGGTGGCGCGGCACGTGGGAGAAGGAGGGTGGGGGATGCACTCTGAATCACGCAATCCACCACATCGACCTGCTGCTGTGGCTGCTGGGGAGTCCGAGCGAGATCACCGCGATGCTCGCCAATGCACAGCACGACAACGCCGAGGTCGAGGACCTCTCGGTCGCGATCTTCCGCTACGACCGCGGCCTCGCCCAGCTCACCAGCTCGGTCGTGCACCACGGGCAGGAACAGGCGATCGTCATCCAGGGCGCGAATGCCCGGGTGTCTCAACCGTTCTCTGTCGTCGCCGAGCGCGCTCGCGCGGACGGATTCCCCGAAGAGGGAGGCGACTCCGACGTGGTGGCGCGCATCGAGGCGCTCGTCGCCGCGCGCACACCTCTCGCTCACCTCGGGCACGAAGGCCAGATCGGTGACCTGCTCGGCGCGATCCGCGACGGCAAGCCACCGATCGCCGGGGGCCTCGACGGACGCAATGCGGTCGAGGTCGTGACGGCGATCTACAAGGCGGGCTTCGAGCGCCGGTTCGTGTCCCTGCCGATCGAGGCATCCGACCCGTATTACCGGGCCGGGCAGCTCGTCGCGAACGCTCCGCACTTCTTCGAGAAGACCACCTCGCTGATCGAGGCGGCATCGTGACCGCATCCTCGTTCCCCGGCGGCACGTCGCTGTCGCATCTCGACGTCTATGCGGATGCGGCGCCCGACGGCATCTGCGGCGGAAGCCCCCACATGCACCTCGTCTCGACCGAGGCATACGTGGTGATCTCGGGTGAGGGAGCGCTGCAGACGATCGACGCGGACGGCTTCCGCGAGATCGCCCTGTCGGCGGGATCGGTGGTGTGGTTCACCCCGGGAACCATCCATCGCGCCGTGAACCGCGGCGACCTTCGGGTCGTCGTGCTGATGAGCAACGCCGGGCTGCCCGAGGCGGGGGATGCCGTGATGACCTTCCCCGCAGAGATCGTGGCGGACCCGGCTGCGTATGCGGAGGCGGCCTCGCTCGGAGACGAGAACGAGCGAGCCGAGCGTGCGTCCGCACGTCGGGACCTGGCCGTGACCGGATTCGAGGCGCTGCGGGATGCGGTCGTCGCCGGCGATCGTGCTGCTCTCGAGGCGTTCCATGCCGCCGCGGGTGCGCTCGTGCGCGATCGTGCCGAGGCATGGGGAGACCTCGTGCGAGCGCGGCCGCTGGCCCAGGCCGAGCAGTCGCTCGCGCTCGCCGAAGCCGTCGCGTCCGGTTCGGTGATGCACCTCGCCGACGCCCGTGTTCACCAGGCCGTACCCTCGGTGGGGGATCGCGGCTTCGGCATGTGCGGACGCCTGCGCACCTATGACGTGACCGATGACGACGTGACCGATCGCGTGACCGATGAGGAGAATGACCGATGACCCGCACCTATACCTTCGATCCGCTGCCCGAGCCGGTCGTCGGCCCCGGGGAGTTCGTCTTCGCGGCCGTGGGCCTGGCGCACGGACACATCCACGGGATGGTCGAGCAGCTCATCGATGCCGGCGCGACCCTCTCGCTCGTCTATGACGAGGACCCCGCGAAGATCGCCGACTTCGTCGAGCGGTTTCCGCAGGCACGAGTCGCCGCGAGCGAGCAGGAGGTCCTCCACGACCCCGAGGTGCAGCTCGTCGCGAGCGCGTCGATCGCGAATCAGCGGGCGCCTCTCGGAGTGCGCGTGCTCGATGCGGGCAAGGACTTCTTCGCCGACAAGCCCGCGATCACGACGATCGACGACCTCGAGGCCGCCCGTGACGCCGTGGCGCGCACGGGTCGCAAGTTCGCGGTCTACTACGGCGAGCGCGTGCACTCGGAGGCGGCGATCCTCGCGGGGCAGCTGATCGACCAGGGGGCGATCGGCACGGTGCTGCAGGTGGCGTCCTTCGGGCCGCACCGCATCGGCGCAGGACGCCCTGACTGGTTCTATGATCCCGAGCAGTACGGCGGCATCATCTGCGACATCGGCAGCCACAACTTCGAGCAGATGCTCTACTACACGGGTGCGACCGACGGAGAGATCGTGAGCTCGACGGTGGCGAATTACGCGCACCCCGAGACGCCCGGACTGCAGGACTTCGGAGACGCGCACGTCGTGCTCGACAACGGCACGACAGGGTACGTGCGCGTGGACTGGTTCACCCCGGCGGGGCTCGACGTCTTCG
Source organism: Microbacterium sp. WCS2018Hpa-23 (assembly GCF_031843845.1). Lineage (NCBI taxonomy): Bacteria > Bacillati > Actinomycetota > Actinomycetes > Micrococcales > Microbacteriaceae > Microbacterium > Microbacterium sp. WCS2018Hpa-23. The sequence goes on from NZ_JAVTIZ010000006.1 coordinate 99,824, forward strand.
GTGACGGCCGCACGGTGCTGCTCGGCACTGACGGATACATCGAGCTGCGCAAGTACACCGACATCACGACCGACAACGGCGGAGGGCAGGTGCTGCTCGTCAACCAGGACGGCCAGTTCCGCTTCGACGCGACGGGCAAGACGGGCTTCCCGTTCTTCGGGCAGCTCATCCGCGACTGCCTCGACCGCACCGAGCACGCCATGACTCAGGCGCACGCTTTCGCTGCGGCAGAGCTGAGTATCATCGCGCAGCGGGATGCTCGAGTGCTCGCCGGCTGACGGCATCCCCGGACTCCGTTCGAATCGCTCGAATGACCGTATCCGGACGGAGTATCGGGTCATTCAAGCGATTCGAAACGGATTGGAAAGGCCGGGAGGGGAGAGGTTAGCCGGCGACGGCAGCAGCCTGGCGCGCGGCGCCCAGCGCGACGTACTCGCCGGGCTCGGGCACTTCGACCGCCAGGCCGAGGACTTCGGGCGCGATGCGGCGCACGGCCTCGGACTGCGCACCGCCACCGATCAGTAACGCGCGCTCCAACGGGATGCCGAGGTCGCGCAGCGCGTCGAGGCCTGCGCCGAGCCCTCGCAGCATCCCCTCGACCGCGGCACGGGCGAGGTTCTCCCTGGTCGTCGACGCGAGTGTCATTCCCGAGAGGGATGCCGTGGCATCCGGCAGGTTCGGTGTGCGCTCGCCCTCGAAGTAGGGGAGCAGCGTCAGGCCGCCGGCTCCCGGTGCCGCCTGCAGGGCGAGGTCGCTGAACTCACTGTGGGTGACTCCGAGCAGAGCGGCGGTGACGTCCACGACCCGAGCCGCGTTGAGCGTCGCGACGAGCGGCAGGAAGTTGCCCGACGCGTCGGCGAACCCGGCCACCGTTCCGCTCGCATCGCTCAGTGGAGTGGTGCTGATCGCGCACACCGTGCCCGACGTGCCGATCGACACCACGACGTCGCCGGGCACCGCGCCGAGTCCGAGCGCGGCCGCGGCGTTGTCTCCCGCTCCCGCGCCTACGCGCCGCCCATCGGCATCCGTCACCGACTCGTCGTGAGCGAGCACGCGCGGCAGGATCGCGTCATGCCCGAGAGCCGCCACGAGCAGCTCACGGTCGTACTCACCGGTCGAGGGGTTCCAGTAGCCCGTTCCCGACGCATCCGACCGATCGGTCACGAGCTCGTCGAGCACCGGGTTCTCAGGACCGAAGCCCCGCAGTCGCCAGGTGAGCCAGTCGTGAGGCAGCGCGACCGCCGCCACCCGCGCCGCGTTCTCGGGCTCGTGATCGCGCAACCAGCGCAACTTCGTGATCGTGAACGAGGCGACGGGCACGAGACCGGTTCGAGTGGAGAGTTCCTCGGCGCCGAACTCGTCGATCAGGTCCTGCGCCGAGCCCGCCGAGCGGGTGTCGTTCCACAGGAGCGCATCGCGGACCACGGCACCCGACGCGTCGAGCGCGACCATGCCGTGCTGCTGACCGCCGATCGACCAGGCGGCGATGTCGTCGAGAGTGCCTGCCTCCGCGATCGCCGCATTCAGCGCACTCCACCAGGCCTCGGGGTCGACCGACGTCCCCTCGGGGTGCGACGCTCGACCGGAGCGGATGACCGCCCCGGTCGATGTGTCCACGACCACGACCTTGCACGACTGGGTCGACGAGTCGACCCCGAGAACCAGTGGCATGACGATCAGCGGGCGCCGAGCAGGTGCTCGGTCGCGAGCTGCTGCAGACGGACGAAGCCGAAGCCCTTGCCGCCGAAATAGGAGTCCGCGTCGAAGTCCTCGTAGGCGGAGCGGTCGGCGAGGAAGTCGTCGTATGTCTCCCCGGCCTTCAGCGTCGGCGTCGAGAGCTCGTCGACGCGGGCGGCGGCGAGTGCCTCCTGGACCTCGGGATCGGCGCGGAACGCGGCTGCCCGCTCCTTGAGCAGCAGGTACGTGCGCATGTTCGCGGCGGCCGAATCCCAGACACCCTTCTCGTCTTCCGTGCGGCTCGGCTTGTAGTCGAAGTGACGCGGGCCGTCGTACGCGGGGACACCGCCGGGGCCGCCGTTCTCGAGCAGGTCGACGAGCGAGAAGGCATTGTGCAGGTCGCCGTGACCGAAGACGAGGTCCTGGTCGTACTTGATGCCTCGCTGGCCGTTGAGATCGATGTGGAAGAGCTTGCCGTGGAACAGCGCCTGCGCGATTCCTGCGGTGAAGTTGAGTCCGGCCATCTGCTCGTGACCGACCTCGGGGTTCACGCCGACGAGCTCAGGGCGCTCGAGCGAGTCGATGAACGCGATCGCGTGGCCGAGCGTCGGCAGCAGGATGTCGCCGCGGGGCTCGTTCGGCTTCGGCTCGATCGCGAAGCGGATGTCGTAGCCCTTGTCGGTCACGTAGTCGCCGAGCAGGTTGACGGCCTCGCGGTAGCGCTCCAGCGCCTGGCGGATGTCCTTCGCGGAGTCGTATTCGGCGCCCTCGCGGCCGCCCCACATGACGAACGTCTTCGCGCCGAGCTCAGCGCCGAGATCGAGCTGACGGAAGACCTTGCGCAGGGCGTAGCGGCGCACGTCGCGGTCGTTCGAGGTGAAGCCGCCGTCCTTGAAGATCGGGGCGCTGAACAGGTTGGTCGTCACCATCGGCACGACGAGGCCGGTGTCGGCGAGAGCGCCCTTGAGACGATCGATCTGGTTCTGACGCTCGGCATCGGTCGAGCCGAACGCGAACAGGTCGTCGTCGTGGAACGTCAGCCCGTAGGCGCCGAGCTCGGCGAGCTTCTCGACGGCGTGCACGACGTCGAGGGCCGGTCGGGTCGGGCCGCCGAACGGGTCTGCTCCGTTGTAGCCGACGGTCCAGAGGCCGAAGGAGAACTTGTCGTCGCGGGTGGGGATGGTCATGGCTGCTCCTGTGCAGATCATCGAATAAGTTGTGATTGACAACATATATCAGGACGGAAGCTGCGTCCACCCCCTACAGTGAAGGGATGCCGTCACAGCCGAGTCCCGCATCGGGAACGCGCGCGCACAATCTCGCCCGTATCCTGCGTCTCGTGCACGAGGAGGGCGCGCAGTCGCGGGCGACGCTCACCGAGGCGACAGGACTCAACCGATCGACGATCGCGGATCTCGTCGCCGAGCTGGTCAGGCGGGGGCTCGTCGATGAGCGTGTGCCTGAGCTGCCGGGCCGGGTGGGGCGTCCGTCACCCGTCGTGACGGCTTCCGCCGGCGTCGTCGCGATCGCGGTCAACCCCGAGGTGGATGCGATCGAGATCGCCGCCGTCGGACTCGACCGGAGCATCCTGGTTCGCGAGCGACTGCCGAACGAGGGCCTGCCCACGCCCGAGGGCGTGGCTGAGACGATCCGGGCGCGCGTCGATGCCTGGCGAGAGGGGCCTCTCGCAGGCGCGCGCATCGAGGCTGTGGGAGTCGCAGTGCCCGGCCTCGTGCGGACGTCGGACGGCGTCGTGCGCAATGCCCCTCACCTCGAATGGACCGATGTGCCGCTCGCCGACCTCGTGCGGTCGGCGACGGGATCGCCGGCGTTCGTCGACAATGACGCCACCCTCGGGGCGATCGCAGAGCACCGCTACGGGGCGGGCAGGGGGATCGACCACGTCGTCTATCTGAACGGCGGTGCCTCCGGCATCGGTGGCGGTCTGATCATCCACGGTCGAGCGGTCGCGGGGGCAGGCGGATACGCGGGGGAGTTCGGGCAGAACCGCCCGCGCATCTCCGCGGACGGCGACCGTCGCACCGGTGACGGCGTTCTCGAGGCGGAGGTGAGCAGGCGGCTGCTGCTCGACGCGGTGGGCCTGGATGCCGCTGACGACGAGAGACTCGACGCCGAGCTCACGTCGTCGGAGTCGCCGACAGTGGCCGACGAGATCACGCGACAGGCGCATGTGCTCGCGAGTGCGCTGGCCAACGCCGTCAACGTGCTCAACCCGACCCTCGTCGTGCTGGGAGGATTCCTCGCGACGGTCGCCGATCTGCGTCCCGCGCAGATCGCCGCCGACGTCGGCGCGCTCGCCATGTCCGAGAGCGTCGAGGGGCTCGAGATCCGCCCGGCAGCCCTCGGTGCCGATCGGTTGCTGATCGGAGCCGCTGAGCTGGCTTTCGCCGGACTGCTGGCCGATCCGGGGGAGCGCACCTGATCGCATCCGATCCGGATGATCGGGTGGCGCGGCCCAGATCGGCGCACGATGGTGGGGAAAGGAGGACCTCATGATCGGAACGCTCAACGCGCTGGTCGAGCTTGTGGAGAGCGACTCGCACGAAGACCTCGACGTAGCCGGGTTCGCTCGGAGGCACGGCACGACGGAGTATCACCTGCGTCGGATATTCTCGGCGCTGGCGGGTATGCCGTTGTCGGACTACATCCGTCGGCGTCGGATGACGCTCGCGGGTGCCGAGCTCGCGGCGGGTGCCCCGAGCGTGCTGGAGGTCGCAGTGCGACACGGCTACGGCTCAGCCGAGGCGTTCGGCCGCGCATTCCGTGCGGTGCACGGCATCGGCCCCGTCGATGCGCGCCGGGACGGGGGTCCTCTCCGTACACAACCCACGCTCCGGTTCCGCCTGAGCGTCGAAGGGAGCACCCCGATGGACGTCACCATCACCACCATGCCCGAGCTCGTGCTCGTGGGTCATGCCGCGCGAGTCCCGCTCATCCATACCGGAGTCAATCCGCATATCCAGGCGCACATCGCGGGGATCGCGCCGGAGGAGCACCTCCGGCTCAAGCAGCTGAGCGATGCGGAGCCCTCGGGGATCCTCGCGATCACGGGCGACATCGCACCGGACGCCTCCGAAGGCACCGAGCTGACCTACCTGCACGGGGTCTCCCTGGATCCGGATGCACCGGTACCCGACGATCTCGACACCATCCGAGTGGAGGCCGGTTCGTGGGCGGTCTTCGCCGCCGCGGGCCCGTTCCCCGAGACTCTTCAGAACCTCTGGGCCGCGACGGCGAGCGACTGGTTCCCGTCGAATCCGTGGAGGCTGCGGCCGGGGCCGTCGATCGTCCGATACCTCGAGTTCACCGGCACGCATGCGTCGTGCGAACTCTGGCTCGCGGTCGAGCAGGGCTGATCGCCATCGGGTGGGTGATGCGATCCGATGCGCCCCGCCCACCCGATGTCGGCCGTCCGTGCGACACTGTCGCCATGGCCGGCGGTCGTGCCCGGCAGCGAGAGGACGGCGATGGCGATCGACCCGAAGAAGACGCTCGACGCGTACAAGGCGAAACGGCGCGAGTTCCGCATCCTCGAGGTCCCGGCGATGCAGTACCTGATGATCGACGGCGCTGGCGACCCGAACACGGCGCCGGCGTACTCGGATGCGGTTACAGCACTCTTCTCACTGGCGTACACGCTCAAGTTCGAGAGCAGGAAGACTCTCGGCGTCGACACCGTCGTGATGCCCCTGGAAGGGCTCTGGCACGCTCCTGACATGGAGTCGTTCACATCGCGGCGAGACAAGTCGGCATGGTTGTGGACGCTGATGATCCTGGTTCCCGACCACGTCACGCCCGAGATGTTCGCCGAGGCCGTCGCGGCGGTCGAGCAGAAGGCGGCGAAGAAGAAGCAGGAGACCCCTGCACTGCGTTCGGTGCGCCTCGAGACGCTCGATGAGGGACTCTGCGCGCAGACACTGCACGTCGGTTCCTACGATGACGAAGCTCCGGTGCTCGACGACCTGCACCACCGCTTCATCCCCGACAACGGCCTGCGCATGACGGGCCTGCATCACGAGATCTATCTCAGCGACGTCCGGCGGGTCGAGCCGGTGAAGCTCCGCACGATCCTCCGTCAACCGGTCGAACGGGTGAGGTGAACCACCGGTCCGAGCGGAAGCCGGAGACCGCTTGGTGCCGATCGAAGACCCGCGCATCACACACCTGCGCATCTCCGACTTCCGTTCTCAGAACTCGGCCTCAGGCGTGACCCCAGAACGCGTCCTCCGCCTGCTGGTCCTCGCTGATCAGCCAGACCTCCGCGATCCGGCCGTCCGCCACGCGGAACACGTCGACCCCGTTCTGCACGAGATCGGCGCGCCCCTCGCGCGCGGCCCGGAAGCGCACCGTCGCCGACACGAGGGCCCCGCTTTCGGTCGCCGACTCGGTCTCGAGCACGAAGGTGCCGCCGCTCAGCTCCATGAAGCGCCCGAGATGCGCGATGATCGCGTCTGGGCCGACCTTGTCGCCCGACACCTGGCTCTCACCGGGCTGGTGCCAGACGGCATCCGCAGCGAACGTCGCCGCCAGTGCCCGCATGTCTCCCGCGGCCATTGCCGCGCCGTACTGTCCCACGATGTCGATCGCCGACATGATGTCCTCCTCGATGTCTCGGTACCCTGAGGACCCAGCGTCTCGACCCGAGCGTGGTCAATTCAACGTCACCGGAAGGATTCTGAGCGGATGAGCCCCGAGTGGACCGTGTTCTCGTCGAGCTGCCCGTCGCGGGCGTCGCTGGCGCGGGTGGCCAACAAGTGGACGGCGATGATCGTGATCCTCTTGCACGAGCAGCCTTTGCGGTTCGGCGAGCTGCATCGCAAGGTGGAGGGGATCACGAAGAAGGTCCTGGTCGACACTCTTCGCGCCCTCGATCGTGACGGCATGCTCGTGCGCGCCGTGGACGACGACGGGCATGCACGCTACCGCCTCACCCCGCTCGGTCGAACGTTGCATGAACCACTGCAGGCTCTGCAGCTCTGGGCGGAATCGCACGTCGAGGAGGTTCTCGATGCCCAGGAGCGCTACGACGACGAGGCCGACCGTCGACTGCTCGGTGACTGTGCGGATGCAAGCCCCTCCGCCGACTCCCGACACGGCGATATCCTGCACGGATGACCTCCTCTCCGAAGGATGCCGCGCGCACGGCGCAGCGCTCCGACGCCTTCCGCCGTGTGGCGCGGACGGGCTTCGTCATGGTGGGGGTGGTGCACATCATCATCGGCGCCATCGCGATCTCGATCGCTTCCGGCGGCGGCGGCGATGCCGATCAGGACGGCGCCATGGAGCAGATCCGCTCCACCCCCATCGGGGGACTGCTGCTCGCAGCGGTCGCCGCTGCGTTGATCGCACTGGCGATCTGGCAGGTCGCGAGCGGGATGCTCGCCTCGGGTGAGGAACCACGCAAGTGGGGGCAGCGGGTGAAGCTGATCGGAATCGCGTTGGCGTACCTGGTGATCGCAGGGCTCGCGCTGATCTTCGCTTTCGGAGGCACGGTCGAGTCCGAGAAGACCTCGCAGGCCCTCAGCGCAGTGGTGCTCTCCGCGCCCGGCGGGGTGGTGCTGCTCATCGTCCTGGGACTCAGCGTGGCAGGAGTCGGGGTCGGGTTCATCGTCATCGGGTTCACGCGGGGATTCGAGAAGACGATGGATGTGCCGACGGGCGCTGCCCACCCGGGAATCATCGCACTCGGGGTCGCGGGCTACATCGCCAAGGGCATCGCGGTCGCGGTCACAGGCGTGCTGTTCGTGGTGGCGGCGTGGACGCAGGACCCGGAGAAGGCCGCGGGCCTCGACGCCGCGCTGCGCAGTCTCACCGACCTGCCGTTCGGGAGGCTCCTGCTGTGGCTCGTCGGCGCGGGACTCGCGATCTACGGCATCTTCTCGATGGTTCGCGCGCGCTACGCCCGGATGTGATTCCGGGCGTCAGGCGCCCGAGGGCTTCTCGCTCCAGAGCAGCAGGAACGCGCCGAGCCCGATCATGAGGCCTCCGCCGGTCGCGCTCATCGCCTCGATACGTCGCGGCGAGTGACCGAACCAGTCCCGCGCCGCGCTCGCGAGCAGCACCCAGATCGCGTCGCACGCCACACCGATCGCGACGACGATCACCCCGAGCACCAAGAGCTGCATCGGCACCGATCCTGCGTGAAGGTCGACGAACTGCGGCAGGATCGCCAGGAAGAAAGCGATCGATTTGGGGTTCGTGACGCCGACGACGAATCCTTCGCCCAGCAACCGCAGTCCTGAGCGACTCGCCACGTCTCCCGTCATCGCCTTCGCCGCGTCCTTGCGGTGCCTGATCGCCTGGATCCCCAGGAACACGAGGTAGCCGGCGCCGAGGACCTTGACGATCGTGAACAGCACGATCGACTGCGCCACCACGGTGCCGACGCCCAAGGCGACGCCGACGACGAGCAGCACCGATCCGATCGCGGTGCCCAGGATGCTCAGGAAGCCGCCGACCCTGCCCAGGGCCATGGCTCTGCCGATCGTGAAGAGCACGGTCGGCCCGGGGATCACGACCATGATGAACGCCGCGACGACGAACGTCAGAAGAGTGTCGGCGCTGAACATGCTGCCGAGCCTAGGGCAGCTCTGCGGCATCCGATCAGAAAGTTTTCGCGAGATCGTCATAAAAGCTCCTCGCGGAGGTCTGGGTATGTGATGGGCAGCCTTTCTGGGCTGCACGTCACAGGGGAATACACACACGCACTTCTGGGGACAGGCTCACGCCGTCGTCGCTTCGCCGTACGCGGCCGAGCACGGCGTGCGCCGGGATTGGGACACATATGGGCATCCGCTCACACCACCGCTCGACGGGGCGCTCTGCACGCGTCGCTGTCGCGCCGCGCCGACGGGCGCTCACTCGACTGCTCGGCGTGCTCGCGGTCGCAGGCATACTCGTCGCCGGCGCAACGCTGGCCCCGAACTCCGGCCTCACCGCTGCGGCCACGGTTCCCGGCACGCCTGGCATCCCGCAGGCGGGGACGCCCGTCTACACGGAGAACTTCTCGAACCAGAACGCGTCCCTGCTGCCGATCAGCATCCTGAACTACACGGGTGGTGCAGCCGCTGCGAACTCCACCTACACGGCCTCGACGCAGTACACGCCGGCGGGAAACCAGTGCAACGGCTGGGTCATGAGCGGCACGACGCCGGCGGCCCCGATCACCGACCTCGGGTGTCTGAACAACGTGACGTCGACCTGGCCGGTGCTGCAGGGAATGGCCCGCGCCCTCGGTGTCGCGCAGGGGCAGACCACGACTCAGGCGGCGACGAACCAGGTGCTCACGTCGTACACGAACTCGACGACCGGCACGATCGCGGCCGGTACCCAGTTCCGCACGGTCAACACCATCCCGGCCATCGGCGGGCACTACTACGCCGTCTCGGCGTACTTCGCCGCCGTGAACTGCCCGGCAGCCGCACCCAGTGAGCGGTTCAGCCTGATCGTCAACGGGACCCCCATCGTGCTCAGCTCCGGGCTGAATCCGTGCGACCCGGCGTCTCCGACTCCGTGGCAGACCCAGGTGGCGAAGCTGCAGTCGGCCGCCTACATGGTGCCGGTCGGCACGACGGCGAACCTCGGGCTCGAGCTGTACAACGCCACGACGACGGGAAGCGGCAACGACGTCGCGTTCGACCTCCCGCAGATCGTCGACGTCACGCCTCAGCTCGACAAGGCGTTCAGCCCGACGCTGATCCTCAACGGCACCACGTCGAAGATGACGCTGACCGTCACCAACACCACCGACCTCATGGCCAAGAACGACTGGTTCATCACGGACGCACTGCCGGCGAACCTGAGGATCGCCGCCGTGCCGAACGTCGGCGGCACCTGCGCGAGCACGGCGGGAGCGCCCTACGCGGTGACGGCACCCGCCGGCGGCACGTCGGTCGGGATCACCGGCGGCGATCTCGCCCTCGGTCAGGCCTCGTGCACGATCACGGTCGACGTGACCTCCACGGTCAACGGCACCTACATCAACGGTCCGGCCAACATCACCACGAACCTCAACCCGCCGGCCAATGCCTCGCTCGAGGTCATCCAGCCGTCGATCGACCTCGTCAAGCGCATCACCGCCGTGAACGGAGTCGCCGCGACGAGCGACACCGACCCGGACAAGGTCTTCACCAAGGTGGGTGACGTCATCACTTACTCGTTCGTGGCGACCAACACGACGCCCAAGGCGCCGACCAACACGACGCTCAATACGAACCTCACGAACGTGCAGATCACCGAGGACACGTTCTCGGGCGCGGGCGACATGACGACCCTGTCGTGCACGCCGGTTCAGGGCTCCACGCTCGCCAGCGGTGCCACGATGACCTGCACGGCCACGTACGTGGTGCAGCAGGCCGACCTCGACAACGCACCCCTGACGAACGTCGCTCGCGCCACCGGAACGCCTGCGGTCGGACCGAACGTCACCGACACGGACGACGAGATCATCCCCGCAGTCTGGACTCCCGCGCTCCTGCTCGACAAGACGGCATCGGTCGTCGACGTCGATCAGGACGGCGTGACCGGGCTCGGTGACCACATCATGTACGCGTTCGACGTCACCAACACCGGAAACGTCACCGTCGCGAACATCACGGTGGTCGACGACCGGCTGACGCAGCGCAGCATCACCGTCACCTGCACGCCGACGACGATCGCGCCGACCCAGGTCGCGCACTGCGTCGCGAACGCGCCGTACGTCATCGATCAGGCGGATGTCGACACGAAGCTCGTGATCAACACGGCCTACTCGACGGGCACCGACCCCGACAACGGGCCGGTGCGCTCGAACGAGGACCGCACCGAGACGCCGGTCGAACCGTTCCGGATCCCGCTGCAGATCGAGAAGCTCGGCGAGTCGGACGCCGACGCCTGGGTGCGCATGGACGGATCGTCGTTCGCAGTGCTCGAAGACGTCGCGGGTGAGCCTGGAGCGGCCCTGCCGTTCACGATCGGCGACGTCGAGACCGGTCTGTTCCAGATCGACAGCATTCCCGCCGGCACGTACTGGCTGAGCGAGCTGACGGCGCCCGACGGGTTCAGCCTGCTCGCAGCCCCGGTGAAGTTCACCATCAACCCCGACCGCACCGTGAGCATCACGGCCGGGGGAGATGAGGCGGTCACGGCGGCCGGGCAGACGATCACGGTGCACGACGTGCCCGCGATGGAGCTCCCGACCACCGGAGGGACGGGCGCGCTGCCCTACATCCTCGCCGGTTCCCTGATCGTGCTGGGCGCAGGTGGATTCGCACTCTGGATCCGTCGCCGCGGCGCACGCGCCGATACCGAAGACCCGCAGATCTGATCTGCACCAGCTCACCACCATCCGAAGACCTCCAGGGCGACCTGGATTACCGAGAGAGAGACACAGTGAACAACGAGAACAACAGGCGCGGCTCCCGCGTCGCAGCGGGTCTGCTTGCCGCAGGCGTCGCCGCACTGACCCTCGCTGCACCTGCGAGTGCTGCGACGCCCAACCTCGTCGACCCTGACGCGACCGGCTCGCTGACGATCCACAAGTTCGAGGCACCCGAGACACCTACGGGGCTCCCGAACGACGGAACCGAGCAGAACGTCGCTCTGGCACCGCTCCCGGGCGTGGGCTTCACGGTCTACAAGGTCGACACCATCGACCTCACCAGCAACCAGGGCTGGATCGACGCCAATGACCTCGCGGACCTCGCTCCCGACAGCGTCGCCGACATCACGGCCGCCGGCTACACCGCCAGCGCCGTCGGCGGACAGACGCTGACCGACGCCAATGGCGAGATCGCTCTCGCGAACCTCGACCTCGGTCTGTACTTCGTCGTCGAGACCGCACCGCTGAGCGGATCGACCGCCGTCGCACCGTTCCTCGTGACCGTGCCTCTCACCGACCCCGCCGATGACAGCACCTGGCTGTACGACGTGCACGTCTACCCGAAGAACGCTCTCACCGAGGCCACGAAGACCGTGGAGGACTCCGAGGACGTCAAGCTCGGCGACGAGATCGACTTCACGATCACGACCGACATCCCGAACGTCGCCGTCATCGACGGCTACAAGGTCGTCGACACGCTCGACGCCAAGCTCGACTACGTCAGCGCCGCAGTGACACTCCTCGATGGCACGGCTCTCGCCACGACCGACTACACGGTCGTCCTGGACGCTGCGACCAACACGGTCACGGTGGAGTTCACCGCATCCGGCCTCGCAGTGCTCGCCGCTCACCCGGAGACTCAGGTGCAGGTCGTTCTCACGGCTACGGTCAACACGGTCGGCGAGATCGCGAACACCGCGGTGCTCTACCCGAACCTCGGTTCGTACACGGTCGCTCCCGGCGAGCCCGGCGGACCCGTCGTGACCCCTGAGGTCATCACCAAGTGGGGCGACATCACGGTCGAGAAGACCGACAAGGCCGGCGCTGCGCTGACCGGCGCTGTGTTCTCGGTTTACCCGACTCAGCAGGATGCGATCGACGGCACGAACGCCATCGTGCTCGGCGGAGCGACCGAGTTCGCCGTGGCCGCAGACGGCACCGTGACCATCTCGGGTCTGCGCTACTCCGACTGGGCCGACAACGCCGCTGTCGCTGCCGGCGAAGACGGCTACCAGACCTACTGGCTCGCCGAGATCGTCGCCCCTGACGGCTACGAGCTGCTCGCAGCTCCCATCGAGTTCACCGTGACGGAGGCCACCTCGGCCGTCGGCATCGACCTCGAGGTCGTCAACGTCCCGTCGAACGCCGGATTCAAGCTGCCGCTGACCGGTGGCGCCGGCACGACCCTGTTCCTGGCCGGTGGCGTCCTGCTGCTCGGTGGAGCAGTGCTCCTCGCCGTCCGCAGCCGCCGCAAGGCCGGCATCGAGGCGTAATACGAAGACCGGCCGTGCGGGGGAGGTGTTGAGGTCCCTTCCCCCGCACGGCCCATTCGTCTCCGCACGGTTCGCCTTCAGCCCCTGATCGACATACACACAGAGAGTTCCGCATGACGCTCATCGACGCATCCGCTCCGGATGCCCGCACGACACCGACCCCGCGGGTCCCCGCGCGGCGTGCGCGCTGGGGATGGAGCCAGACGATCGTCATGCTCATCGCGACCGTCGGAATCGTGGTCCTGGTGTACCCGACTGCCGCGTCGTGGTTCTCGGCGTGGAGCCACGACACCGAGGTCGACGGATACGTCCAGTCGGTCGAGCAGGTTCCCGACGACGCGATCACCGACATGCTCGCGGATGCGGATGCGTACAACGAGAATCTTCCGACCGGACCGTTGCGTGATCCGTACGCGCTCGGTGCGGACGGCCAGCAGACCGCCATCGGCGACGGCGCCGCCGCGTACTTCGACACGCTGAGCACCGACGGCACTGACGCGATGGCCCGCGTGCGGATACCGAAGATCGATGTCGACCTGCCGATCTTCCACGGCACGAGCGAAGAGACGCTCTCCCGTGGCATCGGCCACCTCTACGGCTCGTCGCTCCCTGTGGGCGGGGCAGGGACGCACTCCGTGCTCACTGGCCACAACGGCTTCGTGCAGGCGACTCTGTTCGACGACATCGACGAGCTGGTCGAGGGTGACGTCATCGTCGTCACCACCCTGGGAGAAGATCTCTATTACGAGGTCGATCAGACCACGACCGTTCTGCCGGACGACACCGAGGCACTGCGCCAGGAGTCGGGCAAGGACTACATCACCCTCGTGACGTGCACGCCGACAGGCGTCAACACTCATCGTCTTCTGGTGCGCGCCGAGCGCATCGACGCGCCGTCGGATGAGACGGCCATCACCACGATCGAGGATGCGACGGGCCCCGCGGGTCTGCCGTGGTGGGTGCTGCTCGTCATCGCGGTTCCGGTGCTCACCTTCATCGTCGTCAAGCCGCGCCGGGCTCGCGATCGTCGCAGCCCTTCACCGCGCTCCCGCGAGCACGGGCGATCGCCGCGGCGCGAGACTCACGTCGAACGGACGCCTCCGTCGTGACTGCCGGTATCGAAGAACGCCGCGTCGACGAGGTCGAGCCCGAGACAGGCCGTAAGCCGTCCCGTCTGCGCCACCGTCGACGACGGATCGGCCTGCTGGGCTGCAGCATCGTGCTGGTCGGGCTCGGCGTGGCCTTCCTCGCCGCATCGACGTTCGCCCCTGAAACGGTCGACAGAGTGACCGGCGACATCAAAGTCGCCGTGCAGAAGCAGCTGCACCAGATCGTCGCGCCCGACGAGCTGCCTGTGATCAGGCTCGGTGCCGCAGGCGGCATGGTCGAGCTCGACCACTGCGACGGAACGTTCACCGAGATGGTCAGCTATCGCGTCGATGCGGTCCTGCCCCTGTTCGCGGCACACAACAACTGCGGGGGAGACGTCATCCTGGGCTGGGAGATCGGTCAACGGGTCATGGTGGCAGGCTCCGACATCGTCTATGAGGTCGTCGAGGAGAGACACACGCCGAAGTGGTCGAACGTCGAAGAGCTCGTCGGGATGTCCGGGGAGTTCATGGTGCAGACCTGCTTCTACGGCGAGAACAAGATGCGCTTCCTCGCGCTCGCGCCGGTGGCGCCTCAGCAGAACGCTGATTGATGCCCTCCCTGCACGTCTATTCCGAGCGCGTCCGTCACGATTCGCCCCCGTCCGGGTCTTGTGAGTATGGCCATCGGCCTTGCGTCGGACTCCCGCCCGACGCGCCGCTTCGCGAGAATCGACGCCTCCCCGGCCGACTCACGCACTGCGGAATCGACTCTCACGAGAGTCGGAGGGACGAGGCACCCCCAACGCCTCGTCCCTCATTCATCACCCCCGGAGCAGCATGAATCCCCCCACGCCCCTCGACAGCGACGACGCCGAGCTCACGGAGCCCTCAGACGATCAGATCATCGCTGCGGTGCGTGGTGGGGACATCGGGGACTTCGCGCTGCTGTGGCGGCGTCACGTCGACTCAGCCCGCCGAGCCGCACGTGCGATCTCACCGTCGGCAGACCCCGACGACCTCGTGAGCGAGGCCTTCGCGTCGATCCTTCGCGTGACGAAAGCCGGTGGTGGACCCAGCGACGCCTTCCGTCCGTATCTCCTCGCAACGCTCCGAAACACCGCCGCGCGATGGTCACGCGGATCCGGGATGCTGTCGATCGAGGTGATCTCCGAGCAGGACCTGGCGTCGGATGCGGGAGACCCCATAGAGAGGATCTCGGAGCGGTCGAGCGTGGCCGAGGTCTTCGGAAAGCTCTCTGCGAGGCACCGGACGCTGCTGTGGTATCTCGAGGTCGAGGGCATGAAGCCACGAGAACTCGCGCCTCTCATGGGGCTCACCCCCAATGCGGTGTCTGCCCTTGCGCTCCGCGCACGCGACAGCTTCCGCCGGGCGTGGCTGCAGGCGCACATCCGCGATCCCTCTCGCTCCGAGGACTGCCGCTGGTTCTGCGAACGCATCGTGGCGCAGCGTGAGTGTCCGGTGCGGGGCGATGACGTTGCACGCTTCCGCACCCACATGGGCAGCTGCCGCGGATGCCAGCTCGTCGCGGCCGAGATCGACACGGTCTCGCAGAGGCTCCGGTCGATCCTGCCTGCGGCGATGCTCGGCGGTGTCGCGGCGGGACTCTACGCAGCGACGGACGCGCCGTCGGTCGCCGCCGATGTGGCGCCTGACGACGCGAGCGCCCTCGGACCCTGGTTCGAGCATGCGGGGACGCCCGCGTCAGAGCCCGCCCCCACTGTCGCCTCGACCGCCGGAGTCGCTGCGCACGCGAGCTCGTCCGCCTCGCTTCCGATGAGCGGTCTCGCCGCACTGGCTGCGACGACCGTCGCCGTGATCGGGGCGGTCGTGTTTGCCGGGAGCGTGCTCAGCCTCCCCGACGTGGGCGGTCACGAAGACAGATCGTCGAACGCCGGGGCATCCGGACCCGTCGAGGATCACCCGCAGGCGGATGCCGACGAGCGGCTGGCGCGTGCGACGGATCCCACGATGCGCGGGACGCTCCCGAGCCCCGGTGCCCAGCACCTGCTGACCGTCGAAGTCCAGCCAGACGCCGTGGAGGCGGACGGCACGTCTGTCCCGGCCGAAGCACCGTCCGCGGATTCCGCGACGGCCGTGCCGAGGCCGACGCATGCCCCGACGCAGCCCCCGACCCCGCAGCCGACACCGCAGCCGACATCGTCGCCGAGGGCGTCGGCCGATCCGCCGGCGGTCGACTCCCTGTCCGAAGAGCCCGACGAATTCGATATCACCCGGTCGATCGCGCAGGACTCCCTGGTGCCGGGGCGGATCGAGGGCACGGGGTCACCGGGTGCGATCGTGAGTGTGGTCGACGAGGCCGGTGCGACCATCGACGCGGAGTCGGTCGCCGACGACGGGACGTTCGTGCTCGACGTGTCCGGTGACCGACTTCGTCAGGGCATGACGGTGAGGGTGCGGCACGAGGATCCCCAGACCGGCATCACACGGTGGGCGCAGGCGATCGGTCCGCTCTCCTTCGCAGTCCCGGCGATCATCGTCGGCGACGACGAGCAGTGCCGTGTGCCGTCCGCTCTCGAGCGCGATTGCCTCCGCCTCCGCGCGGCGCCGGGTGCGTGGGTCGAACTTCTCGACCAGCAGGGGCGTTCCCAGATCGTGAGAATGCCCCAGGGCGTCGATGAGCTGATCCTGTTCGACGTCGGAGCCGGGACGCCGACCGTCGCAGCCCGCTACATCGATCCGACGTCGGGGCGGTCCGGAGTGTCGGTCGCGGTACCCCGAGGTGTCGGATGAGCGGTCAGCGCGCGGAGCGGGAGGCGACCGACAGGCGCAGCCACAGCCACAGCCGCGTGTCC
This sequence comes from Microbacterium sp. WCS2018Hpa-23, assembly GCF_031843845.1. NCBI lineage: Bacteria > Bacillati > Actinomycetota > Actinomycetes > Micrococcales > Microbacteriaceae > Microbacterium > Microbacterium sp. WCS2018Hpa-23. Next base: position 116,298 of record NZ_JAVTIZ010000006.1, read on the forward strand.
GGTGAGTCGAGATCGATGCCCAGGTCGTTGCGCACGACTTCCAGCCGGTATCGCACGGTGTTCTGGTGAACGTGCAGCGCGGCGGCGGTCTCTCGCACACTCCCGAGGTGATCGAGATAGATGCGCATGGTTCGAGACAGATCCGTGCCCTGTGCGGCATCGTGCTCGGCGAGGATGCTCGCCGAGTCGCCGACGGCGGCGTCGAGGCCCTCGATCAGGTCGGTGACCTGAAGGATGGCGAGCCGGTCGCGCATCTCGTCGAACGTGGCGATCCGGGTCTGCCTGTGGCGGTCGTCGGCGATCGGAGAGCTCATCAGCACGCCGGCGGTCGCGCCGGCCTCTCGATGCGAGCGGGCGATGCCGTTCACGTCGTACGCACGGGTGCCGATGCCGGCGATCAGAGCGGTGTCGGTTCGGATGACCGAATGCGCGAACGTATGCGCGCGCGCAGCGATCGAGCCGGGGATCAGGGTCACGACCTGTGTCCCGATCACCGCACTGTGGGATCCGGGGAACGCGGCACTCGACACGCTGATCGCGAGGTGCAGCAGACGATGCAGGCCCCGCATCGCCTCGACCTGGTCGAAGGTGTCGACACGGAAGCACACGACCGTGCAGCCGGCCTCCGGACGGATCAGAAGCTGCGACGCGGCACTTCGGGCGTGCCGGTCGTCCTCGAGCAGCATGCGAAGCAGCCCCGAGTTGCGCTGGTCACGATCCGCGGCGTCTTCGCGTGCGCGCAGCAGGTGCTGCGCGGCGATCGGCTCCATCTCCTCGAGCAGGACCTTCGTGCGCGGGGCGAGCGCCGGATCGATCTGGATCACCCAGATCGATCCGAGAAGCTCGCCGGACGCACGCACCGCGATGCCGACCCGACCGAACTGGTCGGTCTCGGACGGGAAGTGCCTGGCATCGGGCGCACGGAGAAGCGACTGATACTCCGTGTCGGAGGAGATGGGGATCTCCTCCTGCAGCAGAAGCGTGGTGCGGCGCCGGATGTCGTCGATCGGCTGCTCGCTGTGGGTCGAGTACCCCACGACCTGGCCGGTCGAATCGACGATGCTCACCGCTCCTTCAGACAGCGTCGCCAGCGCGTTCGCGAGTCCGAACAGGTCACCGAGGCGCACCCCCGTCACGTGGCCGACCGAGTGCGGGCTGAGGAGCGACCGCAGCACGTTCGCGAGCTGCGCCCAGTCGCCCTCGAGGTGGTGGAGCAGCGGCAGCGCCAGGGGCCATTCGGGAGCCTCGCTCGAGATGTCGACCGGCAGCGCGCGGCGGACGATCAGTGCCGCCGCGCCGGCCGCCGCGAGCTGCGCAGCGACGGCGGGCAGCTCTGCCTCCGACACTCCGGCGCCGAGCACGATCTGATCGCGATACTCCGTCACGTCGAGAGCAGGGTCGTAGAAGTCCACTCCGCTGAACGCGGTCGTCTCCGCGTCGGAGTCGGCTGTGCGAGTCGAGAGAGCTCCGTCCGTGACGAGCAGGGCTTCGAGCAGTGTCGGGGCTCCGGAAGCGCCCGAGTCCAGAAGTACGGCCATGTAATCTTCTCCATTCAGAAAAGGGAACTTCCGGAGGAACCCACATATCAGTCAGATCGGTTACCCGTAAGACTGAGAGTACGAGGTCGACGGGGCACCTCGCGAGATATCCGACCATCTCCTCTTCTCGCACGTCACACGCGCAGATGGATTCCGGGCAACGTCGCCCCCTCACAGAGGACGCTCACATGAACAGTACTCACGACCTTCGACGCCGCTCGACGGCGGCCCTCGCGGCCTTCGGCGCGGCGATCCTGCTCGGCGGCTGCGCCGCGCAGGCGACTCCGGCTCCGAGCGCCGACGAGATCACCATGGACCCGGTGGCGGATGCCGTGGCGCTGCTGCCGGACGAGCTGAAGGACGGCGGAACACTCCGAGTGGCGATCCCCACGAACGAGCCGCCGACCCAGTTCTACCGCGAGGGCACGCAGGACATGACGGGGATCAACCCCGACATCGCGCGCCTGCTCGCAGGAGCCCTCGGTCTCGATCTCGACATCGAGGTGACCACGTTCGACACCATCATCCCTGGCATGAGCGCCGGACGGTACGACCTCACGGTGTCGTCGATGACGCCGACCGAGGAGCGCATGGAGCAGCTCGACTTCGTCGACTACGTGCAGATGGGCAGCGCGCTCGCCGTGCCTGCGGGCAATCCGCAGAAGATCGCGTTCGACGGCCTGTGCGGCAAGCGTGTCGCGGTGCTCAAGGGCTCGTACCAGCTCACCGTCAACGTCCCAGGGTTCGACCAGGCGTGTGAGGACGCGGGCGAGAAGCCGCTGGAGATCCTGCAGTTCCAGGACACCAGACAGGCGGTCTCCGCACTCCTCAGCGAACGAGCCGACGTCGTCTACGCGGATTCGCCGATCCTCGGCTACGCGGTCGCGCAGGACTCGAAGCTCGAGGTCGGCGACGAGAACGATTTCGCCCCCGTGGCAGTGGGCATCCCCCATGACGCGGGCACCCTCGATGCGGTCGCCGCAGCGATGAGCGCGATCATCGCCTCTCCGGAATACGAGGAACTTCTCGCCGACTACGGTCTCGAGTCCATGGCCATCACCGAGGCGCGAGTCAACGCGGCCCAGGGCTGATCGACATGACCATCATCGACAAGGGTGCCGCTTCGGCGGGAGAGCCCGCAGGAGAGGTGACCGGACTGCAGCGCACGCTCAGTTCGCTGGAGGTGCACAAGAGGCGCCGCTTCGGCATCCTCATCGGCGGTGTGCTGCTCTGCCTGTTCGTGGCGTTCTTCCTGATCGACGTCGCGACCAACCCGCGATTCGGCTGGCCCGTCGTCGGCGCCTATCTCTTCGATCCGCAGGTGCTCCAGGGCATGCTGCTCACGCTCGTGCTCACGGTCGTCTCGATGACGGCGGGCATCATCCTCGGCGTCGTGCTCGCCATCATGCGCGTCTCGGGAAACCCCGTCTTCGCCGGAGTGAGCGGTGCTTACGTCTGGTTCTTCCGCGGCACTCCGCTGCTGGTGCAGCTCATCTTCTGGTACAACATCGCGGCGCTCTACCCGGTCATCGCGTTCGGCTTGCCGTTCGGCGGCCCGAGCATCGTGCTGGGCTCGGCCAACGTGCTGATCACGCCCCTCGGCGCCGCTCTGCTCGGCCTGTCGCTGAACGAGGCGGCCTATATGGCCGAGATCATCCGCAGCGGAATCTCGTCGGTCGACGAGGGGCAGCTGGATGCCGGGCGAGCGCTCGGCATGACGCGATCGAAGATGCTCCGCCGGGTGGTCCTGCCTCAGGCGATGCGAGTGGTGATCCCGCCCACGGGGAACCAGGTCATCTCGATGCTCAAGGGCACATCGCTCGTCAGCGTGCTCGCGATATCCGATCTCCTCTACGCCGTGCAATCGATCTACTCGCTCAACTACGAGGTGATCCCGCTGCTGCTCGTCGCATGCATCTGGTACCTGGTGCTGACCACGGTCCTGAGCATCGTGCAGTCCCGCCTCGAAGAGCGTTACGGCCGGGGCTTCACCCCACGACGGACAGCCCGCGTCAAGAAGTCGAAGGAGCCGGTCGCATGACGCGCAACATGGTCGAGATCCGCGGAGTGCGGAAGGCCTTCGGACACAACACCGTGCTCGAAGACGTGTCGCTGCAGATTCCCACGGGCTCGGTGACCTGTCTGATCGGCCCCAGCGGGTCGGGCAAGACGACGCTGCTGCGCTGCGTGAACCGCCTTGAGACGGTCGATGCGGGGATCATCCTCGTCGACGGCGAGCTCGTCGGAGCCACGCGTCACCGCGGTCGGCTGATCGAGGCGAAGGAGTCCGCGATCGCGAAGACGCGGCGTCACACCGGCATGGTGTTCCAGCGTTTCAACCTGTTCCCGCACCGCACGGTGCTGGAGAACGTGATCGAGGGGCCGACCCAGGTTCTCGGCCGTGCCCGCGGTGAGGTCGTGCGCGAGGCGAAGGTGCTGCTCGAGCGTGTCGGCCTCGCCGACAAGGCGTCGTCGTACCCGCAGGAGCTCTCCGGCGGGCAGCAGCAGCGCATCGCGATCGCGCGGGCGCTGGCCATGAAGCCGAAGCTGATGCTGTTCGACGAGCCGACCTCGGCGCTCGACCCCGAACTCGTCGGCGAGGTGCTGGCCGTCATGCGCGATCTCGCCGCCGAGGGGATGACCATGATGGTCGTCACCCACGAGCTCGGCTTCGCCCGGGAGGTCAGCGATCAGGTCGTCTTCATGGCTGGCGGTGTCGTCGTGGAGAGCGGATCGCCCGAAGACGTGCTCGCGCGTCCTCAGCACGAACGCACCCAGGCCTTCCTCTCCCGAATCCTGCACTGACATCCACACCACACAGGAGCATGACGTGCGCAACATCCACAGCATCGAGGACCTCAGGATCCGTGCTCGCCGGCGCCTGCCGGCGATGGTCTTCGACTTCATCGAGGGAGGAGCTCTCGACGAGCTCACCCTTCGACGCAACCGTGAGGCACTCGACGCGCACCTGCTTCCCCAGCGGGTGCTCGTCGACACCTCGCAGCGCCACGCGGCGACCAGCATCCTCGGAACCCGACTCGACCTTCCCCTGGTCGTGTCCCCCATGGGTCTTCTGACGGTGTGTCACCCCGACGCCGACGTGGCCATCGCGCGGGCAGCCGCGACCGCAGGCAGTGTGTTCGTGCACAGCCCCTGGTCCGGCTGCTCGCTCGAAGAGGTGACCGATGCCGCCCCGAAACGCGTGTGGGCGCAGATCGCCTTCTGGAACGATGCCGACGAGACCCGCCGACACATCGATCGGGCGCGGGCGCTCGGAATCGACACCCTGGTCGTCGCGGGCGACGTCGCCGTGTCGAGCAAGCGCGACCGAGACCTCCGTCATGGCACGGCCATGCCGCCGCGACCGCCTGTCCGCGACGTCGTGAACACCGCGCTGCATCCCGGGTGGGTGATGCGGTGGCTTCTGGGCAGGTCGATGACGTGGGGCAACTACCGCATCGACGGGCGAGCCATCCGCATGCGCGAGATGGAAGCCTGGATGGAACGCAACGAGAATCAGACGGCCACGTGGGACGACATCGCCCGGCTGCGCAGCAGCTGGACGGGCAACATCGTCGTCAAGGGCGTCATGACGCCCGAAGACGCACGCCTCGCCGTCGAGCACGGCGCAGACGGAGTGTTCGTCTCGAACCACGGCGGCCGTCAGTTCGACAGTCAGCAGGCCACGATCGAGGCTCTTCCGGGCGTCGTCGACGCCATCGACGGGCGCGCGGCCGTGATCGTCGACGGGGGAATGCGGCGTGGTTCCGACATCGCGAAGGCGCTCCTGCTCGGGGCGGATGCCGCCGCGGCCGGTCGGCCGTTCGCACTGGGACTGGCGGCAGGTGCGCAACCCGGTGTCGAGCGCGCGTTCGAGGTGCTCCACGATGAGCTCCTCACGGTCATGGGCTTCCTCGGGGTGACCCGCGTCGAGGAGATGCCGTGCACGCTGGTGGATTCGACGGGCCCGCGTCTCGACGCCGCGATCGCAGCGATCGAGGCAGCGCAGTGAGCGTCGGGATACTCGACCTGCGCGCATCACGGCGCATCGCGGTGAAGGAAGGCCGATCATGACCGTGCTGCCGTCGACCGTCATCCGTACTCGCCTCGACCCCGACACGAGCGACGACGATCTCGTGCGCGCCACCCGCGACGGGGACAACAGGGCGTACGGGATGCTCTGGGAGCGCCATTCCCCGGCGGCGCTGCGCGCCGCCAGAGCCATCACGAGCTCGATCGACCCCGACGACCTCGTCAGCGAGGCCTTCGCGAAGACCTTCAGCGCGATCCGCAACGGCGGGGGCCCGACCGAGGCGTTCCGTCCCTACCTGTTCGCCGCGGTGCGCAGTGCAGCCGCGACCTGGGGAGGCAAGCAGAAGGACCTCACCCTCGAATACCTCGACGAGCTGCCGGTCGACGGCTCCGACGACTCCCTCGACATCCTCTCCGACAAGGCGCTGCTGACGGCGGCGTTCAAGGATCTGCCCGAGCGCTGGCGCACCCTTCTCTGGTACCTCGAGGTCGAGGGGATGAAGCCGCGCGAGATCGCACCTCTGATGGGCATGACTCCGAACGCCGTCTCGGTGCTGGCCTCGCGGGCTCGCGAAGGATTCAAGGTCGCCTGGCTGAATGCGCACATCGACGAGCCAGGGCGCGACGCGGAATGCCGATGGGCGTGCGAGCGCATCGTCGCCCAGGGACGCAGGCGTCAGGTTTCGCGAGCCGACAGGTCGCGGTTCGAGATGCACCTCGAGAACTGCCGCCGCTGCACGATGGCGAGCACGGAGGTCGCTCAGGCGTCGTCCAAGCTGCGCGCGCTGCTGCTGCCGGCGATCATCGGTGGCCCGGCCGCGGCGGCGTACTCCGCCGCGACTCCGGCGCCGGTCATGGCAACGGTCTCGGTCGGCATGCTCCCCAGGGGAGCAGCCCCGTGGCTGCTCGTGGGCGGAGCGGTCGCCGTTGCGGCCGTCGTCGTCGCGGCGATCGCGGTCGCCGCCCAACTCTCTCCGAAGGCAGAACCCGGCGCCGAGTCGTCGCCGCCGGGCGGCCTCGTCGTCGAGTCCCCCGCTCCGGTCGCGGCGCCGGCACCGACGGATCCGCCGGTGCCGCCGGTAACGCCTGAATCACCCGAAACGGTTCTTGACCCCCGGCCCGACGCCGAGATCAGCCCTGATCGGATCGCCTCCCCGCCGGCTCCGCAGGAGGTCGCGGCCTCGACGGCTGCGCCGGAACCGCGATCCCAGCCGCAGAGGCTGCCGCCAGCGGCCCCGGTCGAGGAACCCACGGTCGAGGAGCCTCCGCTCGAGGAGCCCGTCGTCCTTCCTGTGACGGTCGAGTGGAGCGTCTCGACACCGATGATCGTCCCCACCGCCCTCGTCGGGACCGGTGCCGCGGGTGCCGAGGTCGAGATCCTCGACGAAGCGGGCCTTGTCATCGCGTCCACCGTCGTCGATTCCGCCGGTGAATTCTCGGTTGTTCCCGATGTCGAGGCTCTCCATCAGGGCATGTCCATCTCCGTTCGCCATACCGCGCTCACCGGAGAGCAGACGGTCAGCGCTCCGATCGGTCCCTTCTCCTTCGAGACTCCGTCGCTCGCCGAGGTCTCCGACACGTTCATCCCGCGCATCGACGCAGACGGCGATGGGGCACGAGACGACATCAGTCTCCTACTTCAGGGAATCTCCGGATCGACGGTGTCCGTGTCCATCGACGGCGAGGCGGCGACGAGCGTCGTGCTGACGGAGGCATCCACCGTCGTGTCGGTGCTCGACGTCCGGCCGGGGCTGGGTCAGATCACCGTCCGCTACGTCGATCCGGTGACGGGGGCACTCGGGCTCGCGCAGGTCGAGGACGTCCTCGTCTCTCCCTGACCGCCGGCCTGCCTGCGGTCGTGACCCCACTCGGCGCACCAGATGAGAAGCTAGAAGGATGAGCACTTCTCCGGGCGCCGACGTGATCGCCCCGCCGAGCGACGGCCCACTGACGGATGCCGAGGTGCGGCGCCTGCGCGAGGACTTCCCGATCCTGCAGGTCGAGGTCAACGGGCATCCGCTCTCGTACCTCGACTCGGGTGCCACATCGCAGCGTCCGTTCGCGGTGCTCGACGCGGAGCGCACGTTCGCGACGACGCTCAATGCGGCCGTGCACCGCGGAGCCCACACGCTCGCGGCCGAGGCCACGGAGATCTTCGAGGATGCTCGCGCCACCGTCGCGCGGTTCATCGGCGCCGACGAGGGCGAGATCGTCTGGACCTCCAACGCCACGGAGGCGCTCAACCTCATCGCCTATTCGATCTCCAACGCCTCCCTCGGACGAGGGGGAGCGGCCGCCGAGCGCCTCCGCCTGCGCGAGGGCGACGAGATCGTCACGACCGAGATGGAGCACCACGCCAACCTGATCCCTTGGCAGGAGCTCGCGGCGCGCACGGGGGCGACCCTGCGGGTGATCCCGCTCGACGATGACGGCGCGCTGCGCCTCGACGTCGCCGCCGAGCTGATCGGCGAGCGCACGAAACTCGTCGCATTCACCCACGTGTCGAACGTGCTCGGTGTGATCAACCCCGTCGAGCAGCTCGTCGCACTGGCGCGAGCCGTCGGCGCGTTCGTGGTCCTCGACGCCTGCCAGTCGGCACCGCATCTGCCGGTGAACGTCCGAGAGCTCGATGTCGACTTCGCGGTGCTTTCCGGGCACAAGATGCTCGGCCCGACCGGCATCGGCGCACTCTACGGTCGTCGTGAGCTGCTCGAGGCCATGCCGCCGTTCCTCACCGGCGGGTCGATGATCACCACCGTCACGACGACGGAGGCCACGTACCTGCCACCGCCTCAGCGCTTCGAAGCCGGCACGCAGAGGGTGTCGCAGGCGGTCGCGCTCGCCGCGGCGATCGACTATCTGAGCGCTGTCGGAATGCCGCGCATCGCCGCGCACGAGGCCGCCTTCGGGGCGCGTCTCGTCGAGGGGCTCACGGCCATCGACGGCGTGCGCGTGCTCGGCGCCGGCATCGACCTGCCACGGGTGGGGCTCGCGAGCTTCGACGTCGACGGCATCCATTCGCACGACCTCGGCCAGTTCCTCGACGACCGCGGAATCGCCGTGCGCGTCGGGCACCACTGCGCGCAGCCGCTGCACCGACGCCTCGGCGTCACCTCGTCGACCAGGGCGAGCACGTATCTCTACACGACCGATGCCGAGATCGACGCCGTGCTCGACGGCGTCCAGGGTGCCATCGACTTCTTCCGGAGGGGCGCATGAGCGACCTGCAGAACCTGTACCAGGAACTCATCCTCGACCACTCCCGCACCCCGCACGGGTTCGGGCTCCGCGGCGAGATCGCGGCGCAGTCGCACCAGGTGAACCCGACCTGCGGTGACGAGGTGACCCTGCAGGTGCATCGAGCCGGTGACGGCAGCATCGAGGCGATCGCGTGGGAGGGGCACGGCTGCGCCATCTCGCAGGCATCCGCCTCGCTTCTCGCAGAGCTCGCCGAGGGACTGACGGTCGAGGAGCTGGAGATCCGTATCGCGTCGTTCCGCGAGGCGATGCGCTCGCGCGGCAAGATCGAGCCGGACGAGGAGCTCCTCGGTGATGTCGCAGCCCTCGGCGGCGTCTCGCGGTACGTGGCACGGGTGAAGTGCGCGATGCTGGCCTGGGTCGCCGTGGAGGACGCCCTGCACAAGGCATGAGGCGCAGGCATGAGGCGCAGGGCGTGAGACCGGCTCCGTGAGGTGCAGGATGGAACCATGCCTCTTCTTCTGAATCCTCTCGGCGCAGACCGCTTCGACGACTGGCTCGGGGCGACGCGCGAGCGTCTGATCGCTCTCAGGCAGGACTCGGGGATGTTCGTCGGCGACGACGCCGCCGCCCGCGTCGACGAGTTCCTCGCCGAACTGCTCGCGGAAGGACACGAGACGCCGACCTCGCTGATCCTCGAGATCGAGGAAGACGGTACGCGGCTGGGAACCACCTGGCTCGCCGCCAACAACGGCGTCCTCTTCGTCGTGGATCTCTCCTTCGGAATCGCGCCGAGCGTCGCGCAGCGAGGCGCGTTGCTCGACGAGCTGCAGGCTCTCGCCCGCAAGCAGCAGGTCGATCGGATCAGCATGGGCGTCTACGCCTCTGACAGCGAGAGTCGCGCGTTCGTCGAGCGGGGTGGATTCGAGGTCGCCTCGATCCAGATGCTCCTCGAACCGCTCCCGGCGCGAGAGACGGACTCGCGCGTCGTCGTGAAGCCCATGACGGCAGAGCGCTTCACGAGTTTCGCCACGGCATCCGAGGCCGCCTTCGCCGAGGACCTCGCCGCCTCCGGCCGGTACTCGGCTGAGGATGCGGCGGTCGAGTCCCACCGGCAGATGCAGCTGGAGCTGCCCGACGGTGTCGCATCGGAAGGCCAGGAGCTGTTCACCGCCGAGGTCGACGGTGTCGAGGTGGGGGTGCTGTGGATCGGCGTCCGCTCTCGCGGCGGACGCCCGCACGGATTCATCCTCGACATCGAGATCGCCGACGATCAGCGGCGCAAGGGCTACGGTCGCGATGTCATGCATGCGGCCGAACGGGAGGCCGCACGGCTCGGAGCCGACTCGATCGGTCTGCACGTCTTCGGGTTCAACACCGGTGCCATCCGTCTCTACGAGAGCCTGGGTTATCGCCGCGTGGAAGAGCGCTTCCTGCTCGCCGTCTGATCACGACACGCGGCGTCACCGAGGGAATAGCCCGGTGCCTCAGGCGTTGGCCCGAGCATGACAACTCTCGGAATCATCGGTGCAGGACACATCGGCAGCCAGGTCGCGCGCGTCGCGGTGGCGAACGGATACGACGTCGTGATCGCGAACTCCCGCGGACCGGAGACGCTCGCAGACCTGGTCTCCGAGCTCGGCCCGCAGGCGAAGGCCGCGACCGCTGCAGAGGCGGCAGAAGCGGGCGACGCGGTCGTCGTGACGGTGCCGCTCGGCAAGATCGACGCCCTCCCCGTCGAGCAGCTCGCGGGCAAGATCGTGCTCGACACCAACAACTACTACTTCGAGCGCGACGGCCACATCGAGGCCCTCGACAAGGGGGAGACGACGACCTCGGAGCTCCTTCAGAAGCAGCTCCCGACGTCGCGCATCGCGAAGGCCTTCAATCACATCTTCGCCGCCGACATCACGACCGACGGCACCCCGTCCGGCACCGAGGGGCGCCGTGCACTGGCGACCGCGGGCGACGACGCCGAGGCGGTCGCCTTCGTCACGCGCTTCTACGACGAGGCCGGCTTCGATACGGTCAACGTCGGTCCGCTCAGCGAATCCTGGCGCGTCGAGCGCGATCGCCCCGCCTACGTCGTGAAGCAGAACGCCGACGAGCTCGAGGCCAACCTCGCGATCGCGAACCGCCTGCCCTGATCGAGGGGATCGAGGGGGCGGATGCTGTGGCATCCGCCCCCTTTCTTCACGGGTCGAACGGGAGCGGTCGTAACAAATACCCCCGTTGGGATACCAAAACTTGTCGGACCGGTGCGCGAGTGGGACAATCACGGTATGGCGGGGGTGGGGACTGCCGGCGAACTCGAGTCGGTGAGGGTGACGCGCATTCTGCGCGATGACATCATCCTGGGCCGCCGCGTGCCCGGATCCCGGCTCGTCGAACGAGATATCGCGGCCGAGCTCAACGTGTCACGACTTCCGGTGCGCGAGGCCATCCGCACGCTCGTCGGCGAGGGCGTGGTCGTCGCGCGGCCCCGCACCTGGGCCGTCGTGCGCGAATTCACGCACCGCGACATCCAGGACTTCGGTGAGGTGCGCGAGGCGATCGAGACCCTCATCTTCGTGTTCGCTGCCGAGCGTCATGACGACGCGGGTATCGCGAGGCTGCAGGCGGCCTACGAGCGCGAGCTCGCGGCGTCGAAGGCGGGGGACGTCGAGGCTGCCCGCATCGCGGCGGGGGAGTTCCATGAGATCTCGGCGGAGCTGGCCGGCAACGAGATGCTCGGGGAGCTGATCGGCGTGTTCGTCACGCGTCTGCGGTGGCTCTTCGGACAGCACGATGACCTGCTCGCCATGGCGGAGGAGCACCGTGTGATCCTCGAAGCGGTCGTCGCCCGCGACGTCGAGACGCTGAGATGGCTGATCCCGCGACACCTGGCCAGCGGCCAGGCAGCGGCTGAGCGACGACTCAGCAGTCCGACGTACTCCATCTGAGCAACCTCGCGTTGAGGGAATACCCCTCCGCGGGGTACTGTTGTGATCGGAGGGATACCCCAGGGGGGTATCAATCCTGCACGAAGAGCCGAAAGGAACGCACGAATGAGCACCACCATTTACTCCGTCACCGGAATGACCTGCGGGCACTGCGAGGGTTCGGTCCGCAGCGAGGTCGCGAAGCTCGACGGCGTGACCGGCATCGAGGTCAGCGCCGCAGCGGGCAGCCTGACTGTGACCTCCACCGCCGAGCTCGACGACGCAGCCGTGCTGGCCGCTGTCGACGAGGCCGGTTACAGCGCCACTCGCGCCTGAGGAGTGAGCATGTCAGGCGGAGCGGTGACCTACGACCTCGAGATCGAGGGCATGACGTGCGCGTCCTGCGCCTCGAGGATCGAGAAGCGACTCAACCGCATGGAAGGGGTGGCGGCCACCGTCAACTATGCGACCGAGAAGGCCCATGTTCAGGTCGAGTCCGGCATCGCCGTCGACGACCTCATCTCGGAGGTCGTCCGCACGGGATACGCGGCCGCGCTCCCACGGGAGGCAGAGTCCGTCGAGATCGACCCCGCGTACCGTCGCCTGCGGCTCCGCCTCATCGTGGCTGCGGTGCTCGCGATCCCGGTGATCGCCCTCGCGATGGCCGAACCACTGCAGTTCCCGGGATGGCAGTGGGCGTCGCTGGTTCTCGCCACGCCGGTCGTCACCTGGGCCGCCTGGCCCTTCCACCGGGCCGCCTTCCTCAATGCACGCCACCGAGCCGTCACGATGGACACCCTCATCTCTGTCGGCGTCGGCGCGGCCTACCTCTGGTCGCTGTACGCGCTGTTCTTCGGAACCGCCGGCATGTGGGGGATGACCCACCCGTTCCGATTCACGATCGAACGAGGTGACGGTCTCGGCAGTATCTACCTCGAGGTCGCCGCCGGCGTGACCATGTTCCTGCTGCTCGGACGCTTCCTCGAGCAGCGCTCCAAGCGTCGCGCCGGTGCGGCACTCCGTGCGCTCGGAGAACTCGGCGCCAAGGACGTCTCGGTCCTGCGCGAGGGGCGGGAAGAGCGGGTGCCGCTCGAGCGGCTCCGGGTGGGGGACGTGTTCGTCGTGCGCCCGGGCGAGAAGATCGCGACCGACGGAATCGTGCGCGAGGGGGCGTCTGCGGTCGACGCGTCGATGCTCACGGGCGAGTCGATCCCGGTCGAGGTGCGAGCCGGCGACTCGGTCACCGGCGCCACCGTCAACGTCGGCGGTCGCCTGCTCGTATCGGCGACGCGCGTCGGAGCCGACACCCAGCTCGCCCGCATGGCACGTCTCGTCGAAGAGGCCCAGTCCGGCAAGGCCGAGGCACAGCGGCTCGCCGACCGTCTCTCGGCGGTCTTCGTACCCATCGTGTTCGCGATCTCGGCCGTCACGCTCGTCGTGTGGTTGCTGATCGGGGGCGGTGCGGCTGCCGCGTTCACCGCAGCCGTGGCCGTGCTGATCATCGCGTGCCCCTGCGCTCTGGGACTCGCGACCCCGATGGCGCTGCTCGTCGGCACAGGACGCGGAGCGCAGCTCGGCGTGCTCATCAAGGGTCCGGAGGTGCTCGAATCGACCCGCCGCGTCGACACGATCGTGCTCGACAAGACCGGCACGGTCACCACGGGGCGCATGACGCTGGTCGAGGTGATCGTCGCGGACGGAGAAGACGCCACCGAGGTTCTCCGCCATGCGGCTGCGGTCGAAGAGGCATCCGAGCATCCCATCGCCCAGGCGATCGTCCGGGGCGCCACCGAGCGCATCGGCGATCTGCCCGCCGTCCACGACTTCCGCAGCATCGCCGGCCGTGGTGTCACGGGGGTCGTGGAATCGCATGCCGTGATCGCCGGTCGACCCTCACTTCTCGAGGACTGGGCGCTACCGCTCGACGGCATGCTCGCCGCGGCATTCGACAGCGCCGAGGCGGACGCACGCACGGCCGTGGCCGTGGCGTGGGACGGCCGAGTGCGAGGCGTCCTCGTCGTCGCTGACCAGATCAAGCCCACCAGTGCTGACGCGATCGCGGCCCTCCGCGGGCTCGGTCTGCGTCCGGTGCTGCTCACGGGCGACAACGAGCGCGCGGCGCGGAGCATCGCGGATGCCGTGGGCATCGACGAGGTGCGCGCAGGGGTCCTTCCCGAGGGCAAGGTCGATGTGATCACCGCGCTGCAGGCGCGCGGTGCCGTCGTCGCCATGGTCGGGGACGGCGTCAACGACGCCGCGGCTCTGGCGCAGTCCGACCTCGGGATCGCGATGGGGACAGGCACGGATGCCGCGATCGAAGCATCCGATCTGACGCTCGTCCGGGGCGACCTCTGGGGTGCGGTGGACTCGATCCGGCTGGCTCGACGCACGCTCGGAACCATCCGCGGCAACCTCTTCTGGGCGCTCGCGTACAACGTCGCGGCGATTCCGCTCGCTGCTCTCGGCCTGCTCAACCCGATGCTCGCCGGTGCAGCGATGGCATTCTCGAGTGTGTTCGTCGTGCTCAACAGCCTCAGGCTCCGTCGCTTCCGAAGCGCGGCGGGCGAGACAGTGCGCTAGAACGACACCTCTCGCGAGGATATATTTGGCCGTACGGAATCGTTCCGGAAAGTCATCTTGGTCTGGGGAGCGATATGAGGGGCCTCGCCGTCGTCACCGGGGGCCTGCTGCTGATCGGCGGGACGGTGCTCGTCATGGTCGCGGATCAGCAGCGGGTCGACTCGCTCGCCGAGGCGCGAGCCGCGGTCGTGCGCGCCGAAGACCAGCTCGACGCGACTCGGGATGCGAACTACCTGCTCGCCGAACAACTGACGGCTCTGCGAACGGCCATCGCCGAACAGGAGACGCAGCTCGCCGACACCACGGGATTCCTCCCATGACGGCAGCGTCGTGATCAGAAGAGTCTTCTCGGTCACCCTGGTCGCGGCGATCCTCCTTGCCGCAGGCGTGGTCGGCCGCGCCGTGGCCCTCGACGAGGACAGAGCCGCCGCCATCGCCGAGCTGCAGGCGCTGACGCAGTCGACGCGGACCGCGCAGATGCGCACCGACCACCTCGAGGGGGCGATCGACCTCGCTGAGCAGGACGCAGCCTCGCGCGCTGCGCTGCTCGAGGTGCGCCCTGCGTTCGTCGAGGGGATCGCTGCGCTCGGTGCCGCGATGGCGGGTGCCGAGGGCAAGGTCGATACGGCCGCCCATCGGGCATCCGCGCTGTCGGCCCAGCAGACCGTGCTCGCGGAGCGCAAGGACCCGGCGACGGTCGTGGCGGCGACCGCCACGGTCCATGCCCTCATCGGCAAGCTCGGCGAGGACGTGACCACGTGGGAAGCCGTCCAGTACGCGGCTCCTGGGGGGCCGGCCTGGTCGTCGAGCGGACCCGACGGCTTTGCACGCGTGCGCGCTGCGCTGGACGCGGTCGGCGGCGGCGGTGTGGGTCTCTACGAGTCGTCGTCGTGCGCGGGGGGAACGGCCCCCGCCTGCGCGAACAGCAACGGGTACATCAAGTACCGGGCCGACATCTCGAACTGGAGCTCCGACCGGCTGAAGTGGGCGATGGCACACGAGCTCGCGCACATCTACCAGTTCAAGGTCTGGGGCGCCCTGACCTCGTCGGGCTCGTACCAGTCGATGTTCGGCGGAGACCCCGAGTTCCTCGCGAACTGCATGGCGGTCGTGCGCGGGTTCCCTGGCTCGGTCGGCTGCAATGGTGACCAGCAGGCGTGGGCGTCGGGGATCTGGGTCGGCGCGATCCGCTGACTCAGCGGATCGGGGTGGTCGTGTCGACCGCCTCGCGCAGCGGGCGCCGCATCACGCGCCAGTAGGCCGCCGGCGCGATGCGCACGAGCATGTCGACCAGGCGCGCCTCCCGGCCGACCATGGTGCGCGCCCGACGTCGTTCGGTCGCTCGCACGATCTGCGCCGCGGCATCCGTGGGCTCGGTGTGGTACATCGCCGCCTGCGCGGCCGCCGCCCGAGCCGCCACCGCGGGGTCGATGGCCGCCGCGTACCGGCCGTGCAGGATGATTCCCGTGCGCACGCCTGCCGGATAGATCGCGCCGACGGTGACCGAGGATCCCTCGAGCTCGTGGCGGAGCGCCTCGGAGAACCCTCGCACGGCGTACTTGCTGAGTGCGTAGGGGATTCGGCCGGCAGGGGCCGCCAGCGCATAGATGCTCGCGAGGTGCGTGATGTGCGCGGCGCGCTCCCTGCGGAGCGTCGGCAGCAGCGCCTTGGTGATCGACACCGTGCCCCAGAGGTTCACATCGGTCAGCCAGCGCATCTCCTCCATGGTCAGCTGGTCGAGGGTTCCGAGCATCGAGGAGCCAGCGCACGTGATCAGTGCGTTCACGTGCGGGTGAGTCGAGGTGATCTCGTCCACTGCGGCGAAGACGGCGTCATCGTCGCGCAGATCGACGACGTGCGTGGTGACGGTCGTGCCCCTGAGCCCTGCGGCCACGGTCTCCAGAGACTCCACGTTGTGGTCGACCAGGGCGAGGTGCACGCCGTCGGCCGCGAGGATGCGTGCGATCTCCGCGCCCATGCCGCTCGCGGCCCCCGTGATGACGGTGGTGCTTCCGGTGAGGGTGAGACGCTTCATTGCAAGCCTCCTGGCGGCGTTCGGGAGTGCCGCAGGTCGTGGAGCCGGGCATGGCGACCCGATTCCGATCCATTCTGGCCCACTGCATCGGGGAGCGATACCGGTACGCTCGAAGAGAGGAGGTAGCGGTGGGACGAACTGCGGATGCCATCGCCGAAGGCGTTGCGATCGCGACCGCTGCCGCGCGCCTCGCCGTGAAGAATCACATCCTCATCGGCACGATCGCCGAGAACGGTGTGTTCGACACCGACAAGTACGTCGCCGACGCGCGAGAAGCGCTGCGGGCGATGGCCGAGGAGTCCGAAGAGGTCGAGCGCAACCTGACCGAACTGCGCAAGCGCGCTCGCGGTCGCCATTCCGACCCTTCCGGAACGCATGACTACCGCGACCGCGACGTGCGCAACCTCCGTCGCCGCGCCAAGCAGTCCCACGGAGTCGCGACCAAGCTGCGCGAGACGATGGAGAACGAGGCTGCGCTGCGCGCGATCGTCGAGGAGGCCCGAGAGGGCGCCTGGGCCGACGTGCGCCACAACCTCGATCGTCGGCTGCACGTCGAGGGCATGCGTCCCGATCAGGACCCCGACTACGAGCGGATGCGCGAGGCCCGGATGCAGGCGCTCCGCCTCGTCGACCTGCAGGCTCTGTCGTCTCTGCAGCGCGCGAAAGCCAAGCGCAAGAAGAAGCAGACCGTCCCCGATGACGACGACTGACCCTGCTCGATTCGCATTCGAGTGTGGACTGTTATAGGCTGTTCCACGGCCCGCTGAGCGGTCCAGGAGCGCCCGTAGCTCAATGGATAGAGCATCTGACTACGGATCAGAAGGTTAGGGGTTCGAGTCCCTTCGGGCGCACAGATGAGGTGAAACCCCCGTCGCGAAAGCGGCGGGGGTTTTGCGTTTTCGGAGAAGTGCGCACAAGCATCCCGGCGCTGCGGCTCGGTAGGCTCGTTCTCATGACGGTTCCCGAGCAGACTCAGAACAACCGGGCGTGGCATGTCGTCGGCCTGGTGTGCGGCGTCGTGGCGATCGTCTCGCTCTACGCGCTGCCGAGCGGCATCGTGGGTTACCTCATAGCGATCGCGATCGCCGCAGCCGCTGTGCTGATCAGCCATGCGTCCGCGCGGCGTCACGGCGCATTCCGCGCAGCCGCCATCGTCGGGCTCGGCCTCGGCTACCTGGGGCTGATCGTGTCCGTCGGTCTGCTGGTGGTCCGGCTCATTCGCATGTTCGCCGGCTGAGCTACGTCACTCGAGCAGGCTCGTGATCGCGGGGTCGCGTCTGGCGACCTCAGCGGCCGTCGCGACGATCGCGTGACGCATCGCGGCGACGGCGATCGCCGGGGTGACATCGGCGCGGTGGGCCAGGCTCACGGTGCGCCTCATCATCGGATGCGTGAGTCGCACCGACCGCAGTGCCGGCTGGTCGAGGAGCACCATCGCCGGAACCACCGCAACGCCGACGCCTCGTTCGACGAAACGCAGCAGAGCATCCATCTCCGCGCCTTCGAGAACGAAGTTCGGGGTCAACCCGGCCGAGCGGAACGCCGCATCCGTCGTCGCCCGCAGCTCATAGGTCTCGTCGAGGGCGATCAGGGGGAGGGTGGCGAGGTGAGCGAGACTCATCGACGAGGACGACGACACCGGGGGCTCGGATGCTGCCGAGACCACGACGAGCTCCTCGGTGAGCAGCGGCATCCGCGACAGGCTGAACCCCGAGGGCGGAGGCCCCTCCGACTCGGTGATGAGCGCGATGTCGACCGCGCCGACGGCGAGCTGGTCGACCAGCAGTCGTGAGCCGCTCTCGGTGAGGTGCAGGTCGACGCCGGGGTGCGCGGCGTGAAAGGTGCTGATCGCCTCGGCGACGAGACTGATGCAGAGCGTGGGAGGAGCGCCGAGACGCACGCGCCCGCGGCGGAGACCCGCGAGCTCGCCCATCTCCTCGCGGATGGCATCGGATTCCGCGAGCATCCGCTGTGCGCGGGGGAGGAGCGCCTCGCCGGCGGAGGTGAGCGCGATGTGGCCGCGAGCCCGGTGGAAGAGCTCGGCCCCGAGCTCGCGCTCCAGCGTCGAGATCTGTCGACTCAGTGACGGCTGGGCGAGATGCAGGTGCTCGGAGGCGCGGGTGAAGTGGCCGAGGCGGGCGACCTCGACGAACCCGCGGAGCTGCTCGAGGTTCATGCCTGCAGTCTATCGATACCAGTAGAACAATGCATTGGAGTTATTAGGTCGCCCTAACTAGCGTCGAATGCATGAGTACTCGCGAACGTCAGATCTCCACCACGGTCCTGGTCATCGGGACCGGCGGATCCGGGCTGCGCGCGGCGATCGAGGTAGCCGAACACGGCATCGACGTCCTCGCCGTCGGCAAACGCCCCCGACAGGATGCCCACACCTCTCTCGCCGCCGGCGGCATCAATGCCGCTCTCGGAACCATGGACGAAGGCGACAGCTGGCAGCAGCACGCCGCCGACACCATCAAGGAGAGCTACCTGCTCGCCAACCCCCACACGGTCGAGATCGTGACGCAGGGGGCCGAGCGCGGCATCCGCGACCTCGAGCGCTGGGGCATGGACTTCGCCCGAGAAGACGACGGGCGCATCTCGCAGCGGTTCTTCGGCGCGCACACCTTCCGCCGCACCGCCTTCGCGGGGGACTACACCGGTCTCGAGATCCAGCGCACCCTCGTCACCAAGGCCGAGCAGCTCGAGGTCCCTATCCTCGACCACGTCTACATCACGCGGCTGCTCGTGCGCGACAACGTCGTGTTCGGCGCCTATGGCTTCGACCAGTCCGACGGCACGCGCTACCTGATCCACGCGGATGCCGTGATCCTGGCCGCGGGCGGACACAACCGCATCTGGCGTCGCACCTCCTCGCGCCGCGACGAGAACACCGGCGACTCGTTCCGCCTCGCGGTCGAGGCAGGTGCCCGACTGCGCGACCCCGAACTCGTGCAGTTCCACCCGTCAGGCATCATCGAGCCCGAGAACGCCGCCGGCACCCTCATCTCAGAGGCCGCGCGCGGCGAGGGCGGCATCCTGCGCAATGCCCTCGGCGAGCGCTTCATGTCGAAGTACGACCCTGAGCGCATGGAGCTCTCGACCCGCGACCGCGTGGCGCTCGCTGCCTACACCGAGATCGCCGAGGGTCGGGGCACCGAGAACGGCGGTGTCTGGCTCGACGTGTCGCACCTGCCGCGCGAGACGATCATGACCCGCCTGCCTCGCGTCTACCAGACGATGATGGAGCTGCAGATGCTCGACATCACCACCGAGCCGATCGAGATCGCGCCCACCGCGCACTATTCGATGGGTGGCGTGTGGGTGCGTCCGGAGGACCACCAGACCGATGTCGACGGGCTCTACGCGATCGGCGAGGCATCGAGCGGTCTGCACGGCGCCAACCGCCTCGGCGGCAACTCGCTGATCGAGTTGCTCGTCTACGGCCGCATCGTCGGCCAGGCAGCCATGGCGCACGCGGCGGGTCTCGACGCGCAGCGTCGGTCAGCGGATGCCGTGGCTCAGGCCCGCGCCGAGATCGACGACCTGCTCGCGGCGGACGGCCGGGAGAACGTGCGAGCCCTGCAGCGCGCGATCCGCAACACCATGACCCAGCACGCCGGTGTCGTGCGGTCGGAGGAGGGGCTCCGTGCCGCCCTCGCCGATCTCGACATGATCGAGGGGCGCATGGAGGACATCGGCATCCATCCCGACATCGCGGGCTTCCAGGATCTCGCGCATGCCTTCGACCTCAAGGCGTCGGCGCTCGCCGCCCGCGCCACGATCGAGGCCGCACTCGAACGTCGTGAGACGCGCGGATGCCACAACCGCAGCGACTATCCCGACACCGACCCCACACTGCAGGTCAACCTCGTCTGGTCGCCCACGGGCGGCGTGACGCACGAGCCGATCCCCGAGATCCCCTCAGAGATCGCGGAGCTCATGCGCGAGGTCGACACCGAGGGCAAGCTCGTCGAGTAGCCCGCATCCGAACTCGCTCCCGTCGCGCGATCCGTCGTGCTGATGCCCTCTGCGCGACAGAGATCGCGACGGGAGTGGAGGGCCTGAGCGAGGTAGGAGTCGCTCAGTCGCCCTCGTCGGTCTCCGGACCGTCGATGACCCCGATCCCGACCGCCTCATGGTCGGGCTCGGGGTCGTTGCGTGTCGGGGCCTTGGGCTCCTCCGACGGTTCCTTCTCAGTGCTCGGCTCTTCGAGCGCGTCGTTGTCGGGGATCTCCGACGGATCGGCGTCCTCCGGGGACTCCGCCTCCGCGGGGGCTTCCGTGCTCTCGCCTGGGGTCTTGAACTCCCCGGCGTCGCCGGACGACGGCGTGGGCGTCGGGGTCTGAGCCTCTGGGGCGGCGCTGGAGGTCGGGTCCTGTGCGGATGTGTTGTCGGTCATGATCGTCCTTTCGCATCGAGTGCCTGACCAGGATGGAGTCTCGGTGCGCGGGGATGAAGGGGCTTGACGGCGGCGTCCGGATCGTCCGCGGTGCGGATCACGACGTACTCTGGGAAGGTGACAGCGTACGTCTCGGCCTTCGATCTCTTCTCCATCGGAGTGGGCCCCTCGAGTTCCCACACGGTCGGGCCGATGCGGGCGGCACTCGAGTTCGCGCACCGCCTTCGCGAGACCGGGGCGCTCGACCGCGTCGCACGCGTCGGGTGCACGCTGTACGGCTCGCTGGGCGCCACCGGCATCGGACACGGCACGCCCGATGCCGTCGTCGCGGGCCTGCGCGGTCTCGCCCCCGAGACCTGCGATCCGTCGGAGGTGCGCGCCGCCTGGACCGACCTTCGCGAGGGTGCGACTGTGCGGATCGACGGCACGCACGAGATCCCCTTCTCGAAGACGGACATCGTTTTCGAACCGCGCACCCGTCTGCCCGGGCACCCGAACGCCATGACGATCACCGCGTGGGATGCCGACGGGCAGGTCGTGGCGGAGGAGACGTACTACTCCGTCGGCGGCGGGTTCATCCGTCGGGACGGCGAGGAGGCGAAGATCTCTGCGGCTCCGCTGCCGTACTCCTATGAAGACGCCGCATCGCTGCTCGCGCTCTGCGACGAGCACGGACTGTCGATCGCCGAGATCGCTCGCCTGAACGAGACGGCGCAGCGCTCGGAGGAGGACGTCGCAGCCGGGCTCGACGCGATCTGGGATGCGATGGCAGCCTGCGTCGACAACGGCCTGCAGTCCGACGGGGTGCTTCCGGGCATGCTCAAGGTCAAGCGCCGCGCGAGCGCGATCCGCGGGCAGCTCGAAGAGGCTGAGGCCGATGGGCACCGCGAGCTTCCGGGCGAGTGGCTGGGTGCCTTCGCTCTCGCCGTCAACGAGGAGAACGCGGCGGGCGGTCGGGTGGTCACCGCGCCGACGAACGGTGCAGCCGGCATCCTCCCCGCCGTCGCGATGTACTGGTGGCGGTTCCTCGCGGATTCCGGCCTCGGCGCCGGCAATGCGGTCACGCCGTACGGCGAGCTCGTCGGCAGTGCACTGCTCGGCTTCGGTGCGGAGGCGTCGCTCGTCGCCGTCGGAGCGATCGACGACCCCGACGCGCTCGCCGAGGCGAACCGTCGCCGCGGCATCCGACGGTTCCTGCTCACCGCCACTGCTCTGGGATCGCTGTTCAAGGCGAACGCATCGATCTCAGGGGCCGAGGGTGGATGCCAGGCCGAGGTCGGCTCGGCGTGCGCGATGGCCGCCGGCGGCCTGACCGCCGTGATGGGCGGCACGAACCGGCAGATCGAGAACGCTGCCGAGATCGCCATGGAGCATCACCTCGGACTCACCTGCGACCCCATCGGCGGCCTCGTGCAGATCCCGTGCATCGAGCGGAACGCGATCGCAGCCTCCACCGCGGTGACGGCGACACGACTCGCCCTTCGCGGTGACGGCAGTCATTACGTCTCGCTGGATGCGGTCGTCGAGACGATGCGTCAGACCGGCATCGACATGTCGACGAAGTACAAGGAGACCAGCGAGGGCGGGCTCGCGGTCAACGTCATCGAGTGCTGAGCCGACCGCCCGACCGTCGAGTCGGTGGCTGCGGCTAGCCTCCTTCGGAGGAGGAACGCATGGAATCGATCTGGACCCCCGGCAGCCGTCGTCGACGAGAGCAGCCGGTCGTCGCCGTTCGGGCGAACGACGATGCCCCCGAGCCCGGGAGGGTCTGGCCGACGAGCATCCCTGCGGTGGCCCAGGTGCTGAACGAGGGGATCGACCTCTCGCCCGGTGTCACCTTCCTCGTCGGTGAGAACGGCAGCGGCAAGTCCACGATCGTCGAGGGCATCGCGATCGCCTACGGTCTCTCGCCCGAGGGCGGTTCGAAGTTCGCGAGACACAGCACACGACCCACCGAGTCGCCGCTGTCGGAGTGGCTGCAGCTGCAACGAGGTGTCGGAGCCAACCGCTGGGGATTCTTCTTGCGGGCCGAGACGATGCACTCGTTCTACACGTACCTCGAAGAGAACCCCTCGCCACGGGGAGATGTGCCGTTCCACGAGATGAGTCACGGCGAGTCGTTCCTCGCCCTCCTCGAGAGCCGATTCGACGAGCCGGGCTTCTACTGTCTCGACGAACCCGAAGCAGCGCTGTCGTTCCAGTCGACGCTCACCCTCATCGCCGTGCTGCAGCGCATCGTCGACGAGGGCGGCCAGGTGCTCTGCGCCACCCACTCGCCGGTGCTCGCCGCGCTGCCGGGGGCTCGGATCCTCGAGGTGGGCGACTGGGGCATCCGTCCCGCCGAATGGAACGACCTCGAGATCGTGAACCACTGGCGGTCGTTCCTGCAAGATCCGCCGCGTTACCTGCGGCATCTGCTCGACTAGGGAGTGCCCCGCGCGGAGCGGTTCTTGGTGTGCCTGGTCGGTGCCGCGGCCCAGGGATCCTCCGGCCACGGGTGCTTCGGGTAGCGCCCGCGCATCTCGGCGCGCACCTGGGCGTACGGGCCCGACCAGAACGAGGCGAGGTCGTCGGTGACCGCGAGCGGGCGCCCTGCGGGAGACAGCAGGTGGAACAGCACCGGCACCCGCCCGTCGACCAGGCGCGGGGTCTCGGCCCAACCGAAGCACTCCTGCAGCTTCACGGCGACGACAGGGCGCGCGGTCGCCTCATCGTGCGGCGGGTAGTCGATGCGGATGCGGGAGCCGGTGGGCACCTCGAGGCGGTCGGGAACGAGCTCATCGAGCCGCACGGCCTCGGGCCAGGGGAGCAGTCGGCGAAGGGCCGACGTCAGATCCAGCCGGCTCGCGGGCGCGCCACCCGCGAGGGCATCGAGCTCCGGCGCCAGCCAGACATCGAGCGTCTCGGTCAATCCGATGTCCGAGACGTCGGGCCAGGGATCGCCGAATTCTCGTCTCAGCAGAGTCAGACGGCGGCGCAGGGCGTCTGCACCCTCGGACCACGACAACATGCCGAGACCGTCTCGCCGGATCGCCCGGCGCACGGCATCCCGTCCCTCCTGGGCCGATGCGCGCACCGGTGCCGAGGAGCGCAGGATCGCACCGATGCGGCGCTCGCGACGGGCCTGCACGCGGCCACCGACGAACTCCGCTTCGACGCGGTCGGTCATGAGGTGACTCGCGGCGCTCTCGATCTGCGCCTCGGTGAGCACGGCCGCGGACCGGATGATCGCGCCGGAACCCGCTGCGGCACGCGCCGAGGCACGCGCGACGTCGGCGACGGCGAGCCACTCGACCGCCGCGAGCGGACCGCGCACTCCCGCACGGGTTCCGGATGCCAGCAGGAATGTCGCGCCCTCGGCGGTGCGGTCGACGCGGTGGGCGATCCGCTCGGGGAAGGCGAGAGCGATCACGAGGCCGACCCCGTCGAGATCCCCACGGATTCCCGGAGTCGGGCGGACCATGCGCTCGAGGCGATCGGCGTCGCTGCGCCACCGGCGGGCGTCCGGCGCCCGACCGCCGCGAAGGGCGATGATCGCCTGGGCGACGTCGGCCTCGGCGATGCGCAGATCACCACCCAAGAGTGCGACGACCTCGGCCGCGAGTCGCGCCCCGACCGCCGGGCTCCCGTCGCGGAGAGCGCGGGCGAGCCGCGGATCGGTCGGGATGCGCGCCAGGATGCGACCCTCCGCGGTGGCTCGACCCTCGTCGTCGATCGCGCCGAGACCCTGCAGCACGGCGAGAGCATCGGCCAGGTTCGGGGCGGGCAGCGGGTCGATCATCCGCAGGCCGGCGCCGCCGGGGGCACCCCAGCAGGCGAGCAGCAGGGCGGCATCCGCGAGGTCGGTCACCGCGATCTCGGGAGCCGGACGCGCAGGAGCCGCCGCGTAGGTGCGTTCGTCGACGCAACGGATCACCGTGCCGGGGCCCTGGCGGGTGGCGCGCCCCGCACGCTGCACGCAGGACGAGCGGGAGGCTGCGGTGGTCACGAGGCCAGTCATGCCGCGGGCGGCGTCGCGCTGCGGCTGCCGCGACAGGCAGCTGTCCACGACCAGGCGCACGCCCGGCACCGTGAGTGAGGACTCGGCGAGTGACGTCGTGACGATGATGCGCGCAGGAGCGTCCGGTGCGCGGCCGCGGATCACGGCATCCTGATCAGCGACCGGGATCTGACCGTGCAGCTCGCGCACGTCGAACGCGCCGTTCGTGTCGCGGATGCGGCGCGCGATCTCCGACACCTCGCGAGCGCCCGGTGCGAACACCAGCACGTCGGCCTCGGGGTCGTCTCGGATGAGCTCCTGGGCGGCGGATGCCGTGGTCGCGGCGACGTGATCGAGGAACCCCCAGGTGACCCCGCGCTCGTCCAGTCGGGGCACGGGACTCGGAGCCCAGCGTTCGGTGAGCGGGAAGGCGGGGACGTCGTGGTCGATGATCGGTGCGGGGTGCTCGTCCGTGCCCAGGACGGCCGAGATGCGAGGCGCATCGAGGGTCGCCGACATAGCGATGACCGTGAGGTCGTCGCGCAGCTCGCGCACCTCCGAGAGCAGGCCGATAAGCAGGTCGGTCTCGAGTGCCCGCTCGTGCACCTCGTCGATGATCACGGCGCCCACCCCGTCGAGACCCGGGTCGTCGAGCATTCGCCGCAGCAGCACTCCGGCCGTGACGAACTCGACCCGTGTCTCGCGTCCTGCGGAGCGCTCGCCGCGGACGGTGAAGCCCACCCGGGTGCCGAGCGGTGTGCCGTCGAGGTGAGCGAGTCGTCGGGCGGCCGCGCGGGCGGCGACGCGGCGGGGCTGGGTGACGATCACCCGACCCGTCGTCCGCGATGCGACGAGCGGCGGCACGAGCGTGGTCTTGCCGGTGCCCGGGGGTGCGCTGACGACGACTGATCGGTGTACGTCGAGAGCCGAGGAGAGCTCATCGACCGCCGCGGCGAAGGAGAGTCCTTCGCCGATGGCGGCGAGGTCGAAGGCGGTGGTCGGCACCGCTCCAGTCTGCCGGAACGAGCAGGATGCAGAAGATGCCGCGACCGATCGGTCGCGGCATCCGCTGTACTCCGTGTGCTGACTACTCCGAGGCAGGAGCAGCCGGTGCCGATGCGGCCGGCGGGGGAGTCGTGGGTTTCGGCTGGCGGGTCGGCGCCGGGGCGGATGCCTGCGCCACACCCTCTCCGATGCCACGGCCCACGGCCTGTCCCTGGATGATCGACGCGAGGTCGAGCCCGGTCGCCGAGCTGACGCTGTCGAACACCGACTTCAGTGCCTTGGCGCTGTCGGCGCCGACGAGGTTCGACGCGCCGTCTTCGCTCGAGCCGCCGACGATCGAGACGCTGCCGATCGCTGCGTAGCCCTTCGAGAACTCCGCCATGATCGACGGCAGCACATCGAGCACGCGCTGCGAGAGGAATGCGTCCTGGTTGGAGGCGATGGCCTTCGCCTCGGCCTCGACGGCCGCGGCTCGCGCCTCACCCTCGGCGCGGATGGCGTCGGCCTCGGCGTTCGCACGCAGGCGGCGAGCTTCGGACTCGGCCTCGGCCTGGGCGCGCAGTGCGTCTGCCTCACCGGTCGCACGGGCGATCGCGGCTGCGGCTTCACCGTCGGCCTTGGCCTTGTCGGCCTGGGCCTGCTGCTCGGCGATGCGGGTGCGGGCCTCGGCCTGCTTGACCTGCTCGATCGCGCCGGCCTCGGCCGCACGCTCACGTGTGTAGAGCTCGGCCTGCGCGCGGGTCTCGGCCTCGTACCGCTGGGCGTCGGCGACGCGCTTGACGTCGGCGTCGAGCTGAGCCTGACGGTTCTCGGCCTGCTGCTGGAGAACAGCCTGCTGAGCCTGCTCGCGGGCGAGGTTCTCGGCCTGCTCGGCCTCGGCGCGCGCACGGCCGATGCCGGCGTTCGAGTTCGCCGTGTTCGTGTCGAGCGCGGTCTGCTCGATCAGGTTGGCTTCCTGGTTCGAGATGTTCTTCTGGTTGATCGCGCGGTCGGCGTTGGTCTGCGAGATCTCGGCCGACTGACGCTTCGCCTGGATCTCGGGAGCACCGAGCGACTGGATGTAGCCGACCGCGTCGGTGATGCCCTTGATCTGGAACGAGTCGAGGATCAGGCCCTGCTCGGCGAGCTCCTGCGAGACGTCGGCGGCGATCTGGTCGGAGAACTTCTTGCGCTCGCGCATCAGCTCGACGACCGAGAGCGTCGCGACGATGCCGCGGAGCGCACCTTCGAGCTGCTCAGTGGTGAACTGCTCGATCGCGGCGTCCTGCGAGGCGAAACGCTCTGCGGCGCGGCGGACGAGGATGGGGTCGGAGCCGATCTTCACGATCGCGACGCCGTCGACGTTGAGCGTGACGCTGTCGAGCGACTGGGCCTCGGCGTTGAGTGAGACCTGGCGCGAGCGCAGCGAGATGATCTCGTGACGCTGCGTGATCGGGTTCACCAGCGATTTGCCGTTCACGATGACCGTGACGGGCGACTCCGACATCTCGTCCGTCGTCGTGCCGTCGGCCGAGATGACGGCGCGAGCCACCTTCTGTTTGCGCCCCGAGATGACGAGCGCCTCATCGGCGCGCGCGACCTTGATCCAGCTGCGTGCGAACAGCAGCAGGATGAGAAGGACGACGATAGCGACGGCTATGCCGATCCCGACGATGATGAGGATGCCTACGATTCCGGCGATCTCCATGGATGACCTCCCTGGTTCCCCCCGAGGGGGCGGTCTTGGATGCCGGCGCGGCCGCGCGGGCGTTCACGCTCCACCCTGCCAGAAAAGCGCAGGGGCCGTCGGGGCTGCAGACCGGAGGGCGAGGGTCAGCGAGCCCGGAGCTTCTCGGCCAGGTCGCGGAGCGTCTTCAGCTCGGCGTCGTCGAGGCGCGACATCCGCTCGGCGATCGATCGACCGTGCACCGTCGCGATGCTGCGGAACGCCTTGGCGCCGGCATCCGTCGCCCTGATCAGCGCGCCGCGTCCGTCATCGGGGTCGGGGCATTTCGAGACGAGGTCGCGGGAAACCATCCGGTCGATCAGTCGCGAGACGCTCGGCTGGCTGATGAGCATGTTCGCGGTCACGTCGCGCAGGCGCGCGGACATTCCAGGGGAGCGCGTGACGGTGAGCAGCACGTCGTACTCGGCCTGGCCGAGATCAGTGTCCTCGAAGTCGGCGTTCATCTCGGTGAACAGCTCGTGCTGCGCGCGGAACAGGCTCTCCCATGCCTCGAGGGCGAGCTTGCGATCGGTCATGGGAACAGCGTACTGGCAACAGTAAAGGGCCGGTCGGAGAGGCTCCCGACCGGCCCTTGTCCCTTGCACCAAGAGTGTCCTGCAATCACATGCGGTGTATGCCACAGCAAACATTCACCGTGCGATCACTCTATAACGGCGAGATAACGAATGCAACGGTTTGGTCACGGAATTGTTCGGTGCCGCAATCGTGCTTCGTTCTGCCTCCATGGCAGCAGATGTCAAGAAGCCACACTCCGACGCGAAGGCTCATCCGCGGAGCCTGCCCCTGGCAACGTGCTTCCAACTACGAGGCGTTGACGTCGCGGGGCGATTTCGGGGGGAGGGGCCCATGCTGAAGGACGACATGGCGATCGCAGCAACCCGGAAAAGGAAGGTCGCTGGGGTCAAATGTCGAGGCACACGCTCTCGTCGAGGCTCTTCGAGCGGGTAGATCTTCGAGCGAGGATCTATCTGCAGGGGCTGGATCCGGATTGAACGGGTAGCCGGAAAAGGTCCGTCTACCCGTCAGGCGCCACCGTCCTCCGGTTCAGCCTGTGAGCGCTCGGCAGGCTCATGGCTGTCGGCCGTTTGCGCGTCGTGCATGTGATTCCAGAACGTGACGAACACGAGTCTCAGCATGAACCACCAGCAGTACAGTGCCTCGGCCGAGCCGACAACTGAATCATTGCTGAGTCCGTGGGCGTACTGATTGCGCAGGTTCGGTCCTATCGGGCCGCAAAAGAGCGCGCGAATTTCGTATGCAAGGTTCGGGCCGAAGATCTCAGTTGTAGAGTCGCGCGTCATGAGCGCGGATAGGCCGATCTCGTTCTCGATCCCGCGCTCATCCATCGTGGTGGTTGACTGACCGGCGTTTCGAAGGTGGAGGCGCACGAGGTGCTCCAGTTGCGGCGCGAGCAGTTGTGCCGCAGTGATGAAGTCTCCGTCGTACCCGTAGTACAGGGCCTGGGCAAAGAGTCGCTCTCGGTCGGAAGGAACGATCGAGCTCTGTTGAGTCAGCTGCAGGAAGTCACCGACCGAAAGTCGATGGTCGTTGCTGAGGGCCACCCACGCGGGCGCCAGAGCTCCTTGGACCGTCAACGAAATGCGAAACTCGTAAATCTGGATCATCTGCCGCCACACGGACGGATCCTCCCCATAGATGGGCTCTCCGCCGCGTCCGCTGGAACGGTGGATCACTCGTCCGTCATGGGAGAAGTGTGTGTTGGAGAACAGGCTCTGCAGGGGATGTTCTTGGATGAGTTCCTCGGCCTGCTTGTGGTCATCCTCATAGGAAGCGAACGACGCAAGGTCAATAAACTCCCGCAGCGCTGCGAGAGGTTCCTTGCCGCTGACCTTCGACCTGCTCGCTGCGCGAAGATCCGCCAGATCCACGGGGTCGGACTCGAAGACTCCCATCATTCCGAGGGTGGCGGCGCCGGAGGATCGAATGCGACGTGCGAGATCCGCTGTCAGATCGCCCACCCCGAGCGCTTCTCGTCGCCGGCGCGGGATCAGTCGGAGCGCCTTCAGCGCTTGCTCATAGAGGTGCCCGGAGCGTGCATGGGATCCTGCCTCCGCGTGGGCATCGAGAGCCTCTGCTTCTGCGATGTAGCTCCGAACGATCGCGAGCCGTTCAATGTTGGCCTGATCAAGATCCTTGGCGATGTCGAACCATTGAGCGGCTCGACGTCGGTAGGCGCGATAGGCGTCAAGGTTCGACTTGCTGAACTCGGCTGCGAGCTCGCGAAGGCGCTCGGCGATGTCGGTTGCATCCGATCGGGCAAGGTTGTGCTTCACCAAGAGGTCAGCGACGGCACCCGGATGCTCAGACACGTTGGCGGAGAAGACGAATCCCGACAGCGCTGAGACGAGACGATCGAGGTGCTCGTCGAAGACAACCCCGTGTCGGCGCGCGACCAGCAAAGCGCGATCCCAAGCATCAGTCTCACGCGGCCGTGCAGTCGCCTTCGCCGGCAGATCGCAAAGCGCATCTAGCTCGATCTCGTACCACTTCATCCGCTCCCGTCCTGACGAGCAGACAGCGAGGACATCGGCGACTCGCACACGGAGCATCGTGTCGGGCAACAGTGGCGTGATGTTCCCGAGAATCGATAGCTCTTCCTCGGTGAGGTCGTTCGGAATCGTTGACCGCCCTTCCTGAAGAGCCACCATCGGTTCGTATGGCTGCGCCCAGTCATCGGGTCGCGCGATGAAGGAGGCGACTCGACTCAAGAGTGAGGCGACCTCGTTGGCATCCGGTAACTCTGCATCATCGGCGAGTTGACGGAGCCGACTCCATAGCGAGGGCAGACGCTCCTCGTCTTCGCGCGCATCGACGCGGAAAACGTCAGTACCTACTAAGTGGTCGAGTGCCGCAATCCAGCGCGTTTCCTCGGGAGAGCTGGGCTGATGTTCGGTCACAGCGGGAATCTATCGGACGGGGCGGACATCGCAGAACCAGCCCGGTCCTCAGACGACCACGGGTAACCAGGCCATAGTGCAGGTCAGACGATTCAAAGGGCCGCCCTGTGGAGGCGATCAAAGCAGCGCGTCATCTACCAGTCGAACGAATGGCTCGGTCCCTTCGTGGGCGTAGGCCTCGATGACGCTGAGGATGTCCGGCTCGGCGGGTAACCGGGCCTCGATGTCCCCTAACCCGAGATGGAACCAACCGTTTCTGAGACGCCTGTACGGCAAGGTCGTAACGAGTTTCACGGCCGGCTCCGCCCACACTGCGTCCAGATAATCCGCAGGTAGAGGAACGGAAGCAGCACCGTATCGTCCTCAGGCTTGACACTGAACGCTCCAGCCAAGCGCTTGGCTGCTCGTTCGTCGTAAGACTGTTGAGATCCATGTAGAAGTCCGTCGGCATCGAAGAGGGGGCTCGCTCGCATCCGAGGTAGTCGCCGAAGAACAAGATGTTTGTCGCGAAGTCGGCCAGAATAGGTTGAAGGGCCGTCCGCACAGCCACTCAGTCGGGTAGGCAACCAACGTGCGGGTCGCGATACGGCGAGGGGTGGAGGGGCAACTGTGCGATTCATCGAGCGAATCCAGGTCGAGAACGAAGGATTCCTAGGAGGTCTGGACGTCTCTCTCGCGCCTGGACTCAACGTGCTTATCGGCTCGCGAGGCGCAGGAAAGACATCGGTGATTGAGTTGATCCGGTACGCGCTTGACGCCGGATCGTTCACCACTGAAGCAGGCCGGAAGGGCGAGCAACAGGCTGTGGCGACGCTCGATGGCGGGGCAGTAACGGTCACGGTTCGTGACGGCGATCATCACTGGTCCGTTACCCGAACGTCGGAAGGCGCAACGACGACCACCCTTGGGTCGCTCCCAAGTTGCACAGTTCTCGCGCAGAATGAGATCGAGACCATTGGCGTGAGTCCCGCAGGCAGGCTTTCGCTCATCGACCGTTTTATTCCAACATCGAGAGCGCAGGATGCCGGCGTGCGGGCGGCGGCCGAACTCACAGCAGCTCTGACCGACGAGATCGGGATCGCCCTGATCGAACTCGGTAAAGCTGACGAAGCGCTCACAGGGGCCGAAGAGGTGGAACTTCAGCTCCTCGAAGCCAAGTCTGAGCAGCGAGCGCTTCTCGCCAAGTCGACCGCGACTGACTCCGAGCGCTTGCAGCTCGAGAATGCTCAGACGGAACTCAACGAGCTGGTGCAGCGCGAAAACCAGCTTCAATACGCCCACACTGGCCTAACGGAGCTCGGTCAAGACAACGCTCGGGTACAGAGCCGGGCGGCTGATTTGCGTAGCAGCATCGCTAGCGTCATCGTCGGAAGCTCGAGCATCGCTCATGCGGAGCGCGCCGAAACGTTCCTAGCGGAGGCATCGAAGAACATCGAGTTTGCTATTGAAGCGCTCGACTCTGAAATCAGTGCGGCGTCGATGAGGCGCGCGGAACTTGATGACGAGTCGCGAGCAGTTCGTCAAAGGCTCGACACGACTCAAGACGGCCTCAGCCAGGCGACTCGAAGAGTGCAGCAAATAGAGGAGCGCAAGGGACAACTGGATGCTCTTCGAGCAAGACGTGTCGGGTTCATCAAGCGTCTTGATGCGCTCAAAGAACGTCGAGCCGAAGCATACGAGAACCTCATCGGGGGCCGTGCAGAGCGGCTGCTCGCTCGCCAAAAGGTAGCGCAGCGCCTGAACGATTCGCTGTCTCCACAGATTCGGGTGACCGTCACATCGGGGGTGAGGCTGGACGCGTATACCTCCGCGATCGTGGCCAGCTTGCGCGGAAGCGGACTTCACCACAAGAATCTGGCGCCACTTCTGGCCGAGGCGGTTGCACCGTTTGAGCTCGTCGATTGGGTTGAGCGTTCCGCAACGTCGGAGTTGGCGGAGGCCGCCGGCATTGCAGTTGATCGAGCGGCGGCAGTCATCTCCGCGATGCGTCAAGGCGGCATTGCTTCTGTAGTCTCGAGTGACGTAGACGATCATGTGCAGCTCGAGCTCCTCGATGGACCCGAGTATAAGCCCGTCGAGCATTTGTCTATCGGCCAGCGGTGCACGGTCATCCTGCCGATCTTGTTGGCGCTGGACGGCGAAGCTCTCGTGGTCGATCAGCCTGAAGACCACCTGGATAATGCCTTCATCACATCGACGCTGATCGCTGCGATTCGTCGACGCGAGGGTCACGCCCAAACAATCCTCTCGTCTCACAATGCGAACATTCCCGTTCTGGGAGAAGCGGCGCGCGTCATTGTGATGGATTCGGATGGCGAGAGCGGGCGGGCCGTCTCAGCGGATGAACTCGACGCACCTCTGTCCGTGCACGCGATCTCAGAGATCATGGAAGGTGGAGCGGACGCGTTTGCGGCCCGGGCGCACTTCTATCGGGAGGATAGAGAGCGCCCTTGAACCTTTCTGATGCGGTGCGACTGCTCGAAGCCTCCTCGCCGACGGCGCGACTTCGTGCAGCGCGATATCTGCTGGATCACGGAACATCCGAGCAGCTCGATGCGCTTCGAGGTGCCCGCGCGAGGGAGGCCGACTCGTGGTCGCAGCGGACGCTTGATCGCGCCATTTTCCGCATCACAACTGGAACTCCGCAGTCTCTTGGGGGTAGCGCGTCGGTAAGTTCTGAAGAAGGTATTGCGGCTGTGTACTCTGAGGCGCTCCAGATGGCGACAAAACGGGTAATCCACGAGGTTCGGCCGGTTCTCCAGTCGATTGATCGCGCCGCGCGCCGTGAGCTTGGGGCTCGCTACGAAACTGGAGAGACAGGCGCTGCGGTCGAACGCATGGGCGATCTCTTGGCCGCGTTGCAGGCCCTAGGGGAGGCGGCCGAGTCGCCCCGGCTGACGCAGTTCGATCTGACGGAACACGTTGCTAAGCACGTCAGGATGGAAGGTTTTGCAGAGATGGACGTTTCGCTTGCGCGCACGGATGCGACGCTCGTCAATGGGGATCCGGCTCTTGTGACTTTGGCTCTCGTGAATGTTGTGCGCAACGCTGTTGAGGCTTCAGCGAACTCAGACAAACCGGTAGTCATTACTTGGGGGCGAAACGAGCAGACTGCGTGGATATCCGTTCTGGACGAGGGGGACGGGTTGCCGGAGGATGGCCTCACGGCGGCGTTCGAAGTTGGCACCACGTCCCGCAGCGGTGCTGGTCACTTCGGGCTCGGGTTGCCGACCGCAATGCAGGCTGTTAGCTCCCTAGGGGGCACGATCACGCTGAAGCCCCGACGTGACGGCGGCACGGCTGCTGAAGTGAGGTGGCCGCAGTGATCCGCACTTCAGACCTCCGAGTGCTACTGGTCGAGGATAATGAGGAGAGCAAAGCGGCGACTGTCGACGACATACTGAGTGCGCTTCCGGGCGCGGAGATTGCCTGGGCGGCCGATGCGGAGTCGGCCATCGCTCTTGTCGAGGGTTCGCAATTCGACCTGGCAGTCTGCGACCTTAAAATTCCTGCACGACGTGGCGATCTCAGCACTCAGGAGTCACATGGCCTCCGAGTGGTTGCTGAGATTCAGGCGCACCAGCCCGGAACTCCGATAGTTATTCTTTCCGGGCATGGCACAGTAGAGAAGGTAGACCCGTACACGGCTACAGCAGACGTGTTTCCGGTCCTCGGTGCGCCGCGCTTGCCCATGTGTCAGGCGGCTGTTAAAGGAGCGCTGGTGGGCTTCCGGTCTCGGCTTGAGCCCATCCGCGTTGGGGTGGGCGCGCTGTCTGCAGTTGATGTAACCGGCGGGGAAGAGATTGACTCCATGCTGGAGCGTGCAATCGCTCAGTATGCGGTGGGCCACGGATTCTCTACAGTTGAGGTGGCCAAGGCTTCTGGGCTCTCCGGCTCAATCAATGCAGTCGTTGTGATGCGTTCGACCGATAGGCCACCTAAAAGGGTCTTTGTCAAGGTCAACCGGCTGGACTGGGTTCTCGATGAAGTCTCGCGCCAGAAGCGATTCGTAGAGGGCTTTCTGGAGATCGCTAACTGGGCGCCCACGCTAGAGGTAGTCCAGGCAGGGTTGCGTGACAAGGGAGCGTACTTCTCGGGCCTCGCGACGGACCCAGTCGACTTGTTTGCGCTATCGGACGTTAGCGAGGAGAACGCCGTCGAGGCTATCGCACGCCTCGACGCTGTTTTGCTTCCGTGGCGCATGAGAGAGTCGCATACGTGTTCGATCGGCGACTTGCGTCGGGTTCACCTTCCGGACGCGCAGGTGAGGGAATTGGGCATGGACCTGTCAGAGTTCGTCGAAATCGAGGAGCTGGAGGTTGTCCTTGAGCATGCGGTGACGCATGGCGACCTTCATGGCGAGAATATTCTCGTAGTCGAGGGCCTCCGCCCTATGCTCGTCGATTTCGCGTACACCGACGTCGCTCCGGCAATTCTGGATCCTGTAACCCTCGAAATGAGCTTCCTCTTTCATCCGGGGTCTCCGTTGGTGAGAGACGGAAGGGTGCTGCGCTACGAAAACTGGGCTGAGGGAAACTACTTGCCTGACGCGCGCCAGCAATCTGTCGTGGAGCGTTGCAGAACCTGGGCCGTTGACGGCAGAGATCAGCGTGAGTTCTTGGCAATGTCGTATGCTCACGCACTTCGTCACCTCAAGCGCGGCGACACAGTGGATCCCGATCATGCAATGGCAGTTGCTCGAAGCGCGGCTCGAAGCCTTTCGTAGTGTTGTCGCGGTAGCTGACAAAGCCGCATCAGCGGGCTCCTGCGCTCGTCGGCAGTCGGAAGCTCGGAGCTGGCGCCGAAGTTCAGACGACGAGGCGGTTACGTCCTCACATCTTTTGTGAGGCAACTAGCCCCAAGGATTCTCGGTCCTTGGATTCCCCCGGGCGGCGCGTCTCAGTTTGTGTCAACCTGGGTGAGATCGGACAACAGAGTCCTGTGGGTCACGTCGCCGTCTGGGCGCGGTCTCGCGAGATGCTCTCGGCCCACGGTCGATGGCGAGCGCGCATTCACGGCGCACACGTCACTGGCGCCCTCGCATCACCTGTCGATGCAGTCGCGTATGTCATTCCACGCCGACTCCACGCACTCCTCGAACGGAAGATCGGGCGGACCTCCGAGCCACCGCTCCATCGCCAGGTCGAAGCACGTCACGGCTACAGCTGCCAGCGTGTGCGATTGCCGAGGGTCGATGCCGCGCTGACGCAGGGATTGCTCGATCGCGCGGGCGAGATGATGGCGTTGGAGAAGCTCACGCTCGTGCAACGCAGACTCGCTGTGGACGACCTTGCGACGACGTGCGATCGGTTGCCGCCAGTCCTGGATGCCACGAGCCGCCGCGCTGAGGCCGGCCCGCACCGTGGCGGGCGCCGAACTCTCGGGTGGGGCCGCCGCCATGAAGTCGCTGACCGCGTGCGGAAATTCACGATCACGAAGGAAGAGAACATCGCGTTTGTCCGCGAAGTGCCGGAAGAACGTCCGAGTTGTCAGGCCGGCCGCTTCGGCGATCTGCGGAACCGTGGTCGCCGAGAACCCCTGTCCTTCGAAGAGGAGTATCGCCGCAGCTTCGAGCCGCAGTGCAGCGTCCGGTGACCATCGTGGCATCTGACCATGATGTCACGACGTGTCGTCAGGTGTACAGTGATGACACGAGATGTCATCGATTGCGAAGAGCGGACGGATATGAGAGTCAACACTGCGGCGTGGATCGATTCCCCCTACGCCGACCTGGTGGTCCGAGACGCACCGATGCCCGAGCTCGAGCCCGGACAGCTGCTCGTCGAGGTGCGGGCGGTCGCGGTGAATCCTCTCGATGCGATCATCCAGTCCAACGGTGCCGTCATGTACGGATGGTTGCGCTACCCGGTGATCCTCGGAGAGGACGTCGCGGGCGTCGTCGTCGGGGTCGGCGCAGAGGTGACGAACTTCTCCGTCGGCGATCGCATCGTCGCGTACGCGATCGGTCTGGAGAAGGGCCGGGACGCGATCTCCGAGAGCGGGTTCCAGGCCTACGTCGCCGTCGATGCGGCCCTCGCCGCCGCTCTGCCCGACACCTTGCCCTTCGAGGAAGCCGCCGTGTTGCCCCTGGCCGTGTCGACAGCGGCCGCCGGTCTCTTCGAGAGCGAGCAGCTCGGCCTGGACTACTCAGGCCTCGCGAACTCCGCACCACTCGATGAGATCGTCGTGGTGTGGGGCGGTGCGACCGCTGTCGGCGGCAACGCGATCCAACTGGCTCGAGCTGCCGGCTACCGCGTCATCACGACGGCATCCGCCCATAATCACGACCGGATGAGCCAACTCGGCGCAGAGGCCGCATTCGACTACCACGATCCGGAGGCAGCCGACTGGATCGTCGAGGCGGCGAACGGATCCGTCATCGCGGGCATTCTCGCCGTCGCAGTCGGGTCGGCAGAACCCTGTCTGCGTATCGCGCGTGCGACCGGCGCCACGCGGATCGCGATGGCGAGCCCTCCTGTCTCCTTCTACGAACAGCCCCGTCGACCTGGCCTCTCCCTGACCCGGATGCGCCTGTTCCTGCGCCTCGGAACGCGAACGGCGATGCTGCAACTGCGCAGCCGCACCCGAGGGATCCGAGCCTCGTTCATCTGGGGGAGCGCTATCGCGACGTCTCCCGTAGGCCCCGCCGTCTGGGGAGACTACCTCGGCGCAGCGCTCGCCTCAGGCCGTCATCGTGCGTATCCGCGACCCCGCATCGCGGGAGAGGGGCTCCCCGCGATTCAGGGAGCGATCGACACGCTTCGCGTCGGCGTGTCCGCGCAGAAGCTCGTCGTCACCCTTGCGTCGACACCGACGAGCTCCTGACCCGGTGACGCCGTGCGTCCTCGTTCGGCGGTGCAGAAGGGGCGTGAGTGCACAGCGCGCGACGGGCAGAACGAATGCGGCCGACCGCTGACGCCGATATGGCTGGCGGCTACTTCTTCGCCCAGGTCGCCGGCGCCCACTGCGTCGCATAGGGGAGGGGCAGGCGGTGCAGCTCCTCGAACGCGAGCTCTGCGGCGATCGGATCCTGCGCGGTGATCGCGGCGTCGAACCGCTGCCAGCAATCGGCGAGGAGGTCCCAGTTGGGCTCTCGGGAGTCGATGGTGAGCTGCACCTGGAAGGTCAGCCGAGCGACCGTCTCGACGGCGACGCCCTTGAGTACCGCGTTGGGGCACAGCCCGATCATCGTGCTGTAGATCCGGAGCGCGGCCTCCATGTGCGCTCGAGCGTTCCGAGCGGTGACGGCCTCGCGCGCCTCGGCGACGACCGAGATGAGCCCGGGGATCGCGGCCGGATCGAGAGTCGGCACGGTGACGCGCACGACACCGCCGAGCACGACACCGAGCGTCTGGATGTTGGCTTCCACGACCTCGGGGTGGGCATCGACGACCTTCGTGTGCGCCTGGGGGACGATCTCGACGAGCCCGTCTCGCTGCAGGTTCATCAGCGCGTCGCGGATGGGTGTGCGCGAGATCCCCAGCCACTCCTGCAGGGCGACGTCGTCGAGGTGCTCGCCCGGCTGGAAGGAGCCGTCCATGATCGCATCGCGGATGGCGTCGTACGCCTCGTCCTTCAACAGTCGACGCTTGAGCTCGGGCTTCGACGAAGTGGGAACCGGCACTGAGGACCTCCGCATGCGGTGTGCGCAGCGCCTGCTCGACGATGCGCGTGGCTCTGATCGGGCGCCCCTGCCGGATCGAGTGTGAACGACATCCATTCTAGAGTATTAATCCTGTGGATATCAGGGGCACCCAGCCGCACGCGAATCGACTCAGCCCTGCAACGCAGCGCTCCCGGCCGGGACCTTCGACTCTCCGACCGCCCAGACGAACTCCGGCGTCCGACCGTTCACGGCATGGTCGCCGAGCTGGCGCGCCTTGAAGATCCACGGGTTGTGCGACGACACCGTGCGGGCGTTCCGCCAGTGCCGGTCGAGTGCGGTGCCCGACCGCACGGCAGAGGCTCCGAGCGTGTCGAACAGGCGAGAGGCCGCACGCGGCACCAGGTCGGTGAGGACGATCTGCGCCTGCGACGACCCGAGCTCCGCCGCGACGACCGCATCCTCCGTCTCCGGCGTGCCCAGCACATCGGCGGCATGCTGCACCGCGCGGGCGACGTCGAGCACGAGCGCTCTGGCCGTGGCCTTCGTCGCCGTCAGCTCGCCGACGATCTGGAGCACCTGCGGGTCGTCGGCCACGCGGTTCGCGCTCCCGTGGCTGTAGGTGCGGGTACGCGCACGCACCTGTGCGACGGTGTCGCGCTCGATCGCCGCCGCGATCCCGGCGAGCACCGACAGCAGGGTGAGCTGATAGACGGCCGTCTGATACGGGAACCGTGACGTGAACGGCTCGACGTCGTTGTCGTCGACGCTCGCGTCGGTGAAGACGGCCGTGCCCGTTCCCGTCAGCGGCTGGCCGAAGCCGTCCCAGTCGTCCGAGATCTCGACGCCTTCCTGGTGTCGCCGGATGAGGGCCGTGACGGTCTCGCCGTCGAGGTCGACGGTCGCGTCGATCCACTCCGAGAAGATGCTGCCGGTCGTATAGAACTTGCGACCGTCCACTCTCCACGTGCCGTCCGGTCGTCTGGCCACCCGCGTCGCATTCGTGCCGACCGCAGCCGCCCCGTTCTCCGACCACGCATTGCCGACGAGCTCGCCGCCGACCAGTCGGTCGATCCACCGTGAGCGTCGCTCACTCGGTGACGCCGCCAGGATGTGCTCCACGTAGGCGATGTGACCCCGGAAGATCTGCGGAAGGTTCGAGTCGGCCGCGGCGAGCTCGATGAGCACCTCGGCGAACGACGGCCAGTCGAGTCCGAAGCCGCCGTCCTCGACCGGCACTCGAAGCCTGCCGAAGCCGGCATCCCGCAGCTTCGCGACCTCGACGAACGGCAGCTCGTGGCTCTGCTCTCGGTCGACCGTGCCTGCCGCGATCTCGTCGAACAGGGGACGGAACCGGTCGAGGGTGGCCTGGAGCCGCTGCATCTGCGCGCCCATCAGGTGTACAGCGAGATCGGCTGCAGCTCGCCGTTCAGCGTCCAGGCGCCGACCTCGAGCTTCTTGTAGTCGATCGGATCATGCAGCGAGTGCGTGCGGACGTTCCTCCAGAAGAGGTCGAGTCCTACGTCGGCGCGGGCGGAGCTGGAGCCCGTGATCTCGAAGATCCGGTTCGCGACCTCGATGCCGACCTCGGTCGAGACGACCTTGACCTTGGCGATCTCGATCGCCAGTTCACCGCGGCGCTCGGCCGTGACGGCATCTCCTTCATCGACGACCTCGTCGAACAGGCGGCCCGCGCGGTCCGCCAGCGCCTCTACGGCCGCGATGCGAGAGGCGAACTCGCCGACGACGCGCTGCACGAACGGGTCGTCGCGGTACGACTCGGCCTGACTGAGGAACCAGGCGCGGGGGCGCGCCCGGACCAGGTCGAGTCCGCGTGAGAGCGCCCCCTCGGCGATGCCGAGATACAGGTTGCCGAAGGCGAGCTGGATTCCGGGGGTGATCAGCGTCGAGAACGGCTCGTCGCCGAGCTCCCCGAGCACATCCTCCGCGGCCACGCGCACGTCTTCGAAGTGCACGGAGCCGCTCGCCGACAGACGCTGCCCGAGCGCATCCCAGTCGCCGAGATAGCGGATGCCGTCGCGGTCGTGGTCGAGCACGACGAACAGCACCTGGCCGTCGCGCTCGCCGCCGCGCACCAGCGCCGCAGCCAGCACCACGTCTCCGGCCGACGCGCCGGTCGAGAAGCGCTTGAGACCGTTCAGTCGATATCCGTCGCCGTCTGGGGTCAGTTCGAGATCGGGATCCGTCGGGTTCACAGAGTCACCCCACACCCAGCGCCCCTCGGTGGTCCTTCGGTGCCAGGCCTCCTGCACCGACGGGTCGGCCGCGAAGCCGATGTTGCCCGAGTTGATGTAGTGGTACGCGAGCACCTGGGCGACCGAGGCGTCGGCACGCGACAGGATGCGGATGACGAGGAACGCGGTCTCCCAATGCGCTCCGCCGCCGCCGAACTCGGCCGGCTGCAGCAGCGTGACAAGGCCCGCGTCGCGCAGCAGGTCGAGTTCGACCGTGGGGTCGTCGTTCGCCCGGTCGCGCTGCAGGGCGTCGGTGGCGAGCTCGGCGGCGACGCGCTCGGCGACTCCGCGCCAGTGCGAGCGCTCCGCGGCATCGGCCGTGCCCGTCCACCGGCTGCGGTTCGTGGTCTCTGCGATGACGCTCATCGGGCGTCCTCCTTCTCGGTGAGTGCGGTCAGATCGTCGAAGTCGGCAGCGTCGCCGGAGGCCGAAACCGCGGCATCCACCAGTGGGCCGCCGCGCGTGCCGTCGAGTGCGGATGCACCGCCGACGTAGGCGCCGCGGTACGAGTGCGCGGGGTGCCATTCGGGCACGACGGGGGAGCCGTCGCCCGAGAGTCGTCCACGCAGGGTCCCCTCGGGATAGTCGTCCCACGTGCGCCCGCGACGGCGCAGCTCGGGCACGAGGTGTTCGACGATGTCCTCGAACGATCCGGGGGTCACCACGTAGGCGATGTTGAAGCCGTCGACACCGCCGACCTCGACCCAGCGCTCCAGCTCGTCGGCGACCGTCTGCGGCCCCCCGACGATCACGGGGCCGATGCCGCCGATGCCGACGTAGTGCGCGATGTCCCGGGGCGTCCACTTGCGGTCCGGATCGGCCTTGGTGAACACCGACAGGGCGGATCG
This sequence comes from Microbacterium sp. WCS2018Hpa-23, assembly GCF_031843845.1. Classification (NCBI taxonomy): domain Bacteria; kingdom Bacillati; phylum Actinomycetota; class Actinomycetes; order Micrococcales; family Microbacteriaceae; genus Microbacterium; species Microbacterium sp. WCS2018Hpa-23. Next base: position 157,335 of record NZ_JAVTIZ010000006.1, read on the forward strand.
CCCTGCGTCGGTTTCGACGTACTCCAGCGGTACGTCGGGGTCGTACTGCGAGAGGTCGAGGCCCGTCCACCCGGCATAGAGCGCCAGCGCGCCCTCGACCGAGACGCAGCCGCGGTAGTCCTCGAGCTTCGCCTGGGCCTCCTCGTCGGTCGCTGCGACCACGACCGTCACGAGCGTGAGGATCTTGACCGAGTCGCGCGGGCGCCCGAGCGCCTCGGCACGGTCGCGGATGTCATCCGTCACCGGACGCGTCGCCTCGGGGCGCAGACCGTTGATGAAGATCGCCTCGCCGTGCTTCGCCGCGAACTGGCGTCCGCGGGGCGACGCGCCCGCCTGGAACATCACCGGCGTGCGCTGCGGGCTGGGCTCGGCGAGGTGGATGCCGGGAACGCGGTAGTGCCGGCCCTCGTGGCCGATCGGGTGCACCCGCGCCGCATCGGCGAAGACGCCGGCCTCGCGGTCGCGCAGCACCGCACCGTCCTCCCACGATCCTTCCCACAGCTTGTACGTCACGTCGAGGAACTCCTCGGCGATCTCATACCGGTCGTCGTGGGCGATCAGCGTGTCGAGCCCGAGGTTGCGGGCCGCGGAGTCGAGGTAGCTGGTGACGACGTTCCAGCCCACGCGTCCGCGCGTGAAGTGGTCGAGCGTCGAGAAGCGGCGGGCGAGCGCGTACGGCTGCTCGTAGGTCGTGGCGACCGTCACACCGAATCCGAGGTGCTCGGTCGCGTGCGCCATCGCGGAGATCTGCACGACGGGGTCGCCGAGGGGGACCTGCGTCGCATCTCCGAGCGCCGTGGCCGCCGAGTCGCGGTAGACGTCGTAGGTGCCGAGCACGTCGGCGATGAAGATCGCGTCGAACCTGCCGCGCTCCAGCGTCTTGGCGACATCCACCCAGTAGTCGAGGTCGTGATAGCGATCGGCCTGGTTGTCGGGGTGCCGCCAGAGCCCGGGGGCCTGGTGCGTCACGCACGTCATGTCGAAGGCGTTCAGGATGATGCGACTGGGCACGGTGCTCCTCTGGAGGGTAGGGACTTCGCGACCATAACCACTCGAGCCGGGCGATGTTGCGCCGCATGACTTCGCGCGTCGCACGACGACGAACTGTTACGACCGCGATGCGAGCGGCGGCGCGGGCCTCCTAGCCTGAGCGCCGATCGCTTCCCCGACCCGACGCCTGAGGAGCCCCCATGTCCTTCCTTCCGAGCAGCGGCCGACGCCGCCTCCTTCTCGGTGCCGCCGCCCTGACGGCCGCGACGTTCGTGATCGCCGGCTGCGCAGCTCAGGCGCCCGAGTCCGGTGGTGAGGGCGCGGACGGCGATTTCTCCGGCCAGACCCTCAACGCGCTGCTCATCACGTCGCACGAGGGCGCAGGAAACTGGCTCAAGGAGCACTTCGAAGAGGAGACCGGCGCCGAGGTGAACCTCACGATCGTGCCCTACGACGAGATCGGCTCGACCCTCGCCCTCGACCAGCAGTCGGGCGCCAACACGTTCGACGTCGCGGCTCCCTGGTACGTCTCGATCGGCGACCTCGCCGAGGGCGGCTCCATCCAGGACCTCACCGACTGGATCGCCGACACCCCCTCGCTCGAGGAGGACGACTTCATCCCCTCGATCAACGACCCGTACACGCTGGTCGGCGACCGCCGCTACGGTCTGCCCTTCGACGGCGACACCCACGTGCTCTTCTACAACAAGGAGATCCTCGAGCGGAACGGCATCACCGAGCCGCCGGCGACCTGGGACGAGTACCTGGCCGATGTGAAGACGATCACCGAGAACGAGGGCGACGAGGGCGTCTACGGTTCCGCGATCTTCGGTCAGAAGTCGCCGCTGATCCTCGGCGCCGCCTACGCGAACCGCCTGGCGGGCTTCGGCGGCGAGTTCGTCGACGAAGACGGCACGCCCACGATCAACTCCCCGGAGGCTGTCGCCGCCGCCGAGGCGCTGGTGGATGCCGTGCCCTACGCCTTCCCGACGGCTGCCGAGACCGACTTCGGAGTCGGCAACGGCGCCTGGTACGACGGCAAGGTCGGCTTCATCGAGAACTGGACCGACCTCGGGGTGGGGTCGGAGACGAACCCCGACTCGAAGGTCGCGGGCAAGTGGGGCGTGACGACGCTTCCCGTCGGCGGGGACAACACCGAGGCGCGCGCGTCGCTGGTGGCCGGCTTCACCTGGGTGGTCGCGGCGAACACCGAGAAGACCGATCTCGCGAAGGCGTTCATCGAGTACGCCGCGTCGAGCGAGGTCAACTCCGAGCTGATCGTCGCCGACCCGCAGACCGGCATCGACCCGAACCGCGAGTCCTCGCTCGAGAGCGAGGCCTACGGCGAGACGTACCCCGACCTGCAGCGGGTCAACCGCACGACGCTGAGTGGATCGCTCGCCTGGCCGACGGGGGAGAACGCCTCGCAGGCGGCGCAGATCCTCACCGACGAGCTGGCGAAGCTCATCGCGGGCGACGGCGGTACCGCACAGGAGACCCTCGACCGCGTCCAGGCCGAGTGGGAAGAGATCCTTGGCTGACGCCTCCGCTATCCGCGTGCGTGCCGCCCGCGCGTCCGGCCGAGTGCCGCGACGGGCGGGCGGCCGCACGCGGTCCGGCACCGCACGGCTGCTCACGGCGCCGACGATCCTGTCGGTCATCGTGCTCGGCGCGTATCCGCTCGTGTTCATCCTCGCGGCGGCGTTCACCGACTCGACGCTCGGGCGGCCGTTCCAGGAGTGGGTCGGCACCGCGAACCTCGAGACGATCCTCGCGGATGCCGACGTCGTCGCGTCGTTCGGGCGGACGGTCGCCTATGCCGTCGTGGTGGCCGTCGTCAGCGTCGTGCTGGGCGTCGCGATCGCCGTCGCACTGGAGCGGGCGACTCGAGCGGGCGCCGTCGTGCGGACGCTGCTCCTGCTGCCGCTGATCACCCCGCCGGTGGTGGTCGGCACCCTGTGGAAGCTCGTGTTCAACCCCGGCGGCGGACTGCTCGCGACCGTGCTGCCCGGCCTGTCGCTCGCACCTCTGTCGACGACGGCGTGGGCGCTCCCCGCGATCGGGCTCGCCGATGTCTGGCAGTGGACCCCGCTGATCGTGATCCTCGTCTACGCCGCGCTTCTCACGCAGGATCCTTCAGTGCGGGAGGCCGCATCCCTCGACGGGGCCCATGGAACCGGTCTGTTCCGGCACATCACCTGGCCGGCGATCGCGGGCACCGTGATCGCCGCGCTCTTCATCCGGCTCGTCATCGCGTTGAAGGTCTTCGACCTCGTGTTCGTGATGACGTCGGGCGGACCCGGTCAGGCGTCGACCGTGACCACCTACCTCATCCAGCAGGTCGCTCTCAAGGAGTTCGACATCGGCCGCGCCTCCGCGATCACCCTCGTGTTCGCGGTCATCGTCACCGCGGTGACCCTCGTGGTGGCGGTCATAGCACGAAAGGCCCGACATGGCTGAGCGGCGCACCCGGCTGCGGCCCGTCGCGAGCACCGTGCTCTTCGTGGCGCTCGCGGTGACCCTCGTCCCGTTGGCCTACCTGTTCTCGGTGTCGTTGATGGGGCGCGACGAGACAGTCTCCGGAGTCCTGTGGAGCGCCGCTCCGCACTGGGAGAACTGGGGTGATGTGCTGGCCACCGACATCCCCCGGTCGATCCTGAACTCCCTTGCCGCGGCCGTCGGCGGCGCCGTGGTCTCGCTGGTCATCGCGGTCCCCGGAGCCTGGGCCATCGTCCGTCACAACGCCGGCGGGCGCACGCTGGGCGCGACTCTGATGAGCCCATGGCTGCTCCCTCCGATCGTCGCCGTGGTGCCGCTGCTCACGCTTCTGCGATCGGTCGGCCTCAACAACACGCTCTTCGGCCTGACGCTCGTGTACGCCCTCGTCAACGTCCCGGTGGCGGTCTGGCTGCTGGAGGGATTCATCCGTCGGCTGCCGGTCGAGATCGAGGAGGCGGCCCGCATCGACGGCGCGGGAACGCTGCGGATGCTGTGGTCCGTCGTCGTCCCTCTGCTGCTGCCGAGCCTCGTCGCGATCGGGATCATCGTCGCGATCCTCAACTACAACGAGTTCCTGCTCGCGACCTTCCTCACGCAGAGCGTGGACGCGCAGACATTCCCCGTGGCGCTGTCGCTCTTCTACGGTGATCGCACTCCGCACTTCGGCAAGATCGCGGCCGCATCGTTCATCGGCGTGATCCCGGTCTTCGCCGCCGCCGTGTTCTTCCAGCGCTGGCTCGTCGGCGGGCTGACGACGGGCGCGGTGCGCTGAGAGACCGGGGATCAGTCCCTCTTCAGTCACCTACTGTGCTGGTATATCGGTGCTGTATTCCGGTAACGCCGTAATCAGATCGCCATTGTCTGATCTCTTAGATGAGTCGCGACTGGGAGCGGCTCGAAATCGGACTGGGGATGACGATGACTGGGGAGAACACCGCCGTGCGCGCGCACGGAAGGACGATCGGCCGAAGCATGGCGATCGACGGCAAGAAGAAGACGCTGCGGGGCCGAGGGGTCGTCGCGATCATCGTGGGGATGATCATGGGCGTGGTCGGCATGCTGGGGGCCGCTCTGCCGGCTGCGGCGGCGCCGACCGTGACCTATCCCGGGGCGATCAGCAACGTGTCGCTCGAGAATCAGAACGGCGGTGGGCCCCTCGTGCAGTGGCAGGCCGTGCGGATCTCGGGCGAGTGGGCGGTCCCGGCAGGAGCGCAGGCCGGCGAGACCTTCGGCATGACGCTTCCTGCGGAGTTCAGCCGTCAGGCGGCGGGGGAGTTCACGATCGCCGATCCCGTGACCGGTGAGATCATGGCGAACTGCGCGGTCACCGCGGGCCAGGGTGCTGAGATGGTGTGCACGCTGACAGACGCTGTCACCGGAAAGGAAGACGTCGGCGGAACCTTCTGGATGCAGGCTCGGGCTTCGCAGACGACCGCCAGCGAGACGGTCGAGTTCGACCTCGGTGACACGATCGAGATCGTCGACCTTCCCGGCGACGGCGGCATCGTCGCCGAGAACCCCGTAGAAGACGCGAAGCCCTACAAGTACGGCGGCATGACCGCGACCGACGGGCTGCTCAAGTGGGTCGTGGGGATCCCGAGCGCATATGTCGCCGCTGGGGCATTCACCATCACCGACACACTCGACGCCGGACTCACAGGTCACCATTACACGGGCGAAGTGCGACTGACTCAGCGCGCGATCGAGAACGGAGCACAGGTCGGAGACTGGAGCGTCGTCGACCCTGCGAGCTATCAGGTGCGCTTCGCGGCCGACGGGCGATCGTTCGAGCTCGAGGCCACCGGGCTCCCCACCAGCGGCTTCGCGTACGAGCTGCTCTATTACACGCAGGCTGACGGCCCGGTGGTACAGGGCGACGTCTTCGGCAACCATGCGACCGTCGGAACGTTCGAGACGTCTGCGACCCACACGGTCACGGAGTCGGGTGGCGGTGACGGCACCGGGGTCACCTACACGAGCTTCTCGATCTCCAAGACGCTCACGGGTGCCCAGGCGGCTGCGGCGCACGCGGCGACGTACACGGTGCGGTACTCGGTCAAGGGATCCGACGTTCCGGCCACGACGATGGTCGTGCCCGTCGGACAGCCGGTCGTCAGTGATCGTGCTCCCCTCGGATCGACCTTCGTGATCGAGGAGATCGATCTCCCGGTCGTCCAGGGAGTGACCTGGGGCACGTGGACCATCTCCGGTGACGGAGTCGTCGATGCAGGGAACGGCACCTACGAGGTGACGCCCGGAGCAGCGGCCGGCGTGACGCTCACCCTCACCAACATCGCGAACGCGGTTCCGGTGGTCGAGCCGACCCCGACCCCGACTCCGGCGTCGCCCACGCCGACTCCGATCCGCACGCCCGGATCAGCCACGACACCGGGCGAGCTGGCTCTGACGGGCGGCGGCGACGGGTCGGGCTTCCTGGCCCTCGCAGCCGCACTGATCGTCGGCGGTGGGCTCGCGACCGCGGTCTCGCTGAAGCGACGGTCGAGCGTCGGACGTCGCTGACAGTCGCAGGCACAGCAGCGGGTGGTCACCGGTCGGTGACCACCCGCTGCTGCTGTGTTCCAGACGTTGCGTGCGCCTGCCCCCGCCGTGTGCCGGGCGGTCAGCGGATCGCGTAGACGGCGCTGCCGACGATCACGGCGACGATCGTGGTCCAGCCGATGATGGCGACCGCCTGCCAGATCAGGATGCGGACCTTGCCCACGCCGGCGGCGGCGAGCATCGTGGCGGTGAACTGTGTCGGCAGCAGCAGGGGGCCGAGGAGGCTCACACCGGGAACGCCGTAGCGCTCGAACGCCCGCTGGAACTTCTCCTTGCGCGCGCCGCCGCGCTCGGACTCCGCGGGGGCCGACTCGACCGCGGCGCCGCTCGTTCCGGCCAGCACGGCCTCCCGGCTGCGGTTGCGGTTCACGATCGCCGTGCGGGCACCCGAGCTCGCGATCACGAGCACGGCGACGCAGAGGAAGTTTCCCACCATCGCCGCGATGGCGGCGACGACGGGGTGGATGCCGCCGATGATGCCGATCGAGACGGCACCCTCGCCCTCGATGAAGGGGATGGCCCCGGCGAGGGCGACGATGAGCGGCTGGACGAGTTCGGGAACCTGGGCGACGAAGCCCTGGAAGGTCTCGATGAGGTTCATGGATTGCTCCTATGGTCTGAGCGCCGGTGTCTCCGCCGCGATGTATCCAGTCCACCGCTCCTCCGCTCCCGGCGGCAGTGTCGGGCCGTCACTCGTTTCCGGGTGCTTCACCCGCGGCATCCGTGACATGTGTCACGCCCGTATCGTGGGGGCATGCAGAGCACATCCCCGCTGGTCGAGCCGCCCGGCGACCCGTCGCTCGGAGCCCGCCAACTGGCTCGTGGCATCACCGCGACCTGGTGGTACACGTTCTCGGCCGTCGTGTTCCTCGAGCTCTTCCTGGTGCTGATATGGACGCTCGAGGCGTTCGCCTCGCCGGGCGACGCGACCGCGCCGATCGTCGTCGGAGCCGGGGGCATCGTCTGGTGGCTGTCGACCGCGATCCTGCTGTGGGCGTATCGGCACCGCGTCGACGCCGACCCGGGCATCCCGTGGACGCGCATCGCTCTCCCGCTGCTGATCGCCGCGGCGTACGGCGCCGCGGCGGGCCTCGTCACCGACAGCTGGCTGCTCGCACTCATGCCGATCGTGCAGTCCGTCGTGCTGCTCAACTGGCCGAAGGGCGTGCGGCTGCGGATCGTGATCCTCATGACCGTGCTGCTCTTCTGCCTGGCGTTCATCGACGGAGCCCGCGGCGCCATGGAGCCCGGTGCGCCGGGGTGGCTTCCCGCGCTCTACGCGATCCTGATCCCGGCGATGTCGGTGAGCTCGCTGTGGTGGTGGGATGTGCTGGTCACTCTCGACAGGGCGCGCGCCTCCGAGTCGAGGCTCGCCGCGACCCAGGAGCGACTTCGCGTCGCGACCGACGTGCATGACCTGCAGGGGCATCATCTGCAGGTGATCGCGCTGCAGCTCGAGCTGGCCGAGCGGCTCATGTGTCGTGATCCCGATGCGGCTCTCGAGCAGCTGCAGGCTGCCCGGGTGAGCGTCGACGAGGCACGGCAGGGCACCCGCGATCTCGCGACCCGCTTCCGCTCGGTGCCGCTGGGCGACGAGGTGGCGAACGCGCGCGACCTCCTCAGCGCCGCGGGCCTCGCGGTGGAGGCGGAGATCGCGGCGGACGCCGACGACGCACCGGCATCCGCCCTCGGGCCCGTGATCCGCGAGACGACCACCAACGTCCTGCGACACGGTGCCGGTCGTCACGCGCGGCTCACACTCGAGAGGGTGCCGGAGGGATGGCGCTATGAAGTCGCGAACGACGTGGATGCCGATGCCGCGGGGGAGCCGGTCGGCTCGGGGCTCGACGGAGTCAGGCGTCGCATCGCCGAGGCGGGCGGCACTCTGGAGATCCATGACGAGGGCGGTGACTTTGCGGTCGTGGTCACGGTGCCCGCGAACGAGGGTGCGTCCGCCGACCGAGGAGGATCGCGATGATCCGGGTGCTTCTGGCCGATGACGAGGGGATGATCCGTTCCGCGCTTGCGGCCCTGCTGCGGCTCGAGGGCGACATCGAAGTCGTCGCCGAGTGCGAAGACGGAGAGCAGGCGCTCGCCGAGGCTCTGAGGTTGACGCCGGACGTGTGCCTGCTCGATCTCGAGATGCCGGGACTCGACGGCGTCGAAGTGGCCGAGAGGTTGAACAGGGCGATCGCCACGCGGTGCGTCGTGGTGACCAGGCATGCCCGCCCCGGCGTGCTGCGCCGGGCGCTCGCCTCCGGCGTCTCGGGGTTCTTGCCGAAGTCCCGCGGTGCCGATCAGGTGGCCGATGTGATCCGCAGGGTCGCAGCGGGGGCGCGCTACGTCGACCCGGAGATCGCGGCCGACGCGCTGAGCGACGAACGCTCCCCGCTGACCGACCGCGAGCTCGACGTGCTTCGGGCAGGTCGCCGTGGCCAGACGACAGGCCAGATCGCGAAGGCGCTGTCACTCGCCCCGGGGACGGTGCGCAATCACATCTCGGCTGTTCTCGCGAAGCTGTCGGTCGGCACGCGGCAGCAGGCCGTGCTGCTCGCGGAGGAGCGCGGCTGGATCTGACCCGCTCGCCTCGCCTCAGTGAGGAGAGAGGGGAATGCGGGTGGGGCCGTGGGAGGTGCCCCACCCGCGAGCCGCTCAAAGGGGAGAGTGCGACCCGAGACGTGATGCGAGCACATGTCCCCCCAGGCTCACTTCAGGTCTCAACAAGCAAGACCCCAGGGTGCCGGGATCGTGACGCGGCTGTCGAAAGTCTCCGCGAATCGCGGCGTCAGCGGTGATCGTGTGCGTCGTGATGGTCGTGGTCGTGGTCGTGGTCGTGGTCGTGGTCGTGCTCGTGCTCGTGGTCATGTCCGTCTTCGAGGATCATGCCCACCGAGGTGGCGCACGCGTCGCCCTTCCACGCCTCCACGCCTTCGCGCACCGCGAAGATCGCGATGACGAGTCCGGCGACGGCATCCGCCCACCACCAGCCGAACAGGCTGTTGAGCGCGAGACCGATCAGCACGGCAGCCGACAGGTAGGTGCAGATCAGCGTCTGCTTCGAATCGGCGACCGCGGTGGCCGAGCCGACCTCCTGCCCTGCACGTCGCTCCGCGAGGGAGACGAGGGGCATGATGACGACGCTCAGCGCGGTGAGGACGAGGCCGACCGTGCTGTGTGCGGGGCGGTCACCGCCGATCAGCGAGAGCGCTGAGGAGGCGACGACGTAGATCGCGAGGGCGAAGAAGGCGACGGCGATCACCCGCAGCGTCGGCTTCTCCCACCGCTCGGGGTCGCGGCGGGTGAACTGCCAGGCGACCGCCGCGGCGGACAGCACCTCGATGGTCGAGTCGAGGCCGAAGCCGATGAGCGCGGCGGAGGACGCGACGGATCCGGCCGTGATCGCGACGATCGCCTCGATCACGTTGTAGACGATCGTGAACGCCACGATGAGCCGGATGCGACGGTGCAGCGTCGCCCGACGGGCAGGGTTCGGAGTGACCATGGTCATCAGCAGGTGCACCCTTCGCCGTCGCAGCAGTCGGGCTCGACGATCAGCACGACCTGCAGCAGTGCGTCGAGTGCCGGGACGAGGTGCGGATCCGCGAGCTGATAGCGGCTGCGCCGGCCGTCCTGGATGCTCTCGACGAGACCGCACCCGCGCAGACACGCGAGATGGTTCGACAGCAGCTGTCGACTCACGCCGAGATGCTCGGCGAGGTCGGAGGGATACGCGGGCTCTTCGCGGAGCGCGAGCAGAATCGACGCGCGAGTCGAGTCCGACAGCGCGTGTCCCAGCCGGGCGACCGCCGCGGTGTGGGTGGGAGAGGCCGTGAGAGTCACATCACAACAGTACAGAACAAGCTGAACTCAGCGAAGCCTGAACTGGCAGTCCGCAACATCGCCGTAATCCTGGCTCTGTAGCGTGGCGCAGAGCCGGATGGATGCGGGATCGAGGGAGAACGACTGATGACGAGTGTGACGATCGAGCGCGTGGCCTGGACGCACCCGGATGCCGAGCGGCTGCGCGCGGCGCAACGGGTCGAGCTCGACGCTCGATACGGCAGCGACGATCACGAACCCGGCGTCGTACCGTCAGCCGACGACGTGCCGGTCTTCCTGATCGCGCGCGATGCGCAGGGACAGGCGATCGTGTGCGGTGGACTGCGGGTGCTCGATGACGATGTGCTGGGAGACGGCGTCGCGGAGATCAAGCGGATGTACGCCGCTCCGCAGGCGCGCGGAACCGGAGCCGCCACCGCGCTGCTCAGCGCTCTCGAGCGGGCGGCCGATGAACTCGGCCTCCGACGCCTGGTGCTCGAGACCGGCACGGCGCAGCCGGACGCGGTGCGCTTCTACGAGCGTGAGGGGTACGCGCCGATCCCGCGCTACGGTCACTACGTGCAGAGCGACCTCTCGCTCTGCTTCACGAAGGCGCTCGCCGCGGGGTGATGCCGATCAGTCGGGCGGACCGACGATCACCGCCGACTCCGGCAGAACGAAGATCGTGCGGGCCATGATCCGGCCGGGTGCCGTTTCCAGCAGCACTCGGGCATCCGGTTCCAGGTCGAACTCGACCTCGTCCGCCGTCAGGTTGACGAGCACCGAGAGGTGTCCGCGGTCGATGCGGTACGCGCGGGCATCCGGGGGTGCCTCCCGGTGCGACACCTCGACGGTCGTGTGCGCCATGTCGGGGTCGGTGAGTTCGTCGCGCTCCTGCCGCAGCGAGATCAGGCGGCGGTAGAGGTCGAGCAGCTGAGCATGCGGCCCGTCGCCGAGCTCGTTCCAGTCGAGGTGCGAGCGGTCGAACGTCGCCGGATCCTGCGGATCGGGCACCAGCGCCGGATCCCAGCCCATGCGCGCGAACTCTGCGATGCGTCCCTCGGCGGTGGCTCGAGCGAGCTCCGGCTCCTTGTGCGAGGTGAAGAACTGCCAAGGTGTCGATGCGGCCCATTCCTCGCCCATGAACAGCATGGGCGTTCCCGGGGCGGTCAGCGTGAGCACCGCGGCGACGGCCAAGCGCCCGGGCGACAGCGAGGCCGCGAGACGGTCGCCGGCGGCCCGGTTGCCGATCTGGTCGTGATCCTGTGCGAAGGTGACGAGGCGCCAGGCGGGCACGTTCGCTGGCAGGGGAGCACCGTGAGTGCGGCCGCGGAAAGAGGAGTACGTGCCGTCGTGGAAGAAGCCGCCCTCCGACACTTTGGCGACGGCATCCGGTGCGGCGAAGTCCGCGTAGTAGCCGTCGGTCTCACCGATGAGGGCCACATGGACCGCGTGATGCCAGTCATCCGACCACTGCGCCGTGAGCCCGTATCCGCCAGCTTCGCGGGGCAGGATGAGCGTCGGGTCGTTCAGGTCGGACTCCGCTATCAGGCTGAGCGGTCGCTCGAGCTCGGCGGAGAGCGCGTCGACCCGTTCGGCGAGCTCGTGCAGGATATGCGGAGTGCGTTCGTCGTGGAGGGCGTGCACCGCGTCGAGACGCAGCCCGTCGACGTGGAAGTCGCGCAGCCACATCAGGGCGTTCTCGATGATGTACTCGCGCACCGCGGGCTCGTCGAGGTTCACCGATTCGCCCCAGGAGGTGTGCTCGCCGTCGCGCAGGTACGGCCCGAACTCGGGCAGGTAGTTGCCGCTCGGGCCCAGGTGGTTGTAGACCACGTCCTGGATCACCGCGAGGCCGCGGGCATGGGCGGCATCCACAAGACGCTGATATCCGGCAGGGCCGCCGTAGGCCTCGTGCACGGCGTACCAGAGCACTCCGTCGTAGCCCCAGTTCCACGTGCCGCTGAACGCGTTGACCGGGAGCAGCTCGATGTGCGTGATCCCGAGCCCGACGAGGTGGTCGAGGCGGCCGATCAGCGCGTCGAGAGTCCCCTCCGGGGTGAAGGTGCCCACGTGCAGCTCGTAGATCACTCCGCCTTCGAGCGCCCGACCCGCCCAGCTCGTGTCGGTCCATTCGAAACGTGCGGCGTCGAACAGTGCGGACGGTCCGTGCACACCGCGAGGCTGTCGCCGCGAGCGGGGGTCGGGCCGAAGCTCGTCGCTCCCGTCGAGCAGGAAGCCGTAGCGCTCGCCCTCGGACATCGGGACGTCGGTGCTCCACCAGCCCGGTTCCGCCGAGGTCGGCGTCATGTCGTGCTCCGAGATCAGCACGCACGCGGGGGTGAGGCGCCGCAGCCGCACGGTGTTCGCGCGCGGTGCCCAGACCGAGATCATCGCTCCTCCACCAGGAGCGCGACCGGATAGGTGTCGAGCAGCTCCGCCAGCGGAACAGGACCGCCGTCGACGCGTCGGCCCGTCAGCACATCGACGGCGGCGAGGTCGGGCCGCATCAGCACGGTGTCTCCCCATCCGCCCCGACGCGCCAGACCGACCGGCAGGCGGGTGGCCACGGCGAGCACTCCGCCGCGATCGAAGGCGATCGCGTGGTCGGCGGCCTGCCCTGCGGCCGCACCGGGTCGATAACCGTGGAAGAGGTCGGCATGGTCGCGGCGCAGGCGCAGGGCCCTCGAGGTGACGAGCATCTTCGCGAGCCCGGAGTCGTCGATCGGAGGGAGGATGCCGCGGGCGGCGTCCTCGTCGAGGAGGCGGAGCAGTGCGGACCGCTCGGCGAAGTCGACCGGTCGACGGTTGTCGGGGTCGACGAGCGAGTGGTCCCACAGCTCGGTGCCCTGGTAGACGTCGGGAACGCCGGGCGCCGCGAGCTGGAGCAGCTTCGCGGACAGCGAGTTGACGCGGCCGGGGGCGACGATCTCGTTCACGAACCGTTCGACGATGTCTCGCGCGGAGCCGTTGGCGGCCTCGGCGATCGCCGTGACGCCCTTCTCGAACTCGGCGTCCGGGTGCTGCCATCCGGTGCCCTCGGCGGCCTCGCGAGCGGCCTTCAGCCCGTAGGCGGTCAGTCGCTCGGTCGAGACGGGCCACGCTCCCACGACGGCCTGCCACAGGAGCGCGTCGAGGGGGCCGTGTCCGGTCGAGGCGACGGCGCGGAGTTCCGTCAGCGTCTCGGACCAGCGCTCGGGGACCTCGGCGAGAACCGACAGCCGGGCACGCACGTCTTCGGAGCGCTTCGTGTCGTGCGTCGACAGCGTGGTCATCGAGTGCGGCCACGAGGCGAGTCGCGACCGCTGGGCATCGTGGAACGACTCCACCGAGATCGACCCGATCGACGGGTCGCCACCGACCTCGGTCAGCGTGCCCAGCCGGGTGAACCGGTAGAACGCGGTGTCCTCCACGCCCTTCGCCATCACCGCTCCGGTGACCTGCGGGAACCGCTCCGCCACCTCGAGCGTCGTGTCGAAGAGCAGCGGCGCGAGCTCGGCGATCGACTCGGCGAGATCGGGCCGTCGGCGGGCGGCGTCATCGATCGCGTGCTGCAGATGCTCGCGTCCCGCCGGCAGATACGCCCGGTAGACGGGGAAGCTCGCGACGATCTCGGTCAGAGCATCCTCTGCCCCGACCACGCCGAACGGCAGCGCCCGCACCAGTCGGCGGATCTCGGACTGCAGGATCTCGTCGGCGACCTTCCGCTTCGTTGTGAGGATCAGATCGTGCCACGGCTGCGCGACCGGCAGACCGGTCTCGGCGCGCAACCGGGCGTCGAGTGCGTCGAGTGCGTCGACGCCCGATTGGTCGATCAGAACCCGATCGATCTCGACCAGCGCGTCGTAGCCGGTCGTGCCATCGGTGCGCCACCAGGAGGGCAGCTCCTCGCCGGGCTCGAGGATCTTCTCGACCAGGGTGTAGGCGGCGCCGGTCGCGTCGGCGAGACGTTCCAGATAGTCGCCGGGGTGTGCCAGCCCGTCCGGGTGGTCCACCCGCAGTCCGTCGGCGAGTCCGTCGGTGATCCACCGCGCGATCTCCCGGTGCGACTCGTCGAACACGTCCGGAAGCTCGACGCGGATGCCCGCGAGCTCGGAGACGGCGAAGAAGCGGCGATAGTCGAGGTCGGTGTTCTGGTCCTCCCAGAACCGCAGCTCGTAGTGCTGAGCGTCGAGCAGAGCAGGAAGATCCTCTGCCAGAGCTCCGGTTCCAGGAGCCAGCGGCAGCACATGATCGAAGTAGCTCAGAGTCCCGTCGGGAGCATCGTCGGCAGGGGTCGTGTCGATGACGATCTCCCCTACGGCGAGGACCTCGGCGGGCGAAGACCCCAGGATCGGGAGTCGCACCCGACCCTCCGACACCCTCCTGTCGACGTCGAAGGCCACCGCGTGCCGCGAGGCGCGACCGAGCCGCAGCATGTCCCACCACCAGGGATTGGCGCGGGGGAGCGCCACCCCGACATGGTTCGGGACGATGTCGACGAGGATGCCGAGGTCCGCCGCGCGTGCGGCGGCGGCGAAGCGCTCCAGCGCCTCGGGGCCACCGCGGGCGTCGTCGACCCGGGAATGGTCGACGACGTCGTATCCGTGGTCGGATCCGGGCACGGCCGCGAGCAGTGGCGACAGGTAGGCCCAGGAGACGCCGAGGTCGGCCAGGTAGGCCGTGACCGCCGCGGCGTCGTCGAGCGTGAAGCCCGCCCTGATCTGCAGTCGATACGTCGAGAGAGGGCGTCGGGTCATCGAGGCAGCTCCGGGCTCGGTGCGGGCGAGGGCGTCTCGGCGCGCTCGGTCTGGATGCGCAGGGAGGCCTCGACGGAGTCGTCCGTCGGCACCTCTGTCTGGTCGACCTCGCGCAGCACCAGCAGGGAGTGGGCCTCGAGGGTCACGGGAGCTCCCGCGTCGAGTGGCGTGCCGCCCGCCCTGTCTGAGGCGGTGTCGATCGCCACCTCCCAGGCGCGTCCGTGCCGGTCGTCGGGAAGCACGGCGTCGATCGCCTCCGCGCCGCTGTGGAAATAGATCAGGAAGTTCTGATCCGCGACCGGTCGGCCACGGCGGTCCTTCTCGCGGATGCCCTGACCGTTGAGGAACATGCCGATCGCGAGGCCGAAGCCCGAGTCCCAGTCCTCCGGTTGCATCCGTCGGCCGTCGGGGCGGAGCCAGACCACGTCGGGCACGCGCTCGCCGTCTTCGGAGCGCACCGGGCGCCCGTCGAAGAAACGGCTGCGGCGGAAGGTCGGATGCGCGCGGCGGAGTCTGGCGACCGCAGCGGTGAACTCGACGAGGGGGCGATCTGCGGCATCCCAGTCGACCCAGGTCAGCTCGTTGTCCTGGGCGTAGCCGTTGTTGTTGCCGGCCTGGGTGCGGCCGAGTTCGTCGCCGTGCGCGATCATCGGCACGCCCTGCGACAGCAGCAGCGTCGCCAGGAAGTTGCGCTGCTGCCTGGCGCGGATGCGGTTCACGGCCTCGTCGTCGGTCGGCCCCTCCACTCCGTTGTTCTCCGAGCGGTTGTGGGATTCGCCGTCGTTGTTGTCCTCGCCATTCGCGTCGTTGTGCTTCTCGTTGTACGAGACGAGGTCTCGCAGCGTGAAGCCGTCGTGTGCCGTGACGAAGTTGATGGACGCCACCGGGCGTCTGCCGGAGTGCTCGTAGAGGTCGGCGGAGCCCGTCAGACGCGAGGCGAACTCGCCGAGAGCCTGCGGCTCTCCTCTCCAGAAGTCGCGCACGGTGTCGCGGTACTTGCCGTTCCACTCCGTCCACTGCGGAGGGAAGTTGCCCACCTGGTACCCGCCGGGGCCGACATCCCACGGCTCGGCGATGAGCTTCACCTGAGAGACGATCGGATCCTGCTGCACGAGCTCGAAGAACGCGGCGAGGCGATCGACGTCGTAGAACTCCCGCGCGAGAGTCGACGCGAGGTCGAAGCGGAAGCCGTCGACGTGCATCTCGGTGACCCAGTAGCGCAGCGAGTCCATGATCAGCTGCAGCGCGTGCGGGTTGCCGGCATTGAGGCTGTTCCCGGTGCCCGTGTAGTCGGTGTAGTACCGACGGTCCTCTTCGAGGCGGTAGTACGCCTCGTTGTCGATGCCTCGCATCGACAGCATCGGGCCCATGTGGTTGCCCTCGGCGGTGTGGTTGTAGACGACGTCGAGGATGACCTCGATGCCCGCGGCATGCAGAGCGCGCACCATCGCCTTGAACTCCTGCACCTGCTGACCGTGCTGTCCGCTGGACGAGTAGTCGTTGTGGGGCGCGAAGAACCCCAGGGTGTTGTAGCCCCAGTAGTTCGTCAGGCCCTTCTCCAGCAGGGTCGAGTCGTACACGAACTGGTGCACCGGCATCAGCTCGATCGCGGTGATCCCCAGATGTACGAGGTGCTCGATGACCGACGGGTGCGCGATCGCCGCATACGTACCTCGCAGCTCCTCCGGGACGTCGGGGTGCAGTTCGGTGAGGCCCTTGACGTGCGCTTCGTAGATGACGGTCTGCGCGTACGGCGTCTTCGGAAGGCGGTCGCCGGCCCACTCGAAGAACGGGTTGATGACGACGCCCTTGACCATCGTGGCGGCCGAGTCCTCGTCATTGCGCGAGTCGGGATCGCCGAAGTCGTATCCGAAGAGGGGCTGGCCCCAGTCGATGCGCCCGGCCACCGACTTGGCGTACGGGTCGAGGAGGAGCTTGTTCGGGTTGAACCGCTGACCCAGCGCGGGCTCGTACGCGCCGTGCACGCGGTAGCCGTAGAGCTGGCCCGGCTGCACCGAAGGCAGATAGCCGTGCCACACGAACGCGTCGACCTCTTCGAGGAGTACGCGCTCTTCGGTGCCGTCGTCATCGAAGAGGCACAGCTCGACCTTCTCGGCTCCTTCGCTGAACAGCGCGAAGTTCGTGCCCTGTCCGTCGAAGGTCGCCCCGAGGGGGTACGGCGAACCGGGCCAGACGTCGTGGCTCACAGAGCGCGCCGAGTCGCGACGGCGCGGTGCAGGACTGTCGTCACCGCGTCATGGAAGTCGTGCACCTGAGCCACCTCGTCAGCCTGCTGATACGGGTGCCCGACGTAGCAGACGAACACCGGATGCACGTGTTCGACGTAGCCGACGGGGCCTTCCTGGAGCACGACGTAGCGGTCGAGGTCGACGCGTTCGTACAGGGGCTCGACAGGCGCCTGCGCTTTCGCGGGAGCCTGGCCTTCTACGGGCTGGTGGTCATGCGCGGTATGGGTCTTCGCAGTCATGAGGGCTCCTGATTCTGTTGATGGGCTCCACGCTAAGAGGTGAGAACCGGAAGCGGAATACCATTGCCTCCACACCTCAAAGGCGCTAGGTCCAGGCCGCTGCCCCGAGTCGCGGTAGCCTCTCGCCATGCCCTCGTTCGGAACCCTGCTCTCGCCCATCGGCGAGATCGGCATCGTCAGCGACGGGACGGCGATCCGGAGGGTCACCTGGCGCTCGGATCCACCGGCGGAGACGGATGCGGAGCCGGATGCCGAGCCGGACGCGCTGCTCACAGAAGCGCTCGCGCAGCTGACCGCGTACTTCGACGGAGCGCTGCGCGAGTTCGACCTGCCCGTCGACCTCGGTACGCAGACCGACACCAGTCGTGCGGTGCTGACGGCGCTCTACGAGACCGTCGGCCACGGAGAGACGCTGACCTACGGCGGTCTCGCTCGGCGCAGCGGCACCGAGGTGCCCGCGAGAGGGATCGGCGCGATCATGGGCGCCAATCCGGTGCCGATCATCGTGCCCTGCCATCGCGTCGTCGCGGGCGACGGGCTGGGTGGATACTCCGGCGGCGCCCCGGGACAGGGGCTGGCGACCAAGCGCTGGCTGCTCGAGCACGAGGGTGCGCTCCCCGCATCCCTGTTCTGATCGCGGGGCTTTGGGCGTTCGCGCAATCACCTCCCGGCCACCTGCGACAATGGAAGTCCCGTGCCGATTCCGATCCGAGGAGCACCCGTGCAGTACATCTCCACCCGAGGCGGCATGCAGCCGCTGCCGTACTGCGAGACCCTGCTCGAAGGGCTCGCCCCCGACGGCGGGCTGGCCGTTCCCGAGACCATGCCCACGGTCGACGGCGAGACGCTCGAGCGCTGGCGCGCACTCACCTACCCGCAGCTGGCGACGGAGGTGCTGGCGCTCTTCGCCACCGACATCCCTCGGGTGGATCTCGCGCGCATGACTGCCGCTGCCTACGAACCGTTCCCCGAAGAGGTCGTGCCGCTCCGCTCGATCGGTGACGACCTCACGCTCGTGGGTCTGTCCGAGGGCCCGACGCTGGCGTTCAAGGACATGGCGATGCAGTTCCTCGGCCAGGTCGTCGAATATGCGCTCGAGCGCAAGGGCTCGGTGCTGAACATCCTCGGCGCGACGTCGGGTGATACCGGGTCCGCGGCCGAGCATGCCCTCCGCGGCAAGGACCGCATCTCGGTCTTCATGCTGTCCCCGAAGGGACGCATGAGCGCGTTCCAGCGGGCGCAGATGTTCTCGCTCGATGACGAGAACATCCACAACATCGTCGTCGACGGCGTCTTCGACGACTGCCAGAACCTCGTCAAGAAGCTCGCGGGCGATCTGGACTTCAAGCGCGCCCAGCACCTCGGCGCGGTCAACTCGATCAACCTCGCCCGCATCACCGCGCAGGTCGTCTACTACTTCTGGGCGTGGCTGCGTGCGACGGATGCCGGCGGCTGGACCGAGGTGTCGTTCACGGTTCCGTCCGGCAACTTCGGCAACATCCTCTCCGGCTTCTTCGCGAAGCAGATGGGTCTTCCGATCCGTCGCCTGGTGCTCGCAGCGAATGAGAACAACGTTCTCGACGAGTTCTTCCGCACCGGCGTCTACCGTCCGCGCAGCGCAGCCCAGACCCTCGCCACGTCGAGCCCGTCGATGGACATCTCGAAGGCGTCGAACCTCGAGCGCTTCATCTTCGAGCTCGTCGGCCGTGATGCCGCTCGCGTCGTGACCGCGTGGCAAGAACTCGACACGCAGGGGTACTTCGACTTCACCGCAGACCTCGAGCGTTTCGTCGAGGAGTTCGGCATCGTCAGCGGAACCTCCACCCACGACGACCGGCTCGCGACCATCAAGGCGGTGTACGACGCCTCGGGCGACATCATCGATCCGCACACGGCGGACGGCGTCAAGGTCGCCCGCGAGTACCTCGAGCCCGGCGTGCCGATGCTCGTGCTCGAGACCGCGAAGCCGCAGAAGTTCGCCGAGACGATCCGTGAGGCGATCGGCGTCGAGCTCGAGTATTCGTCCGAGCTGCGCACGATGCTCGACGCCCCGCAGCGCACGACCGAGATGGCTGACGACGAGCACGAGCTCCGAGCCTTCATCGAGGCCAAGGCGCTGCGCTGATTCGAGAGCTGAACCGCGCGGATCCGAGACCCGAGCAGCGCTGATCCGAGACCCGAGCAGCGACCGCCCGAGACCCCTTCTGCCGATCACGGCAGAAGGGGTCTCGCCGTCACCGGGTCGGATTCCGGTCGGCAGTGGGCCGAGAGACTGCGAGGCGCAGGGTCATTCCGGGTCGCCGTGCAGCATCCACGGCACGCCGAAACGGTCGACGAGCATCCCGAACGTGCCACCCCACGGAGGGGTGTCGAGGGGCATCGTGATGACCGCGCCGTCGGCCAGTGCATCCCAGACGGCTTGAGTGCGCTCCTGGGTGTTGCCGCTGAGCGACACCGAGAAGCCCTGCGGCGGCTCGAACGGGATTCCGTCGGGTGTGTCCGACGCCATGATCACGAGCCCGTCGGAGGTCGTGAGCTGCGCGTGCATCACGAGGTCCTTCTGGTCGGGGTTCTGGACCATGTCGGGGAACTCGCCGAAGACGTTGATGTCGAGCTCACCGCCGAGCACGCTCTGATAGAACTCCATCGCCTGCCGCGCCTCGGTGCGGAACGAGAGATACGGGTTGAGATTCGCCATGGTGCTGCCCCCAGTCATGTGATGCGGAGTCGGCACCGACCCGCTGCAGGTCATTCTTCGCCGGGGGTCGGACATTCGCAAGAGCGTGCGTGGCGGCTCAGGACGGGAGAGCCTTCACCGCCGCCGTGAGCATCTGGGGCACTGTCGGCACGCCTTCGGCGCGGAACACCTCGGTGCCCGACGCGTCGCGGATGATGATGGTCGGAGTGAAGCGGATGTCGAGCGCTTCGGCGGCGTCTGGCTCGTGCGCGACATCGATCTCGGTGATCGTGGCATCCGGCAGGAATCGTGCGGCATCGGTCACGACCGAGCGGGTGCGCGAGCAGGCTCCGCAGAACGCGGATGTCACGAGCGTCAGTTCCATCGGGCTCCCTTTCCGTCCTCCCGGTGCAACCGGCGGCGTGCTCTGGGTGTTCCCCGCGCCTGGTCAGAAATCGGTGCGCTTCACAAAACCGCGGTTCGTGCGGATGTGCTCGTAGTCCCACTGGATCCGGCGTGATTCGGCGAGCCAGCCGGCGAGGGCTGTGGTGTCGACCTCGCCGGCGTCGAGATACCTCGCCTCGGCCGCCTGGAACGTCCCGGACGCGGTGAGGCCACCGCCCGCGAACGACTGGCCGCTCCAGAACATCAGGCGCACGGCATCCTTCAGCCGGTGGTAGCCGACGATCGGATTGCCGTCGAGGAACCAGACCGGATGCGCGTGCCACACCTTGCCCGCAGCTTCGGGGAGTCCCTGTTCGATCTCGGTGACGAGAAGGTCGCAGATCTCGCGGTCCTCCGGAGTGAGGCTGCGGTGATACTCGTCGATCTCGGGTGCGCGGCTCATGGTGCGAGTATGGCCTGCGCGCAGGTCGGCGTCGAGAGTCAGTCGGTCGTCGCGGTGGCCCGCGGGTGGAGCAGCCCGGATGCGGCGCCGAGGGCCGCCCCGACGACGGTGTCCACGATGCGCTCGAACGCGACGTCCATCGAACCGATGTCCCCGGTCGCTGCGCCGGTCAGCAGAAGGACCAGCGGAGTGATGAAGACGAGCGCCAGGGCGTAGTGGCGCACCACGACGAGCTCGATCGTGAACTGCAGTGCACCCAGCAGCAGCGCCAGCCAGAGCCCGGACGGATGCAGCAGCGCGAGCAGCGCGTACACGCCGGCGCCGACGACGGTGCCGAGCATCCGGTGCAGCCCGCGCTGCACGGCGGCACGACGCGCGGCGGCGACACCGATCACGGCGACGGCGGAACCGACGATCCAGTACGTCCGCGTCGGGTCGATCACCAGGCCCAGCAGCACACCGATCACGGCGACGATGGCGACCCGCACGAGAAGCATGCGCGAATCGGCGGTGAAGGCGGGGCCGGGCAGCAGCTCGCGCAGCGGTCGCGCTGCGATCGTGCGCGAGCGGGGGAGGAGCAGAGGCGCCATCGCGACCAGATAGGAGAACAGACAACCCGCCGCGAGCGCTGCGATGTAGACGAGCGGTGCGATCGGCGAACTGGCGATGACGTGGGCGGAGAGCCCGAAGACCAGCACGAAGAACAGGGGCCCTGGAGGACCGAGGCGGAACCCGAACGCCAGAGCCGCGCTGACGATCGCCACGACGACGACGCCGATGCTCACGAGCCACGCGTCCGCCGAGAGGACGACGCCGAGGGCTGCGCTGACGATCAGGCCCGCGGCGACGAAGGGCAGGATCCTCGCCCGGTCGATGACCGGCGCGGTGCCGGCGAACAGGACGGTGAAGGCTCCGGATGCCGCGATGTAGCCGAGCGACGGTTCGCCGAGAAGGGTCATGACGGCGATCGGGACGGCGATTCCGAGAGCCGCCTGCGTCGCCAGGTGCCAGCGCGGACCGCGCTTGGGGGCCAGGGCGAACAGACTCATCCCTCGATTGTCTCGCGTCTCGTGCGCTCCTCTGGACACGGCGCGTCGCTCAGGTCGCAGTTCGTGCCGCGGGACAGGGATTCGGGCGGCACGAAGTGCGACCGGAGTGCAGACGGAGACAGGGACGCCCGGCGATACGATGGCCGACGTGACCGAACCTCGCCCAGGAATCGCCGAGCGCCTCGCGCAGATGATCCAGTTGCCGACAGTCTCTGCCGAGCTCGAGCAGCGTGGATCCGGGCCGTTCGACGACTTCGTCACGCTGATCGCCGACCTCTATCCGCTCGTTCACGAGAGGCTGACGCTCGAGCGGCACACCGATTTCGGACTGCTCTTCCACTGGGCGGGCACCGGACTTTCCTCCGAGGAGCCCGTCGTGCTGATGGCGCACTACGACGTGGTCCCGGTCGATGAGAGCGACGCCTGGACGCATCCGCCGTTCGCCGGTGTCATCGCCGACGGCATCGTCTACGGACGCGGAGCCCTCGACGACAAGGGTCCGCTGATCGTCGTGCTCGAAGCGGTCGAGAACCTGCTCGCCGACGGTTTCGCCCCCGCCCGCGACGTCTACCTCTCGTTCGGTGGAAACGAGGAGACCTACGGTCGCGCGGCGGAGGAGATCGCACGGGTGCTCCGCGAGCGCGGTATCGTCCCGTGGCTGGTCGTCGATGAAGGAGGCGCGGTGGTCGACGCTCCGCTGCCGTTCGTGCCCGGACGCGCGGCCATGATCGGCGTGGGGGAGAAGGGAGTCATGACGCTCACTCTGTCGGCGCGCGGCGAGGGCGGTCATGCCTCGGCGCCCCCGGCGCTCACCGCTGTGCGTCGAGTGGCACGGGCCGTCGACCGGCTCGGGCCGACCACGTTCCGCCCTCGGCCCTCGAGAGCCATCGGGCGGATGCTGACACAGCTCGGCGCCCAGACGCCGGGGCCGGCTCGGCACCTTCTCCGTCTGCTCGGATCCGCGCCGTTCCTCACCGGCCAGCTCTTCGCGGCGCTCGGCGGTGAGCCGGCCGCCCTGGTGCGCACGACGGTGGCGCCCACGATGCAGTCAGGCGGGACCGCGGCGAATGTCCTGCCCTCTCAGGCCTCGGCGACCGTGAATCTGCGGATCGCCCTGGGCGAGACGACGCAGCAGGCCGTGCTCCGGGTTCGTCGGCGCATCCGCGATCCGCTGGTGGTGGTGAAGGTCGAGGAGGCGAGCGAGCCCTCGCCCGAGTCGGCGACCGACAACGCCCAGTTCGCGCTGCTGGCCGACGCGCTCTCTGTATCGCACCCGGGCGTTCCGGCCGTGCCGTACGTGATGATGGCGGCGACGGATTCGCGCCATTTCCACCGCTTCGCGCCCGCGGTCTATCGCTTCGCACCGCTCGACATGTCGAACGCGCAGCGGGCGTCGATCCACGGCGTGGACGAGAACGTCGAGATCGCAGCCCTCGAGCGAGGGGAGCGGTTCCACCGGGCTCTCCTCGAGCGGCTAGTGTGATCTCACCCTTCTCCGGGCGCCTGAACGCTCGGATCAGCCTTCTTCTCGAGGAGCCGCGATGACGCGCAGTCGGACTCTGGGAACCCTCGCCACCGTCGTGGGCTTCCTGGCCTTCGTCGAATTCACCAGCGGCGTCCTGCAGGGCTACTACACGCCCATGCTCACCGACATCGCGCGGCACCTCGGCATCCACGACGCGGATGTCAATTGGCTCGAGGGCACGCAGCTCATGCTCTCGGCGCTCGTCGTGCCGGCATTCGCGAAGCTCGGCGACATGGTCGGCCACAAGCGGATGCTGTTGATCTCGACCGCGCTGACCGCGGCGGCAGCTCTCGTCCTGCCGTTCACCGACTCCTTCCCGGTCTTCCTCATCGGCTGGACGCTGATGGGGTTCTACGTCGTGTGGCTGCCGCTCGAGATCGCCCTGATCTGGTCGCGCTCCCGTCGCATGGAGGGGCGCTCGTCGATCACGGCGAAGGCCGCGGGGCTTCTGGTGGCTGCGCTCGAGGGCGGCGCGATCATCGGTGCGCTCGTCGGCGGCGCGCTCATCGATGCGTTGCCGCTGACGGTCGTGCTCCTCATCCCCGCCGTGCTCATCGTCGTCTGCTTCTTCGTGATCCTGTTCGGGGTGAAGGAGTCTCCCGACCCGACCGGCGGCGTGTTCGACACGGTCGGCGTCGTGCTGATCTCGATGGCGCTCATCTGCTTCACCGGCGGACTCAGCCTGCTGCGTCTCGAGGGCGGACTGGTGAACCCATGGTCGTGGGCAGTCGTGGTACTCGGCATCCTGCTCGTGATCCCGTTCGTGCTCTGGGAGCTCCGCTGCGACGACCCGCTCATCGATGTGCGCATGTTCCGCTCCCCGGCGCTCGGCCCGGTGTTCCTGACCGCCGGACTTTTCGGTGTGAGCGTCTTGGGTGCCCAGGCACCGCTGTCGACCTTCGCTCGCACCGACCCCGGCGTGTACGGCTACGGACTCGGAACCACCGGCTTCGCGACCTCCTTGATCATCGGCCTGTATCTGATCGCGATGATCGCCGGTGCCCTGTTGTTCCCGGTGATCGCCCGACTCCTCACCCCGCGCGTCACCCTGATGGGCGCGTCGCTGCTCGTGGGCATCGGGTTCCTGCTGTTCCTTCCGTTCCATGATTCGTACCTGCAGGTCGTCACGAACATGGTCGTCGTCGGACTCGGGTCCGGGGCGCTCGTCGCTGCGCTTCCGGCAGCCGCGGCGTCGGCGGCTCCGGCCACGCAGACGGGGGTCGCGACAGGACTGACGAACTCCGTCAAGACCGTGGGCGGGGCGATCGCCTCGTGCATCTTCGGGATCGCGCTGCTGAACGGCGTGAGCGGCGCGGTCGAGGGCACCGCCGGATCCTTCGCCGGGTACATCACCGTGTGGGTGGTCTGCGGTGTCACCGCGCTCGTGGCGGCGGCGATCCTCGTGTTCGTCCCGAAAGAGGCGTTCACGGACCGGGCGGATGCCGAGGCGGTCGCGGCCCCCGTGGTCTGACGTCAGTCGCGGTCGAGGCCGAAGGAGCGCTTGACGACGGCCTGCATGTCGCGGCCGAGTCCGTCGATGCGAGTGTTCACGGTGTCGAAGCGGGCGTTCATCTCGTTGCGGAGTCCGCCGATCTGGGCGTTCATCTCGCCGCGGAGACCGCCGATCTGGGCATTCATCTCCCCGCGGAGTCCACCGATCTCCCCGCGGAGTCCACCGATCTCGGCCCGGACGACGCGGATGAAGAGCGTCGAGACAACGGTCATCGTGCTGAGCATGAGCGCAGTGAACGAGCCGATCATCGTCCAGATCTGAGTGTCGTTCATGTGGTGCACCGTGTCATCCTCGCATCGTTCCAGACGACGCATCGAGATCGACGTCGCTGTATACCGTCATCCCATGGCGCGGGGAGAAATCGCGGTATGCGCCTTTTTGTGCAGAAGGCATGCGGCAGGGGAACCATCAGGAGGCGCGAGGCGGGTTGTGCATGAACTCGACGCGCACGCCACTCGCGTCCTCGACGAACGAGGCGTAGTAGTGCTCGTTGAACCGTTCGTAGATCTTGGGCTCGCGCACCACGGTCCATCCTGCGGCGACGGCGACCGCGTGCAGACGGTCGACGTCGCCGCGGGAGTCGACCGCGAACGCGAGATGCTGCCATCCGGCGCGTCCGTGCACGTGCGGGCCTGTGTCTTCGCCGCGTGGGGCGAAGATGATGATCTCGGTCTCGTCGCCGTGATGCCAGGAGATCCCGTCCTCGGCTTCGCTCCCGAACTCGTACCCGAGCGCCGTCAGCACGGGGTGGAACTGCGCCCGCCCCTGCTCGAGGTCGCCGACGGTGATGCCCAGGTGATCGACAAGTGCCATGCGCCCAGTCCCGCAGGCCGGCCTCCTGCGCCTCCGAGGACTCAGTGCGGCGCGTGGTACTCGGCTTCGCCGCGCTTCCAATAGCCCTTCACCACGGCGCGCGCCGTGTCGACGCCCCACCGGTCGAGCAGTGCGCGCCCGGGTCTGACGATCGACTGCTCGGCCGCGATGAACACGAACGGGTCGTCGCCGATCGAATCCTCCGCCGTCAGCCCGTCGAGGAACGCGATGAGTGCCGAGCCCGAGGGAGCATCACCCCGATGCAGCCATTCGACGTCGACGGGCGCTTCGATGTCGATCTCGCGCCCGGTCGAGACCGTCTCGATCACGATCCGTGCGTCGACATCCGTGGTGATGAGCGCCGCGAACCGCCGGATCGCGGGGATCGCGGTCTCGTCGCCGACCAGAAGCCAGGAGCCGGGCGCGCCCGTCAGCACCATCGATCCGCGGGGTCCGCCGACGCCGATCGATGAGCCGAGGGGAGCGGTGGCTGCCCGGGGTGCAGCGATGCCGGCGTCGCCGTGCACCGCGAACTCGACGTCGAGCCAGTCCGGGCCCCAGGCGAGGGGCGTGTACTCGCGACTCGGCGATGCCCGCATCTCCTCGACCGAGCTCACAGGGCCGGTGGGGAAGAACAGGCGCATGTGGTCGTCGGATCCGGGGGAGTCGAATCCCTCGAGATCGCCGCCGGTCAGGCGTACACGGACGAAATCTGGGGCGAGCCACTCTCTGGCACTGAGAGTCACCGTGCGGAAGCGTAGGTCGAGGCCTCGGCGCTCGAGGGAGAAGCCGGATTTCGTATCGCTCATAAAGTAAGGCTAACCTATCTTTCAGGTTGAGGTTAGGCATGCCTAAGTCAATCGTCCTGCGCCACTCGTGCGCGTTTCCATACCGCAGAACAGGAGTCTCTCCATGTCCATGCCCAGAATCCTCAGCGCCACGAGCGTCGGTCTCGTCGGCCTCCTCGCCCTCTCCGGGTGCGCCTCCGGCGGCGAATCCGAACCGGAGGAGACAGAGGCGGCAGCATCCTCGGTCACGATCGAGGACAACACGGGCACGCATGAGATCGCGACTCCGCCGACGTCGGTGGTCGCACTCGACAACCGCACCTTCCAGACGCTGTCGAACTGGGGAGTCGAGCTCTCCGCCGGCGCGGTCTCGCTCATGCCCGACACTGTGTCGTACCTCGAGGACGACGCGATCGTCGACATCGGCCTGCACAGCGAACCCGACCTCGAGGCGATCGTCGCCGTCGAGCCGGATCTGATCATCAGCGGTCAGCGCTTCACTCAGCACAACGAGGCGATCGCCGAGCTCGTTCCCGATGCCACGATCATCGACCTGGAACCCCGCGAGGGCGAGCCCTTCGACGAGGAACTCAAGCGGCAGGTCACCGTGCTCGGCGAGATCTTCGGCAAGCAGGATGAGGCGCAGGCGCTGGTGGACGATTTCGACGCGGCGGTCGAGCGGGCGAAGGCCGCCTACGACGACGCCGACACCGTCATGGCCGTGAACACCTCGGGCGGCGAGATCGGCTATCTCGCTCCGACCGTGGGTCGCTCCCTCGGGCCGATCTACGACATCCTCGGGCTCACCCCGGCACTAGAGGTCGACGATGCCTCGGACGACCACCAGGGAGACGACATCTCGGTCGAGGCGATCGCCTCGTCGAACCCCGACTGGCTCCTCGTGCTCGACCGTGACGCCGTGTTCGCCGCGGAGACCCCCGACTACGTGCAGGCATCGGAGATCCTCGAGAACTCCGAGGCACTCGCCGGCGTCACAGCCGTCGCAGACGACCAGATCGTCTACATGCCCACCGACACGTACCTGAACGAGGGCATCCAGACCTACACGACGTTCCTCAACGACCTCGCCGACGCCCTCGAGGCCGCGCAGAAGTAGCAGCTGCATGGCGGCATCCGCTCCACGGCGGATGCCACCATCCGGCGTTCCATCATGACCCGCACAGCTTCTCCCGCGCCGCCCCGCACCGTCGGGCGGCTCTTCGACGTGAGACTCCTCGTCGGCGTCCTCGTCGTCGTCGCCCTTCTCGTCGTGTCCCTCTTCACGGGCGTGTATGACATCGCCGGAGCTGCGGACGGCGCCGAGATGTTCCAGATCACGCGTGTTCCGCGCACGATCGCTCTCGTCCTCGCCGGTGCCGCGATGGCCATGGCAGGCCTCGTGATGCAGTTGCTGACCCAGAACCGCTTCGTCGAGCCGACGACCACCGGCACCACCGAATGGGCGGGGCTCGGTCTGCTGACGGTCATGGTGCTCGTGCCGAACCCCTCGATCCCGCTCAGGATGGCAGGCGCGATCATTGCGGCCTTCATCGGCACCATGGTGTTCTTCGCCTTCCTGCGCCGAGTTTCGCTGAAGTCATCTCTCATCGTCCCGATCGTCGGAATCATGCTGGGCGCCGTCGTCGGAGCGGTCTCCACCTACTTCGCGCTGGCGACGGACTCCCTGCAGGCGATCGGCGTGTGGTTCGCTGGCAGCTTCACCTCGGTGCTGCGGGGTCAGTACGAGATGCTCTGGATCGTCGCGATCGTCGGCGTGGTGGTGTTCCTCGTGGCCGACCGCCTGACGATCGCCGGGCTGGGCGAGGAGATCGCCACGAACGTCGGTGTGAACTACAACCGGGTGATCCTCCTCGGGACCGTGCTCATCGCGATCACGACCGGCGTCGTCACGGTGGTCGTGGGCAACCTGCCGTTCCTGGGACTCATCGTCCCCAACATCGTCTCGATGGTCCGCGGCGACGACCTGCGAAGCAACCTGCCGTGGGTCTGCCTGCTCGGCATCGCGATCGTCACCGTCTGCGACATCATCGGTCGGACCATCATCATGCCCTTCGAGGTCCCGGTGTCGTTGATCCTCGGAATCGTCGGCGCGATCGTCTTCATCCTGCTCCTGCTGAGGCAGCGCCGTCGTGGCTAGCGCTCTCGCGGCGCACGTCCGCACCTCCGGATCCTTCACGACGCCTCGAGCACGGCGTCGGTACGCGATCGTGCTCGGCATCCTCATCGTGCTCGCCGCGGTCTTCGCCTTCGCGCTGCTGGCGTGGGAGAACCCGATGCCCGTGGGCTCGCCCGGCTTCTGGCGCATCGCGAAACTCAGGACGACGAACGTGATCGTGATGGCGGTGGTCGCCGTGGCGCAGGCGATCGCGACCGTGAGCTTTCAGACGGTCACGAACAACCGCATCATCACCCCGTCGATCATGGGGTTCGAGTCTCTCTACCGGGTCGTGCAGACCACCACCGTGTACCTGTTCGGCGTCGCCGGGCTCGTCGCGATCCAGGGGGTCTGGCAGTTCGGCCTGCAGGTCGTCATCATGGTCGGGCTCGCGATGGCGCTGTACGGATGGCTGCTGTCCGGCCGCTACGGCAACCTGCAGATCATGCTGCTCATCGGCATCATCATCGGCGGGGGGCTCGGCGCGATCTCGACCTTCATGCAGCGACTGCTCACACCCAGTGAGTTCGACGTTCTGGCGGCGCGGCTGTTCGGCAACGTCTCCAACGCCGACGCGTCGTACCTGCCGCTCGCGATTCCGCTGTGCGTTGCGGCATCCGCGCTGCTGTGGCTGAGGTCGCGGAGGCTGAACCTCCTCGCGCTGGGCCCCGATGTGTCCCGCTCGCTCGGCCTCGACCACAAGCGCGAGCTCTATATCGTGCTCTTCCTGGTGGCCGTCCTGATGGCGACTTCGACCGCGCTGGTGGGCCCGATGACGTTCCTCGGCTTCCTCGTCGCGACGCTCGCCTATCAGTTCGCAGATTCTCACGATCATCGGCTGATCTTCCCTATGGCCGTGCTCACCGCCTTCACGATCCTCGCCGGCGCCTACTTCGTCATGAAGAACCTCTTCTATGCGCAGGGCATGGTGTCGATCCTGATCGAACTGGTGGGCGGCACGGTCTTCCTCATCGTCATCCTCAGAAAGGGCCGACTGTGATCACACTCGACGGCGTGCGCCGCGACTACAGCAGCGAGGTCGCGATCGGCCCCGTCGATCTCGAGATCCCCGCCGGGGGCATCACCGCGCTGATAGGCCCGAACGGCGCGGGCAAGTCCACTCTGCTGACGATGATCGGACGCCTCGGAGGGATGGATGCCGGAGCGATTGAGATCGCGGGATACGACGTCGCGACGACGAAGTCGAAGGATCTGGCGAAGATCGTCTCGGTGCTCCGGCAGGAGAACCACTTCGTCACGCGTCTGACCGTTCGTCAGCTCGTGGGCTTCGGCCGCTTCCCCCACTCCCAGGGGAGGTTGAATCGGGCAGACGAGCAGGTCATCAGCGAGGCGATCGACTTCCTCGACCTCGGGGAGCTCGAGGGGCGCTACATCGACGAGCTCTCGGGAGGGCAGCGGCAGCGCGCCTACGTCGCGATGGTGCTCGCGCAGGACACCGAGTTCGTCCTCCTCGATGAGCCCCTCAACAACCTCGACATGAAGCACGCGGTGCAGATGATGAAGCACCTGCGGCGTGCGTCGGAGGAGCTCGGGCGCACGATCGTCATCGTGCTGCACGACATCAACTTCGCCGGGCACTATGCCGATCACATCTGCGCCATGAAAGACGGCGCCGTGGTCGAGTTCGGCACTCCGGCCGAGATCATGACCGGTGAGGTGCTCACCCGGGTGTTCGACACCGACGTGCAGGTGGTCGAGGGACCCTCCGGCCCTCTGGCCGTCTATTACTGAGGCCGCTCAGAGCTCGATGCCGTGGTCCTCGTCGTTGACGCCTTCGTTGCGCCCTCGACGGGATTCGTAGCCGATGAACCACCCGAGCCAGACGATGGCGGCCAGGAGGATGCCGAGCCAGACGTTCTGGAAGATGAGGCCGATCACGACGCCCAGGATGAGGAGCCCGGCGGTGACGGAGAAGCGGAGCGCGGTGCGGGACATGCGCTCAGCCTAGAGGCGATCCTGGTCTGACGCGCGGGTCAGCGACCGCGGTGGTCTTCGGGGGAGAGGCGGGGTCCGCGGCGGGGCTCGCTCACTCCGCTTGCGAAGATGAGCCGGATCACCCGTTGCCGGTGGCCGGCCCACGGCTCGAGGAGCTCGAGCATCCCGTCGTCATCGGTGCGGTGACCGGTGAGCGCGTAGCCGACCTCGTGGGCGAGGTGGTAGTCGCCGACGCTCACCGCATCAGGGTCGCCGAGCGCGCGGATGCGTGTCTCGGCAGAAGTCCACGGGCCGACCCCGGGGAGACTCGTCAGCACGCGGTCGCGATCGTCGCCGGTGGGCGCGGCCAAGAGGGCTCGGGAGACGCTGTCGGCCCGTTCGGCCACTCGTACGATCGTCTTCGACTGCGGTGGCTGCACGGCGACGCGGTGCCAGTCCCAGGAGGGGATGCGGCGCCACTCCGCAGCCGTGGGCGCGGTGTACATCGGTCGCGGCGTCGGCCCCGGCGCGCGCTCGCCGAACTTCGTGACGAGCAGACGCCAGGCGCGGAACGCCTCGAGTCCGGTGACCTTCTGCTCGATGATGGCGCACGCGAGAGCGTCGAAGACGACACCTGTGCGGGCGAGGCGCAATCCGCGCGTGCGGCGGGCCACCTCGGCGATGAACGGATGAGGGGACGGGTCGAAACCGGAGGGGTCGTCGTCGGCGCCGCAGAGCGACGGCACGCTGTCGAGAGCGTGCTCCGCTCCGGCGCCCCACGCGGTCGCCCTGATCTCGTCGCCGTGGACTCGGAGAGCGACTGTCGCCGGCCCCAGGGGAGTGCGCATCGTGCGCCAGATGACAGGGCCATCGTGGACCATGGTCGGGTCGCCTGGACCG
Organism: Microbacterium sp. WCS2018Hpa-23; assembly: GCF_031843845.1. NCBI lineage: Bacteria > Bacillati > Actinomycetota > Actinomycetes > Micrococcales > Microbacteriaceae > Microbacterium > Microbacterium sp. WCS2018Hpa-23. Next base: position 188,652 of record NZ_JAVTIZ010000006.1, read on the forward strand.
CGACGGAGCATCCCCACAGTGGCGCGCAGATCGACCGGCGCGGCCGGGCGGTACACGGTCGTCCGCGGTGGGCTCTGCGGAGCTGCGTCAGCAGCTCCGGCATCCGCGGTCAGGGTCATGCGCCCACCATACGTGGCGGGCCTGACATCGGGATCAGAAGCGGTCGGGCGAGGGGGTTCCGTGGCCGTAGCGGATGACGACGTCGGCGTGACGGTCGAAGCGGTATCCGATTCCACGCACGGTGCGGACGATGTCCTCGTAGCGGCCGAGCTTGGCACGCAGTCGACGCACGTGCACGTCGATGGTGCGCTCGCCCGGGGTCTCGTCGTCCTGTGCCTGCCACAGTGCGGAGACGAGCTCGCTTCGCTCGATCGTGCGTCCCTCGCGGAGGACGAGGTACTGCAGGAGCTCGAACTCCTTGTAGGTGAAGGCGGCGGACTCCCCGTCGATCAGGACCCGCTTGCGCGAGATGTCGACGACGACGCCGCCCTCCTCGTCGGTGGTCTCCTCCTCGGCTGCGGCCTTGGTGCGAGCGATCGCGCCGGGCTCGTGCAGCGCGAGGCGGACGACATCGAGGTCGCGACCACCCGATCCGTGCGGGGCGAGGGCGACGGTGGCGTGTGTCTCGGCGCCGGGCGCGAGCTCGGCGAGGGTGCGACGCAGGGCGTCGACGAGAAGCGGGAGGCTGACCCCTGCCTCTGCGGCCTTGATCTCGTCGAGACCGACGTAGAGGGCGAAGCCGCGGGGCGAGCGGACGGCGGGAAGATCTGCGTCGAGCGGGGCGGTCGCGGGCGCCGACGGGGCGGTGCGGACAGCGGCGGAGACGGAGGGACGCTCGAGAAGTGCGATGTTCGACATGATGATGAAGTCCTCAGGACGTGAGCCGGGAGACGGGCTCTGATGCGTTGCATGAATGACCGGGCGAGCCGGAAGAGCGAGCAAAGGGTGGATGCTCGAAGACCAGTCCCCGCAGATCGCGAGAAGTCAGGTCAGACGGAGTGGCTGTTCGTTCAGCGACACATTCGGCAACACATGCCAACGCGACCGGGCATCATCATCCCGGCAGTCCTGTTCGCCTCCTGGGCGGACAAAGGGCTTGCGTTGGTAGTCATGGGGGGATTATGTCGGAAGAAGTCCGTGCGTGTCAAAACGGCCGTCGGTGGGGGAGTCGGGCGTAACGTGGTGCGGGTGACCACCTCGACCCTCGCCTCCGGCTTCATCCTCACCGACGAGAAGGACGCATCGCGGTACACGCTGATGCGCGACGGGCAGCTCGTGAGCGTGCTCGACTACCGGGACGACGGACACACGATCGCCCTGACGAGAGCGTTCACGATCCCGACTTTCCGCGGAAAGGGCTATGCCGGAACGGTCGTCGAGGGTGCCGTCGCCGACATCGAATCACGGGGCGACCGAAAGGTCGACGCCGTGTGCTGGTACGTCTCCGACTGGTTCTCCGCGCACCCTGAGCACGCGTCTCTGCTGCGTTCGCGCTGAGGCAGGGCCTTATGACGCTCTGTTACACGTGACGTCCTGACAGGATGAAGGCATGAAACTCGCAGAGGCCCTCACCGCCCGCGCCGATCTGCAGCGTCGAATCGAGCAGCTTCGCGCGCGCATCACGGCGAATGCCAGGTATCAGGAGGGGGAGGAGCCGGCGGAGAACGCATCGGCTCTGCTCGTTGAGGCGGATGCCGCACTGGCGCAGCTCCGAGACCTGATCAGGCGCATCAACGCGACCAACTCGCGGCTCGACCTCGGCGCCGACGGAACGATGACAGATGCGCTCGCCGCCCGCGACGTGCTCCGTCTGCAGCACTCGCTGCTGGCGGATGCGGCCGCTGCGGCATCCGGAGCGAACGACCAGTTCCTCCGACAGATGAGATCTGAACTGCGGCAGATCTCCGCGCTCCCCGTCGCCGACCTGCGCTCGCGCGCGGACGCCGTCGCGCAGGAGCTGCGTGAACTCGACAATCGGATCCAGCAGGCGAACTGGCTGCATGACCTGAAGGAGTAGCGAGCGGAAGTCGGTAGTCACGACGAGGCGGGCACAACCCCAGCCGGAGGGGCAATTCCGGCACATGTCGGGCGGAGGGCAGCCCAGATTCGCATTGCGCAGCCCCGCACCCCGCACATGTGATCGCGCATCGCGCATGTCGCATCACCACGTGCCGATCATCGTGACGAGGGTGGGTCAGGGGATCTTCCGCTCGCACTCGCAGAGCTCCATGTCAGGTAATATGGATCTTCTGCTCAGCCCCGTAGGCTGAGGTGGTCAGGCGCTCGCAGCGTGCTGGTCCGAGGCTCGAAACCTCCGGCATCGTCCCCGACACCGGAGGTTCTTCCATGTCATCGTCCTTGCGCGCCCGCCCCCAGACCAAGTGGTGGGCGCTCGCCGTCATCGCCCTCACCCAACTGATCGTCGTCCTCGACGGAACCATCGTGAGCATCGCCCTCCCGCGTGCCCAGGCCGATCTCGGCCTCAGCGACGGTCAGCGGCAGTGGGTCGTCACCGCATACGCCCTCGCGTTCGGCGCGCTGCTGCTGCTCGGCGGTCGCATCGCCGACTACCTCGGACGCAAGCGCACGTTCATGATCGGGATGGTCGGCTTCGGCGCGGCATCCCTCTTCGGCGGTCTCGCACAGCAGGGATGGGAACTCATCCTCGCGCGTGGTCTGCAGGGCGTCTTCGCCGCACTCCTCGCCCCGGCGGCGCTCGCTCTGCTGACCGTGACCTTCCCGTCAGGACGGGAGCGCAACACCGCGTTCGCGGTCTTCGGAACGGTCGCGGGAACGGGCGCAGCGATCGGACTGCTGCTGGGAGGATTCCTCACCGAGTTCACCGACTGGCGCTGGTGCCTGCTGGTCAACCTCTTCTTCGTCGTCGTCGGACTCGTCGGCGGTGCGCTCTTCCTCACCGAGAGCCGCGCCGAAGGTGACAACCGCTACGACGTCTGGGGTGCGATCACCGTGACCCTGGGACTCGGAGCCCTCGTCTACGGATTCAGCCTCGCGGAGAACGGCTGGGGCGACCCTCTGACGATCACGTTCCTCGCGCTCGGCGTGGTGCTGCTCGGCGTGTTCGTGTGGGTCGAGAGTCGGGTCGCGCAGCCGCTGCTGCCGCTGCGTGTGGTGGCGGACCGCGTGCGCGGCGGTGCGTTCCTGATCCAGGGAGTCGCCGGAGCGATCATGATCGGCGCGACGCTCTACCTGACCTTCCACCTCCAGTTCGTGCTCGGCATGGGTGCGCTCCCGGCGGGCGCAGCGACTCTTCCGCTCCCGATCGCCACGATGATCATCGCCCCCATCGCGACGAAGCTCCTCACCGTGATCGGCCCGCGTCCGATGCTCGTCGTGGGGCCGTTGATCGCTGCGGCCGGCCTCTTCCTGCTTTCGGGAATCACCCCGGACGGCGCGTACATCGTGCAGATCGCCCCGGCGCTCGTGCTCCTCGGAGTCGGCATGGGGTTCGTGTTCATCCCGCTGCAGAACCTTGCCCTGACCGGAGTCGCCCCGCACGATGCGGGCGTCGCATCGGCCGTAGCCAACTCCGCGATGCAGATCGGCGGATCGATCGGCCTGTCGGTGTTCACCGCGGTGTACGCGGCATCCGTCGGCGGCCACGCACAGGCAGAGCTCTCGCTCTGGCAGCTCACCGACGCGTACGGCTGGATCTTCATCGTCGCGTCGATCCTCATGGTCGCAGCCGCCGTGATCGCCGCCGTGATGGTCCGCGGCACCAAGGACGAGCTGATGCCGGCGCACCCGGGAATCGCGGTCGGCGCTCACTGACGCGCGCGCGGCGTCCGTTCCCGGCCGGATCCGAGGAGATCGACGGTCAGGAACGGATGCCGCGGCACGCCTCGGACCGAATGTCGGTGGCTCTTCGTACCGTGTGAGTATGCGAATCCTGCACACCTCCGACTGGCACATCGGCCGCACCTTCCATGGCAACTCGACCATGGACGCGCTGGCTGAGGTGCTCGGAGCGCTGACGCTGCAGGTTCGGGAGAACGCAGTCGACGTCGTGATCGTCGCGGGTGACGTCTTCGATTCCGCGACTCCGGCGGGCGCCGCGTACACACTGCTCGGCGATGCTCTGGTCGCGCTGCATGAGACGGGCGCCCGGGTGATCGTCACGAGCGGCAACCACGACTCCGCCGCTCGCCTCGGATTCCAGGCACGTCTGCTGCGCGACGGAATCCACGTGCTGACCGATCCTCTCGCGGTCGGCACCCCGGTGACCCTGGCCGATGCGGATGGTCCGGTGCGGTTCTACGGCATCCCGTACCTCGAACCGGCGATCGTCCGTCAGCACTGGAGCGGGGTCGACCTGCGCACGCAGGCGCAGACCCTTGCTCACGCGATGGATCTGGTCCGCGCAGGCATGGCCGAGCACCCCGGTCGGTCGGTCGCGATCGCCCACTGCTTCTCCGCCGGAGTCGACGCCACGATCGGCCTCGAACGCGAGGTGCGTCAGGGCGGCCTCGACGTCGTGCCGCTGGCCGTGTTCGACGGCCCCGACTACGTCGCCCTCGGTCACATCCACGGTCGCCAGCAGATCAGCGAGCGCGTGCGCTACTCGGGCGCTCCGCTGCACTACAGCTTCGGCGAGCAGAACAAGCCTCGAGGGTCGTGGCTGGTCGAGCTCGATGCGGCAGGGCTCGCGTCGGTCGACTGGCTCGAGCTGCCGGTGCCGCGCCGCCTCGTCACACTGACCGGCACGCTCGACGAGATCCTGTCGCCTGAGAACGTCTCGGCGCACGCCGACGATTGGGTGTGCGCGGTGTACACCGACGCGCTCGCCCAGACCGAGCCGATGCGCAGGCTTCGCGAGCGGTACCCGCACTGCGCGATGGTGCAGCACCAGCCCTCCGAGACGTCCGAGGCGGTCGAGCGCTCCTACGTCGAGAGACTGCGCGGTGCCGTCACCGACCCCGAGCGCATCGAAGCCTTCCTCGAGCACGTGCGCTCGGGCCACGGCGCGACGGAGCGTGAGGGCGAGCTGATCCGCGAGGTCCTCGACGACCGCGTCCGCGCCGAAGCGCTCATCTAGTCCGGTGACGACTCGATCCAGCCCGGTGACGCGTGAGCGCGATCATGCTCCGACAGTGAAGAAGGTGCTCTGATGCAGCTGCACCGACTGGAGGTCGAAGGATTCGGCCCGTTCCGCGAGCGGCAGACCGTCGACTTCGACGCGTTCGCCGACGACGGGATCTTCCTGATCGCCGGGCGCACGGGTGCGGGCAAGTCGAGCATCCTCGACGCCGTCTGCTTCGGTCTCTACGGCGGGGTCCCGCGGTACGAGGGCGGCGAGAAGCGGCTGCGCAGCGATCACTGCGAGCCCGACGACGTCACCGAGGTCGTGGTCGAGTTCAGTACGCCGGCCGGTCGATACCGCGTCACGCGGTCGCCCGACTACGAGCGCCCCAAGAAGCGTGGCGGCGGTATGACGATACAGTCGGCGGCCGTCCAGCTCGACACGATGGTCGGCGGCGAATGGATCGGTCTCGCTGCGAAGGAACGTGAGGCGGCGTACGAGCTCGACGAGATCCTGCAGCTCAGTCGCGAGCAGTTCCTGCAGGTCATCCTGCTCGCGCAGAACCGCTTCTCGGAATTCCTGCTCGCGGGCAGCAGAGAACGACAGGCGCTGTTGAGGCGGCTGTTCGGCACCGAGCGATTCGAAGACGTGCAGGCGCGGTTCGACGAGCGACGCAGGGCGGCGGAGCAGTCGTTGGGAGCGCGACTCGCCACGGTGTCGGCTCGCCTCGACGAAGCGCAGAGACTGGTCGACAGCGCCGACCTCGGGCACGACAGCGAGGCCCAGACAGACGAGATGAGGGCGGCCGAGGAAGAGCCGCTCGCGGTCACCACCGACGAACGCCTCGAGAGTCTGCGCCGGGCGAAAGCTCGTGCCGACTATCGAGCCGAGCGACGAGCAGCGGAGCGCGTCGAGGCGGAGGAGCAGTCTGTCGCCGCAGACGCCGCGTTCGCGACCGTGCGCGACGAGCAACGGGCGCAGATCGAGCGGGATCGGGCGAGAGCAGCGCTCGAGCGTCTGGAGGCCGAAGAGCCCGAGATCGCCGACGCACGCAAGGAACTGCGCCAAGCCAGAGCCGCGGAACTGCTGCGATCTCCGATCGCCACCGCGGCGACCGCGGCAGCGGCCCTCGACGCGGCGACCGACGCCGAGACGCGAGCGCACGCGACCTGGGTGGCGCGCGACATCGATGTGGACGACCTTGCGGAATGGGTCGCCGAGCGCACCAGGCTGACGGGCGCGTGGCAGCGAGCGGCAGAGCTGGAACGGACAGCCCCGGCGCTCGATGCCGAGCTCGCCGCAGCCTCTGACGCCGTGGCGGCGGCCGCAGCGCGCATCGAGACGGCAGAGGCCGATCGCCTTGAGCTCCCCGCCCAGCTCGAGACCCTCACGATCGCACGCGACGCCGCCAGGCAGCTCGCCGACCGTGCAGATGACCTCGCCGCAGCACGAGATGCTGCCGCGGTGCGGCATGCGGCGGCGCTCGAGGCCGTCCGTCTTGAGGCAGCTCTCGCCGATGCCGACCGCGCCCTCGCCGAGGCGAGCACCGCCCTTGCCGGTGCGCAGACCGCCCTCGCACAGCTCAGGCAACGGCGACTCGATGGATTCGCGGGCGAGCTGGCAGGTTCGCTGAACGACGGCGATGCCTGCCCGGTGTGCGGGTCGCACGAGCATCCGGCTCCGGCTGTGCACGCGGATCCGGTCTCGGCGGACGACGTCGACGAGGCCGAAGCCGCCCGCGATGCTCTCGCGAGACGTGAGCGGGATGCCGTGGAGGCGGCGTCCTCGCTGCGCGCCGAATTCGCCGCTGCGACAACCCGCGCCGACGGTCGAGATGTCGATGCGGCCGTCGCAGAGCTGACCGCCGCGACCACCGCGCACGCGCAGAGCACGGAGGCGTCAGAGCGACAGGCCGTGATCGAGCAGCAGCGTGACGCTCTGGTGGAACGCATCCGGCGTCTCGACGGCGACCGCGAACGCGATGCAGCCGCCCTGGCCGCGGCGCGAGAAGAGCATGCGCTCGTGTCTCAGCGGATCGAGGAGACGCGAACGGCGGTCGCCGAAGCGCGCGGGCCGTACGAGACCGTCGCCGACAGGCTCACGGCGACACTCGCCGAGGTTCGGGACGCGCTGGCGCTGGTCGATGCGGCCTCGGAACGAGCGCGCAGAGCCGAGGCGGCGACAGCTGCGCACGCCGAGCAGGATGCGGCGCTCGAGACCTCCGAGTTCGACGGCGTCGCCGCGGTCGAGCTGGCGCTCCGTTCCACAGCCGCGCAGACGGCGCTCGAAAGCCGAGTCACGGAGCACACGGTCCAGAAGGAGAAGGAGCGGGCGATCCTCCTCCCGCTGGAACTCCGTACTCTTCCGGAAGAGCCGATCGAGCTCGGCCCCGCCGAGCTGGCGTCGCTCACCGCACGGCAGCGCTGGTCCGCCGCGGTCGATGCGGCAGGGCGTGCGACCGGTGTGGCCGAGCAGCTCAGTGCGATCATCGAGGCCGCGGCCGCAGAACATGCGCGCACCGCAGCCGAAGCCGCCGACTACGAGGTGCTCCGCAGCCTCGCCGACACCATCGCCGGGCGAGGGGCGAACACTCGCAAGATGACGCTCGAGACGTTCGTCCTGGCCGCTGAGCTCGAAGAGATCGTCGATGCGGCCAACCGCCGACTCGGAGACATGTCGACCGGGCGCTACCAGCTGCGCCACTCCGACGCCCTTGCGGCTCGGGGAGCAGCATCCGGGCTCGGGATCGTCGTGTTCGACGCCTTCACCGGACACACCCGTCCTGCGCAGTCACTGTCGGGTGGAGAGACCTTCCTGAGCTCTCTCGCCCTCGCCCTCGGCCTCGCCGAGGTCGTCACGGCGCGCGCCGGCGGCATCCGCCTCGACACGCTGTTCATCGACGAAGGGTTCGGGTCCCTCGACGGAGACACCCTCGACGTGGCCATGCGCACGCTCGACGAGCTGAGGCAAGGCGGACGCACCGTGGGCGTGATCAGTCATGTCGAGGCGATGCAGGAGCAGATTCCTGCTCAGCTACGCGTGCGCGCGACTCCGGAAGGGCCGAGCGTCATCGAAGCGCGCTGAGACTCCGCTGTGTCCTCGCCGCCGGCGTTCGGACGACAGCGCGCGTTCGGACGACAGCGCGCCGGAGGCCGTTCTCAGACGCCGTACTCCCGACGGATCACTTCGCGCAGCTGCACGCTGCACCGTGCGATCGCTTCGCGGAAGTCGACGAGGGCGCCGTCCTCGGCCCGGTCCGAGATCGCACGGAACGCGCGGATCGGTACTCCGAACTGCTGCGCGACCCAGATGTACGCGTAGGTCTCCATGTCGACCAGTCCAGCGCCGGACGGTCGGATGACGGCGGTGATCCCGGCATCGCCGACGAAGCTGTCACCGGTCGCGATCAGCACCCCTTCGCGGCCCGTGGACACGCGCGCGGGCAGAGAGACATGCTGGCCTGCGACGCCGTCGAGGTCGAACACATCGTGCTGCAGCGCGCTGCCGATCTCGTGCGCGGTCGCTTCGAGTTCGGGGTCGATTCCGCCGGCGGTCCCGACGACCACCACCTCGGAGTACTCCTTGGCGTCGAGCGCTCGGGTGAGAGCGAACACCGCCTGCATCTTGCCCTCACCGGTGACGAGCTGGTCGAATCCCTCGAGCTCCTCCGGGAACGCTGCGAGTTCGGAGGCCATGGCTGCGACGAGAAGTTTCACCTCGCCATCCTGCCAGGTGGATCGAGTGCTGCGAAGCCACGCGCGTGCGATCCACGTCATCTCGATGTAACACTGGGGGAGGATACTGACGTCGGGCAGACCGGAGGAAGACATGACCCTGCAGAAGCAGATCTCTGAAGCACTCGGTGTGAAGTCCGAGATCGATCCAGCGGCCGAGGTGGAGAGCCGCGTGGGGTTCCTCGCCGACTATCTGCGCGCCACCGGTGCCAAGGGCTTCGTCCTCGGCATCTCGGGAGGCCAGGACTCGACCCTCGCCGGTCGTCTTGCGCAGCTCGCGGTCGAGCGCGTGCGCGCCGAAGGCGGAGAGGCGAAGTTCCTCGCGGTTCGCCTGCCGTATCGGGTGCAGAAGGACGCGGCGGATGCCAAAGCGGCGCTCGAGTTCATCGCTCCTGACTCCTCGGTCGAGGTGAACATCCAGAACGGCGTCGACGGCGTCGAGGAGGACATCGAGTTCGCCGTCAGGAGCGATATCAGCGACTTCAACCGCGGCAACATCAAGGCACGCGTCCGCATGGTGACGCAGTATGCGCTGGCGGGGCACGACGGCCTCCTCGTGATCGGCACCGACCATGCGGCCGAGGCCGTGACGGGCTTTTACACGAAGTTCGGAGACGGCGCCGCCGACATCCTTCCTCTGTCGGGTCTCAGCAAACGACAGGGACGGTCGCTGCTCCTGCTGCTCGGTGCCCCTGACCGACTCGCCTACAAGGTGCCGACCGCCGACCTCCTCGACGGCCAGCCCGGGCGTGCCGACGAAGACGAGCTGGGGCTCACCTACGAGCAGATCGACGACTTCCTCGAGGGGCGCGAGGTCGACCCCGATGTCGCGGGTCGCATCGAATCGCGCTACCTCGCCACCCAGCACAAGCGGAACCTCCCGGTGACTCCCGACGACACCTGGTGGCGCTGACACGAGTCCATCGTGATCCCGTGTCGGATGCCGCGGCTAGTGTCGAAGCATCCGAGAGAACGGGAGCATCGTGCGGATCGACACTCAGGCGCAGCGCGTCATCTGGAGCGCGAGCGACCTCAAGGCCGCCGCCGAATGCGAGTTCGCGTGGTGTCGGGCGATCGACGCCAAGCTCGGTCGCGTGCCGGCTGTCGAAGAGCCTGAAGACGCGACCCTCGCGCGCGCTGCGCTGCTCGGCGACGTCCACGAGCAGAACGTCCTCGCGCGGTACATCGAGGACCTCGGCGACGACCGGGTGCACCGCATCGAGAAGGTCTCGTCGGTCGACGCCGAGGCTCTCGCGGCAGCCGTCGACGAGACGGTGCAGGCGCTCGGGTCCGACGCCGTCGTCGTGTTCCAGGCGGCGTTCGCGACCCCCGAGTTCGTCGGGTTCGCCGATTTCCTGAAGCGTGACGACGACGGGCGCTGGCGGGTGCAGGATTCCAAGCTCGCCCGCAAGGCCAGGGTCACGGCTCTCATGCAGCTCGCGGCATACGTCGACCAGCTCGACCGGCTCGGCATCCCTCGGTCCGACGAGGTCGATCTTCTGCTCGGCGACGGATCGACCAGCACCCATGCGGTCGATGACCTTCTTCCGCTCTTCCAGGTGAGAAGGGCACGGTTGCGTGCATTGATCGCCGACCGCAGGATAGACGATCCGTCCTCCGACGCGGCGCTCGCGTGGGGTGACGACCGAGGAGACCTCGAGATCGTGGCATGCGGCCGCTGCGCGACCTGCGAAGAGCAGGTGATCGCGCATCGCGACCTGCTGATGGTCGCGCGGATGCGGCCGGTGCAGCGCGCGCGGCTGCGCACGGCAGGCATCGAGACGATCGACGCGCTGGCCGCGGCGACCGATGTGCCGGAGGGCATGAACACCGACACCTTCGAGACGCTGCGCGCACAGGCGCAGCTGCAGCTGAAGGCGGATGCCGAGGGCGCACCGACCTACGACGTGCATTACGCGGCGGCGATCCATACGCTGCCGGTGCCGAGCCACGGTGACATCTTCTTCGACTTCGAGGGCGACCCCCTCTACACCGAACCCGCGCCGGACGGCGAAGCTCATTGGGGCATCGACTACCTCTTCGGTTGGGTAGACAACACCGACCAGTACACCGCGCTCTGGGCGCATGACTTCGCCGCTGAGCGCGAGGCGTTCGAGCGATTCCTCGACTTCGTGACGGTGCGCCGCGCCGCGCACCCCGGCATGCACATCTACCACTACGCCCCGTATGAGACGTCCCACCTCGTGGCCATGGCGGCACGACACGGTGTGCGCGAGGGCGAGATCGATCGGCTGCTGCGCGAGGGAGTGTTCGTCGACCTCTATCCACTGGTCCTTCGCACCGTGCGGGTGGGATCGCGGTCGTACTCGATCAAGAAGCTCGAGCCTCTGTACATGGGCGAAGACGTGCGCACGAGCGACGTCCAGAAGGGCGACGACTCTATCGTCCAGTACGTCGCGGCGCGTGAGCTCGCCGCCGCGGGCGAGCAGGCGGACGCCGAGGCGGTGTTCGCCGATCTCGCCGACTACAACCGCTACGACTGCGTGTCGACCAGGCGCCTGCGCAATTGGCTGATCGAGATCGCGAAGAAGGAGGGCGTGAATCCCGCGCCGCCCGACGAGGCCGACGAGGTGATCTACGAGCCGTCTCCGCGGTCGGTGGCTCTGCTCGCCGACGCCGAGCGCGCGGTCGATGCGGGTGAAGACGGGCAGGTGCATCGCATCGCGGCCGCCGCGATCGACTATTTCCCCCGCGAGGCGAAGAGCTTCTGGGTGTCGCACTTCCAGCGACTCCGCGAGCCGGTCACCATGTGGGACGGTACGCGCGACGTGGTGCGGGTCGACCGCACCTCGTCGGCCGTCCGGCGTGAGTGGAGCGTCCCTGAGGGGCGTCGAGTGATGTCGCGTGACCTCGAGGTCCGCGGCGAGGTCTCGCCGGGAACCACACTCGGTGTCGGGTCGCAGCCGTTCGCGCTCTACCCCGTTCCTGCACCGTTCGACACGGAGTTGCCGTCTCGCGCTGTGCACGTGCCGCACACGGTCACGGTCGCCGAGGTGCTCGACGACGGCTACCTGATCACAGAGACGGCGATCCAGGGGCAGACGTGGGATGAGCTGCCGCTCGCCCTGACACCGGCGGCGCCTCCGCGCGTCGTCTCGCTGCAGGGCGCGATCGACGAGTGGGCCGATACGGTGCACGCTGCCGCGCCGGGGTTCCCGCACGACGCCGCGACCGACATCCTGCGGCGCATCCCGCCGCGCACGATCTCGGGCGACGCGCTGCCGACGAAGGGTGACGACACGATCGATGCGATCGTGCGCGGGATCCTCGACCTCGACCGCAGCTATCTCGCAGTGCAGGGCCCTCCTGGCACGGGCAAGACCTACACCGGCTCGCAGGTGATCGCGCGCCTGGTCAACGATCACGGTTTCACCGTCGGTGTCGTGGCGCAGTCGCACGCCATCATCGAGAACCTGCTCGAGCGGGTGGTCGCCGACGGCGTCCCTGCGGCGCAGGTGGCGAAAGCGCCGAAGGATCCCTCGGTCGACCCGTCGTACACGGTGATCCCGAAGAACGGCATGGCGTCGTTCCTGGGTGAGCACGCGCAGCACGGGGCGGTCGTCGGGGGCACGGCATGGGACTTCAGCAACATATCGCGCGTCGAGCGAGGAGGCCTCGACCTGCTCGTGGTCGACGAGGCAGGCCAGTTCTCCCTCGCCTCGACGATCGCCGTCGCCGCGGGTGCTCAGCGGCTGCTGCTGCTCGGCGACCCTCAGCAGCTTCCGCAGGTGAGCCAGGGAGCACACCCCGAGCCCGTCGACACCTCCGCTCTCGGGTGGGTCATGGAGGGCGATCCGGTCGTCAGGCCCGACTACGGATACTTCCTGGCGCGGTCCTGGCGGATGCATCCGTACGTCGCCGCTCCGGTATCGAAGCTCGCCTACGCCGGCCAGTTGGCATCAGCCCCTGGCACCGAGCTCAGGTCGCTCGAGGGGATCGACCCGGGGTTGCACGTGGTTTCGCTCCGTCATCGAGGCAATGCCACGCAGTCGCCCGAAGAGGCGGCAGAGGTCGTGGCGCTGGTGAGAGATCTCGTCGGTCGCGCTTTCACCGACAACGACGCGGATGCCACGGTGCGGCCTCTCGCGCAGAGCGACATCATCGTGGTCGCGCCCTACAACGCACAGCGTCAGCTGGTTCTCGACTCACTCGCAGCGGCTGGCTTCCCGGATGTGCCCGTCGGCACCGTCGACAACTTCCAGGGCAAGGAGGCTGTGGTCTCGATCACGTCGCTCGCCGCATCCAGCGGGCGCGACGCCCCGCGCGGCCCGGAGTTCCTGCTTCTCCAGAACCGACTCAACGTGGCGATCTCGAGAGCCCAGGTCGCGGCGTACCTGATCCACTCGCCGGCGCTGCTCGACGATCTTCCCCGCACGCCCGAGGGCGTGGCGCGTCTGAGCGCCTTCGCCCGACTCGTCGGCGCCGCGGGCTGACGCCGCACTGCGGGAGACATCATGATGCACACGACGGACGAGATCCTGCGAGCCTCAGCCGCATGGGTGTGGTTTCCTCGCGACAGCGAGCATGAGAAGACCGATGTGCAGCTGGTGCGGTACCCCCAGCGATTCGGTGGTGGTGTGCGAGCATCGCAGGTCGACTCCGACGAGGATGCGGCGGCGGTCCTCGATCGCGCCATCGACCGCACCCGGGCGTGGGGCGAGGGCGAGCTCCGGTTCTGGACCAACGAATCCGATCGTCCCGACCTCGAAGACGAGATCCGCCGCCGTGGAGCAGAGCACATCGACACCGTCGCGGTGTTCGCCCGCGAGATCGTCGGTGCCGTGATCGATGTTCCGTCGCAGACCACTGCAGAGATCGTGCGGACGATCGACCAGGTGCGCGAGGTCGACGCGATCAATGTCCACGTCTGGCAGCAGCAGCCCCTCGATGAAGCGGACCTCAGGACGGAACTCGACGAAGTGGTGTCGGGATTCGAGGCCGGAACGCACGTCCGCGTGCTCGCACGCCTCGATGGCCCGGCGGTGAGCACCGGCGGGTGCACGATCGTCGAGGGGTTCGCTCGTCTGTGGGGCGCCGCCACCCTCGAAGAGGCTCGCGGTCGGGGCGCCTACCGTGCGGTCCTCGCCGAGCGACTGCGCGTCAGCGCATCACTCGGAGCGACCACGGCGCTCGTGAAAGGACGCACCGCGACGTCTGCACCGATCCTCGCGAGAGCCGGTTTCACGCACTACGGAGACGAACGCGCCTACCTGCTGACCGTGTGAGTCGCGCCGGCGGGTCGGTGGGCCGACGTGCGTGTGGGTCTACGGGGCGGCGCGCGTCAGACTGTGCCGTACAGGCGGTCGCCGGCGTCGCCGAGACCGGGGACGATGTAGCCCTTCTCGTTCAGGCGCTCATCGAGGGCTCCGAGCACGAGTGTGACGTCGCGGTCGCCGACGAGCGCCTCGATCGCGGCGACGCCCTCAGGCGTGCCCAGCAGGCAGATCGCCGTGACATCCTTGGCTCCGCGGTCGAAGAGGAACTGGATCGCCGCGGCCAGCGAACCGCCGGTGGCCAGCATCGGGTCGATCGCGAAGCACTGGCGGTCGCTCAGGTCATCAGGAAGACGCTCGGCGTAGGTCGTCGGCTCGAACGTCGTCTCGTCACGAACCATTCCGAGGAACCCGACCTCTGCGGTCGGCAGCAGCTTGACGAGACCCTCGAGCATGCCCAGGCCTGCGCGCAGGATCGGCACCACGATCGGGCGTGGCTCGGAGATCTTCACGCCCATCGTCGTCGTCACCGGAGTGGTGATCTCGATCGGGCTGACCTTCACGTTGCGCGTCGCCTCGTACGCGAGGAGGGTGACGAGCTCCTCGGTCAGCTGGCGGAAGACGGGCGACGATGTGCGGTGGTCGCGCAGGACCGACAGCTTGTGAGTGACGAGAGGGTGGTCGGCGACGTGGACACGCATGGATACAGGCTAATGCGCCGGACGCTCCCGCACGACATCGGATGCGGGGGAGGCGCCCGACGAGGGCGGGCGCGCTGTCGGTAGGCTCGACGCATGACCGCCGCCGACGAGATCGCGATGGGCCGCGCGCTCGAGCTCGCGGCCGAAGCCGCGGCGGCGTCCGAGATCCCCGTCGGCGCCGTGGTGCTCGACATCGAGGGCCGAATCGTGGCCGAGGGCCGCAACAACCGCGAGGCGACGCACGATCCGACAGGGCACGCCGAGGTCGAGGCGCTGCGTGCGGCGGCAGCATCCGTCGGTTCCTGGAATCTCGACGGCCACACTCTCGTGGTGACGCTGGAACCCTGCGTCATGTGCGCGGGGGCGATCCTGCAGGCCCGAATCGGGCGCGTCGTGTTCGGCGCCTGGGATGAGAAGGCGGGTGCGGCAGGATCCATGTACGACGTGCTCCGCGACCGGCGCCTCCCCTACCGGGCGGAGGTCATCGCAGGAATCGAGGCAGAGGCCGCCACCGCTCTGCTGAGGGACTTCTTCGAGCAGCGCCGTTGAGGCGACAGCGAGCGGCCGAGGTCAGTCCGACGACTTGAGCACGAACACGTCGGTGGACGGTTCGGGGTCCAGCGACGGTCGGTACACGTCGGGTTCGATGTAGATGACGCGGGCAGTCGGAACGGCTTCCCGGATCCGGGCCTCGATCGCGTCGATGTCGACCGCCGCTTCGCGCAGCGGCTTGTCGGCGTTGAGTGCGATCTTCGCCGCGACCATCAGCTCATCGGGCCCGAGATACAGCGTCTTCATGTGGATGATCTTCTCGATCTCGTCACCCGCGTTGATCGCGTCGACGATGCGGTCGTGGTCGGCGGGCGTGGCGCCCTCGCCCACGAGAAGGCTCTTGGTCTCGACTCCGAGCACGATGGCGATCAGCACCAGCAGGATGCCGATCATCAGAGTGCCGAGGGCGTCGAAGACCGGGTTCCCGGTGATCACGGTCAGACCGACGCCGAGCAGGGCGAAGGTCAGTCCCGTGAGGGCCCCGACATCCTCCAGCAGCACGACGGGCAGCTCCGGTGCCTTCGCGCGCCGGACGAACGACACCCAGGACTGGCCCTCGTCACGGACGAGGTTGCTCTCCTTCACTGCGGTGCGCAGCGAGAACGACTCGAGCCCGATCGCGACGACGAGCACGACGATCGGGAGCCACCACCAGGTCTGATCGAGCTCGTGCGGGTGCGTGAGCTTGTCGATCGCCTCGTAGATCGCGAACAGGCCACCGACCGAGAACAGGATGATCGACACCACGAACGCGTACACGTAGCGCTCCCGGCCGTACCCGAACGGATGCGCCCGATCGGCCTCTCGCTTGGCCTTGCGGCCGCCCAGCATGAGCAGCAGTTGATTGCCGGAGTCAGCGACCGAGTGGATCGCCTCGGCGAGCATCGAGGCGGATCCCGAGAGTGCCCATGCCACGAACTTCGCCAGGGCGATGCCCAGGTTCGCCAGGAACGCCGCGAGAATGGCCTTGCCGCCGCCGGATGCACTCATGCGTCGAGTCTAGATCCGCTTGCCCGCTGTCGCCGGGTGCGCCCGCCGTAGGATGACGACATGGCTGACTCTCTTCCCGCTCTCGCGTTCCTCGGTGCCGGTTCGATGGGGGGTGCGATCCTCCGCGGGGTGGTCGCATCCGGCATCCGGGTCGACGGCGGCATCACGGCCACGAACCGCACTCCCGAGAAGGCGGCGGCATTCGCCGGCCTCGACGGCGTCAGGAGCATCGCCCTCTCCGAGACCACCGACGGCAACGCGGACGCGGTCGCGAAGGCCGGGATCGTGCTGGTCGGCGTGAAGCCTGCGATGGTTCCCGATCTGCTGCGCGAGATCGCACCTCATCTCGCCGACGACGCGATCGTCGTGAGCATCGCCGCCGGCGTCACCCTCCAGACCTTCGCCGACAACCTCGGCGCCGACGTGCGGGTCATCCGGTCTATGCCGAACACACCGTCGACGGTCGGCAAGGGCGTCACCGGTCTCGCCGCGGGGGCATCTGCGTCCGCCGACGACCTCGCCCTCGTGCACCGCCTCTTCGAGACCGTGGGGGCGGTCGTCGAGGTTCCCGAGTCGCAGATCGATGCGCTGTCGACCATCTCGGGTTCGGGCCCGGCCTATGTCTACCTGCTGATCGAGGAGCTGACGAAGGCCGCTGTCGACATGGGATTCAGCGAGACCGACGCGCGCACCATGGTGGAGCAGACATTCATCGGGGCGACCGCGCTCCTCGATGCGTCGGGGGAGGAGCCGGCCGAGCTCCGTCGCCGCGTCACGAGTCCGAAGGGCACCACCGAACGAGCGGTCGCCGTGCTGCAGGACGCGCACCTCGACCGCACCTTCGCTGACGCTGCTGCCGCGGCCCTCGCCCGCGCGAAGGAACTGGCGGCCGGAGGCTGACATGCGGCTGCGGTTCTCGGGTGCGATCTGGTTCCGGCGGGGTCCCGCCCCGTTCCATTTCGTCACCGTGCCGCCGGCCGAGAGCGAGATGATCGGCGATGTGGCGAGCGTGGTCACCTACGGATGGGGCATGATCCCGGCATCCGTGACGATCGGGAGCACCACGGTGACGACTGCCCTCTGGCCGAAGGACGGCGGATACATCGTGCCGATCAAGAAGGTCCTTCAGGACCGCGAGAGCATCACGATCGATGACATCGTCGACCTGACGCTCGACATCGACGCCTGACAAGTGAGCGGATGCCGCTCAGCGGTCGAGTGCGGCGAAGCGCTCGATGTCGCTGTTGGTGCCCGAGACGATGATGAGGTCGTGGTTGGTGACGATCGTGTTCGCCTCGGCGTAGCGGAACGGCTTGCCGGGGCTCTTCACGCCGACGACCGTGACCTTGTACTTGCTGCGCACGCCCGATTCATTCAGACCGACGCCGCGGATGAACTTGGGCGGGTACATCTTGGCCAGCACGAAGTCGTCATCGAAGCGGATGAAGTCGAGCATCCGACCCGAGACGAGGTGCGCGACGCGCTCGCCGGCTTCGCGCTCGGGGTAGATGACGTGGTTGGCGCCGACGCGGGCGAGGATCTTGCCGTGCGACTGCGAGACCGCCTTGGCCCAGATCTGCGGCACCTTGAGGTCGACGAGGTTCGCGGTGATCAGCACCGACGCCTCGATGGACGAACCGACGGCGACGACGGCGACCTGGAAGTCCTGAGCACCGATCTGTCGCAGGGCGTCGATGTTCTTGGCGTCGGCCTGAACAGTGTGCGTGACCCGATCCGACCACTTCTGCACGAGCTCGAGGTTGTCGTCGATCGCGAGCACCTCGCGGTCGAGGCGGTCGAGTTCGCCCGCACAGGCGGCGCCGAACCGGCCGAGACCGATGACGAGGACGGGCGCGTCGCCCCGGAGGACTTCAACCAACGATCGGCCTTTCCACGGGCAGTGAGTAGTACTGCGTTCGCGATGTCGCGGCGACCGCCGCGGCGAGAGTCACTGTACCAACGCGCCCCATGAAGATGGTGGTCGCCAGTACGTACGAGGCGGAGTCCGGGAGCTCCGCGGTGAGCCCGGTCGACAGGCCCACGGTGCCGAAGGCCGAGATCACATCGAAGAGGACGTGGCTGATGTCGGCTTTGGTGATCTGAGAGATGATGATCGTCGAGAGCGCCACGATCGTGGCACCCCATGCGACGACGCTGAGTGCGACCCGCTGGACGTCGCTGGGGATGCGGCGGCCGAACGCCTCGACCGACTGGCGTCCCTTCGCCTCGGACCACACGGCGATCGCGAGCACCGCGAGCGTGGTGACCTTGATACCGCCGGCAGTGGATGCAGAGCCGCCGCCGACGAACATCAGCATGCTGGCGGCCAGCAGCGACGAGCCGTTCAGGTCGTCCATCTCGATGACGTTGAAGCCGCCGGATCTCGTCATGGCGGACAGGAAGAAGGCCTGGAACGTGGTGTCCGCCGCGTCCATCGACCCGAACGTCTTCGGGTTCGCGTACTCGAGGATGAGGAACACGGCGGCACCGAGCACGAAGAGGAGCACGGTGGTGACGAGGGTGAGCTTGGTGTGCAGCGACCACTTCTTCACGTGCCAGACGTGCTTCGCGAGTGTGTAGATCACCGGGAACCCGATGCTGCCGAGGAACACTCCGACCATCAGCAGCGTGAGGACCAGGTAGTCGTCGGCGAACACGGCGACGCCGCCGGCGTTCGGCGCGAAGCCCGTGTTGGTGAACGCCATCGCGGCGAAGTAGGGCGCCTCCCAGAGCGCGGCGATCGGTTCGACTCCGGCCATCACGAGGGCGGGGTAGAGGAGGATGGCGAGCGCGCCCTCGATGATCAGGGCGGAGACGGCGACCGTGGTGAGCAGCTGACCGACCTCGCCGAGGCGCACGGTCTGGCTCTCGTTGACCACGCCGCCGTGCGCGCGCATCGGGTTCGTGTCGCCGGCGGCCATGAGCTTGGCGCGGAGCCCGAGCCGCTTGGAGATCAGCATGCCCATCAGCGACGCGAGGGTCAGCACGCCGAGGGCGCCGATGTTGACGCCGATGAAGATCAGCACGTGACCGAACGGCGACCAGTGAGTGGCCATGTCGACGGTGGACAGGCCCGTGACGCAGATCGTGGACACCGCGGTGAACAGCGCGTCCGCCAGCGGTGTGACGGTTCGTGACGCCGAAGCGATCGGCAGCGAGAGCAGCACGGTGAAGACGAGGATGAGGAGCGCG
This sequence comes from Microbacterium sp. WCS2018Hpa-23, assembly GCF_031843845.1. Lineage (NCBI taxonomy): Bacteria > Bacillati > Actinomycetota > Actinomycetes > Micrococcales > Microbacteriaceae > Microbacterium > Microbacterium sp. WCS2018Hpa-23. The sequence continues at coordinate 208,096 of NZ_JAVTIZ010000006.1, forward strand.
AAGATCACGATCGCGAAGCGCGAGGGCGACGACGTGATCAGGTGCTTGCCCCAGGAGGCGGCGTTCTGGAGCCGCTGTCGAGGGGACGACGCCGAAACGATGCCCGACATCGCGTCCCCCTTCGTTCTTCCTGCTCCGCCTTCTGCGGCTGCACGACGCCGATCGCCGAGCCTTCGTCATGGTACTCCGTGCCAGGGACGACTACCCTGATCACATGACGGACATCTTCGACGTGATCGCAGACGGTACGAGGCGAGACATCCTCCAGCTCCTCCTGCGTCGCACCACCGAAGGGGATGCCGGAACGAGCGTCAGCCAGATCGTCGCCGATCTGGGCATCAGTCAGCCCACCGTCTCCAAGCATCTGAAGGTGCTCCGTGAGGCCGAGCTCGTCAGCGTGCGAGAAGACGGTCAGCGTCGCTTCTACAGCCTCGCCGTCGAGCCTCTCGGGGTCGTCGACGACTGGCTCGTGCCGTTCCTGATGGACGCCTACGGTGACGACGCACCCGACATCGACTACCCGGGTCAGCCGCTGACCGGCAGTGCTGCGCACGCGGCCGAGGTCGTCGGCCGTGCAGCCGCATCCGCGAAGCACGTCGTCGAGACAGCGCTCAAGAGATTCGGCGCCTGACTCCGACGGCAGACACACGTCGCCCCTGACGATCGGGGGGCGTGTCGTCAGGGGCGAAGCCGCGGGCCCCAGCCCGCGTGGACTCGGGATGGTGCCATCGTGAGTCGTGGGATCACCATCTCAGAGCATTCTGAGCAGATCCGGCATACATCCTATGTCTCCGCTGAGATCGAGGAGCAGTTCCGGCGGCACGCGGTGTCAGCGTCGCGCAGCCTGACGTCGGAACAGCCATGTTCCCCACAGCACCGCGCATGCCAGGATCACCAGACACCAGCCGACCGCCCAGAACGCTGCGGTTCCCATCGGTGCGTTCGTGAGCAGGCCCCGGATGGTATCGACGATCGGAGTGATCGGCTGGTTCGCCGCGACGGGCTGCAGCCACGAGGGCATGCTCGCGACCGGGACGAAGGCGCTGGACAGGTAAGGCAGGAAGAGCAGGATGAAGCCGTATCCGTTCGCGCCCTCGGGCGAGCCGGCGGCGAGCCCGATCGCCGCGAACAGGTACGTGATCGCGAGGATGTAGAGGGCGATGAGTCCGGCCAGAGCGAGCCACTCCGCGAATGACGCGTCGGGCCGGAAGCCGACCAGGACGCCGACCCCGATGACGATCGCCGTCGCGACGAGGTTGCGCAGAAGGCTCGCGACCACGTGGCCGGTGAGTACCGCGCTCGCGCGCAGCGGCATCGTTCGGAAGCGGTCGATGATGCCCGTCCGCATGTCGTTCGCGACGTATACGGCTGTCGAAGATGCACCGAAGCCCGCGCATGTGAGGATGATGCCGGGCACCACATAGTCGACGTAGTCGCCGGAGGGGTCGATCGCCCCGCCGAAGACCCACGTGAACATCAGCATGAGCATCACGGGGAGCAGGACCGCCATCAGCAGCGATTCGCCGTCGCGCAGCGAGTGGCGAAGGCTCCGTCCCACGAAGACGCTCTCGGCGGTCAGTCCACGGAGCCGTGGCCGTGGCGCCGGAGGTGATGAGGGAGCGACCGTGACTGCGACTGCGGCGTTCATGCGTGCTCCTTGGTGGCGCTCGATGTCGTGACGGCGAGGAAGACGTCGTCGAGGGTCGGGCGTCGAAGAGTCACGACACCGTCTTCGCCGTCCTGGTCGAGCAGGTCGAGTGCTCGGCGGAGATCGGCGACGCTGCCGTCGGTGGGTATCTCTCGGAGGAGGTTCCCGCGGTCGTCGTGCAGTTCCACGGTGTCGCCGCCGACGCGGGCCTTGAGTTCGGCCGGTGTGCCGAGAGCAGCGATCCGTCCGTCGTGCAGCACTGCGATCCGGTCGGCGAGTTGGTCGGCCTCCTCCAGGTACTGGGTGGTGAGGAAGACCGTCGTCCCCGCAGCGGAGAGGGTGCGGATGAGATCCCACAGGTCGCGTCGACTGCGAGTGTCGAGACCGGTGGTCGGCTCGTCGAGGAACAGCACCTCCGGGGTGACGACGAAGCTCAGGGCGAGGTCGAGGCGGCGTCGCATTCCGCCGGAGAAGGTGCGCACCGCGCGCGCCGAGGCCTCCGCCAGATCGAACCGCGAGATGAGCTCGGTGGCTCGTCGTGCCGCGTCGGTTCGGCCGAGACCCGACAGGCGCGCGAACATCACGACGTTCTCCATTCCGGTCAGGGCGTCGTCGACCGCGGCGGACTGTCCCGTGAGGCTGATCCTCCGCTGGACCTCGGAAGGGTGGGTCCTCGTGTCGAATCCGGCCACGTGCGCCGTGCCCGCGTCTGCCGCAGTCAGCGTCGTGAGGATGTTGATCGTGGTCGTCTTGCCCGCCCCGTTCGGCCCCAGCAGAGCGAAGACCTCACCTCGAGAGACTGAGAAGTCGAGGTCGTCGACGACTCGCTTCTTGTCGAAGGCCTTGCTCAGCCCTCGTACTTCAACCGCCTGATCCATCGTCCGTTCCTCTCTGATCGCAACTGTCCCCGAGTGGAACTGTGTGCGCCGTACGCAACTGTGTATGACGGTAACACACTGTTTATGCAATATACAGAAGTAAGATGATCGGATGACCCAGAACGAGCCCCCGGAGCTGCCGCGCGGCATCGCCCTCGCCTGGGGAGTCGCCGCGAACCCGCAGCGCGGCCCCAAGCGCGAGATGAGCGTGGAGCGGATCGTGGACGCCGCTGTCGAGCTGGCCGACGCAGACGGGATCGGTGCCGTGTCGATGGCCGCCGTGGCGGCGGCCCTCGGCTTCACTCCGATGTCGCTCTACCGCTACGTCAGCGCGAAGGACGACCTTCTGCTTCTCATGCAGGAGCAGGCCACCGGGCTGCCCCCGGAATCCATCCGCGAGCACAGCCATTGGCGGGACCGACTGCTCGCGCTGTACGCCGAGCAGGTGCTCCTCTACCAGCGCCACCCGTGGATGCTGTCGCTGCCGATCAACGGCTCGCCGATCACTCCCCACAGCTCCGCATGGCTGGATGCGAGTCTGGAGGCGCTCGAAGAGACCCCGCTCTCCGCGGAGGAGCGTGTGGCCGTGGCGCTCGCGGTGACCGGGAACGCGCGGTGGTGCGGCATCGTGCAGGCCGGATACACCGAGCAGTCCCGCAGCAGTGGTCTCTCGCCCGACGAGGTGGCGATGCGCGAATCCGAGCTGTACGACCGGGTGATCACTGCTGACGAGTTCCCCGCCCTCCGCCGCGCCATCGACGCCGGAGTCTTCACGTCTCCCGACGATCCCTTCCGGTTCGGCATGGAACGCGTCCTCGACGGAGTCTCCTCGTACATCGACTCTCTCGGTCATGGAGCTGCGCGCGAACCCGCCACCGATTGGATCGTGCTCGACCCGGCCGAACTTGCAGGTGACCGCCGTCTCAAGGAGGCGCAGAAGGCCGTGCGCGAAGCCGAGAAGGCGCTGAGGACGGCGCACAAGGTCGAGCGACAGGCGCTGCGCGAGGCGCGTGAGCGGGTCGCGAGGGCCCGGAAGTCCGACTGAGTCCTGGTCGGAGTACCGCTCTGCGCCTGTCGCGACCGTGGCTGATCCTCGCTGATCCTCACTGATCACACAGGCCACATGGGTTTACACGCGTCCCAGGTTCCCCATAGAGTGTGCACAATCGAGAAAGGGGTACGTGGGATGCCCGAGGTTCCTGATGTCCGGTTCCTTACGGTGGCTGAGGTCGCCGAGCTCATGCGCGTGTCGAAGATGACCGTCTATCGGATGGTGCACGCTGGGGAGCTGCCTGCCATCCGCTTCGGTCGCAGCTTCCGGGTTCCGGAGTCCGCGGTCGCCGACGCGCTGCAGCGGCCCATCGCCGACGTGGGCTGACCCCTCGGCGACGGTCTCGCAGAGGCGTGCAGCAGGAGCTCCACGATTTGCTAGACTGATCCGAGGCATTTTTCCGTGCCCGTACCCGGGTGTCCGTCACCGACGACACCCAGCCACTGACTTAGTGAGGTTTCCGTGGGTTCTGTCATCAAGAAGCGCCGCAAGCGCATGGCGAAGAAGAAGCACCGCAAGCTGCTTCGTAAGACTCGCCACCAGCGTCGCAACAAGAAGTAAGCGACCAGACACGAGCGCCTGTCTCCGGACGGGCGCTTTGTGTCTCTACCCCCGGTTTCCCACTCGTCGCAGGAGCATGCCATGAAGTCGATCACCGTCACCGAGCTCGCTGAGCGCTCGAACACCCCGCTCATCGATGTCCGCGAGGTCGACGAGTTCGCCAGGGGTCATGTCCCGGGAGCCGTCAACATCCCGATGTCCGAGATCGGCAACCGGCTCGAAGAGCTTCCGTCGGAGTCGTTCGACGTGATCTGCCAGGCGGGCGGCCGGTCGGCTCGCGTCGTCGAGGCGCTCGAGTCCCGCGGCTACGACGCGACGAACGTCGAAGGCGGAACGGGCGAGTGGATCGCGCAGGGTCGCGATGTCGAGGTACCGTCGGCGTGACCACGCTGACCCTCATCGGCAAGCCCGACTGCCATCTGTGCGACGTCGCCTCCGAGATCATCGATGCGGTGGTCGCCGAGCTTCCGGATGCCGCGGCCGAGCGCATCGAGATCGTCGAGGCGTCCATCCAGGACGACCCCGCACTCTACGAGCTCTGGTGGGAGAAGATTCCCGTCGTGCTGATCGACGGTGACCTGCACGCGCACTGGCGGCTGTCCGCCGACCGGCTGCGTGAGGCTCTCGAAGAGGCCGTCCAGGAGGACGCGCTGGGAAAGGACTCGCGATGATCCGTCACGTCGTCAGCTGGAAGCTGGCCGCAGAGGATGCCGGTGAGCGCGCCGAGCAGGCCGCAGAGGTCGCCCGTCGACTGAACGCCCTCGACGGCGTCGTGCCGCAGCTGCGCTCGATCTCGGCGGGCGCGAACGCCGCCTATCCCGACATCAACTGGGATGTCACCCTCGTCGCGGACTTCGACTCGATCGCCGCGCTGGAGGAGTACCAGGTGCATCCGGCGCACGAAGAGGTCGTCGCCTACGTGCGGTCGGTGGTCGCTTCGCGTGCCGCTGTGGACTTCGAGGTCTGACCTGTAACACGGCTGTCATATTCGGTCACACTTGCAACACAAATGTGATCCGCTGAGGGCGGCTGGCGGCACGTTCGGCCGCGTGGCGCATGTTTAGATGTTCTCCTACCCGTCCGTGGGAAACACACCCTCGTCCTTCAGGAGCTGACATGCAGCGTCGCAACATCATCGCCGGGATCGCGCTCGCCGCGACCGCCACCCTCGCCCTCGCAGGCTGTGCGACCGGGGCAGGTGCCGGATCCGGTGAGCCGGCGGCGGGCGACGAGTACGACCTCATCGAGGCCGGCACGCTGACGGTCTGCTCCGACATCCCCTACGCTCCGTTCGAGTTCGAGGGCGGCGACAACGGCACCGGCTACACCGGCTTCGACATCGACCTGCTTGACGCGATCGCGAAGGAGCTCGACCTCAAGCTCGCGGTGCAGGATGTCGGCTTCGACGCTCTGCAGTCGGGCACGACTCTCGCCGCCGGCCAGTGCGACATCGGCGCCTCGGCGATGACGATCACCGACGAGCGCAAGGCGAACATCGACTTCTCCGAGCCGTACTACGACTCGCTGCAGTCTCTGCTGGTCCGCACGGACTCCGGCATCGAGTCGATCGACGACCTGTCGGGCAAGAACGTCGGCGTGCAGCAGGGCACGACCGGTGAAGCGTACGCGAGCGAGAACGCCGAGGGCGCGCAGCTCGTGCAGTACCCCTCCGACGGTGAGCTGTGGCCCGCCATGCAGGCAGGTCAGATCGACGCGATCCTGCAGGACCAGCCGGTGAACCTCGAGCACGAGAAGGCCGACAGCGCGTACAAGATCGTCGAGGAGTACGAGACGGGCGAGTCCTACGGCTTCGCGTATGCGAAGGGCGAGAAGGACGCGCTGCGCGAGGCGATCGACGGCGCGCTGCAGGATCTGCGCGACAGCGGCGACTACCAGACCATCTACGACACCTACTTCACCGCGAAGTAATCGGCGAGCCAGGTAGAGCAGGGAGACCTTGACAATGGCGTTGAGGCGCACCACGAAGAGCAAGCTGTACCGGTACACCGTTTATGTGGTGCTGATCGCGGTCGCTGTATGGCTGATCGTCAGCACCGACTGGTCGCGTATCGCGCAGCTGTACTTCAATCCGGAGATCGCCGCGAAGATGCTCCCGGGCATCATCACGACCGCGCTCGTGAACACGCTGTGGTTCACGGCCGTCGCGTTCGCCGGCGGCCTGCTGCTCGGCGTCGTGCTGGCGTTGCTGAAGCTGTCGAGCATCGGGCCCTTCCGATGGATCGCGACGGCGTGGATCGAGCTGTTCCGCGGGCTTCCCGCGATCCTCACGATCTTCGCCATCGCCTTCATCCTGCCGATCGGACTCGGCGTGCCGGGAACGAAGCTCGGCGGGCCGGTGGTGCTCGGACTGATCGGTCTGATCCTGGTGGCATCGGCCTACATGGCCGAGACCATCCGGGCGGGCATCCAGGCGGTGCCGAAGGGACAGACGGAGGCGGCTCGCTCTCTCGGCATGTCTCCCATGAAGACCACCTTCTGGATCGTGGTCCCGCAGGGATTCCGCATCATCATCCCGCCGCTGACCAACGAGTTCGTGCTGCTGCTGAAGGACACCTCGCTGCTCTTCGTCGCGGGATCCTTCATCTGGTCGAAGGAGCTGACGAACTTCGCCCGTGACGCGAGCACGCAGAACGCGAACGGCACGCCGCTGATCATGGCCGCGGCGCTTTACCTGATCGTCACGATCCCCCTCACGCGCTTCAGTGCGTACCTGGAACGAAGGATGTCGAGGCAGCGATGATCACCGATCTGATTGACGTCCACGCGCCCGCGATCGACCTGCAGGGGCTCGTGAAGAGCTTCGGCGACAACGAGGTGCTCAAGGGCATCGACCTCACTGTCACAAAGGGCGAGGTGGTGTGCATCATCGGCCCGTCGGGATCCGGAAAGTCGACGCTGCTGCGCTCGGTGAACCTGCTTGAGGAGCCCACCGGCGGCAAGGTGCTCATCGAGGGCATCGACATCACCGATCCGGACGTCGACATCGACCGCGTGCGCACCCGCATCGGCATGGTGTTCCAGAGCTTCAACCTGTTCCCGCACCTCGACGTGATGGGCAACCTCATGATCGCGCAGCAGCGCGTGAAGAAGCGCTCCAAGGCCGAGGCCGAGCGAGTCGCGAAGGAGATGCTCGGTCGCGTGGGACTCGCCGAGAAGGCGGATGCTTTCCCCGGTCACCTCTCGGGTGGTCAGCAGCAGCGCGTCGCGATCGCGCGGGCACTCTGCATGAACCCCGACATGATGCTGTTCGACGAACCGACGTCTGCGCTCGACCCCGAACTGGTCGGCGAGGTGCTGCAGGTGATGCGCTCGCTCGCCGATGAGGGAATGACGATGCTCGTCGTCACGCACGAGATGGGTTTTGCCCGCGAGGTCGGATCGCGTCTGATCTTCATGGACGGCGGCCACATCGTCGAAGAGGGCGACCCGCGCGAGGTGCTCGCCAACCCGCAGCATCCGCGTACGCAGGACTTCCTGGCCCGGGTGCTCTGAGTTTCGCGGTCGCACGACCTGCTTCATACGAAGACCCCCTCCCGCTGAATCAGCGGGAGGGGGTCTTCGTATGAAGCAGAGGGTGGGGCGTCAGGCCTCGACGACCTCGGCATCCGCAGCGTTGCGGCGGACGGAGTCGATGCCGTTCAACGCCGCGGACTTCGAGGAGTAGCCCTCGCTGATCGCGATGACCTCGCCGTTTCCGGACTTGAGTCGGAACCGGTACTCGCCGGACTTGTCGGTGTACAGCTCGAACTTGCCTGCCATGAGGCGTCCTTTCTCTGACGGATCGAGGGAGTGACGCCCTCGACGATCACGGTATCCCGGAGTACTGGCCCGGGGCTAGAGGGCGACTCAGCCCCGAGGATGCACGGCCACGGGCTCGGGCGCCACGGCGATGCGCACTCGATCACCGAACGCCGGGTGGATGCCGGGGGAGTGCTGCAGACGCACCAGCTCACCGGATTCCGTGCGGACGAGTGTACGCCGCATGCTGCCCAGGAACGTGCTCTCCTGCACGAGTGCGTCGGTCGCGGCATCCGCCTCGGACGCGAAGTGCACGTTCTCGGGGCGCAGGTACACGTCGACCGGTCCGTCGGCGGGAGACTGCAGGGGCAGCTTCTGGCCCCACACCACGACATGGTCGCCCTCGGCGACGCCCGAGACGACGCTCGACAGGCCGACGAACGCGGCGACCCCGGCGGTGGACGGCGTCGTGTAGAGCTGCTCGGGGGTGCCGATCTGCTCGATACGACCCGAGTTCATCACGGCGATCCTGTCGGAGACCGCGAGGGCTTCCTCCTGGTCGTGGGTGACGAACACGGTGGTGATGCCGAGCCTCAGCTGAATGCGGCGGATCTCATCACGCAGCTGCACGCGCACCTTCGCGTCGAGTGCCGACAACGGCTCGTCGAGCAGCAGCACCTTCGGTTCGGTCACGAGTGCGCGCGCGAGCGCCACGCGCTGCTGCTGACCACCGGAGAGCTGATGGGGAAAGCGGTCAGCGAAGTCGGTGAGGCCGACGAGCGCCAGGGCGTCGAGCGCGCGTTTCGCGGCCTCGCTCTTTCCGACGCCTCGCCGACGCAACCCGAATGCCGTGTTCTCCGCGACACGAAGGTGCGGGAACAGCGAGTACGACTGGAACACCATGCCGATGTCGCGCTTGTTCGTGGGCACCCGCGAGACGTCTCCGCCGTCGAGCAGCACCGCGCCGCTGTCGAGCCCTTCGAGACCGGCGAGCACTCGCAGGAGCGTCGTCTTGCCGCATCCTGACGGGCCGAGCAGCGAGACGAACTCACCGGGGGCGATGTCGAGGTCGACACCGTGCAGCACGGTGTTGCCCGAGTAGCTCTTCACGATGCCCTGCAGCTGTACGCGTCTGCCTTCGCCCGCCTCGGCGAGGAGCATGTTGTCGGCGGTCTGTGGGAGGGTCATGAGCGGGCCTTTCCGGTGCCGCGAGCGACGCGGCCGATGAGGAGGAGCAGCAGGAACACGAACAGCAGCGCCAGCAGGGTGAAGATCGCAGGAGCATAGGGGTCCTGCTTCTGCACGACGACCATGGCCGTCTGGAACACCTGACGGTTCAGGAGGGAGGCGATCGTGAACTCGCCGAGCACCACGGCGATCGAGATGAGCGAGGCCGCGAGCAGACCCTGGCGGAGGTTCGGGGCGAGCACCTTCAGCACCACCGTCGGCCAGCTCGCGCCGAGTGAGCGAGCGGCCTCCGCGAGGGTGCGCAGGTCGGCCGCATCGATGGACGCCTGGATCGACCGGTATGCGAAGGGCAGCACGGTGATGCCGTAGGCGAAGGCCAGCGTCCAGGTGCCCGTGCCGAGGGCACGGCCGATCTGCAGGTAGATCGGGGCGAGACCGACGACGAGCACGATCGCGGGGATCGAGATCGGCAGCAGCACGGCGAACTCGAAGAACGGCTTGAGCTTCGCGAAGCGGAGGTTCACCAGGATCATCGTCGGTGCGAGCAGCAGGAGCACGATCGCGACCGTGACCACGGCGAGGATGAGCGAGTTGCCGAGGCCCATCCAGATCGGCTTGATCGCGGCGGACTTCGCCGGGTCGAACAGCGCGAACCACCGCTCGAGGCCGAGGGATCCGTCGGTCTGGCGCAGCGTGTAGAGGAAAGTCGAGGCCAGCGGGATGGCGAAGAAGGCGCCGACGGCGATGCCGATGATCCAGCGGGTCGCGAGAGAAGGGCCGAGACGGTTCATGACTGCCACCTCGCGGCTCGTCGCTGGATCATCGAGTACAGGGCCATGACGACTCCGACGATCACGATCATGCCGAGCGCGAGTGCACCGGCCAGGTTCTCGCGGCCGAGCACGGTTTCGCTCGTGAGCGCTGCACGGATCTGCAGTGGGACGATCTGAGCGCCCTGGCTCGCGAGGGCGGCAGCGGTGGCGTACGACGAGAACGCGTTCGCGAACAGCAGCAGCAGGCTCGCGAGGAAAGAGGGTGCGAGCACCGGGATGCCGATGCGCAGCCAGAAGCTGGAGCGTGTGCCGCCGAGCGTGAGGTTCGCCTCGGCCCACTGCGGCTTGAGGGCGGCGAGGGCAGGCATGAACGTGATCACCATGAGGGGGATCTGGAAGTAGATGTACGGCAGGATGAGCCCTGGGAGCTCGTAGAGCCAGGTGCCGTTCGCGAAGATGTCGACGCCCAGGTCGTCCTTGAGGAAGAGCGTGACCACTCCCTGGATGCCGATCGTCGCGATGAACGCGAACGCGAGCATCACTCCACCGAACTGGGCGAGCACGCCGGCCGCGGCATCCACGGTCGAGCGCACCGCCCCGTCCGGGTTCATGCCGAGCAGGGCATAGCAGACGAGAGCGCCGACGATCGCACCGACGACGGCGGTCAGCAGCGACAGCCCGGCGGAGTTCGCGAAGGTGTTGAGGACGACGGGATCACCGAGAGCGGAGACGTTCGACCAGGTGAACGAGCCGTCCTCCGTGAAGAAGCCGGACCCGATCGCGAGGATCGTCGGCACGGCGAGGAACAGCAGAACGTACGCGGCGAACGGCGCCAGACCGAGCCACGCGATGGACGGCGCGGAGCGCTGGGCTCGCGACGATGTCGCGGGCCCAGCGCCGTGCGCTGCGGGGGAGACGGGGGCGGATGCCGTGGCATCCGCCCCCGCTGCGGTGGCAGTGGTCACTGGACCGCCGCTGCCCACTTCTCGCCGAGAAGGGTGCCGGCGTCGGTCGACTGCGCCTCGGTCGGGACGACGGTCTCGCTCGGGACCTCGGGAAGAGCCGCTGCCAGGTCGGCGTCGATCGTGCCCGCCTCCGTCATGGCCTCCATGCGAGCCGGGCGAGCGCCGCCCTTGAGCCACAGGTTCTGCACCTCATCGCTGTAGAGGAACTCCTGCCACAGGCGTGCGGCTGCGGGGTTGGGGGCATCCTTGTTGATGGCCTGGTTGTAGTAGCCGGCGTAGCCGGTGCCGTCGAGGACGACGACCTTCCAGTTCTCGTTGTCAGTGGAGTGCGCGGCGTTGAGGTAGTCCCAGTCGAACACGACAGGGGTCTCGCCGCTCGCGACGGTCGCGGTGGTGACGTCGACCTTGAGCAGGTTGCCGGCCTTCTGAAGCTCCGAGAAGAAGTCGATACCCGGCTGGAAGTCATCGAGCGTGCCGTCGGACTGCACCGTGGCGAGGCCCACGGCGGCGAAGGCCGCACCGGCCTGCGTCGGGTCGCCGTTGATGGCGACGGCGCCCTTGTAGGCAGCGTCCTTCAGGTCGTCGAGCGACTCGGGAGCATCGAACTTCGACGAGTCGTAGCCGATCGACATGTATCCGCCGTAGTCGCCGACGAAGAGGCCGGTCGGCTCCTTGAGAGCGTCGGGGATCTCGTCCCAGGTCTGCACCTGGTAGGGCGCGAACACGTCGGTGTTCTGCAGCGCGACCGTGAGTCCGAGGTCGAACACGTCGGGTGCGGTGTCGAGGCCCTCGTTCGTCTTGGCGGCCTGGATCTCCTCGGCGCTCGAGACGTCGGGGGACGCCTCGTTGATGGTGATCTCGGGGTACTTCTCGGCGAACAGGTCGATGATCTCGCCGTAGTTCGCCCAGTCACGCGGAAGGGCGATGACGTTGAGCTGACCCTCGGCTTTGGCGGCCTCTTCGAGCTCGGCGAACGAGCCGAAGTCCTCGACCGAGGTCGCGGCTGCGGCGTCGACCGCATCGCTGCCGGCGGCGGGGGTCTCCGCGCCCGTGGCGCAGGCGGTGAGGCCGAGCGCAGCGGTGGTGAACAGGGCGATGCCGGCGCCGATGCGCGCGCGGCGGTGGAAGTTCGTCATCAGGGTCCTCTCGGTGCCCGGCGCTGTCAGCCGGATTCGGGTTGCGAGAGGACACTATGAGCCGAGGGTTGCCGTTCGCGGCGAGCCTGGTGAACGAGAGGTGTCCGGGTCGTGGCTGGTCGGAGCGGGGCTCAGTCGCGCGGCGCCGAGTCCTGCGGCACCGAGTACTTGAAGCCGACGTGCGAACCGACGTAGCCGAGCCGCTCGTAGAACCGGTGGGCGTCGGTGCGGGCGGCATCCGAGGTGAGCTGCACCATCGCCGTGCCGAGAGCAGGCGCGGCTTCGTCCGACACCCACCTCATCACGGCCGACCCGATACCCGCGGAACGCAGGTCGCTGCGGACGCGCACGGCCTCGATGAGCAGGCGCTTCGCGCCCCGGCGGGCCATCCCCGGGATCGACGTGAGCTGCAGCGTGCCGACGACTGCGCCGCCCAGCTCGACCACGAGCAGGTCGTTCGACCGGTCGGCGAGGATCTCGTCGAGGGCGGATGCGTAGGCGGGGTGATCCGCGACCGAGGCCACGTCGCCGCGCGAGGCGCTGATCGGGTCGTCCGAGAGCAGCCTGATGATCGCATCCGTGTCGCCGGTGACGGCTCTGCGCAGCGTGGCGACTCCCGCTCGAGAATCGATGGAGAAGGGCAGCGGGAGAGCGTCGAGCATGCGCCCAGTCTGACATCCTGGACGGATGGACATCGGCAGTGTGCTCGGGCTCGAGCAGCTCACCTGGGGCACGCTGATCCTCGTGGTCGTGGCGGCGTTCGCGGCCGGGTGGATCGACGCCGTGGTGGGCGGAGGAGGCCTGCTCCAGCTTCCCGCTCTGCTGCTGATCCCCGGCATCTCACCGATCCAGGCGCTCGCGACGAACAAGCTCGCCTCCGTCTTCGGCACCGCGACGAGCAGCGTCACCTACTATCGACGCGCGAAACCCGACATCCGCACCGCTCTGCCGATGGCGGCGATCGCGCTCGTCGGATCCTTCGGCGGAGCCGCCGTCGCCACCGTGCTCCCCGCAGCAGCCTTCAAGCCGATCATCGTGGTCGCGCTCCTCGCCGTCGCGCTCTTCACCGCATTCCGCCCGCAGATGGGCGCCGCGACGCGACTGCGCTTCAGCGGACACAAGCACCACATCATGGCGGGCCTCGCGGGGCTCGTGATCGGCTTCTACGACGGTCTGATCGGCCCCGGCACCGGCACCTTCCTGGTGATCTCGCTCGTCGCGCTGCTCGGATACGACTTCCTGCAGGCGAGCGCGAAGGCGAAGATCGTCAACCTCGCCACGAACACCGGCGCCCTGCTGCTGTTCATCCCGCACGGCGCGGTGCTGTGGCTTCTCGGTGGAATCCTCGCGGTCGCCAACGTCGCCGGCAGCTATCTCGGCTCACGCATGGCGATCTCGCGCGGAACGACCTTCATCCGTGTCGTGTTTCTCGTCGTGGTGGTCGCCCTCATCGCGAAGCTGGGTGTCGACGTGTGGAACGAGAACATCGCGCCGGCGCTCGCGTCGCTGCGCTGAGCATCCGTCCCGCACGCCGGATCCGACCCGTGCAGGGCATACGAAGAGGCCCTCTCCCGCGTACGCAGGAGAGGGCCTCAAGTCGCGAGGGTCAGGCCTCGTCGTCCTCGGGTTCGAAGTCGATGCCGGCCTCGGCGCGCTGCTCGGCCGTGATCGGAGCGGGCGCAGCCGTCAGCGGGTCGAAGCCGTTGCCCGACTTCGGGAACGCGATGACGTCGCGGATCGACTCGGTCTTCGAGAGGTGCTGGAGCACGCGGTCCATGCCGAGCGCGATTCCGCCGTGGGGCGGGGCGCCGAACTTGAACGCGTCGAGCAGGAAGCCGAACTGCTCCTGGGCCACCTCGTCGCTGATTCCCATGACCTCGAACACGCGCTTCTGCACGTCTTCGCGGTGGATGCGGATCGATCCGCCGCCGAGCTCCGAGCCGTTGCACACGATGTCGTACGCATAGGCGAGAGCCGAACCGGGGTCGGTGTCGAAGGTGTCCTGGAACTCCGGCTTCGGGCCGGTGAACGCGTGGTGCACGGCCGTCCAGGCTCCGGCGCCGACGGCGACGTCACCGGATGCGACGGCATCCGCCGCAGGCTCGAACATCGGTGCGTCGACGACCCACGTGAACGCGAACTCGTCGGGGCTCAGCAGGCCGAGACGACGGCCGATCTCGACACGGGCGGCGCCGAGGAGCGCACGGCTCTCCTTCGTCGACCCTGCGGCGAAGAACACGCAGTCGCCGGCGGACGCGCCGACGAACTCCGCGAGACCTGCCTGCTCGGCCTCGGACAGGTTCTTGGCAGCGGGGCCGCCGAGAGAGCCGTCCTCGTTGAAGAGGACGTATGCAAGACCGCGGGCACCGCGCTGCTTGGCCCAGTCCTGCCACGCGTCGAGCTGCTTGCGCGGCTGGCTCGCGCCGCCGGGCATGACGACGGCACCGACGTACTCGGCCTGGAAGACGCGGAACGGAGTCTCGGCGAAGTACTCGGTCGCCTCGACGAGCTCGAGTCCGAAACGCAGATCGGGCTTGTCGGAGCCGTACTTGGCCATCGCCTCGGCATAGGTCATGCGCGGCAGCGGGGTCTGCACCTCGACGCCGATGGTCTTCCACATCGCCTGGATGAGGGACTCCATCAGCGTGATGACGTCTTCCTGGTCGACGAAGCTCATCTCGATGTCGAGCTGCGTGAACTCCGGCTGACGGTCGGCACGGAAGTCCTCATCGCGATAGCAGCGGGCGATCTGGTAGTACTTCTCGACGCCGCCGACCATGAGCAGCTGCTTGAACAGCTGCGGCGACTGCGGCAGGGCGTACCAGCTGCCGGGGTGCAGGCGAGCGGGCACGACGAAGTCGCGGGCGCCCTCGGGCGTCGAGCGCGTGAGCGTCGGGGTCTCGACCTCGGTGAAGTCCTCGCCGTGCAGCACGTCGCGGACGGCCTTGTAGACGTTCGAGCGCAGACGCAGAGCGGATGCCGCGGCGGGGCGACGCAGGTCGAGGTAGCGGTACTTGAGGCGGGCCTCTTCACCGACCGTCTCGGTGTCGGCGACAGCCGTCGACACCTGGAACGGCAGCGGAGCGGACTCGTTCAGCACCACGACGTCGGTCGCGATGAGCTCGATGTCGCCGGTCGGCAGGTTCGGGTTCGCGTTTCCTTCGGGGCGGCGCGAGACCTCGCCCGTGACCTGGAGGACGAACTCGTTGCGCAGCGGGTGCGCGACCTCTTCATCGCGGATGACGACCTGGGCGATGCCCGATGCATCCCGAAGATCGATGAACGCGACTCCTCCGTGATCACGACGGCGATCGACCCAACCCGAGAGGGTGACGGTCTGACCGATATGCTCGGCTCGCAGTGAGCCTGCCGAGTGGGTGCGAAGCACGGAGGATTCCTCCTGATCTGGGAAATGATGAACCCGCCCATTCTACGCGGGCGGTGTCGCCTCCTCCGCCGGTGGCATATCGGTCAGTAGGATCGCCACGACAGCCGCTCGACCAGCGAAAGGGTCATCATGGACTCCAACGGCATCTCGGATCTCTACGCATCGATCTTCTCCGGCACGACGGGCCTGATCGCCCTCGTTTTCTACGTCCTCGTGGTCATCGGCCTGTGGAAGGTGTTCACGAAGGCCGGCTATCCGGGCATCCTCGCGATCATCCCCATCGTGAACGTGGTGTTCCTCGTCAAGATCGCCGGCATGTCCGGCTGGCTCGCGCTGCTCTATCTGATCCCCATCGTCGGTTTCGTCTTCGGGATCATCGTGTCGATCAAGCTCGGCGAGCGGTTCGGCAAGGGCGGGTTCTTCTCGTTCTTCCTGCTGTTCGTCTTCCCGTACATCGGCTATCTGATCATCGGCTTCGGCGAGTCCCGCTACCGCCAGGTCTGACATGGTGGCGTCGCGACTGCACCTCGTCCGCCACGGTGAGGTGCACAACCCGAAGCGCGTGCTCTACGGTCGGCTGCCCGACTATCACCTGAGCAGAGCAGGTCGGAAGATGGCGCAGGCGGCCGCCGACCACGTCGCCTCGCTCGACAGTCCGGTTTCCGCGTTGTACTCCTCTCCGTTGGAGCGTGCGCAGGAGTCGGCGGAGCCGTTCGCGTCCGGGTTCGATCTGGTGCCTGAGATCGACATCCGCATCATCGAGCCGACCAACGTGTTCGAAGGCACGCAGATGCGGCGCTCGTTGATGAACCCGCTCAATTGGTGGCATCTGCGGCAGCCGGCGCTTCCCAGCTGGGGCGAGCCGTACACGTCGATCGCCGAGCGGATGCTGAGCGCGATGGGCGAGGCTTGGCAGGCCGCGAACGGCGGTGACGTCGTGATGGTGTCGCACCAGGCCCCGATCTGGATCACGCACCTCAGGGTCGCTGGACTGCCCCTCCGACACGATCCGCGCACCCGGCGCTGCGCCCTGTCGAGCGTCACGTCGTTCGAGCTCGTCGGCGACGTGTGGCGCGAGGTCGCCTACGCCGAGCCTGCGGCGACCGGGGGCGCAGTCGACGTCGGAGCGGTCTGACCGCCATCCGTACGTGGCCCCGGAGTCAGGGCGCCATCAGCGACTGGATGACCCCGACCGCCGCCATCTGACCTGCCGCGGCGGCCAGCAGCACCGAGGCCATGGGCCCGGGGAGCGATGCGCGGTGTGCGAGATCTCCTGCGGCGAAGACTCCGGGCAGTGAGGTGCGCCCGAAGTCGTCGATCTCGATCGATCCCGACGGAAGCATCTGCAGTCCGAGCTGGTCGGCGAAGGGTGCGCGGTGCCGCATGGAACCTGCTGCCACGAAGACGCCGGCGACGGTCTGCTCGCCGGACTCCGTCGTGATGCGCACGTCGTCGGCGTCCGGGGCCACCGCGATCACCGTCTCGGCGCTGACGCGGGCACCCAGCCCCTCGAGCATCTGCGCCTCTTCGGTCGAGAATCCCTGCTCGACGGGGAAGACGGTGATGTCCGAGGCGATGCGTCCGAGGAGACCGATGAGGTGTTCGGCGCGGGGAGCGGGCCCGAGGATGCCGATGGATCGGCCAGCATGCTCGTGACCGTCGCAGAACGGACAGCTGAACGCCTTCGTGCCCCACAACTCCTGCAGCCCCGGGACGGACGGAAGGTCGTCGGCGACTCCGGTAGCCAGGATCACGTGGCGCGCATCGACCGCATCCCCGTCCGCGAGCAGGACGGTGTATCCGCCCTCGTTCGCAGTGACGGCCTGCGCTCCGATGTCGCGGATCTCGACGTCGGAGTACTCGGCGAGCTGCGCCCTGGCCGTCGCCCGGAACTCGGCCGGGGGAGTGCCGTCGTTCGCGACCACGTTGTGCATGTGCCGCACGGTGCCGTTGCGGTACTCGCCCGAGTCGAGAAGGAGGGTGCTCCGGTGCATCCGCCCGAGTGTCAGTGCCGCCTGCAGGCCGGCGGGGCCTGCGCCGATGACGATCGCGTCGTACATGTGGGGTCCTTCCGAGGGGTCGCGCTTGCGTTCGTCCCCAGTCTGTGACTTCATGTCAACATGAAGTCAAGCGTCGAGAATCCGTGGTCCGTCGGCGAGGTCGCCGCCCGCTTCGAGCTGCCGACGAACGTGCTGCGGCACTGGGAGACCGTGGGGCTTCTCACGCCCGCTCGCGATGGCGCCGGTCGCCGCCGCTACGGACAGGACGACGTCGTGCGCATCGCGGTGATCCAGCGCAGCAAGGCAGCAGGTATGACCCTCGACCAGATCGCCGTGCTTCTCGATGACGGGGCAGCGGGGCGCCACGAGGTGCTGCAGCGGCATCTCGATGATCTCGACCGGCGGATGGAGGACATGCGTCGTTCGCGCGAGATGACCGAGCATGCGATGGGATGCCGCTCGCACGACATCGCCACCTGCCCTCGCTTTCGCGCGAGCGTGGACGATCTGCTGGCGCGACTCTGACCCAACCATTCGAATCGCGCACCTGACCCGATATCTCATCAGGATGGGGTCATTCGCGCGATTCGAAGGGGCGGGGGCGTCCGGCCCATGCATAGGAACCCCCGCGTAAACTGGGAATCGTGCCACTCGCCTCGACGGTTCGTCCGATCCGCAGCGGCCGCTCCTCCCGCATCCGGCCTTCCCGCCGCGCGGTCGGTGCCGCGCTCGCCGCGGTGCTTGCCATCGGTCTGAGCGCCTGCGCTCCCGACCCCGTGAACGACTCGTTCCTCAGCGGTGACAACCCGGGATACGTGGCCGCAGACGGAGCGATCGTCGAGATCCCCGTCGCCGATCGGGGAGAGCCCGTCACCGAGTTCGGCGGGGTCACCGAGAACGGCGAGGATTTCAGCAGCTCGGAGCTTGCGGGCAAGGTCACGGTCGTCAACTTCTGGTACGCCGGCTGCGCGCCGTGCCGCCTGGAGGCGGAAGACCTCGAGAGCGTGTGGCAGCAGCACGGCGGCGATGACGTCGCGTTCCTGGGCATCAACACCCGCGATCAGGCGGACACCGCCAAGGCGTTCTCCGCCGAGTTCGGCGTGACGTACCCGAGCCTGATCGACGTCGACACGGCCGAGGCGAAGCTCGCCTTCGCGTCATCCGTGCCGATCCAGGCGACACCGACCACCCTCGTGATCGACAAGCAGGGCAGGGTCGCCGCGCGCATCATCGGCCCGATCGACGGTACGTCGATCCTCTCGACGCTCGTCAAGGACGCGCTCGCGGAGGACTCGTGAGTCTCGCGGGAGTGGCGTGAACCCCGAAGCCATCATCGGGTCGGGAGCCCTCTGGCTCGCGATCCCGGTCGCGATGCTCGCCGGCCTCGTCTCCTTCCTGTCGCCGTGCGTGCTGCCGCTCGTGCCGGGCTACCTCGGGTTCCTCGGGGGAGCGGTCGCTCCGCGGCGCGCGGCGAACACGGCAGACGGCACCGCCGTCTCGACGGTCGAGTCCCCCGCCCGCAGCCGCCTCGTGCTCGGTGTGCTGCTCTTCATCCTGGGCTTCACCGTCGTCTTCATCCTCTACACGGTGCTCAGTGGCACGTTCGGAGTCTTCTTCATCCGCTGGGGTGACCTGATCACCCGTATCCTCGGCGCCTTCATCATCGTCATGGGCCTGATCTTCCTGGGAGCCTTCGGGTTCGCGCAGCGAGAGATCCGCTTCCACGTCGACTCCAAGGTGGGCATCATCGGCGCACCGCTGCTGGGAGTCGCCCTCGGAATCGGATGGGCGCCGTGCATGGGACCCACCCTCGGCGCGATCATCGCACTCTCGTTCAACGCCGGCGACCCGGTGCGCGCCGGGTTCCTGGGCCTCGCCTACTCGCTCGGCCTCGGCATCCCGTTCCTGCTCGTCGCCCTCGGATTCGGGTGGGCCACGAAGACGATCGGGTTCCTCCGTCGCCACATCCGCGTCGTGAACATCATCGGCGGCGTGCTGCTGATCGTCCTCGGCGTGCTGATGGTTACCGGGCTCTGGACCGACATCATGTCGAGACTGACGGCGGTGATCAGCAGTGTCCCCCTCCCGTTCTGATCAGAAGAAGACGCATCGGAAGGATGACGTGAGCAGCACTACCGACAGGTCGAGCGATCCGCTCCGACCGTCAGACCACGTCGACGGCGAAGAGTCGATCACCCAGCCCCGCCTCGGCTTCGTGGGCTGGCTGCGATGGGGCTGGCGTCAGCTGACCTCCATGCGCACCGCGCTGATCCTGCTCCTCGTGCTCGCGATCGCGGCGATCCCCGGCTCGATCTTCCCCCAGCGGATGGCCGACCCCAACGGCGTCACGCAGTGGGAGCGCGACAACCCCGATCTCTTCCCGATCCTCGACGGCCTGAAGCTGTTCGACGTCTACCTGTCGCCGTGGTTCTCGGCGATCTACCTGCTGCTGTTCGCGTCGCTCGTGGGATGCGTCATCCCGCGCATCAAGCACCACGCCAAGGCTCTGCAGGCTCGACCGCCGCGCACCCCCGCACGTCTGAAGCGGCTCGCCGACTTCCGCGCGGTCGAGCGCACGTCGACCGATTCTCAGGCCGAGGCCGCCGAGTCGATCGACATCGCGCAGAAGCAGCTCAAGGCACTCGGGTACCGCGTCGAGCGTTACGACGACAAGCGATCGTCGTCGGTCTCGGCCGAGCGCGGGTACTGGCGCGAGACCGGCAACCTGCTCTTCCACCTCGCGCTCGTCGGCGTGCTGATCACGGTCGGCGTCGGCGGCGGATTCGCCTACACGGGTCAGCGCGTGCTGGTCGAGGGCGAGACCTTCGCGAACACCCTGCTCGACTACGACTCGATGAACCGCGGACGCTTCGTGAGCGACGGGGCACTCGCGCCGTACTCGATGCGCCTCGACAGCTTCGACGTGACGTACCAGCCCTTCGGCGAGCCGGGATCGGGACAGGCGGGCGACTTCTCGGCCAACGTCACGGTGCAGGAGAACGGTGAGGAGCGCACCGGGTCGGTCAAGGTGAACGAGCCGCTCGGGGTCGCCGACGACAACGTCTTCCTGCTCGGCAACGGCTACGCGCCGACCGTCACCGTGCGAGACCCCGCCGGCGACGTCGTGTTCACGAACAGCACGCCGTTCCTGCCGCAGGACAACAACATGACCTCGTTGGGCGTCATCAAGATCCCCGACGGCCTCAGCGAGCAGATCGGCCTGGTCGGCTTCTTCTACCCGACCACAGCGGCGCTCGACACGGGCGCCTTCGTCTCGGGCTTCCCGGAGCTGACGAACCCGACCCTGACGCTCGATGTCTACACCGGCGACCTCGGCATCAACGAGGGCATCCCGCGGTCGGTCTACGTGCTCGACACGACCGGCATGACGAAGGTCACGGGCCGAACGACCGACCTCGAGTCGATCGAGCTGACCCCGGGCCAGACCGCCGACCTGCCGAACGGCATGGGAACAGTCACATTCGAGGACGAATCCCCGGCGGGGGCCACAGACGCCTCGCAGTCGGTCAAGCGCTTCGCCTCGCTGCAGATCCACCGCGATGCCTCCGGGCCCTGGGTGCTCGGCTTCGCGCTGCTCGCCCTCGGCGGCCTGATGCTCGCGCTGTTCATCCCGCGCCGCCGCGTGTGGGTCAAGGCGACGGCTGCCGACGGCGCCGTCTCGATCGAGTACGCCGGTCTCGCCCGGGGTGAGGATCCGACGCTCGCAACGGCCGTCGACGACCTCGTGGCCGGTCACGCCCGACTGCTCGACGCGGCGGGAGTCACCACGGCTGTGCCCGAGCCCGAAGAAGCCGATGTGCCCGAGGATTCCGACAAGCCCGCGGCTCACTCCGCCGATTCCGCGGCTCTTTCCGAGGAGCCAGGGATCGAGCCTGGCACGGCACCTGAGACCGAATCCGAGGGCGACCCCGACCGCCCCGCATCCGACACCCGAAAGTAGACTGACACCATGTTCGATCTCGAAGTGATCTCGCCGATCCTGCTCTGGACGGCGATCGCGATCTATGCGGCGGCCTTCGTGGCCTTCGCCTTCGACCTCGCCCGCCGGTCGCAGCTGTCGGCCGACTCTGCGAGCGTTCGCGAGTTCGAACTCGTCGGCGCCGGCGCTGCAGCGCACGGGGGCAAGGCCGCGAAGGGCGGCTCTGCGGCATCCGACTCCGACGCCGCTCCGCAGCGATTCGTGATGGCCCGGATCGGCACCTCGCTGACCGTCCTGGCATTCGTCTTCCACCTCGCGGCGACGCTCACCCGGGGCTTCGCCGCCGGCCGCGTGCCGTGGGCGAACCTGTACGAGTTCGCGATGATGGGCACGCTCCTGATCGTCGCGGTGTTCCTCGTGGTGCTGACGCGCATCGACCTGCGCTTCCTCGGCACGTTCATCACAGGCCTCGTCGTGATCCTCCTCGGTCTCGCCGCCACGAACTTCTACGTCGACGTGTCACCGCTGATGGACCCGCTCAAGAGCGTGTGGCTCGTGATCCACGTCTTCGTCGCGTCGCTGGGCACCGCGTTCTTCGCTCTCGCGTTCTCACTCTCGGTGATCCAGCTGATGCAGTCCCGCCGTGAGCGCCTGATCTCCGAGGGCGCCGAGAAGACCGGCCCCGGTTTCCTGCGCACGTTCCCCGGAGCGGACCGCCTCGAGAGCATGGCATACCGGTTCACGATCATCGGGTTCATCCTCTGGACGTTCACGCTCATCGCCGGATCCATCTGGGCCTACTACGCCTGGAGCCGCTTCTGGGGCTTCGACGTCAAAGAGACCTGGACGTTCGTCATCTGGGTGCTCTACGCCGGATACATCCACGCCCGTGCGACGCGCGGCTGGCGCGGCAACCCCTCGGCCTGGCTGGCGATCGTCGGCTTCTCGGCCGTGCTCTTCAACTTCACGATCGTCAACGTGTTCTTCAAGGGGCTGCACGCCTACTCGGGCCTCAGCTAGGTCGCCTGACCGGGCACCGGCTGATCCCGCGTCAGCGGAACGAACGCAGTCCGAACGGGATCACCTCGGAGTGCTCGACGCCGTTCTCGTACCAGACGAACTCCGCTTCGGAGATGGTCTCTGCGGGGCGCTTGCTGAGCGAGCGGCGTGACTTGTGCGACAGCTCGGTCCAGGCCGCGACCGACAGGGTCTTCGCATAGATCACCGAGAGGTGGAACGTCCACTCCTCCGTGCTGCGCTCGTCGAGGCGACGGAAGTCGGTGGACTCGAGCGCGGCGCTGAGGTTCGCGTAGGCGGAGACGAGGGAGGGCGTGCGCGTCAGCCGCAGGATCACGATCTGCCACGGCGTCGGGAACACGTCGACGGCCTCGGCGACGACCTCGATCGGGCGCTGCGCCACTGCCCATTCGCGGATGAGTGAGAGCACCTCGTCGCGCCGTTCGGGCTCGTGGAAGGCGCGGAGCGTGACGTGCTCGGTGTGCGGATGCGGTGCATCCATCCGGCCGAGTGCAGACCTCTGCTCGGCGCGGTAGACATCGGAGACGGCCCTCGTCGGGCGCAGCACGAGGTACTGCTGCCCTTCCAGCGAAGCCAGCTGGGTGGGCGAGGACATGAAGGGGCGCATCTCCTGATCGTACGTGCGTCAGGGGATGACTGAATACCGTCTCCTGCCTGGCGGGCACGGATTCGGAGCGGACACGCGACTCGCCGCGCATCGAGGACGATGCGCGGCGAGTCAGCGGGTGGCGTCCGAAACCGTGCTCGGGCGAGGTCTGAACCTGTGCCCGAGTGACGATCGGATCGGATGCTCAGGCGGTCGCGAGTGCCGCCTTGGCCGAGGTGGTGCGACGCAGCGCCACCGCCACTGTGGTGGCGACGAGCGACAGCACACCCCAGACGACGAGTCCTGCGGCGGCGCCTCCGGTCGCGGCGATGAGGCCGGTGAAGGCGGGTGCGGTCGGGAGGGCAGCTCCGAGGTCGGCGAGCCATCCCGGCACCGTCGAGATCAGACCCGTCGCGATGGCGAGGACGCCGACGAGCGCGCTGATCCAGCGACCGATGCCGCCGAACACCGCCACCAAAGCCTGGTTGACGGCCGCGAACACGATGCCCGCGAGCACGGCGATGCCGGCGAACGCCCACCAGGTGCCGGCGTCGTAGCTCGCCACGATCTGCACGATCAGCGACACCAGCAGACCCTGGGCTGCACCGATGGCGGCGGCGGGTGCGAAGGCGCGCAGAGCGAGTCCGGCGGACGATCGACGCGACGTCAGGGTGCGGGCGGTGTGGGCGCGCATGACGAGGAACGAGGCGAGACCGCCGAACCACAGCACGACCGCGGCAAGCAGCGGGATGGCGGTGGGGCCGAAGATCGTTGCTCCGTCGGCACCCTTCGATGCGACAGGGTCGGCGATCACGGAGGCGAGCGAGGTCGACTCCGAATCGCTGAACGAGGGGAGCGAGTCGGCTGCCGTGCGCAGACCGCCGGCGAGGTCGCCGGTGCCGGTTGCGAGAGTGTCGAGTCCGGTCGAGAGCTCAGTGGCGCCGGTCGCGAGCTCGGTCGCTCCGCTGGAGAGCTGACCCGCTCCGCTCGACAGCGCACGTGCACCGGCGGCCGATTCGTCGAGACCTTGCGACGCGAGCTGGTTGAGGCCGTCGGCGAGGGTGGTCGCGCCGGCGCCGGCCTGGCCCATCTGGGTGGCGATGGTGGACGGCAGAGCGGCGAGCTGCTGTACTCCGGCATCCGTCTGCGTCGCGCCGGCCGACAGCGCGGCGATCTGGTCGCAGTAGGCCTGAGCCGCCCCACTCGCCACGCACTCGCTCGAGAGCTTGTTCAGGCCCGCGGCGACGCCCGCGGAACCGGTTGCGACCTGTTGCGTGCCGGCCGCGCGGCTCTGCAACTCCGCCGCGCCTGCGGTGAGGCCCTGACCGAGTGTCGTGGCTCCGCCGGCGGCCTCCCGGGTCTTCGAGGCGAGCGTGTCGAGACCGGATGCGAGCGACGAGGCACCCGTGCCCAACTCGGCAGCCCCGGATGCCAACTGGGTGGCGCCGTCCGGGATCGCCGCGGCTCCGGTCGCGGCATCCCGTGCTCCCGTGGCGAGCTGCACGGCACCGTCTGCGGCGTCGCCGATCTGGTCGCCGATGGTGGTGAAGCCGACGAGGATGTTCTCGGTCGTCGCCTCCGACAGCAGCGTGCCCATGCTCGAGGCCGCGACGTTCGCGATCTGGCTGGTGATCAGGTCGTCGGCGACCAGGCCGTCGTCGGGTGTCGTGACCTGGATCGTCGCCTGCTCGGCCTCGCCTCCGCCGTCAGAGATCGCCTGACCTGCAGAGGTCGCTGTCGCCGAGAACTCCTCGGGGATCGTGATGACCGCCTGGTACGAGCCGTCCGCGAGCCCCTCGGCCGCGTCGTCCTCGTTCGAGATGACCCAGGTGAGGTTCGAGTCGAGCTCGTCGGAGCCCTCGACGAGCCCCGACGCGAGCTGGCGACCGAGCGGGGTGAGCTGGCCGTCGATCTCGACCGGTTCGTCGAGGTTGACGATTGCGGCGGTCATCGAGTCCAGGCGCTCGGTCGGGTTCTGCAGCGCGGCGACGAGGATGCCGCCGACCGCAGCCGGCAGCAGCAGGATGCCGAGGATGGTCAGCCAGGTGATGGGCTTGCGCGAACGGGCGCGCTCGATGGGGAGGGTCATGCGTTCACCTCGGTCGATTCGGAGGATTCGTCCGCGCCGTGAGGCGCGGAAGCGAGTGCGGCGGGTGCATCGATGTCGATCACGTCGGCGGGGCTGCGCCCGGCATCCGCGAGCACATCGAAGGCGATCTCGGGAGAGAGTGCGGTGAGCAGCACCGCTGTCGAGCTGCGGGCGTCGCGCAGACGGGCGGCGAGCTGGTCGCGCTCGGGGCGGGAGAGACGGTCGACGCCGTCGATCACCACGAGAGCAGGACGTCCGCGCAGCGCCTCAGACAGGTCGGCGGACAGGCTTCCGCTGTCCGCGGCCACCACCGCGCCGACGTGCGAGCGCACCCAGGCGGCCCGCCCGGGGAGCAGATGCCCGGCCACTCTGAGGCGGCCGTCGTCGGGCGTCACGCGCCCGGCGATCGCCAGCGAAAGGGCGCGGAGCGCGCCGGCCGAGGAACCGGTCAGCACGGCGGCAGCGCCCGGAGCGAGTCGGATGTGGAGCCGGTCGATGCCGGCATCCGCGAGCACGAGGTCATCGGCGGCCACGACCGAATCATCTCCCGGCCACGCGGCCAGGTGCCGTTCGCGCTCGACCGCTTCGCCCTCGATGTCGACGCTGGGCAGGATCTTCTCCAGCCAGGCAGGGATCTCCCAGGCGCGCTCGCCGAGGATCGCCATGAGCGCGGGGATCAGCGTCATACGCACGAGGAACGCATCGATCGCGATGCCCGCCGCGAGACCCAGCGCGATCGGCTTGAGCGACGAGTCGCCCTCGGGGACGAAGGCCACGAACACGGCGAACATGATCAGCCCCGCCGCGGTGACGACCTTGGCCGAGCCCGTGAAGCCGGTGCGCACAGCACGCAGCGCAGCGGCGCGGCGGGTCGCTCGATCGGGGCTCCTGCCCTCGGGGTCGTGCACGAAGTCTTCGCGCATCCGCGAGACGAGGAAGACCTGGTAGTCCATCGCGAGTCCGAACAGCACGCCCATCAGGATGATCGGCATGAAGCTGATGATGGGCCCGACCTTCGCGACGTGCAGCGCGTCGGCGAACCAGCCCCATTCGAACACCGCTCCCACGATGCCGAATCCGGCGACGATCGAGAGCAGGTAGCCGGCTGCAGCCGTGATCGGCACCCAGAGCGAGCGGAACACGATCGTCAGCAGGATCAGCGAGAGACCGATCACGAAGATGCCGAACGGCAGCAGGGCATTGCCGAGCTGGTCGGAGATGTCGATGCCCACGGCCGTGAACCCGGTGACCTTCAGATCGATGCCGAACTCGTCGAGCCACTCGTCGTGGTGGGATCGGAGTTCGCGCACAAGATCCGCGGTCGCAGGGTCGTCGGCGGCTGTCTCGGGGATGATCTGCACGATGCCGGTGTCAGCGGTCTCGTTCGGGGTCGAGAGGGCGACCTCTTTGACCCCGTCGATCTTCGCGACCGCATCACCGAGGTCATCCATCAGGGTCAGTGGGTCGGTGGAGGTGACGATGGTGCCGGTGAGGATCAGGGGGCCGTTGAAGCCGGGGCCGAACTCCTCGCCGACGAGGTCGTAGCTCTGTCGGGCCTCGGAGTCCTTCGGGAGCACACCGGCGTTGGGCAGGGCGAGGTTCAGGCTCAGTGCCGGCACCGCGACGATGCCGAGTCCGATCACGACGGCGAGAGAGACGAGGATCGGACGCTTGGTCACACCGGTCACCCAGCGCTCGCTGAACCGTCGACGCGGGGCAGGAGCGGGCTTGCCCTCCTTCGCCTTCGGCGCCTTGCGCGGGCGTCCGGCTACGCGGCCCTTCATGAAGCCGAGCAGTGCGGGGGTGAGGGTCACGGCGATCGCCACGGCGACGGCGACCGCGGCGGATGCGGCGATGCCCATCGTCGTCAGGAACGGGATGCCGGCGAAGCCGAGTCCGATCAGTGCGATCAGCACCGTGACGCCGGCGAACACCACGGCGGAGCCGGCGGTGCCCACCGCGCGGGCCGTCGACTCCTCGGGGTCGACGCCCTCGCGGACCTGGTCCTGGTGCCTTGCCATGATGAACAGCGCATAGTCGATGCCGACCGCGAGTCCGAGCATGAGGGCGAGCAGGGGAGTGGTCGATGAGACCGTGGCGAAGGCGGTGGCGGCGAAGATGCCCGCCATCGAGATGCCCACGCCGAGGATGGCCGTGAGGAGCGGCAGCCCCGCGACGACGAACGAGCGGAACGTGACGATCAGCACCAGCAGAGCGATCAGCAGCCCGACCGCCTCGGTGAGGGTCACGCCGGGGATGGACGTCGCGAAGAGGTCGCCGCCGAGCGCGGTCTGGGAGCCGGCCGGGAGCTCGCCTGCGAGGTCGGCGACGACGGCTCGGAGGTCGTCCTGCGTCGCGTCCGAGACGTCGCTCGCCTGGCCGTCGAACTGCAGGCGGATGATCCCGGCGGTCTCGTCGTCGTTGATCATGCCGCTGACCATCTCGTCGAACGGCGAGGTGGCCGAGAGCACGGAGTCGTCGAGATCGGCGAGTTCGGCGACCGCATCCTCGATGTCATCCCGATACGTGTCGTCGGTGATCGAGTCGCCGTCGGCCGCGACCACGATGATCTGCGCGCTGGTTCCGCTGACTGCCGGGAACGAGCGGTTGAGCTGCTCGAGACCCGCCTGCGACTCGGTTCCGGGGATCGAGAAGGAGTTGTCGGTGCCCGCTCCGAGAACGAGTGCCCCCGCACCGGCGATGCCGAGCGCGAGGAGCCAGGAGACGAGAACACGCCACGGGTGCCGGTAGGACCAGCGGCCGAGCGAGGACAGGAGTGTGGACACGAAGCACCTCAGGGGATCCGGGTTGGATACACAGGTGTATCCGATACATAGATGTATCGTAAGGTGATCCGAGCCCCGGAGTCTGTGTACGGGGTGTGAGAATGAGAGGCAGGAGGATTCGATGACGACACCCGCCACCCGTAGTCGCGAGAACACGCGAGCCAGGCTTCTGGATGCTGCAGCGCAGGTCTTTGCCGAGGTCGGCCTCGACGGAGCATCTGTCGAGGCGGTCTGTGACCGCGCCGGGTTCACGCGAGGCGCGTTCTACTCGAACTTCGAGTCGAAGGACGAGCTGTTCCTGATGCTCGCCGGCAGCGTCGGCGAGCAGCGCGTCAACGCCGTCCGCGCGCGGGTCGAGGAGATCGCCGCAGAGGGTGGCCTCTCCGAAGGGTGCGATCCGGTCGAGCTCGTCCAGCGCATCATGGACGCGGGCGGCGATGATCGCCTCGGCGTGATGCTCATGAGCGAGATCCGCATCCGTGCACTCCGGGACGCGCAGTTCGGTGCCGCCTACCTCGTGCAGGAGCGCGAGATGGTCTCGAGCATCGCCGTCATCATCACCGACATCGTCTCGGTGAGCTCACTCGAGCTGAAGATCCCGGCAGACGAAGCTGCGCGCATGCTCATGATCATCTGGGAGGGCATGACCGTTCGCGGCGCGATGGCCGGTCAGGACTCCGACCAGCTGCGCCACTCGGGCAGCGAGGAACTCGGAAGGCTCGTGCAGCTGCTGCTCGCCGAGTGAGTGCCGGTCAGCGCGCGTCGAGCACCGCGTAGCACCGCGCGAGGCGGTCGAGCCACCAGTCACGACGGTCGTCGGAGGCTGCGAGGCGCGTGAGCGCCGCCGCATCCGGGGTGACCCGTGCTGCGGGGATCGAGCCGTCGACCGGACGGAGGTCCGCGACGTCGTCGAGGAAGAGCGAAGCGGTGCCGAGTCCGCAGTCGTAGTCGAGGGCCGGCAGAGCTGCAGCGAGAGCCGCGCCCTGAGAGAGACCGACCGCGGTGTCGAGCGCGCTGGAGACGACGACCGGCAGGCCTGCAGCGGTGATGATCTGCAGCGCATGGGTGATGCCGCCGAGCGGCTGGGCCTTGATCACGAGCAGGTCGGCGGCCTTTTCGCGAGCGACGGCGAGCGGGTCGGACGACTTGCGGATGCTCTCGTCGGCGGCGACCGGAATGCCCATGTACTTCACACGGGTGCGCAGCTCGGCGAGCTCGGGCACCGTGGCGCACGGCTGCTCGACGTACTCCAGGTCGAACTCGTTGAGGGCGTGCACCGCGTGCTCGGCCTCGTCGACGTTCCACAGACCGTTGGCGTCGACGCGGATGCGTCCCTCGGGCCCCATCGCCTCGCGCACGGCTCGCACGCGTGCGATGTCGTCGGCGAGCGTCTGGCCGGGCTCAGCCACCTTGACCTTGGCGGTGCGGCAGCCGGCGAATCGCGCCAGCACCTCCGCCACCTGTGATGCCTCGATCGCCGGGATCGTGGCGTTGACTCCGATCCGGTCACGCAGCGGCTCGGGCTGCGGCTTCCACGCGAAGTCGATCGCGGCCGCGAGCCAGGTCGCCGCCTCAGCATCCTCGTACTCGAGGAACGGGGAGAACTCCGCCCACCCCTGCGGTCCCTCGAAGAGCAGCGCCTCCCTGGTGTCGACACCGCGGAATCGGGTGTGCATCGGCAGTGCGACGATCCGGGCCGAGCTGAGCAGGTCTGCGAGCGGTGGGAGCATGTGCTCATTCTGCTCTGTGCCCGCACGCCGACGGCATCCGCCGTGCCGAAGTCGGTGAGTCAGCTCAGACGCTTCTGCAGCTCGCCGAGTCGCTCGCTGGGCCGGAAGCCGAGGAGCGTGTTGACGGCGAGCATGTGCGCGTTCGACTCGGCGTTGTAGGTGTAGATCGCTTTCGCCTGAGGCGCCTCGCGGTGCAGCATCCGCAGATTGGCGACCTTCACGGCGATGCCGAGACGATGCCCGCGGTCGGCTGTGCGCACGAGGGTTCCCCACTGGTACGCGTTTCCGTCGTCGGTGGAGACGAGCAGCTGGGAGTATGCGGCCGCATCGCCGCCCGGAGCGAGGGCGATGGTTCCGAACGAGCGGCGCCGCTGTCGCTCGATCAGCTCCTCGCTCTCGCGGATGCTGTCGACGTCGGGCTTCTGCGGCTCGATGTCGAGTTCACCGGTCGGCGCCTCGGTCTCGAGCGTGGCGTCGAGGATCGTCCAGCGTTCCACGACGTCGTCGGGAATGCGGCCGACCCAGCTGCGCAGCTCGTAGCCGTCGGTCGAGCCGGCGATGTCGGTCTCGACCCGATCGAGCAGCGCGGGGTCGACGGGCAGGTCGAGTCTGCTCTGCACGTCGCCGAGGGCGAGCGCGTATCCGTGCGAGCGGGCGAACTCGCGCCCGGGGGAACCGGCTCCGTCCGATCCGCGTTCATAGGGCCAGGACGCCGAGCCGTGCGCTGTGGTCCGGCCGGATGCCACGGCTTCGCTCTCGAGGAACGCCAACGTCGCCGATCCGACGCCGCGCCGTCGGTGGCGCGGAGGCACACTGATCGCCAGGTGCGCGATGTGCGTGTTGTCCTTGAGGGGCAGAGCCAGACTCGCAGAGCCGACCACCTCGTCGCCGTCGCGCAGCAGGTACGCCCGTCGATCGACGACTGCGGATTCCTGTTGCAGCTCGCTGCGGCTCTCGTCGAGCGACCACACGACGGCGTCCGCGCCGCGGTCGGCACGCTCGGCGGCCGCGTACGCATCCCACCACGCGTCGATGTCGACGGGATCGAACGGATCGACGCGCGAGATCTCGATGGTCATGCGCCCACGGTACTTCGTAGGCCAGGCTGACGCGCGCTACATAAATGTGTGATTGA
Organism: Microbacterium sp. WCS2018Hpa-23; assembly: GCF_031843845.1. NCBI lineage: Bacteria > Bacillati > Actinomycetota > Actinomycetes > Micrococcales > Microbacteriaceae > Microbacterium > Microbacterium sp. WCS2018Hpa-23. The sequence goes on from NZ_JAVTIZ010000006.1 coordinate 238,747, forward strand.
CAATGGTGTGTGACGCACACTACTGTGACAGACATGAACGAGACCCTCGACACGCACCTCCAGGAACTGCGCCGCGGCACTGTGGTGCTGGCCTGCCTGCAGCTGCTGCGCACCGCGGGGTATGGCTACGCGCTGCTCGAAGACCTCGAGCGCCGTGGCTTCGCCACTGATGCGAACACGCTGTACCCCCTGCTTCGCAGGCTCGAGAAGCAGGAGTACCTCACGAGCGAGTGGAACACCGACGAGGCACGGCCCCGCAAGTTCTACCGCACATCGGAGGCCGGCATCCGGCTCGCCGACACCCTGACCGAAGAATGGCGATCGCTCACGACGGCGATCGCGACCCTCACAGCTGAGGAGAACTGACATGCACACGACGACAACGCTCACCGAGCGCTACATCAGCGCCACCATCCGGAGCCTCACCCCCGAGGTCCAGGATGACGTGCGCGCCGAACTCGAAGGCTCCATCGCCGACGCGATCGACGCGAGGCTCGAGCAGGGGGAGGCTCCCGAGGACGCCGAGCGTGCTGTCCTCACGGAACTCGGCGACCCCGGCATCCTCGCCGCAGGGTATGCCGATCGCCCGCTGCATCTGATCGGCCCGAAGTACTACCTCGTGTGGTGGCGGCTGCTGAAGCTGCTGCTCGTCATCGTTCCGATCTGCGCGTTCGGCGGTGTGATGCTCGGACAGCTCATCGACGGTGCGCCGACGGGCGAGATCATCGGCACAGCGGTGGTGGCAGCACTCGGCTCCATCGTGCATGTCGGATTCTGGGTGACGCTCGTGTTCTTCATCCTCGAGCGGACCGGAGCGGACACCGGGGTCCGGTGGAGCGTCGACCAGCTGCCGGAGCCGACGCAGAACGGCGCGGGGCGAGCGGATGCGATCGCCTCGATCATCTTCCTGCTGCTCGGCGTCGGTGCGGTGTTCTGGGACGCGTTCATAGGCTTCTTCCCGACCGGCGGCGAGCCGATCGCGATCCTCGACCCGGGGCTCTGGCCGTGGGGCATCACATTCTTCTTCGCGCTGTTCGCCGCAGAGGCGCTGCTGGCGGTCGTGGTCTACGCCCAGCGGCGGTGGACCGTCGTCACCGCGGTGGTCAACACACTGCTCGCCGTGATCTTCGCCGCCTGGTCGCTCACGCTGCTGCTGCAGGGATCACTGATCAACCCCGAGTTCCTGGCCTTCGTCTTCACCGACAACGGCGTGACCGACGAGACGATGCGCATCCTCACGGTCATCACAGGCTTCTGTCTCGTCGCCTTCCCGATCTGGGACATCGTCGACGGCTGGATCAAGACCGCTCGCGCTCGCCGCATCTGAATACGGAGCACAGACGGCGTCGCCTGCTCGCAGGCGGCGCCGTCTGCGTCTGCAACCTCCACAGGAATAGGCTGGATGCCGTGACCAGCGCATTCGTCTCAGACCTGTTCGACCCGGACGAATGGGTGCTCGCGCCCGGTGCCGAGGACTACACCGACATCACGGCGCATGTGAGCACCGATGGCGGCGTCGCGCGCATCGCGTTCAACCGCCCGGAGGTGCGCAACGCCTTCCGCCCGCACACCGTCGACGAGCTGTACCGCGCACTCGACGATGCACGGCAGAATCCGCGCATCGGCGCCGTGCTGCTCACCGGTAACGGCCCGAGTCCCAAGGACGGCGGCTGGGCGTTCTGCTCCGGCGGCGATCAGCGCATCCGCGGACGCGACGGCTACAAGTACTCCGACGACGAGACGACCGTGCACGATCCGGCCCGCGCCGGCCGCCTGCACATCCTCGAGGTGCAGCGGCTCATCCGGTTCATGCCCAAGGTCGTCATCGCGGTCGTCCCCGGCTGGGCTGCCGGTGGAGGGCATTCGCTGCACGTCGTGTGCGACCTCACGATCGCGTCTGCCGAAGAAGCGCGGTTCAAGCAGACCGACGCCGACGTCGGGAGCTTCGATGCAGGCTACGGCTCGGCGTACATGGCCAGGCAGACGGGACAGAAGTTCGCTCGAGAGGTGTTCTTCCTCGCCGAGGAGTACTCGGCGCAGCGCGCCTACGAGGCCGGTGCCGTGAACCGTGTCGTGCCGCATGCGGAACTCGAGCGCGAAGCGCTGAAGATGGCGCGCACCGTGCTCACCAAGTCTCCGACCGCGATCCGGATGCTGAAGTTCGCGTTCAACGCCGTCGATGACGGGCTCATGGGCCAGCAGGTGTTCGCGGGGGAGGCCACGCGCCTCGCCTACGGCACCGACGAGGCCGTCGAGGGCCGGGACTCGTTCCTCGAGAAGCGGGATCCGGACTGGACCTCGTTCCCCTGGCACTACTGATCCTGGATCGACGGAGCGGAGCGAGGATCACATGGTCGCGTTGAGATCGACGGATGCCGAGGATCCGGCCGAGCTCCGTGATGCTCTCGCCCGTGCTCTCGACGGAGGTCCGGCGCTCGGATTCGGCATGCTCGGAGACGCACCGAGTTGGGTGTCCGAGGGCACCGCGGTCGTGATCGCGACATCGGGGTCGAGTGGCATCCCCAAGCGGGTCGCCCTGAGCGGTGAGGCGCTGCGCGCGAGTGCGGATGCCACGGCGGCGCGGATCGGTGCGGGCCGCTGGCTGCTCGCGCTCCCCGCGGGCTACGTCGCGGGGCTCCAGGTCGTCGTGCGGTCGCTCGTCGCCGGCACGCATCCGGTCGCTCTGAGCGGACGCTTCTCGCCGGCATCCTTCGCCGAGTCGACGCTGTCGATGCTCCGACCGTCGTCGGGAGCATCCGGCTCCCTCCCGGACCTCTACACGTCGCTCGTTCCCGCACAGCTCTCGACGCTGCTCGACGCGGCGGACGATGCGCCCGTCCGGGCGGCGCTGCAGGCGTACCGCGCGATCCTCGTCGGCGGCCAGGCGCTGCCCGAGCCGCTGCGCGACCGCGCGGCCGATCTCGGAGTCCGGCTGGTGCGCACCTACGGCTCCACGGAGACGAGTGGAGGATGCGTGTACGACGGCGTCCCGCTCGACACCGTCGGCGTGCGGACGGTCGACGGCGAACTGCGCATCGCCGGTCCGATGCTCGCCGACGGGTATCTCGGGGACGGCGAGCTGACGGCGAAGAACTTCTCGCGCGACGAGCACGGCATCCGCTGGTACCACACGGGCGATCTCGGACTCCTGGACGACGGCGTGGTGCGAGTGCACGGCCGAGCCGACAACGTGATCGTCTCCGGGGGTCTCAACATCTCCCTCGACCGCGTCGAGAGGCTGGTGCGTCGCGTTCCCGGGCTCACCGGAGCGGTCGTGGTGGGCGTCGAGGATGAGCGCTGGGGTGAGGCCTCGGTGATCGTGGCCCCTCGTGGAGAGGCGCTGCGGCGCAGCGAGTCCGAGCAGCTCGCGCATGCTCGGGACGTGGTCGCGGAGGAGCTCGGCAAGCACGCCAGGCCCGCGCGGCTGATCCTCGTCGACGAGCTCGACGTGCTCTCCTCGGGCAAGCCCGATCGCGAGGCCATCAGGCGAGCCGTCGCCGAGCTGCACTGACCTTCACTGTGCCGCACCCGCGCGGCGTGGGTGGAAGCTGGCAGACTGACGCAGATGTACATGCTGCGGTTGGCCGGTGCTCCCGGGGTGGGGAAGAGCGCCGTCGCGTGGGCAGTGGCGCGCGAGCTCTCGGGCGAGGGTGCCCCCGTCGGCTATGTCGACATCGATCAGCTCGGCATGTGCTATCCGGCGCCGCTCGGCGATGCGGACCGTTGGACGCTGAAGGAGGATGCGCTCGCTCGCGTCGCAGCTCAGTTCCGTCGGGAAGGTGTCGAGCGGCTGGTCGTCTCAGGTGTCGCAGCCGCCGATGCTCCGCCCCCGGCTGGCATGACGTCCACGTCCTCCGTCTGGCTCGATGCTGATGAAGCGACGCGACGGGAGCGACTCGAACCGCGCGGCTGGGCAGACGAGCAGGTGGAGGCCGTGGTCGCCGCGGGAACGAGGGACGCTTCCGCAGCGCATCCTGACTGGCTTCGGCTCGACACCTCAGATGATGCACTGCGCGAGACGGTGCGGACCGTGCGCAAGACTTGGGAGTCGATGCTCGCAGTCGAGCAGGGCGCCTGCTCGACTGCGCGCGAAGCCGAGGAATCGGTCCGTGCTGACGTCGGTTCCCCGCGCGTGATCTGGATCACCGGTCCGCGCTGCGTCGGAGCCTCTCGAATCGGCTGGGAGGTCGTAGACGGTCTCTGGCGCGAGGGACACCGCGCGGGCTTCCTCGACATCGCCCAGCTGGGATTCGTCTGGCGCGCCGGCGAATCCGCACAGCGAGACGAGGCGACTGCGCTGCGGAACGCATCGGCGACGCACCGTGCGTTCGCCAGTGCGGGCGCGCAGACACTGATCGCGGTCTCCCCTTTCGAGGTTTCTCCGGGCGCAGTGCGCGATGCCTTCCCCGGGGCGGACCTGTCGTTCTTCAGGCTCGACGCCGATGACGCCACGCTCCGGGCGCGGGCGAACCGACGCGCTGCAGGCGATGGAGGGCCAGTGTTGGCGGGTGACGACTTGAACGGAGCGGGCCCGGCGACGATCGATGAGGTTGTCCGGGACGGCGCACGACAACGTCGCACTCCTCTTCGGCTCGACGAGCATCTCCTCGACACGACCGGCCGCGAAGTGGCAGAGCTGGCCGCGGTCGTGCGGCGGATGTCGGGCCTGCCAGACTGAGGCATGGCCACCTACACGCACGGACATCACGAGACCGTCCTCCGCTCGCATAGCAGTCGCACCATCGCGAACTCGGCGAAGTACCTGCGCCCGCACCTCAGTGCCGGCACCAGGCTTCTCGACGTCGGAGCGGGGCCCGGCAGCATCACGGTCGACTTCGCCGGCGTGGTCAGCCACGTCACGGCCACCGAGATCGATGAGAACGCACTGTCGCTGTCGCGTGATCTCGCCGCGAGCAGAGGGCTCACGAACCTCGACTTCTCCGTCGAGGACGTGCACTCCCTGAGCTTCGCCGACGACAGCTTCGACGTCGTCCACGCGCACCAGGTGCTGCAGCACGTCGGCGATCCCGTGCAGGCGCTCCGCGAGATGCGTCGGGTCACGGCGCCGGGCGGAGTGGTCGGCGTGCGCGACGCCGACTACGCGGGGTTCATCTGGTTCCCGATGCTCCCGGAGCTCGACCGCTGGCTCGACCTGTACAGACGAGCCGCACGGGCGAACGGCGGCGAACCTGACGCGGGCCGCCGCCTGCTCGCCTGGGCGCGGGCAGCCGGGTTCGACGACGTGACTGCGACCACCTCCAACTGGACGTACGCGACGCCGGAGGACCGCGCCTGGTGGGGCGGCATGTGGGCCGACCGCATCCTCGAGTCCGCGCTCGCCCGGCAGCTGGTCGACAGCGACATGGCGACCTCCGCAGACCTGCAGGCGATCAGTGACGCCTGGAAGCGCTGGGCCGACGACGGCGACGGCTGGTACCTCGTGCCCCACGGAGAGATCATCGCGCGCGCCTGATCCACGCGGCGGATACATCTGCAGGCGGATGCGGGGCGGATGCCGTGCCGCGTAGCGTGGGGGAGTGATCCGCCCGCTCTCCCGCACGGCGCTGGTCCTCGACATCGTCGGGGCGGCGCTGCTCTTCGTCATCCTCACCCCGTTCTCCGTCGCCTTCTACGGGCCGGGGTCGAGTGGGGTGGGAGTCGACGGTGCAGCCGTCGCTGCGGTCGTCGTGGCGGGACTGCTGATGTGCGGCGGCGTCGCGATCGGCAGGCTCGCCCCGGGGCTCGCACTCGTGGCCGCCTGGGCCGGAGCGATCGTGCAGATGCTCTCGGGATTCGGGCCGCTGCCGATCGACGTCGCGATCCTCCTCGTGCTCTACGCGACCGCCGCCTGGGGATCACGGGTCGTGTTGTGGTGGGGATTCGGGTCGGCGCTGCTCGGCGCTCTCGTGTCGGCGGTCTACCTGGTGGTCGTCACCGGTGTCACATCCGGAGCCAGCGGCTGGGATCAGCTGACCACCGGCACGCTGCTTCTCGTGGTCTCGGTGCTCGCGCTCGGGTTCGCGTGGGTGTGCGGCCTGCTCTGGCGCGTGGTCCTGCGTGCACGGAGCACCAGGTCGGCGCAGCTGCAGGCCGAGTCCCTCGCAGCAGAGGAGCAGGAACGCGTGCGCATCGCCCGCGACATGCACGACATCGTGGCGCATTCCCTCGCCGTCGTGATCGCGCAGGCCGACGGCGCTCGCTACGCCGCCGCAGCGAAGCCCGAGATGGCGACGGAGGCGCTGGGCACCATCGCCCAGACCGCGCGCGGGGCGCTGAGCGACGTGCGGCTGCTGCTCACGCAGCTGCGCCACCGTCAGGGAGACGGCCCGCAACCGACCCTCGCCGACCTCGAAGCGCTGTTCGCGCAGGTGCGCCAGGCCGGAATCGAACCGCGCATCACGGTCGATCCCACGCCTCCCGGCGAACCGCCCGGAGCGATCCAGCTCGCGGTGTACCGGATCCTGCAGGAGGCGCTCACCAACGCCATCCGGCACGGCGACGGCGCGGTCGACGTGCACCTCGCCTGGCTTCCCGACCGGGTCGACATCCAGGTGCGCAACACCATCGGCCGCGAGCAGACGCAGGGGAGCGGCGGGCACGGCGTGATCGGCATGCGCGAACGCGCCCAGCTCGTCGGCGGTAGCCTTCAGGCGGAGCGTCAGGGCGTGCAGTTCGTCGTCCACGCCTCGCTCCCGATCGGAGAAGCCGCATGATCAGAGTCGTCCTCGTCGACGATCAGTCGCTCTTCCGCGCCGGCATCCGCATGCTGCTCGCCTCACAGCCGGACATCGACGTGGTCGGTGAAGCCGGAGACGGGCGGGAGGCGATCGAGCTGGTCCGAGTTACCCGACCGGACGTCGTGCTGATGGACATCAGGATGCCGGTGATGGACGGTCTCACAGCGACCGCCGAGATCCTCGGGCAACCCGACCCGCCGAAGATCGTGATGCTGACCACGTTCGACCTCGATGAGGCGGCGGCCCGCGCGATCCGGCAGGGAGCCAGCGGCTTCCTGCTGAAGGACGCGGACCCCGAGTTCCTGCTCGCGGCGATCAGAACGGTCCACTCCGGTTCGAGCGTGATCGCGGCATCCGCCACGCGCGAGCTGTTCGAGCACTTCGCCGAGGCTCCGAAGCCTGTTCCCGCGCAGTTCGCGTCGCTGACCGATCGCGAGCGCGAGATCTTCGCGCTCGCCGCGAGGGGGCTGTCGAACTCCGAGATCGCCGCGCGCGAGTACCTCAGCGAGGCCACCGTGAAGACGCACATCAGCCGCATCCTGACGAAGCTGACCCTGCGCGACCGCGTGCAGCTCGTCGTTTTCGCGTTCGAGCACGGACTCGCCTGACCTGCCGCCGGTCGCATGATCATCCTTGCGATGTACGCGGATGCGTCGCCAGGGCGACGCGGCGGCGGGGGAGCGCTCCGTAGCGTCGAAGCATGGAGATCACGACCACCGACCTCGGGCTCGCGGCCCGCGTCCAGCACCTCGACAAGACCTACGGCGCCGGCGAGGGAACCGTCCGCGCGCTCGACGACGTCAGCGTCGGCATCCGCCGCGGTCAGTTCACCGCGATCATGGGCCCTTCCGGCTCGGGCAAGTCCACGCTCATGCACATCATGGCGGGCCTCGACACCCCCACGCAGGGACGCGCCTGGATCGGGGACACCGAGATCACCGGCCTCGGCGACCTCGATCTGACGATCCTGCGCCGCCGCCGCGTCGGCTTCATCTTCCAGGCCTTCAACCTGGTGCCGACCCTCACGGCGCTCGGAAACATCATGCTGCCGTTCGAACTCGACGGCCGGCGCCCCAGCGCGATCGAGAGGGCCCGCATCGACGGACTGATCGAGACGCTCGGGCTCGGCTCCCGGCTGCAGCACCGTCCGCATCAACTCTCGGGAGGGCAGCAGCAGCGGGTGGCGATCGCCCGGGCGTTGGCCACGGCGCCCGATCTCGTCTTCGCGGACGAGCCGACCGGGAACCTCGACTCCAAGACCGGGCGCGAGGTGCTGCAGCTGCTGGCCACGGCGAGCCGCGAGCACGGGCAGTCGATCGCGATGGTGACCCACGACGCGATCGCGGCCAGCCACGCGGACCGCGTGCTCTTCCTCGGTGATGGACGCATCGTCGCCGACCACCCCCGCCAGAGCGCCGAGGAGATCTCGGCGTACATGCTCGCCGCCGAGGTGGCGGCATGAGCGCCGTCATCGACTCCCCGGCCCGCACGGTCGTGCCGCAGACCACGGCGACCGGTCCGCGCCTTGGTTGGCTGTGCGACCGCGGCATGGGTGCCAGCATCCTCGTCGCCGCTCTTTCTGCTGCGTTCGGAGTGGTGCTGGTCGAGACCACCGCCTATTTGGGCGCAGTGCTGCAGGCCGACCCGTTCATCGGTGACAGCGAGACCCTCGCCTTCATCGTCGGCCTGCTCTCGATCCTGCTCACGGGCGTCGCGATGTACGTCGCGGCGATCGTCACCGCCAACACGTTCTCGACGATCATCGCGGGCCGCACGCGTCAGATCGCACTCATGCGCCTGATCGGTGCGACCGCTCGGTCGCAGCGCGCCGAGGTGGGGAAGCAGGGATTCGTCGTCGGCGTCATCGGCGCAGCCCTCGGCCTGCTCGCGGGGCTGGGCATCGCCGCGATCGGCGTCCAGATCGGCAGCGGCCTCATCGCGAACGTGCCGGAGGGCTTCTCGCTCGCACAGCCGTTCATCGCGCTGCCTGCCGTGGGCGTCGCCCTGACCACGTGGGCTGCCGCCTGGGTCGGATCCCGCAGGGTCCTCGCGGTCACGCCGCTGCAGGCGATCGGCGGCTCGGTCGAGCGCACCCACGAGGAGGTCTCGCGGGCCGGTCGCCACATCGGTGCCTGGGTGCTGCTGGTGTCGGGCGCGCTCCTCCTCGCTGCGGGCGTGGTGGTGGGGCTGGTGCATCCGCTCGGTGTCGTCGTCGCGTTCTTCGGAGGACTTCTGTCCTTCACGGGGCTCGCGCTCGGCTCGGTGCTGTTCATGCCCCCCGTGTTGCGTCTGGTGGGGCGGATGTTCGGATCGAGCGCCACCGCGCGGCTCGCCGCCGAGAACGCGCTGCGCTACCCCGAGCGGTCGTCGCGCATGGCGATCGGCGTGGTCATGGGGGTCACGCTCGTCACGATGTTCGCCGTCGCGCTCGAGTCGGTCAAGCAGATGCTGGTCGGTCAGGTCGAGGGCGACATCCCCGCCGAGTTCTTCACGCCGTTCGACGCGTTCGCCGCCGTGATGATGGTCCTCGTGGCCGTGTCGGCGGTCATCGCCGCCGTCGGACTCGTCAACCTGCTCACGATCGGGGTCGTGCAGCGCCGCCGTGAACTCGGGCTGCTGCGATCGATCGGCCTGTCCAACGGTCAGGTGCGCCGCATGGTGCTGCTCGAGGCCACACACATCACGGTCGCAGCCACTCTGACCGGTCTCGTCCTCGGCATCGTCTACGGATGGATCGCGGCGCAGTCGCTGCTCGGCTCGACGCCCACGCTTCCGGACTTCGAACCGGCGGGGCTCGTCGCACCGCACGTGCCCTGGCTGCCGATCGTCATCATCGTCGCGGCGACCGCCGTGCTCACCCTGGTCGCCGCCGCCGCACCGACCAGGCTCGCCACCCGGGTGGCTCCTGTCGAGGCGCTCGCCGCCGACTGACTCGAGCCGGCCGGGGGAGCTGCAGCCGCCCGGGCCCCGATGACTCGGTTCGTCATCGGGGCCTGGGCTCGTGCGGCGTCGTTCTAGGCTGGACGGATGCCGTCTCCGTTCGATCAGTCCACGTATCAGGTGCGCCTCGACTGGGGCGTCGACGGGCTCGACCGTCTCGCGTCCGCCGACGTCGTCGTGGTCGTCGACGTCCTGCGCTTCTCGTCGACGGTGGCGGATGCGGTCGCATCCGGATCGTCGGTCTCTCTCGAGGATGCCGTCGGCTGGTCCCGCAACGGTGCCGCGGTCGCCGCGCGTGCGGCGGAATCCGTGGTGCTCGTCGGCAGCCTTCGCAACGCCTCGGCCGTGGCGCGCGCCGTGGCGACGGTGCAGGAGCGCAGGCAGGCCCGCACCTCGGTCGCCGTGATCGCCGCAGGAGAGGCGGATGCTGCAGGAGTCGTGCGCTTCGCGGTGGAGGACCACCTCGGCTCAGGCGCGGTCATCGCCGCTTTGACGGACCTCGGCATCGACCACACCGCTCCGGACGCGGCGGTCGCCGCTGAAGGATTCCGGGCTCTCAAGAGGGCTCTGCGGCACATGATCAGCGCCAGCGGATCCGCGCGCGAGATCGCTGAAGGTGTGGACGCGACAGGGGGGATCACATCGGCAGGGCTCGTCCCCACGTCGACCGTCGCCGCCGCCGAACTCGACGCGCACGATGTCGTTCCCGTGCTCCGCGACGGGCTGTTCGTCGCCTTCGACTGATACGTCGACCCACTCGGGCAACAGGCCGCGCACTCGGCACCTGTTTCGGCGCCCTCGACGTAGGGTCGTGGCATGAGGTTCGTCCCCGCTCTCGTCCTCGACGCCGTCCTGGTGCTCGTCTTCGCCGTGATCGGTCGTGCGTCGCACGACGAGGATCCCGGCGGATTCCTGCTGACCGCCTGGCCCTTCATCGTCGCGCTCCTCGTCGGCCACTTCGTCGCCGCGCTGCTTCCGGGCAGGCCGCGCCGGCCCTGGTCGCTCGCCTGGGGCGCGGTCGTCTGGGCCGTCACGGTCGTCGGGGGGCTGCTCCTTCGCGTCGCCTCGGGCGACACCGCTCAGGTCGCCTTCATCATCGTCGCGACGCTCGTGCTCGGAGTCTTCCTGATCGGGTGGCGCGCTGTCGCAGCACTGCTCCGTCGCCGTGCGGCACGTGCTCGCGACAACCGTAGTGCGGACGAAAGGGCGCATGACGCGATCCCCGCCGACGCGGACGCAGCCGAAGGGAGCGCAGCCGCAGAGCCGTCGCAGACACGCGACGATGATCCCGACTCGGACCAGCACTCACGCTGACCCGTTCCGAGTGACCGTGCCGGTGCGACGGCGGCTCAGCGCGATATCTGCGCGGCGAGTCGGGTGTCGGCCGTGATCTCGCGGCGCGTCCATTCGAAGAGATAACGAGCGTCGTACGACCGCGAGCACCGCGCGCACGACGTCGCCCGCGAGGGACGCCGGTGGCGGTAGGTGACGTGACCGGAGGGGCATGCACCCACCCACGGTGCGAGCTCGACCGCTGTCTCGCCGTGGTGCGTCGTTCCGCCGACGTAGCCGAGGTCGCGGGCCACCCGCTTCCAGGCTGAGCCATGAGCCGCCTCATGCCCGGCCAGCGCGTGCGCGACCTCGTGCAGCAGCACCTGATGGATCTCGTCGTCCTCGAAACGCGCCGCCAGATAGCGCGACACGGTGATGCGTTTCTTCGTGTAATCGCACTGCCCGGCACGACGCTTCGCATTGTCGAAGCCGAACGACCAGCTGTCATCGAGATGCAGCGTGATCAGTGCCTCGCCCCAGACGCGCACCCGGTCAAGTTCCGCCATGCGATCAGGCTAAGCCATGCCGCCGACATCGCGACGCAGGAACGCGTCAGCCCGAGACGAGCTGTGACGTACGGCGGCGTTCGGCGGCCTCGATCGCGAGCAGAACGGTCTCGAGCTCACGATCCTCTGCGCCTGCTTCACGCCGGAGGAACAGGGACTGCTTGAAGCTCTCGCGGGCCGTCTCGTAGTCGCCTGCCTCGTACGCGTTCTTGCCGTGATGGTGGTGCGCGAAAGCGGCGATCGACACCCAGCGCTGCCCTTCGGCCTCCGCCGCGCAGGTCGCGAGCTCCTGCTCGGCCGCGGCATAGGCTCCGCGGTGCTGCAGGATCGTGGCGTGCAGCACGCGTGCACGGAGGACGTCCTTGCGGGTGCCGGCCATGCGCGACTGGCGGACGGCCTCATCGGCGAGCGGAAGGGCTTCGTCGAGACGGTCGAGGACCTTCAGCAGCCAGACGCGCTCCAGCAGTGCGGGAAGACTGCGCTGGCCCTCGATCTCCTCGAGCCGTGCCGCACATTCACCGAGGTCGACCAGCTCGCGAAGGCTCTCCTGGTCGTAACCCTGGATGAAACTCATTGCTCTCCTTCCGCAGCGTCCCCCGACAAGTGTGCCTCGCGACCGCGCGCTCGTCGGGGCGGCACGCCCCACGGGCTCGCATCCGGATCGAGATCGATGCGCTCAGCGCAGGAAGAGCGATGCGTCCGGGCGGGGGGATGCCACGGCATCCGCATCTGTCACGACTCGCGCGCCCTGCACGAAGGCGGTCACCTCGGCGCCCTGGGCGATCTTGGCCGGATGGGGGCCTGCCGCGAGCATCCGCGGCAGCCACTCGGTGGGCAGCGGTGCGGCCGAGGCGGCGATCACGAGGTTGCCGAAGCGGCGTCCCTTGAGCACCTGTGTGTCGGCGAGGACTCCGATCTCGGGAAGCACCTCCGCGATCGTCGCGACCTGTCGGCGGGCGAAGGCGAGGCCGGGGCCGTCTGCGACGTTCACGAGCAGGACGCCGCCGGGGGAGAGCAGTTCTGCGAGCTCGCGGTAGAACTCCAGGCTGGTCAGGTGGGCGGGCGTCTGCGCACCCGAGTACACGTCCGAGACGACCAGGTCGCAGCTGCCGACGATGGCCGCCGGCAGTCGCTTGACGCCCTCGCGGGCATCACCGATGCGCAGTCGGATCGCGGCGCCCTTGGGCAGCGGAAGGTGCTCGCGCACGAGGGTCGCCAGCGGCGCCTCGAGTTCGATGACCTGCTGACGGGAGCCGGGCCTCGTGGCGTCGATGTAGCGGGGGATGGTCAGCGCGCCGGCGCCGAGATGCACGGCGGTGAGGGGACCGGTCGGCAGCTGGTCGATCACCGCACCCATGCGCACGATGTACTCGAAGTGCAGATGGGTGGGGTCGTCCAGGTCGACGTGCGACTGCGGGGTGTCGTCGACGATGAGCTCGAACCCGCTCGTGAACTCCGACGGCACGATGCGCGCGATGCCGCCGTGGTCGAGTCGGGCCTGAGGATGCTCGGTGTCTCGTGCTCGCGTCCTGCCCATGATCCGAGACTACGCGCTCACTTCGCCTGGTTGCCGACCGAGCAGGTGTCCTGATCGACGCTCTGACCCGAGATCTCCGGAGGCAGCGTCGCGCGGGTCTCGGGCACCTCGGACGGGGCGGCGGTCTCGGGAGTCTCTCCGGTCGCGGGCGGGGTCGCGAGTTCGACGCTGCGATTCGTCGCGACGTCGCCCGAGAGCGTGATCGGCTCGCCGGCGATCAGCGCCGCCCAGAGCGGTTCGGCGGCGTCATAGTCGGGAACGACCTTGATCCCCGGGTTGTCGGGGTCGTCCAGATTCGGGTACTGCACGAAGACGAAGTCCGAGAACCGCACGTCCTTCAACGCCAGAGCGAGCTGGGTGAGGGTGAGCGCGTTGCTGAGCGATTCGCTGGGCACGATGTTGTCGGCGACCGTGTTCATCAGGCGCAGCACCTTCGACGGATCTGTCAGCGTCTCCGCGCTCAGGATCTTCTTCGCCAGACGCGACATGTACTGCTGCTGGTTCGAGATGCGGGCGAGGTCGCTCTCGTCGCCCACACCGTGTCTGGTGCGGATGAAGGCGAGGGCGTTCGCGCCCGAGACGGTGTGGGTCCCCACGGGCAGATCGATGCCCGCCTGCGAATCGTGGATGCCCTCGCCGGCGACGCACACCTCGACCCCGCCGATCGCGTCGGTGATCGCGATCACGCCGTCGAAGCTGATCTTGGCCGCGAACTCGATCGGGATGCCGCTGAGGTCGCTGACCGTCTTCGCGATGCACGAGATGCCGGCGTGGTCGAAGAGCGAGTTGAGCGGTGCCTTCGCCATCGACGACGCGGTCGAGCCGTCGTCGCGCGTGCACTCGGGAACCTCGACCATCAGGTCGCGGGGGAACGACACGACGGTGACGTTGCGGGGAGCCGCCGACACATGCACGAGCAGGTTCACATCGTTGCGTGACCCCTCGTCGCTCTTCTCGCAGCGCTCACCGAGCAGCTGCGTCGAGACCTCTCCGCACTCGTCCGTGCCTACGATGAGGATGCTGAAGGCCTTGTCGCTCGGGTAGGCGCCGAGTGAGGGAGGGGCCACCTCCGCGTCGTCCTCCAGTGCGACCGCGCCCTCGCCGACCCTGTTCAGTACATCGACGAAGACGAAGCCGGCCACGGCGATGGAGGAGACGAGGAGCACGCTCAGCGCGACGCCGAGGAGCTTGAGGAAGGTCGACAGCGCACTCGGTGTCGGCAGGTCGGCATGGCGCGCGACCGTGGTGCGCTTCGCGTCGTCGAGAGCCCCTGACATGCCGCAGAGCCTACCCGCGGAGCACGATGTTACGGCCGCATGACGTTTCTGAGAATAACTTGCAGGGAATTAGTTAGTGATGAATACTTTTTCCTACGTGGTAGGCACCCGATGCCGCCAGGACGTTCAAAGAGGAGAACCCTGATGCACAAGCGCATTCTTCCGGCCGTGGCGCTCGGCGCCGTGGCCACCCTGGGCCTGGCGGCCTGTGCCGGCGGTGGCGCCGACAACGGTGGAGCCGTCGACGGAGAGGGCCAGGAGCTCACCGTCTGGATCATGAAGGGCACCAACCCCGACGCGAGCGCGTTCTACGACGAGGTCTCGGACGCCTTCGAAGACGAGACCGGAGCCACGGTCAAGATCGAGGAGATCCAGTGGGCCGACGCCCACGACCGCTTCGTCACGTCGATCGCCGGTGGCACCACGCCCGACATCGCCGAGACCGGCACGACCTGGACCGCCGAGTTCGCCGACGCGGGCGCGCTCGAGCCGCTCGACGAGTACGTCGACGCCGAGAAGGGCCTGCGCGACGACCTCGTCGAGGGCCTCGCGGTCGCCGGGACCTACGAGGACGAGCTCTACGGCATGCCGTGGTACGCCGGTGTCCGCTCGATCGTCTACCGCACCGACGTGTTCGAGGAGCTCGGCCTCGAGGCCCCGAAGACCTGGGACGACATCGTCACCGCCGGTGAGGCCATCAAGGCCGCCAAGCCCGACATGCTCCCCTTCCCCGTCGCCGGAGACGCCGAGTTCCAGGTCTACCCCTGGGTGTGGGGCGCGGGCGGCGAGGTCGCGACCCTCGACGGCAAGACCTGGACGAGTGAGCTCGACAGCAAGGAGTCGCAGGCCGGCATCGAGTTCTACACGGGACTCGCGACCGAGCACGGCTTCTCGTCGGCCGGCGCCACCACGTGGAAGGAGACGGACCTCCGTGACTCGTTCACGCAGGGCAACGTCGCCATGATGCTCTCGGGCTCGTGGACTCCGAAGGCTCTGATCGAGGCGAACCCCGAGCTCGATGGCAAGATCGGCGCCGCTGTGATCCCCGGTGAGGACGGCGGAATCGCTCCGTCCGTGCTCGGCGGCTCGCACCTGTCGGTCTTCAACACGACCGAGAACGCCGACCTCGCATGGCAGTTCGTCAAGCTCATGACCACGGGCGAGTTCGCCGAGAAGTGGGCCGACGAGACCGGATACTTCCCCGGAGTCCAGTCGGCGATGGAAGAGGCCCTGGCCTCGACCGACCCGCTCGTCGCTCCGTTCGCGCAGCAGATGGTCGAGGGTGGTGCATCCGTGCCGGTGACCCCGAACTTCGGCGCCGTCCAGGCCAAGAAGACCACCAACTCGATGATCCAGGCGATCCTCAGCGGGCAGAAGGACGTCGCCACGGCGACGAAGGATGCCGCTGCTGAGATGACCGATCTGCTCAACCAGTAAGGCTGTATCCCTTCATGTCGATGGTGCAAGCGCCACTGCCGGCCACGAAGGCGGAGTCCTCCTCCGCCTCCGTGGCCGGCGGCCGGCCGCGCAAGCGAGGACTCTCGCTGCTCACGGCCCGCCCCTGGCTCCTCCTCGCCCCGGGCCTGGTCATCCTCGCGGTGCTCATGCTCTGGCCGCTCATCCAGGTCTTCATCTTCTCGCTGCAGGATTACGGCCTGCGTGAGATCAACACCGGAGAGAACAACTGGATCGGCGTCGACAACTACGTCGAGGCGCTCACCAATCCGACACTCTGGACGGTCGTCCTCCCGAACACGGTCGGCTTCGCCGCCGTGGCCGTGTTCGTCACCGTCGCAGTGGGCACGCTCGTCGCCCTGCTGCTCGCGAAGCTCGGCAACGTCTGGCGCACGATCGTCTCCAGCTGCATCATGGTGGCCTGGGCGATGCCCGCCGTCACCGGAACCTACGTCTGGACGTTCATCTTCGATGCCGACCGCGGCATCTTCAACACCGTCCTGCAGGACCTCGGTCTGATGGACGACCCGGTGAACTGGTTCACCAACCAGTGGTCGTTCTACGCGATCGTCCTGCTCAACGTGGTGCACCACGGCTTCCCGTTCGTCGCGATCACGGTTCTCGCCGGTCTTCTGGGCGTCTCGAAGGAGATGCTGGAGGCCGCGGCCCTCGACGGCGCCAACGCCTGGATGCGCTTCTGGAAGATCATCTTCCCGACGCTCAAGCCCGTCTTCTCGGTCGTGATCATCCTGTCGACGATCTGGGACTTCAAGGTCTTCGCGCAGGTCTACCTGATGCCCGGTGGAGGCGGCGGCAACCGATCGGTGCTCAACCTCGGTGTCTGGTCGTACGTCGAGTCCTTCGGCCAGAACCGCTACGGGTTCGGTGCCGCCCTCGCCGTTCTCCTCACCCTCGTGCTGATCGGCATCACGATCGTCTACATCCGTTCGCTCATGAAGGAGGACGAGCTGTGAACCCCCGCCCCTCGGTCATGTCGCGCGTCGGCACCGGCATCGCGATCGCCGCCGTCCTGATCTTCACGCTGTTCCCCGTCTACTGGATGGTCTCCAGTGCCCTCGACGCCAAGGCGTCCAGCGGCGGACAGTCCCTCCTGCCGCAGGAGTTCACGTTCGACAACTTCGCGTTCGTGCTCACCGACGGCGGTTTCGCCACCTACCTCCGCAACTCCGCGATCGTGGCGCTCGTCACCGTCCTCGTCAGCGCCCTGGTGTGCCTGCTCGCGGCGGTCGCCGTCGCGCGCTTCCGCTTCAAGTTCCGCACCACGATCCTCATGATGATCCTCGTCGTGCAGATGGTGCCGCTCGAGGCCCTCGTGATCCCACTGTTCCTCCAGGTGAAGAGCCTGGGCCTGCTCAACAGCATCCTGGGTCTGATGGTCGTCTACGTGGCGCTCTCGCTGGCGTTCGGCATCTGGATGCTGCGCGGGTTCGTCGCCGCGGTGCCCGTGGAGCTCGAGGAGGCCGCGTACATCGACGGTGCCAGCTGGTGGCGGATGTTCCGCTCGATCCTGCTGCCGCTCGTGATGCCCGGTCTCGTCGCGACCAGCATCTTCAGCTTCATCACCGCGTGGAACGAGTTCATCTTCGCCATGACGATCCTCGGCAGCGCCACAGACCAGTACACGGTGTCGATCGGTCTCAAGTCGTTCTTCGGCCTGCACTCCAACGACTGGGGCAGCATCATGGCGGCATCGACGATCATCACGATCCCTGTCATGATCTTCTTCGTGATCGTGCAGCGCCGGCTCTCCGCCGGCATGGTGGCAGGAGCGGTGAAGGGATGACGGACGAGCTCGAACGACTCGCCAATGCGGTGCTCTGGCCCGGTTTCCTCGGGACCGAGGCTCCGCAGTGGCTCGTCGCCGAGCTCGAAGAGGGCCTCGCCGGCGTGGTCTACTTCGGGCAGAACATCGGCGAGGGACTGCCTGCTCTGAGCGCGCAGATCCTCCGCGCCAATCCCGACGCGCTGATCGGCATCGACGAGGAGGGCGGCAACGTCACCCGTCTCGAGTCCGCGACCGGATCCACTCTCCCCGGTGCGGGGCAGCTCGGCCTCCTCGACGACGTCGAGGCGACGAGGGCGTCGGGTGCAGAGCTCGCCAGGCGGGTCACTGCCATCGGCGGAAACGTGGTCCTCGGGCCGGTCGCCGACGTGAACACCGATCCGCGCAACCCGGTGATCGGCGTCCGCTCGTTCGGCGATGACGAGACACTCGTCTCGCGACACGTCCTGGCTGCCGTCGACGGGATCCAGAGCGGCGCGGCCGCGGCGTGCGTCAAGCACTTCCCCGGACACGGCGACACGCACCTGGACTCGCATCACGCGTCGCCCGTGATCTCGCTCGACATCGACGAGTTCGAGCGGGTGCACCTCGAGCCGTTCCGGACCGCGGTGGCCGCGGGCGTCGACTCGATCATGACGGCGCACATCGTCGTCCCGGCATGGGGAGCCGAGCCTGCGACGCTGAACCGCCGGGTTCTCGGCATGCTCCGCGACTGGGGCTTCGACGGTGTGATCATCTCGGACGCCCTCGACATGGCGGCGATCCGCGAGACCGTCGGCATCGGTGTCGGCGCGGCACGGGCGCTCGCGGCGGGCGTCGACCTGTTGTGCATCGGCAATCCCACCAACAGGGGAGGCGCCACCCTTCCCGACCAGGACCGACGCGACTTCCTGGACGCGCGGGACGGCATCGTGGCTGCGCTCCGAGACGGATCGCTGCAGCGGACGCGGATCGAAGAGGCGGCAGCTCGGGTCGCCACCCTCGCCGGTGCCCTGCGGGAGCGTGCCGACGCGGCATCCGCTCCGGTCGACTTCGATCCACGCGAGATCGTCGGTCGGGCGATCACGGGCGCGACGGCGGATGCCGAGGCACTCGCCGTCGTCGACGCGCGCCGCCGGTCGACTCTCGCCGTCGACAGCGCCTCTGCCTACGTCGCCGAAGCGCTCGCTGCCGGCGGCCACCGTGCCAGGGTCGACGTGGCTCGGACCTCGCTCGATGAGCAGGACGAGGCTCTCGACGCCGCCGTCGCGGCCGACGGCCTCACCGTCATCCTGCTGGATCGACCGGACGCGGACGACGCGCAGCGATCTCTGGTCGAGCGCGCCGCGGTCCGCGACCCCGACGGCGTCGTGGTCAACGTCGGGCTCGCACCGCAGCATCCGCTCGCCCTGCCGATCGTCGAGGTCGGAGCGGCGAGTCTGGTCGGTGCGCAGGCGGCCAGGGAACGGCTGATCGGCAGGGGCTCGACCGGAGACGGCTCGTCACGCGGCGACGCGGGCCTGGCCGACTGAGGCAGGATGACACCGTGGACTCAGACGTTCTCGCGCTGGTGCGCCGATCGATCGCCCGTCTGAGTGCTGCCGAGGCTCGGGTCGCGGAGACCATTCTCGGAGACCCCACGCTGGTCGTGGATCTCGCCATCAACGACCTCGCGCGGCTGTGCAACACGTCGCTGTCGACAGTGGCGCGATTCGCGCAGTCGCTCGGGTTCAGCGGGTACCGCGAGCTGAGGGTCGCGGTGGCTCGGACGGTGACGCTCGCTCAGGCGCAGCAGGCCCGGTTCGGTCTCGACACCACGGCGATCGATCCGGATGACGAGCCCTCGGCGATCGCCGCCAAGCTCGCGTCCCAAGAGATCGACGCGATCGAGAAGACGGCGCTGGGACTCGATGCGGCCGCCCTCGACCGCGTCGCGCTGGCCGTGGTCGCCGCGCGACACGTCGACCTGTTCGGGCAGGCCGCGTCGTCGCTCACGGCGCAGGACCTTCAGCAGAAGCTCGCTCGCATCGGATGCTCCGTCGCCCACTCCGCAGACCCGCATCTCGCCCTCACGACCGCGTCGCTGCGCTCGCCTGATGACGTCGTGATCGCCTTCTCGCACGGGGGCGAGACCCAGGAGGTCGTGCGGGCGGTGGAGGTCGCCAGAGACGCCGGCGCCCTCTCCGTCGCCGTCACGAGCGCGCCGGACTCGACGCTGGCGCTCGCCGCAGACATCGTGCTGCTCACCTACGCACAGGAGTCGCCGTTCCGCATGGCGGCGATGTCGAGTCGCATCGCGCAGCTCGCCCTCGTCGACATCCTCTTCGTGCGGGTCGTGCAGCACCGTGGGGAGCCTGTCGTGATCCCGCTCCAGCTGACGCACGACGCGGCGGCGTCGCGCCGCCGCCGCTGACCCCGGACCGTCGGCGGGGCATCCGCCTGAGGACGAGTGTCAGTCGACGTGGTCGCGCGTGCTCGCGAGAGCGCGGGTCGCGATGCGATGCGCGCGAGCGAGGCTGCCCGTGAGCGAGAGCCCGGTGAGCACCCCCGCGAGGAATCCGGCTGCGAACGCGTCTCCCGCGCCGATCGATTCGACGACCGGCACATCCAGTGCCGCACTCTCGGTGCGCTCCGATCCCTCGAACGCGACCGCTCCGCGCGGGCTCGTGGCGAGGAGGTACCGCGGTTCGGGGAACAGCTCGCGCAGCCGGTCGGGGTCCGAGGTGCCGAACACGGCCTCGGCGTCCGGCTGCGTGCAGAAGACGACGTCGGCGCGGCGGACGTAACCCGAGATCGCCGCCCGCCCCTCGGCTTCGCGCCCCCGCCACAGAGCAGGGCGCCAGTTCACGTCGAAGCTGAGCAGACGTCCTTCCCGCTCGGCGTCGAACAGGGCATCCTGAGCTGCCCGTGCCGTCTCGGAGAGGGCGGGGGTGATGCCCGAGGTGTGCACGAGCGCCGCCTCCGAGATCAACTCGGATGCAGAGGAAGTGGCGAGCGTCGCGGGTGACATCGCTGCCGCCGCAGAACCGGATCGGTAGTAGTGCATGGTCCCGTCGACCGACCCGTCGGGCCGAGGTGACAACTCCTTCACGTAGAGGCCGGTGGGAGCCTCCGGATCCACCTCGACGGCGGTGTCGTCGACCCCATGCCTGCGCAGCTCGGCGGTGAGGAAGCGACCGAATCCGTCGTCGCCCACCCGGGACACGACCGCGGTGCGGATGCCCGCAGAGGCGAGGGCTATCGCGGCATTCCACTCCGCTCCGGCGAGGGAGCGGTGGAAGGTCCGGACGTCCTCGAGAGGGGCGGCGGTGGCGGGGACGAGGGCCACCAGGCCCTCGCCGACGCAGACGGCGAGGGGAGACGTGTCTGGCACGTTCTGGAGATTACCGGATCGGCCGTGCTGCCGAACATCCGTAACAGGAATGCAACCTGGAGGTGTTTTGCAACGGTGTACCCACTGGGTAGCGTCGAGGGCATCACCGTTTCCGGAGTCGAAGACGCCTCCGGAACGCGCACTGCAGCGCTCGACAGGAAGGTCACACAATGCACCATAAAGTCATGCGTCGGCGAGGACTCATCGCCGTCACCGGAGCAGCGCTCGCCGCGCTGGTCCTCTCGGGATGCGTCGCCAGCGAGCGCGGCGACGACGGCTCCGAGGGCTCAGGAGATGTGGACGGCACGTTCGTGTTCGCCGCGTCGTCGGACCCCGCGAGCCTCGACCCGGCATTCGCCCAGGACGGTGAGAGCTTCCGCGTCTCCCGTCAGATCTTCGAGGGTCTCGTCGGCACCGAACCAGGCACCGCCGACCCCGCCCCGCTCCTCGCCGAGTCGTGGGAGTCGTCCGAAGACGGCATGAGCCACACCTTCACTCTGAAGGAGGACGTCACCTTCCACGACGGCACGCCGTTCAACGCCGAAGCGGTGTGTGCGAACTTCGACCGTTGGTTCAACTGGACCGGTCTCGCCGCGTCCGAGGCCTTCGGCTACTACTACAACAAGCTCTTCAAGGGCTACGCCGACAACCCCGCCGACGCCGTGTACAAGTCGTGCACGCCCGACGGCGACTACTCCGTCACGATCGACCTGAACAAGCCGTTCGCCGGTTTCGTCGCATCGCTGTCGCTGCCGTCGTTCGCGATGCAGAGCCCGTCGGCCCTGCAGGAGTTCGGCGCCGACGACGTCAGCGGCTCCGCCGAGGCGCCGGTGCTGTCCGAGTACGCGATGGGGCACCCCGTCGGCACCGGCCCGTACCAGTTCGACGAGTGGGCGCCGGGCGAGCAGGTCTCGCTCAAGGCCTATGGCGACTACTGGGGTGACGCGGGGCAGATCGACGAGATCATCTTCCGCACGATCGACGACCCGACCGCGCGTCGTCAGGCGCTCGAGTCCGGCTCGATCGACGGCTACGACCTGGTCGGCCCCGCCGACACCCAGGCGCTCGAGGACGACGGCTTCACCATGGTGTCGCGCCCTCCGTTCACGATCCTGTACCTCGCGTTCAACCAGGCCATCCCCGAGCTGCAGGACCCGAAGGTCCGCGAAGCGCTCTCGTACGCGGTCGACAAGGACGCGCTGATCAGCCAGGTCCTGCCTGAGGGCACAGAGAAGGCGATCGAGTTCGTGCCCGACACCGTCAACGGGTACAACCCCGACGTCACGACGTACGACTACGACCCCGAGAAGGCGAAGTCCCTGCTGGCTGAGGCCGGCTACGACGAGGCCAACCCGCTGAAGCTCACCTTCAACTACCCGGTCAACGTCTCGCGTCCGTACATGCCGGACCCCGAGCAGATCTTCACGGTCCTGTCGTCGCAGCTCTCCGAGGTCGGCGTCGAGACCACCCCGGTCTCGGAGGAGTGGGTCGAGTACCTCGACCGCACCACCGGTACGTCCGACCACGGCATCCACCTGCTGGGCTGGACCGGCGACTACAACGACACCGACAACTTCGTCGGCGTGTTCTTCGGCCAGCAGAGCTCCGAGTGGGGCTTCGACAACCCGGAGCTCTTCCAGAAGCTGAACGAGGCTCGCGGCGTCTCCAACCTCGAGGACCAGACGGCCCTCTACGAGGAGATCAACGAGATGGTCGCTCAGTTCATCCCCGGCGTTCCTCTCGCGCACCCGGCGCCCACGCTGGCGTTCGACCCGCGCGTCGAGAGCTACCCCGCCAGCCCGGTGAACGACGAGGTCTTCACGGACATCGTCCTCACCAAGTAGGTCTGACCGACTGAGATGCCCACCCGGGTCTCCGCGCTCGCCGCGGAGGCCCGGGACCGGCGTACCTTCTGATCAACGGAGACCTCTTGCTGCGCACCATCGGCAGGCGACTGCTTTTCCTCATTCCCACCCTGATCGGCCTCAGCATCCTGCTGTTCGCCTGGGTCAGGGCCCTCCCTGGCGGCCCGGCCGTCGCTCTTCTCGGCGAGAAGGCGACTCCGGATGCCATCGCGAGGGTCAACGAGCTCTACGGCTTCAACAAGCCGATCATCGAGCAGTACTTCATCTGGGTCGGACGCCTTCTGCAGGGCGACTTCGGCACCTCGATCCAGACCAACAGGCCCGTGACGGAGGAGTTCTTCCGTCGCTTCCCCGCGACGATCGAGCTGAGCGTCGTGGCGCTCATCTTCGCGATCGGCGTCGGCATCCCTCTCGGCTACTGGGCCGCCCGCCGTCACGGCAAGTTCACCGACCACGCCTCCGTGGTCCTGAGCCTCGTCGGCATCACCATCCCGGTGTTCTTCCTCGCGTTCATCCTGAAATACGTCTTCGCGGTGCAGCTGGGATGGCTGCCTTCGGACGGCAGACAGAACCCTCGAATAGACGCCACCCATCCGACCGGGTTCTACGTGTGGGACGGCATCATCACCGGCGAGTTCGATGCGTCGTGGGATGCGCTGATGCATCTCGTGCTCCCGGCGCTCGCGCTCGGCACGATCCCGCTCGCGATCATCGTCCGCATCACGAGGGCGAGTGTCCTCGAGGTGCAGAACGCGGACTACGTCCGCACCGGCCGGGCGAAGGGCGTCGGAGCCTCGACGTTGCGCAGCCGGTTCATCCTGCGCAACGCCATGCTGCCGGTCATCACCACGATCGGCCTGCAGACCGGTCTGCTGATATCGGGCGCCGTGCTCACGGAGACCGTCTTCGCGTTCCCCGGCATCGGCTCGTTCCTCGCGAGGGCGATCTTCACGAGGGACTTCCCGGTGCTCCAGGGGTTCATCATCTTCATCGCGATCGCCTACGCATTGATCAACCTGGCGGTCGACGTGTCGTACAGCTTCATCGATCCGAGAGTGCGGGTGCAGTGATGACCCGTCTCGTTCTCCGAAAGGGGGTCGCGTCATGACCATCTCGCTCCCACCCGCACAGGGCCCGTCTGCGGCGAGCGGCTCGGTCGTCGACACCGTCGCCGTCAACCAGGCCGGCCTCAAAGAGGGGCCTGGCGGATTCTGGCGCGACGTGTTCCGCCGCCTCCGTCGCAACCCCACCGCCTGGATCGGCGCCGGCATCGTCCTGGTGTTCATCCTCGTGTCGGTGCTCGCACCGATCCTCGCCCCGTACCCCGAGACCGCGCTCCCCGGGGCGAAGTACATCACGCCCACCAACATCCCCGGCCCGGGGGAGATCCCCGAGTTCCCGCTCGGACTCGACCGCTTCGGCGGAGACGTGCTCTCCAAGCTCATCTGGGGTGCACAGGCGTCACTGCTCATCGGCGTCATCTCGACCGCGCTGGGACTCGTCGGCGGAATGATCCTCGGGCTGCTCGCCGGCACCTTCGGCGGCTGGGTCGACACGGTCATCATGCGTGTCGTCGACATCATCCTGTCGGTCCCGAACCTGCTGCTGGCCGTCTCGATCGCGGCGATCCTCGGTCAGACGCCCTTCGCGGTGATGATCGCGATCGGCGCATCGCAGGTGCCCATCTTCGCCCGACTGCTGCGTGCGTCGATGCTGCAGCAGCGATCGAGCGACTATGTGCTCTCGGCGCAGACCCTGGGTCTGGGCCGCGGGCAGATCACGATGTCGCACGTGCTGCCGAACGCCATCGGCCCGGTCATCGTGCAGGGAACGCTGACGCTCGCCACCGCCGTCATCGATGCGGCGGCGCTGTCGTTCCTCGGTCTCGGCGGCGGTCGCCCCGAGACGGCCGAGTGGGGGCGCATGCTCACCTATGCGCAGGCGGAACTCGCCATCGCGCCGTGGCTGGCATTCCTGCCCGGTATCTGCATCGCGGTCACCGCGCTCGGCTTCACCCTGTTCGGTGAAGCGCTGCGCGAGGCCATGGACCCGAGGACGAGAGCACGATGAACGCTGCGAAAGTGAATCAGAATCCGGACGCCCCTCTTCTGTCGGTCGAGGGACTCGCCGTCGACTTCGCCACCATGGACGGCGTCGTGCACGCGGTCGAGGGCGTCGATCTCGAGATCGCGCCGGGGCAGACCGTCGCGATCGTGGGGGAGTCGGGATCGGGCAAGTCGACGACGGCGATGGCGATCATCGGCCTGCTCGCCGGAGGCGGCCGTGTGGCCGCCGGCAGCATCCGCCTCGACGGCCGCGAGATCGCCCATGCGCCCGAGCACGATCTGCGGATGATCCGCGGTCGCGACATCGGGCTCGTCCCGCAGGACCCGATGTCGAACCTGAACCCGGTCGCCAAGATCGGCACCCAGGTCGCCGAGACGCTCCTCGCACACGGGCTGGCCACGAGGCAGAACGTGCAGGAGAAGGTCGTCGAGGCGCTCACCGCTGCGGGCCTGCCCGACCCTGAGAAGCGTGCGAAGCAGTATCCGCACGAGTTCTCCGGCGGTATGCGTCAACGCGCGCTGATCGCGATCGGTCTGGCGTGCAAGCCGCGACTGCTGATCGCGGATGAGCCGACCAGCGCGCTCGACGTCACGGTGCAGCAGACGATCCTCGATCAGATCGGGGAGATGACACGGGAGCTCGGCACCGCCGTGCTGCTCATCACCCACGATCTGGGACTCGCGGCCGAGCGGGCGGAACGCGTCATCGTGATGCACCGCGGCAAGGTCGTCGAGCAGGGGCCGGCGAAGCAGATCCTCGAGGATCCGCAGCATCCGTACACTCAGTCGCTCGTGAAGGCGGCGCCGTCGGTGGCCGCAGCGCGTCTGCGCCCCGAGGCCTTCCAGGTGGAGGATCGCCCGGCGGGTCCCTCGGATGCCGGGGCGTCGGAGGATGCGGAGGCGGGCGATGCTCCGTCGACGGCCGACAACATCGTCGAGATCGAAAACCTCACCAAGGTCTATCCGGTGCGGGGGCAGAAGGAGGACTTCGTCGCGGTGAACGACGTGTCCCTCGCGATCCCGCGAGGCGAGACGGTCGCGATCGTGGGCGAGTCCGGTTCCGGCAAGACGACCACGGCGCGGATGCTGCTGAAGATCATCGAGCCGACCAGCGGGCTGATCCGCTACGAGGGCAAGGACATCGCCTCGCTCAGTAGAGCCGAGACGCGGGACTTCCGTCAGAAGGTGCAGCCGATCTTCCAGGATCCGTACTCGAGCCTGAACCCGATGTTCACGATCGAGCGGCTGATCGCCGAACCGCTGGACTTCTACAAGCGGGGGAGCGGCGCAGATCGGCGCAAGCGCGTCCGTCAGCTGCTCGACGACGTGGCCCTGCCGCAGTCGATGCTGCGGCGCTACCCGTCGGAGCTGTCCGGAGGTCAGCGTCAGCGTGTGGCGATCGCGCGAGCGCTCGCTCTCTCGCCCGAGCTGATCGTGTGCGACGAACCGGTCTCGGCGCTCGACGTGCTGGTGCAGGATCAGATCCTGAAGCTGCTCGGCGATCTGCAGACCGAGTACGGGCTCAGCTATCTGTTCATCTCGCACGACCTCGCGGTGGTGCGACTGATCAGCGACTACGTGTGCGTGATGAAGGACGGATCGCTCGTGGAGGCGGCCTCGTCGGAGGAGATCTTCACGAATCCGCGGGACCCGTACACGCGACGGCTGCTGGCATCGATCCCGGGGAACGAACTCAACATCGCCTCCTGAGGCCCTTCGGCCGCGTTCCCCTCGACCTTCTTCGGATGCCATTACCGCAGCATCCGAAGAAGGTCAAGGATCGAGCTTGCCATGTCGCGAGATCGAGCGTATAGTTGGTAGTTGCGCTCGCTTCTCCCTGCCCTCATATGGTGGTCGGCAGCTCGTTGAGCATTCGGGCGCACACTCCACCTGACGACAAAGGAATCGAGAAGCCCTGCGGGGCTCACGGAGGTTATTCCCTTGGCTGCTGCTCGCAACGCATCCACATCCACCACCACCAAGAACGGACGCGGAGCATCCCGTCTTTCGTTCGCCAAGATCTCCGACACGCTGACGGTCCCTGACCTTCTCGCTCTGCAGACCGAATCCTTCGGATGGCTCGTCGGCAACGACGCCTGGAAGGCTCGTGTCGCAGAGGCCAAGAAGGCCGGCCGCACCGACGTGAACGAGAACAGCGGTCTCGGCGAGATCTTCGAGGAGATCTCTCCGATCGAGGACCTCGGCGAGACGATGCAGCTGTCGTTCACGAACCCGTACCTCGAGCCGGAGAAGTACTCCATCGAGGAGTGCAAGGAGCGTGGCAAGACCTACGCCGCTCCGCTGTACGTCGAGGCCGAGTTCATGAACCACCTCACGGGTGAGATCAAGACCCAGACGGTCTTCATGGGCGACTTCCCGCTGCAGACCGACAAGGGAACGTTCATCATCAACGGCTCCGAGCGCGTCGTCGTCTCGCAGCTCGTGCGTTCCCCTGGTGTCTACTTCGACAAGACCCCCGACAAGACGTCCGACAAGGACATCGTGTCGGCCCGCGTCATCCCGAGCCGTGGTGCATGGCTCGAGTTCGAGATCGACAAGCGCGACCAGGTCGGCGTGCGCGTCGACCGCAAGCGCAAGCAGTCGGTCACCGTGTTCCTCAAGGCGCTGGGCATGACCAGCGAGGAGATCCTCACGGAGTTCGCCGGCTACACCTCGATCGAGGAGACGCTCGCGAAGGACACCATCGTCACGAAGGAAGACGCGCTCCGCGACATCTACCGCAAGCTGCGTCCGGGCGAGCAGGTCGCCGCCGAGGCCGCCCGTGCGCTGCTGGACAACTTCTACTTCAACCCGAAGCGCTACGACCTGGCGAAGGTGGGTCGTTACAAGATCAACCACAAGCTGGGCCTCGACGCTCCGCTCACCGACTCGGTCCTCACGGTTCAGGACATCGTCGCGACGATCAAGTACCTCGTGCGTCTGCACGCAGGCACCGAAGAGACCTTCCCCGGCATCCGCTCGGGCAAGAAGGCCGAGATCCGCATCGCGACCGATGACATCGACAACTTCGGCAACCGTCGCATCCGCGCGGTCGGCGAGCTGATCCAGAACCAGGTCCGCACCGGTCTCTCCCGCATGGAGCGCGTCGTCCGCGAGCGCATGACCACGCAGGACATCGAGGCGATCACGCCGCAGACCCTGATCAACGTGCGCCCCGTCGTCGCCGCGATCAAGGAGTTCTTCGGAACGTCGCAGCTGTCGCAGTTCATGGATCAGAACAACCCGCTCGCGGGTCTGACCAACAAGCGCCGTCTCTCGGCTCTCGGCCCCGGTGGTCTGAGCCGTGACCGCGCAGGTGTCGAGGTCCGTGACGTCCACCCGTCGCACTACGGCCGCATGTGCCCCATCGAGACTCCTGAAGGCCCGAACATCGGTCTGATCGGTGCTCTCGCGACCTTCGCGCGCATCAACTCGTTCGGTTTCATCGAGACCCCGTACCGCAAGGTCACGGGCGGCGTCGTCACCGAGGACATCGACTACCTGACGGCTTCCGAAGAGGTCGACTTCAACATCGCGCAGGCCAACGCCCCGCTCGACAAGAACGGTCGCTTCATCGAGAGCCACGTCCTGGCCCGCCCCAAGGGCGGTAGCGGCGAGGTCGACATGTTCCTCCCGGAGGACATCGGCTACATCGACGTCTCCCCGCGCCAGATGGTGTCGGTCGCGACCTCGCTCGTGCCCTTCCTCGAGCACGACGACGCACAGCGCGCCCTCATGGGTGCCAACATGCAGCGTCAGGCTGTGCCGCTGCTCCGCAGCGACTCGCCGCTCGTCGGAACCGGTATGGAGGGCTACACCGCCATCGACGCCGGTGACGTGCTCACGGCCGAGAAGCCGGGTGTCGTCTCCGAGGTCTCCGCAGACCGCGTCACCGTCATGCTCGACGAGGGTGGAACGCAGGACTACCACCTGCGCAAGTTCGACCGCTCGAACCAGGGCACGTCGTACAACCAGAAGGTCGTCGTCAACGAGGGCGACCGCGTCGAGGTCGGAGAGGTCATCGCCGATGGCCCCGCCACCGAGAACGGCGAACTGGCACTCGGAAAGAACCTCCTCGTCGCGTTCATGACGTGGGAAGGCTACAACTTCGAGGACGCGATCATCCTGAGCCAGGACCTGGTGAAGGACGACACCCTCTCCTCGATCCACATCGAGGAGTACGAGGTCGACGCCCGCGACACGAAGCTGGGCAAGGAGGAGATCACCCGTGATCTCCCCAACGTCAGCCCCGAGCTGCTCAAGGATCTCGACGAGCGCGGCATCATCCGCATCGGTGCCGAGGTCCGCCCCGGCGACATCCTCGTCGGCAAGGTCACGCCGAAGGGCGAGACCGAGCTGTCGGCCGAGGAGCGTCTGCTCCGCGCGATCTTCAACGAGAAGAGCCGCGAGGTCCGTGACACCTCCCTGAAGGTGCCCCACGGTGAGCAGGGCACGATCATCGCCGTCAAGGAGTTCAACGCCGAAGACGGTGACGACGAGCTCGGCTCGGGCGTCAACCGCCGCGTCGTGGTCTACATCGCCCAGAAGCGCAAGATCACCGAGGGTGACAAGCTCGCCGGTCGTCACGGCAACAAGGGTGTCATCGCGAAGATCCTCCCGATCGAGGACATGCCGTTCCTCGCGGACGGAACGCCGGTCGACATCGTGCTGAACCCGCTGGGTATCCCGGGTCGAATGAACTTCGGCCAGGTGCTCGAGACCCACCTCGGGTGGATCGCGAAGCAGGGCTGGAAGGTCGAGGGAACCCCCGAGTGGGCTACCAAGCTCCCGAAGGATGCCTTCGAGGCCGCCCCCGGCACCAAGGTCGCCACCCCGGTGTTCGACGGTGCGAGCGAGGAGGAGATCGCAGGTCTCCTCGACGCGACCATCCCGACCCGCGACGGCATCCGCCTGATCGACTCCACCGGAAAGGCCCAGATGTTCGACGGCCGCTCCGGCGAGCCGTTCCCGGCGCCTATCTCGGTGGGCTACATGTACATCCTGAAGCTCCACCACCTGGTCGACGACAAGATCCACGCGCGTTCGACCGGTCCGTACTCGATGATCACCCAGCAGCCGCTCGGTGGTAAGGCGCAGTTCGGGGGACAGCGATTCGGTGAGATGGAGGTGTGGGCCCTCGAGGCCTACGGTGCCGCCTACGCGCTCCAGGAGCTCCTCACGATCAAGTCCGATGACATCCTCGGCCGCGTCAAGGTGTACGAGGCCATCGTCAAGGGCGAGAACATCCAGGAGCCCGGCATCCCCGAGTCCTTCAAGGTGCTCATGAAGGAGATGCAGTCGCTCTGCCTGAACGTCGAGGTCCTCTCGGCCGACGGCACGCTGGTCAACCTGCGTGACACGGACGACGAGGCCTTCCGCGCAGCGGAGGAGCTCGGCATCAACATCTCCAGCCGCTTCGAGGCCGCCTCGATCGACGAGATCTAAGGTCCAGGCCGCCGACTGAGCGTCACGCCCGGTCGGCGGCCCACCTCCCCGATTTCTTCAGAAGAATTCCTACACAGGAGAATTTGTGCTCGAGTCAAACACTTTCGATGAGCTTCGCATCGGCCTGGCCACTGCGGATCACATCCGCGCCTGGTCCTACGGCGAGGTCAAGAAGCCTGAAACCATCAACTACCGCACCCTGAAGCCGGAGAAGGACGGTCTCTTCGGAGAGCAGATCTTCGGCCCGTCCCGCGACTGGGAGTGCGCCTGCGGCAAGTACAAGCGTGTCCGCTTCAAGGGCATCGTCTGCGAGCGCTGCGGCGTCGAGGTCACCAAGTCCTCGGTGCGTCGTGAGCGCATGGGTCACATCGAGCTCGCCGCTCCCGTCACCCACATCTGGTACTTCAAGGGTGTTCCCTCGCGTCTCGGCTACCTGCTCGACATGGCGCCGAAGGACCTCGAGAAGGTCATCTACTTCGCTGCCTACATGGTCATCTCGGTCGACGAGGATGCTCGTCACCGCGACCTCGGCACGCAGGAGAACAACATCCGCCTCGAGCTGAAGACGCTCGGAGACCGCCGCGACGCGAAGATCGCCGAGCGCCTGGCTCGCCTGGAGGAGGAGCTCGCTTCCCTCGAGGCAGAGGGCGCCAAGGCCGACGCGAAGAAGAAGGTCAAGGACGCCGGCGAGAAGGAGATGTCGCTCATCCGCAAGGGTGCCGACGAGGCGATCGCCAAGCTCGAGCGCGTGTGGGAAGACTTCCGCACCCTCGAGGTCGGGGCCCTCCGCCCCGAGGACGACGTCTTCCACGAGCTGCAGGACCGCTTCGGTCAGTACTTCGAGGCCTACATGGGCGCCGAGTCGATCCAGCGTCGCCTCGCGGCGTTCGACCTGGCTGCCGAGGCGGAGAGCCTGCACCTGCAGATCTCCGAGGGCAAGGGCCAGCGCAAGATCCGTGCGATCAAGCGTCTGAAGGTCGTCAACTCGTTCCTGGAGACCGGCATGAGCCCGGCCGCCATGGTCCTCGACGTCGTCCCGGTGATCCCGCCGGAGCTGCGCCCGATGGTGCAGCTCGACGGTGGCCGCTTCGCGACCTCCGACCTCAACGACCTCTACCGTCGTGTGATCAACCGCAACAACCGTCTTCGTCGTCTGATCGACCTCGGTGCCCCCGAGATCATCGTCAACAACGAGAAGCGGATGCTGCAGGAGGCCGTCGACGCACTGTTCGACAACGGTCGTCGTGGTCGCCCCGTCACGGGTACCGGCAACCGCGCCCTGAAGTCCCTCAGCGACATGCTGAAGGGTAAGCAGGGTCGTTTCCGCCAGAACCTGCTCGGCAAGCGCGTCGACTACTCGGGCCGTTCGGTCATCATCGTCGGACCGCAGCTGAAGCTGCACCAGTGCGGTCTGCCCAAGCAGATGGCTCTGGAGCTCTTCAAGCCGTTCGTGATCAAGCGCCTAATCGACCTCGGTCACTCGCAGAACATCAAGGCGGCCAAGCGCGCCGTCGAGCGCACCCGTCCCGAGGTCTGGGACGTGCTCGAGGAGATCATCCGCGAGCGTCCGGTGCTGCTCAACCGTGCACCCACCCTGCACCGTCTGGGCATCCAGGCGTTCGAGCCTCAGCTCGTCGAGGGCAAGGCCATCCAGCTGCACCCGCTCGTCTGCGCGGCGTTCAACGCCGACTTCGACGGTGACCAGATGGCTGTCCACCTGCCGCTGTCGGTCGAGGCTCAGGCCGAGGCCCGCGTGCTGATGCTCGCGTCGAACAACATCCTGAAGCCGTCCGACGGACGCCCGGTCACCCTGCCTTCGCAGGACATGATCATCGGTCTGCACCACCTGACCACGGTCAAGGCGGGCGCAGCCGGTGAGGGCCGTGCATTCGGTTCGGTGGGCGAGGCGATCCTGGCGAAGGACGAGGGCACCCTCGACCTGCAGGCCAAGGTCCGCATCCGCATCCCGGGTCTGACGTTCCTCGAGGGCGAAGCGCCCGAGGGCTACGAGCGTCACGGTCTCGTCGACGCGTCGCTCGGACAGGCGATCTTCAACGACACGCTTCCCAAGGGATACCCGTTCGTCCGCGAGCAGGCTGACAAGAACAAGCTGTCGCAGATCGTCAACAAGCTGGCCGAGGAGTACCCCAAGGTCGAGACGGCTGCGTCGCTCGACCGCATCAAGGACGCCGGTTTCTACTGGGCCACGCGCTCGGGTGTGACCGTCGCTCTGAGCGACATCCTCACGCCGCCGAACAAGGCTGAGATCGTCGCGGGCTACGAGAAGCAGGCCGCGAAGGTCCAGTCCCAGTACGAGAAGGGCCTCACGACCGACGTCGAGCGTCGTCAGGAGCTCATCAAGATCTGGACCGAGGCGACCGACGAGGTCCAGGCCGCGATGAAGGCGAACTTCCCTGAGGACAACACCATCAACCGCATGGTGTCCTCTGGCGCTCGTGGTAACTGGCTGCAGATCCGGAACATCGCCGGTATGCGTGGTCTGGTGAACAACCCCAAGGGTGAGATCATCCCGCGTCCGATCATCTCCTCGTACCGCGAGGGTCTGTCGGTTGCGGAGTACTTCATCGCGACGCACGGTACCCGTAAGGGTCTGGCCGACACCGCTCTGCGTACTGCTGACTCGGGTTACCTGACCCGTCGTCTGGTGGATGTCTCGCAGGACGTCATCATCCGCGAAGAGGACTGCGGCACGTCGAAGGGCCTCGAGCTCCCGATCGCCGCTCCGAACTCGCAGGGTGAGCTGGTGCGCGACGCGAACGTCGAGAACTCGGTGTTCGCTCGTACCCTGGCCTCCGACGTGGTCGACAGCAAGGGCGAGGTCCTCGCCTCTGCCGGCGACGACGTGGGTGACGTGCTCATCGACAAGCTGGTCGCGCTGGGCGTCGAGAGCATCAAGGTGCGCTCGGTTCTCACCTGCGACTCCGCTGTCGGTGTCTGCGCGCAGTGCTACGGCCGTTCGCTCGCGACGGGTAAGACCGTCGACATCGGAGAGGCCGTCGGCATCATCGCGGCCCAGTCGATCGGTGAGCCCGGTACCCAGCTGACGATGCGTACCTTCCACACCGGTGGTTCCGCGTCCGCAGATGACATCACGCAGGGTCTTCCCCGTGTGCAGGAGCTCTTCGAGGCTCGTACCCCGAAGGCCGCATCGCCGATCGCCGAGGCCGATGGCCGCATCACGATCGATGAGACGGACAAGGCCAAGAGGCTCATCCTGACGCCCGACAACGGTGACGAGGAAGTGATCTACCCGGTCCTGAAGCGTGCGACGCTTCTGGTCGAGGACGGTCAGCACGTCAGCGTCGGTCAGCCGCTCCTGGTCGGCACGCTCGACCCCAAGGAGGTCATGCGTGTCATGGGCGCCCGCGAGGTGCAGCGTTACCTCGTCGGTGGCGTCCAGGGCGTCTACCGCTCGCAGGGTGTGCCGATCCACGACAAGCACATCGAGGTCATCGTCCGTCAGATGCTCCGCAAGGTCACCGTCGTCGATCACGCCGACACGACCCTGCTCCCGGGTGAGATGGTCGACCTCAAGCGCTACCAGGCGATCAACCGCGAGGCAGTGGCAGAGGGCAAGCGCCCCGCGTCCGGCCGTTCGGAGCTGATGGGTATCACGAAGGCGTCGCTCGCGACGGAGTCGTGGCTGTCGGCCGCCTCCTTCCAGGAGACGACCCGCGTGCTCACCGAGGCTGCGATGCAGGGCAAGCGCGACCCGCTGGTCGGTCTCAAGGAGAACGTCATCATCGGAAAGCTCATCCCCGCCGGAACCGGTCTCTCGAAGTACCGCGACGTCACGGTCGAGGCGACGGAAGAAGCCAAGAGCGAGCGCTACCCGAACCGGATCTTCGCATCCGACGGTGCGTACGCAGACGGTGACTTCGGTTACGTCGACTTCGACGCGTTCTCGACGGACGACATCACGCCGGGTACGTACAACTGACGTACTGAGTGAGTAGAAGAAGGCCCCGGGCGATGCGCCCGGGGCCTTCTTCGTGCCCGGTCGGAGGCGACAGGATCGGCGTCGTCTGGGGCGGGTCAGTCGAACAGGTGCGCGATGATGCTCGACGTGTAGCCCGAGGGGGCGAGGTTCGAGTAGCGGGAGTCGATCAGCACGTCGTCGCGCCAGAACAGGGTGCGCCCGTCCGTCACGGGGTACTGGGGGTTCTGCCAGGTCTTCTCGCAGCGTGTGCCGCCGTCCGGGGCGAAGCAGGTGAAGCCCTCGTTCGTGACGAGGGCATTCAGCATGTCGAGGGCGGGTCCGCGGTTCATGAGCGAGATCGTGGTGACGAGCCGGGTGGTGTCGGCGCGAGGATCCGCCCAGATGCAGGTGAGAGTACCGTCATCCGCGACGCCCGACGGACCGAAGGCCGCGTCGTTCAGCGGGACCCCGTCGAGCTGCGCCAGCACGTCTTCCGAGAGGATCGCCCGGCAGTCGGTCGGCAGGGAGATCGGTGCGGTCGTGGGAGTGGGGGATGCCGTGGGCGAGGGGCTCGTGGTGTCGCCCGGAGTGGAGGTCGACGACGGCTCAGGCGATGCGCTCTGCTCGGCGCTGCCGGAACCGGCAGGATCGCAGCCTGTCAGTACGGCGATGAGCAGAAGAGCCGCAGCGCCGGCGGCGAGTCGCGCGTTCATGCGCTCACCGTAGCGCCGGGGGGATCGGGGGAACGGGAGGCAGACCGTGCCGCCGCAGATGCCGTTCGCGCGGTAGTGTCGGCGGAATGAGCGTTGATTCCTCCCGTGCGTCCGGTGCCGTCGTCGTCGGAGACGCGCTGATCGATGAGATCCGTGACGATGCCGGTGTGCGCGAGCTCGTCGGCGGAGCGGCATTGAATGTGGCCGTCGGCCTTCGACGACTCGGTGTGCCGACCACTCTGATCGCGATGGTCGGCGATGACGAGGCGGGTGCGCACATCCGCGAATACCTCGAGGACCACGACGTCAGACTGATCGCGAGTGAGGCTCCGCTCGGCTCTTCGAGGGCCATCGTCGAACGCGGGCCGGACGGCGAGCCCGTGTACGTCTTCAACGAGGCGGCGCAGAGGCGCAGCATCCGCTATTCCGATGAGGCCGTGCATGCCATGGCCGATGCCGGTCTCGTGGCCGTCAGCTGCTTCCCCTTCGATGTCCCCGCCGAGGTCGACGCTCTCCTGGCCGCCGCCGGTGACGCTCGTCTCGCCATCGATCCCAACCCGCGATCGGGCATGCTGAGCGACCGCGAGGAGTTCGTGCGGGGCTTCGAGCGTGCGGCCGCAGGGGCTGCGATCGTCAAGGTGGGCGCGGATGACGCCGCACTCCTCTACGACGGCGACCTCGACGGGCTCCGCGCGCGGCTACGCGGGCTCGGGGTGCGTGCCGTGCTCGCGACAGCAGGTGCCGACGGCGCCGCACTCGAGTCGGATGCCGGAGTGGTCACCGCTCCCATCTCGGCGTTGCCGGGGCGCGTGGTCGACACCGTCGGTGCCGGCGATGCGACGCTCGCGGCGGTGGCTGCGGGACTCGCCGAGGGTACACCTGCCCATGTGGAGGGATGGCAGGAGCTGCTCGATCGGGCCATGGATGTGGCCGCGGCGACGTGTCGCGCCGAGGGCGGCCTGTTGCGCACTCCGGAGTCTCTGGCGGACGCCGACCGAGGCGTCTTCGGCAGCTGACGTCTCGATTTCACGCGCCTGCCGTTCGCAGGTATGATTATCTATCGTGCCCCCGGTTGGCTGTCGAAGTCGGACGGGTGCGCTCTGGCGAGTTACCCAAGCGGCCAAAGGGATCTGACTGTAAATCAGACTGCATCGCATTCGGGGGTTCGAATCCCTCACTCGCCACCATCGAAAAGCTCCGGACCTGCCTCAGGCATCCGGGGCTTTCGTCGTCTCCGGGGTGGAGAGGGCAGTATGGATGCGGCGACAGATCATCCGGGGGAGCGCTGTGGACGAAGAGGACCGGCGAGCGCTGCACCGATGGGCGAGAGGCGCCGTGCAGTACTTCGCGTGTCTGCTGCCTCTCGGCGCGGCCGCCACCGTGTTCTTCGTCGTCGCGGGCAGTGTGAGAGTGGCCACGCGCGCTGAGCTGCAGCACGCGGTGTTCGGGTGGCCATTCGGGTGGGTGACGCAGGATCTCTCGCGCTACGAACCCGTCGCTTACCCCACCACGGTCGAATTCGAGTATCAGCGCGCGTGGCATGATCCGATCGAGACCTCGTACGACTGGTGGCTGTTCGCAGCGAACGGTGCGATTCTGAGCGCCATCCTGACAACGATCCTGCTGATCGGCCTCGGAATCCTCAGGGTGAGGCGGGCGCTGCGCGAGTAGGCGAGCTACAGTCTGAGGCGAGTCGTCCACGAGAGAGAGGCATGCCGATGAGTGATCACGCGAGGCTGGCACAGCTGGAGGCGGAGCACGTCGAGCTCGTACTCCGCCGGTTCGACCGCAGGGATGCCTGGGATCTCGGGCGCTCCATCGCGGAGAGGGCACTGGCCGAGGGCTTCCCTGTGACCGTGGATGTGCGCACATCGTCCGGCATCCTGTTCCATGCGTCCTTGCCTGGCGCGACCAGCGACAACGACGTGTGGGCCGCGAAGAAGGCGGCGACCGCCCTGCGGTTCGAGACCAGCACGGCACTGCTCGAGACACGAATCGAGAACGGGGGGCGCGACATGTACGAGCAGGGATGGCTCGACCCCGTCGTGTACGCGGTTGCGGGAGGCGCAGTGCCCATCCGCGTCGACGGTGTGGGTGTCGTCGCGGTCGCCACCGTATCCGGCCTTCCGTCGGCGGATGACCACGACCTGGTAGTGGCAGGGATCACGAGCTTGGGGCTGCTCCACGACTGACGACGGTGGCATGGTGCGTGGGTGGCGGTCTCGTGGGCGCTCTCTCATCTGGATCCGCGCGGAGGTTTCTGGACAGCGTGCAGAAATAGCTGGACAGTGACGTCTCGCAAGCGCATAATCGTCACACACAGGACATGGCCGTTGCGAAGGAGCATCCCATGAGTGACACGAATGAACCCTCGGAGCTGTTCACCTCAGCTGACGGGCCCAGCGGCGCGTCGATCACCGACTGGACCGATCTCGGGCGGGAGATGTGGGCATACCTGACCGGTCGAGGCGCTGCCGTGAACTACACGTTCGACGACATGACCGTCGAGGTGCCGCGGGATATCGGACCGGACGCCCCTCGTGCGACGTGGAAGTTCAACGGCACTCTGCGGGTCACCACCAGTGACAGCGCAACGGGCGACTCCCGCGCGGTCTGAACGGAACCCACGCCGATGATCCGCCTCGACATGGACCTGAGAGTCGAGCAGGTCGGACCGGACGATGACACCCCGATGCGGTTCACCGTCCGGGCCGCCGGGCAAGAGGTCATCATCACCTTCGACGACACCCACGGGCTCGGGGCGCTGAGTCGCCACGACCTCACGCACCTCGGCCCTCTCGCAGACGGCCTCGCACGCAGAGGCATCAGCGTGCGTGTGGTCGGCCCGAAGGGTACCCTCGTGCAGTTGGGCGTTGTGAAGTCCGGCCCGGTCGGTCGGGCGATCGCCGGTTCCCCCCACATCAAGATCGGTCGGCTCAGCGCGCTTCTCGCCGAGGTCCAGCATCGAGAACAAGGCAAGGTGTCGCCGTTCACCGTTCCACCGGCGACGCTGTTCCCCGTCATCCCCACTCTGGCCAGGAGCGTCCGACGACACGTCACGACGACTCACTACATCCCGGGGTCCGGCCGTCCACGGCTGATCTTCGCTGTCGGATCCGGTGACTGGAACAACAGCAGACCGAGAGAATTCGATCTGCTGTCCGGACGCACGACGATCGGTTCGGGACCAGACGCAGATCTGCGACTGGACGGACTCGAGAAGCTGCATGCCGAGATCCGGCACAACGAGGATGACGAGTACGTCCTCTACTCGTTCGCCGCGACCGGCGGAGGGCGTCCGAACCTGCCCCACAGCAAAGAGGACGCCAGAATCCTCCGAACCGGTTCGCGTATCGAGATCGGCCCCTGGCGGCTCGCCTACTACCGAGAGGAGTTCGCCGACCACGGCCGCCCCTTCGGAGGGCGACAGGGCGGGGAGTACGCGTTCCAACGACAGCAGCCGATTCGGCCCTACGGGTCGGGGGAGCTCGGCTGACGGTCCTCCTGTATCAGTAGTCGGGATGCAGGCGCAGCCGTGAGGCGATCTGCGCCGCCTGCTCGGCGGGCGTCAGAGCGATGTCGATCTCGATCGACCTCTCGTCGTCCTCCAGTGCTTCCAGCGTCGCGAACTGGGAGTCGAGCAGCGTCGTCGGCATGAAGTGCCCTTCACGTCGCAGCATCCGGTCGAGGATGAGTTGGCGCTCGCCTGCGAAGTGCACGAACGTGACCGCATCTCGGCGCAGCACGTCGCGGTAGCTGCGCTTCAACGCAGAGCAGGTGACGATGCCGGGCTCACCCGCCTCGATGCGATCGTCGATCCATTCGGCGATGAGGTCGAGCCACGGCCAGCGGTCTTCGTCGGTGAGGGCGTGACCGGCAGCCATCTTGGCGACGTTCGCCGCGGGGTGCAGGTCGTCGCCCTCTTCGAAGGCCCAGCCGAGGCGGCCGGCGAGCATCGCCGCGACCGTGGATTTTCCTGTGCTGGCGACGCCCATGAAGACGAGAACGGGTGCGTTGACGGACATCATGGCGCGCTCAGACGAAGATGCTCAGGACGAGGACGCCGGCGAGGCCGGTGACCGAGATCAGGCATTCGAGAACTGTCCATGACTTCAGAGTCTGCGGGATGCTGAGGCCGAAGTACTCCTTGATGAGCCAGAACCCCGCGTCGTTGACGTGCGAGAGGAAGACCGAGCCGGAGCCGATGGCGAGCACGAGCAGGGCGACCATGGGCGAGTCGAGCGTCTCGGTGAGCGGCTGCAGGATGCCGGCGGCGGTGATGGTCGCGACAGTCGCGGATCCGGTGGCGATGCGGATGACGACGGCGACGAGCCACGCGAGGATCAGCACCGACACGGACGAGCCCGACACGAACTGCGCGATCACGTCGCCGATGCCGGTGTCGACCAGCACCTGCTTGAAACCGCCACCGGCGCCGACGATCAGGAGGATGCCGGCGATCGGACCGAGCGACGAACCCACGATGTCGTTGATCTTGGTGCGGTCGAATCCGGCGCCGCGACCGAGGATGAAGAATCCGGCGAGCACGGCGATGAGCAGCGCGATGACCGGTGTTCCGAGGAAGTCGAGCGTGACCTTCCAGGGGGCGTCGGAGCCCGCAGCCGAGATGTCGGCCACGGCCTTGGCGAGCATGAGGAAGACCGGGAGCAGGATGCTGAACAGCGTGGCGCCGAACGACGGGCGGCGACGCTGCTCGACGCCCTCGTCCTCATCAGTCACGAAGAGCTCGGGGACAGGGACGTCGACCCAGCGGGCGGCGAAGCGGGCGAACAGCGGCCCGGAGATGATGACCGCGGGGATCGCGACGATGACGCCGAACGCGAGTGTGAGCCCGAGGTTGGCGCCGAGTGCATCGATGGCGGCGAGCGGCCCGGGGTGCGGCGGCACGAGTCCGTGCATCGCCGAGAGACCCGCGAGCGTGGGGATCGCGATGCGCATCAGCGGAGCGCCGGAGCGACGGGCGACGAGGATGATCACCGGCACGAGGAGCACGAGGCCGACCTCGAAGAACATCGGCAGACCGATCACAGCACCGATGAGGCCCATGACCCAGGGGAGGGAGCGGGCGCTGGCCCGGCTGACGAGAGTGTCGACGATGCGGTCGGCTCCGCCGGAGTCGGCGAGGAGCTTGCCGTAGATCGCTCCGAGCGCGATCAGGATGCCGACGCCGCCCATGGTCGTGCCGAAGCCCGTCGAGAAGCTGGTGACGGAGGCGGCGATGTCCATGCCCGCGATCGCGCCCGTGGCGAGTGCGCCGATGGTGAGCGACAGGAACGGGTGCAGCTTCACCCAGGTGATCAGCACGATGATGATCGCGATGCCGATCACGGCTGCGGCGATGAGCTGGCCGGCAGGCTGAGGGGTGGCTGCGGTGTCGGTGGCGGCCATCATGAGCGCGTCAGCGGCGGGGGTGAAGAGTGCCATGAGCTTCCTTGATCCGGGCGTTGTTTACGACCTTATGCCGTACATAATAAGCACGCATACCATGTCATGCGCAACATAACCGAAACATGAGTGTGAGATGTCCCGCCTGACGACGTCGCCGAGGGCATACTCGTCATATGACCGTCTCCAGCGCCGGAAGCCCCGTTCACGACTCCCTGGTCGCCGAACTCGGGCGCGCGATCGTCGACGGAGTGCACGCTCCCGGGTCGAGGATGCTCACGGTCGACGTCGCACAGGAGCGAGGGGTGTCCCGCTCTGCCGCGCGCGAAGCCGTTCGCGTTCTCGAGTCGTTCGGTCTGGTCTGGGTGCGCCGCAAGTCAGGGGTCGAGGTGCGCCCTCGCGCCGACTGGAACGTCTACGCCCCCGAGGTGATCTCCTGGAGACTGGCGGGTCCCGGGCGAGACGAGCAGCTCCGCGAACTGAGTCAGCTGCGTTCGGTCATCGAGCCACTGGCTGCGCAGCTCGCTGCCGGCACGGCGACCTCAGAGCAGAAGGTC
Organism: Microbacterium sp. WCS2018Hpa-23; assembly: GCF_031843845.1. Classification (NCBI taxonomy): domain Bacteria; kingdom Bacillati; phylum Actinomycetota; class Actinomycetes; order Micrococcales; family Microbacteriaceae; genus Microbacterium; species Microbacterium sp. WCS2018Hpa-23. The sequence goes on from NZ_JAVTIZ010000006.1 coordinate 279,679, forward strand.
GATCTCGTCTCGCTCGTCGTGGCGATGGGGCAGGAGGACCATGAGGCGGATCGCGAGCGCTACCTCACGGCCGACATCCGCTTCCACCGGCTGCTGCTGGAGTCTTCCGGCAACGGCATGCTCGCCGCTCTAGGCGGCACGGTCGAGGCCGTACTGCGGGGCCGGACCGTGCACGATCTGATGCCGCATGTGGCGAATGAGAGCGCGGTGCAGTGGCACAGGGATGTGGCGTTCGCTGTGGCGAGCGGCGATGCGGATTCGGCCGCCGCCGCGATGCGGAACATCGTCTCGGAGGCGGACGAGGCGATGCAGCGCGCCGCCGAGTAGGCGGGACCTGCGGCCCCACTGATATCTCGGTATACGTCCGTCCACGCAGTATTCCGGACTCGTTCGCAGATCTACGATCGGAGCGCGGAGAGATTCGCGTTCTCGGGGGAGGCGAGCGATGGCGCAGGGACCAGGGGGAGCGGCGCGCGGAGCGCGCCTTCCGCTGCACATGCTCGATCGCCCGAGGCTGACGGAGCTTCTCGACCGCGGCCATGCCCTGACGGTGGTGAGCGGCCCGGCAGGCGGGGGCAAATCGGTTCTGCTCAGCCAATGGGCGGCCGCGCAGGACAGCCAGGAGGTCGCATCGGTGCGACTCGCCTTCGACGAGAGCATCACGAATGAGCACCTCATGCTGGGGGAGATCCTGGCGCAGCTCGTCGTTCAGGATCTGATCTCCGATCGACACGCCGCACGCTCGGCGCTTCGCGGGTTCGACAGCCTGCGTGACCCGGCAGGCGAGATCGGACGACTCCTCGGTGATCTCGCCAGACCCTGCGTGATCCTGATCGACAATGCGGAGAGAGCCGACGAGAGATCACTGCTGAACCGGAGCATCGAGCTGCTCGACGCCGCGCCTCTGCTGCGGATCGTCCTGGCTACGCGTCGCTCGACCGTGACACGGACGTTGCCGATGCTCGTCTCCGCGGACGTCTGCGTGATCGGTCCTGCACAGCTCTTCTTCACCCGCGACGAAGCTCGCGAGGTGGTGCAACGTCTTTCCGTCCGGACGATCCCCGCGCATGTGCTCGGAGACGAGAGCGCACTGCCACTCGCCGCTCGGGCCTTGGGGCTGACGCTCGCGACGCAATCCGCGCCCGTCGAGATCGCCACCGTCGAGGTGCAGGAACTCGCTGATGCTCTGATGGCGGGACTCATCGGTTCGGATGCTCCGCCGGACTTCGAGGAGTTCCTGGTGCGGACATCGGTGCCGGGCCGAGTCACGCGCGAGATCGCCGAGCGTCTCGGATGGCCGGACGGCGGTGACGAGCACCTCGATCGCGCGGAGCTGTATGGACTCGGGATGTGGGAGTCGGGTTCCGACGGTCTGGCCTTCCTCTACACGCCGCTGCTGCGGGAGGCGCTCGTGCGCAGACTCGATCAGCGATCGTCCGAGTCCGTGGCGTCGATCCGTCGAACGGTCGCGCTCTGGGCCTCCGAGCACGGCCGCCATCTCGAGGCATTGACGAACGCGATGAGGGGGAAGGACTACGTCCTCGCGTCGCGCCTCGGTCGCAAATCGTGGTTCATCCTTTCCCGATCGAGTCCGGAGGACGTCGAGGCGCTGCTGCGACGCGAGAACCCGCTCGTGCTCGCGCGTCACCCGTTGCTCGGCATGCTGCTGGCTCTGGTCCTGCTGCGCCTCGGTCAGCGGCTGCGTGCATTCGCGTACTTCCAGGGTGCCGCGCTGTCCCTTCGCCGGCGGGGGCTCGACGACGATCCGGTCGAGCGGTTCTGGATGCTGAGCGCGAAGACGCTCGCCGAGCGTTTCGCCGGGCAGTTCCGGCGATCGGGAGCCACAGCCGACCTGGTGGTGAGGGCGTACACCGCTATGGATGCCGAGCAGCGCGCCGAGTGCACCGGGTTCGCGGCGCTGCTGCTCAGCAACTGCGGGCTGAGCTACCTGCAACTCGGGCGGATCTCGGATGCCGTCGAGGTTCTGGAGCTCGGCATGACGATCCAGGTCGCGCACACCGTCATGATCCTCGAAGACGGCGTCCGATTGCGGATGCCGGATGACGACGGCGGCTGGTACCACTGCGCGGCGACTCTCGCCGGCGTCTACGCCCTGCGGGGACGGCTTTCCGACGCTCGACGTGTCCTGGACGAGATCGACGACGCCGATCCGCCGCCCGCATGGCGTTCCGAGCAGTTCGGGATCCTGGAGCAGATCGCGCATGCGATCCTCGCCGTTGCGGCGCTCGATCTCGACGAGGCCAGGCGTCGCACGGATTCGATCGCCCACCATCTCGGCACCGCAGAGCTCTGGCCGTATCTGGTCTGCATTCAGAGCGAGATCGATGTTCGCGGCGGACATCCGGCCGAGGCATCGCTCTCCCTCACGAATGCGCTCGGCCGGGGAGTCAACGCGGCGGTCTCCGAGTACGGATCATCGAGATTGGCGGTCGCACGGGCGATGTCGTCCTTGGCCATGGGCGACCAGGCAGCCGCTCATCGGACACTGGCCGCGCTGCCTGCAGACGACCCGGCACGGAACGTCGTCGAGGGTCTCACTGCGCTGCTCACGCGCGACGACGCGCGCGCCTTCGCCGCCGCAGAGATCGCACAGTCCGATGACGAGCCGGATCTCGATCGACTCTGCCTCGCTGCGGTCACCTCAGCGGTTGCGGCGGCTCGGCTGGGCAAGCGCGAAGCGTCTGCGAAGGCTTTCTCCCGGGCGACTGCGGTGATGAGGGAGGAGCGCTCGTATGCTCCGCTGGCGTTGTTCGGATCGGACGTCCTGCAGGAGCTCCGTGAACTCTCAGGGCCCACTGAACGGGACTTCCTCGACTCGTATCTCTCGCGTGCATCCGAGAGATGCCCCTTCCCGGCGTTGCCGCCTCCGGTCCGACTCACGTCGAGGGAGCTCGCCGTGATGCGAGAGCTTCGCAGGACGTCGTCGACGGATGCTCTCGCCGCAGCTCTCTTCGTCTCTCCGAACACTGTGAAGGTTCAACGCCGCAGCGCCTATCGCAAGCTCGGCGCATCGAACAGGGATCAGGCTCTTCTGCGCGCCGCAGAACTGGGCCTGCTCGACGAATGAGCGGAGCCGTCGATCGAGGCGCACCTCGCGTTCGGGTGACGCGAGGTGCGCCTCACAGTCGGGAGCGTGTGGGAGGGGCGAACCTGGGGGTTCGTGCTCTCGTCGACCTGTGTTCACGGTAGGTGCGGGCCCGCGGACGTATCGAGCGGGGGCCTGATCCGGGCAGTATTTCACCCCGGAACTCGCCCTCGCGTGCCGCCCCGGAAACCGGCGCCCCGGGGCGCGCTCCCACCGGTAACGGTTTTCATAGACTGGACGGATGCGAGCGCTCACCGAAGCAGACATCCGCGCGTCCTTCGTCAACGCGGATGAAGACGAGCTGCGGGTCATGGAGATGCCCCACGATCTGGTGCTGATCGACTGGGACTACCTGGATTTCTTCGCGTGGCGGGATCCGGGTGCAGGTCGCCGGGGCTACGTCCTGACCCAGCACGAGGGACGGGTCGCGGGCGTCGTGCTCCGGGCATCTGACCCCGGTCGGCATCGTTCGGGGATGTGCAACATCTGCCACACGCTGCAGCCGGGCAACCAGGTCGCCCTGTTCTCCGCGCGGCGCGTCGGCGAGGCCGGAGCACGCGGCGACTCAGTGGGCACCTACATGTGCGCCGACCTGTCATGCCACGAGAACGTGCGGCTCGCGCACCCCCTCGCACCCAACGAGGTGCTGGCGCCTGGGCAGGTCGACCTGCGTCTCGACGGCACCAGGCGGCGCATGGAGGGTTTCGCCAAACGCGTGCAGGAACAGCACTGATCGCGATTACCCTGGGGGCCTACGTCCTGTGCTCGAAGGAGAAGCCATGAGCGATGCCATCCTGTTCTCGGTCGACGAGGGGTTGGCTCGGCTCACGCTGAACCGCCCCGCGCGACTCAACGCCTTCAACGCCGATCTCGCGCACGCCTGGCGCGATGCAACGGCGGAGGCGACGTCGCGGGCTGACGTGAAGGCCATCCTTGTCGATGCGGCGGGTCCCGCGTTCTGCGCCGGCGGCGACGTCATAGAGATGGCGACGACGATGGGCTCCGGTGACGAGATCACCGCGCTCGCCGAGGTGATCAACAGCGGCATCCGCTCGCTGACCGAGTCTGCGGTGCCCGTGGTCGCGGCGGCCCACGGCACGACAGCCGGCGGTGGACTCGGCATCCTGCTCAGCAGCGACTACGCCGTCGTCGGCTCGCGCTCTCGCCTGGGCAGTCTGTACGCGAACATCGGTCTCACCCCCGATCTCTCCGTATCGGCGCAGCTGGCTCGCGCGATCGGACAACGCCGCGCGCTTCAGCTCGTGCTGCAGGATCGTCTCCTCTCCGCCGCCGAGGCGGTCGAGTGGGGACTCGTCGCCGAGTCCATTGAGGGTGCCGACTCGCCGGACGAGGCCGACAAGGTGCGGGCACGCGCCGAGGAGGTCGCCCGGTTCTGGCTGGCCGGTGCCGCCGAGGCATACGGCCATGCCAAGAGGCTCGTGCGAACGCAACCCGAGCGCACGTTCGCCGAGCAGCTGAGCGAGGAGGCCCGGTCCATCGGTGCCTCCATGGCGACGGCCGACGCGCAGGCCAGGATCACCGCCTTCGCGGCATCGTCGGCTCGTAAGGGCGGTTGAGTGCCGGCGAGCGGCCGCGCGCGAGAAGTTGTCCCCGATCGCGCCGGCGCCCCTGCTCGAACGCCGACGCATGCAAGGATGAACGCAATGCCGCTCAACGAGAGGAACGCGATGTCGCAGCCGGAGATCGCCCCGCAGGCACCTGCGCTGGTCGAGAAGAAGAACATGTCCCTCCTCATCCGAGGGGCGATCTGGATCGCCATCGGCGCGCTCATCGCAGCTGCGCTGGTCTGCGTCGTGTGGGTGCTGATCGGGGATCAGGACGGTCTCATCGGTCGTGCCTTCCTCACGATCCTCCTGCTCGCCGCGTTCGCGGGGATCGCGATCCTCGAGGCAGGGCTCGCGCCCAACCGTCCCGACTGGCTCGCGCTGTCGAGCATGGTCACCTGGATCGTCGCTCTGCTGGTCGGAGCCGTCAAGATCTGGCTGCCGGAGGACGACCAGTACTTCACCGGTGCGGAGCGGTTCTTCCAGCTCCTCCTGGTCGTCGGAATCCTCCAGCTCGCGCTGCTGCACGTGCGCCTGTTCACCCCGGCGGCACAGCGCCACGTGACGACCTTCACTCGCATCATCTACTTCGCGACGATCGCCTTCCTCGCAGGGCTCGTCGGCATGCTGATCTTCTTCCTGACCTTCCCGCACACCTTCGAGTACGGCGAGCTGTACTGGCGCATCGTCGTCGCCCTCACCATCCTCGCAGCGGTCGGCACCACGCTGATCCCGCTGCTGAACGCACTGTTTGCGCCGCGCAAGCCCGTGGTTGCGGCGGCGACTCCGGGCTTCGCCGCCGCGCCGGCATGGCCGATGTACGCGGACGGGGTGACGCCTCTGCCCGTCCTGCCCGACGGATCGCCTGACTGGAACGCCTACTACACGGGGTATCCGTCGGTACAACCTCAGCTGCAGCAGCCTCAGCTGGCTCAGCAGCAGGCGGCGCTTCCGGTCGCACCGGCTCCTCAGTCGTTCCCGACAGCTCCGTACCCCGCCGCCCCCGAGCCGTACGCGCAGGGCCACGCGGTTCCGCCGGTGCCGCAGGCGCCTGACGCACCCGCTGCCTACCCGCCGGCTCCGCCGTACCCGCCGCAGTGAGCCTCGAACTCGAACTGACCGCCCTCGCCGCGAGCATCGCCGCCGAGGCCGGAGAACTCGCGCGTACGCGTCGGGCCGAGGGCGTGCACCTCGCAGCGACCAAGTCGAGCCTCGCCGACATCGTGACCGACGCCGATCGCGAGGTCGAGGCGCTGATCCGCGAACGGCTCCGGGTCGCCCGACCGGGTGACGGGTTCCTCGGCGAGGAGTCCGAAGCCGAGCGCGGGGAGACCGGCATCACCTGGGTCGTCGATCCGATCGACGGCACGGTGAACTACGCCTACGGCATACCCTCCTACGCGGTGAGCATCGCGGCGGTGCGGGGCAGTGCGGTCCCGGGGGAGTGGGAGGCGCTCGCCGCCGCCGTCTACGCACCGGCATCCGGAGAGATGTTCACGGCCGCGCGCGGTGAGGGATCATTCCTCGGAGACCTTCGGCTCGCCGTCACGACCGAGACGCCGGCGGGCGCACTGCTGGCGACCGGTTTCGGCTACGACCCGACCACGCACGACGGCGACCTCGCGACCGTGCGCAAGGTCATGACGATCGCCAGGGATCTTCGTCGCGCCGGATCCGCTGCCCTGGACCTGGCCTTCGTCGCGGCCGGTCGGCTCGACGGATACTTCGAGCGCGGTCTCAAGCCCTGGGATCACGCGGCAGGAGCGCTGTTGGTGGCTGAAGCGGGCGGTCGGGTCTCGCTGACCGATACGGCGACGCCGAGACCCATGCTCGTCGCCGGTGGAACCCAGGTCCACGACCGTGTCGTCGAGATCCTTCGAGATGAAACGTGACGAATTCATGGCATTCCCAGGTGGAGCAGGCTAGGGTTTATCCGATCGTTACTTTCATCGGCCCGAATCGATGAACGTTGTAAGCGCCCCCGAGCTTGACGTTTGACCCGAGAGATTTTGATTTGCCCTTCGAGAATTCACAGGCTGCCTCTGCGCCCACGCGCCGCTCCAGCCGTCCCCGCACTGCGGCCTTCGAGGCCTCTGCGGCAGGAGTGACGGAAGCCGTCTCCGAAGCCGCCCCCCTCGCCTCGGACGCCCCTGTTTCCCGTCGCGCCGCTCGTGAGCGGCTCAACACCGCCGAGGTCTTCCTCGCCGCGACCGCCGTCGCTGCCGCATCTGCGGGGGCTGACTCGACCGAGATCGCCGAGGCTGAGGCCGAGGCCCCCGAGATCGTCGTCGAGCCGCTCGCTGAAGCCGCTCAGGCAGAGCCCGTCGACTCCGAGCCGGTGGATGCCGCGCCGGTGGATGCCGATGACGAGGCATCCGTTTCGAATGGCGAGTCCGACGAAGACGCCTTCGAGTCCGCAGCCCGTGCGTTCCGCTCCGTGGCTCCCGAGGCCGCGCAGGCTTCCGCGAATGAGCGGCCCGAGGCTGCTGCAGCCGAAGAGGCGCCCGCTGAGCACGTCGCTCGTCGCCGCCCGCCGGTGCGCAAGTTCCTCGCCGTCGGTGCGACCGTCGGCGTGATGAGCCTCGCCGGGCTCCTCGCTGTGGGCATGACTCTTCCTGCCGAGGCTGTAGCTGCCGTGCAGGGTTCTCAGTCGCTCGGCGCCACGTCTCTCGTCGCCGCATCCGGTTCGTCGAAGGCGGGCGCAGCCGACGACGAGATCCAGGCGTTCGTCACATCCTCCGACGTGCAGAACGAATCGCTCGCGCGTGCGGACAGCTTCTCAACGGTGTCCCTGATCCAGGTGGCGTCGGAAGAGGGCATCAACTACTCCAACGAGGTCTTCACCAACGACACCGAGGCCGCGATCCAGTGGCCCTTCAAGGTCGGCGTGGGAATGAGCTCGGGCTACGGCATGCGCTGGGGCCGCCTGCACGAGGGCATCGACTTCGTGCCCGGCGAAGGCGCGCCCATTCAGGCGGTCGCCGACGGCGTCGTGCGCATCGCCACCGAGCAGGGTGGCGCCTACGGCGTCACCGTCTACATCGATCACGTGATCGACGGACAGGTCGTCACGAGCCACTACTCGCACATGCAGTACGGCTCGCTCCAGGTCAAGGCAGGGCAGACCGTGAAGGTCGGCGACATCGTCGGGCACACGGGCAACACCGGCCGTTCGTACGGTGCTCACCTGCATTTCGAGATCATCATCAACGGCAGCACCATCGATCCGCTGCCGTGGTTGCGTGAGAACGCGGGCCGGTACACGTACTGACCCACGTCGATTTCATGAGGATGCCACAGTGATGGTATTCTCGTGTGGTTGCCCCGCGAGGGGCAGCACGCCCCGATAGCTCAGTGGCAGAGCACTTCCATGGTAAGGAAGGGGTCGTCAGTTCAATCCTGACTCGGGGCTCACAGCGTTCGTATCTGCGATGCGGATGCGGTGTGGCAGGGTAGCTCAGCTGGTCAGAGCGCACGACTCATAATCGTGAGGTCGCGGGTTCAAGCCCCGCTCCTGCTACAGATGAAAACCCCCGGGATTCCCGGGGGTTTTTGCGTATCCGGGCTGAAGGCCGGAACGCCGCGGCCGGTTTCGCCGGACGCGGCTCGAGGTGGATGATGCTAACCCCAGTCGCGCGCTCGCGCCCTGTCAAGGGGATGCCGGTCGACTCGCGCTGCGGCGAAACTGATGGTCCTTTGCCGCAACGGACGATAGGAGCGACCATGTCAGACCCTCAGGCAGGCCCGGACGAAGGTGCCGAGATCGACGCGACCGGCGTGGATGCCGATTTCGTGACGAACGACCCTGATCCCGAGATCGATCCCGCGACCCCGGGTGAGGATCAGAAGGCTGACGGCGACAACGCGGATCACCCTGACGAGCTCGAGGTCGGCGACCTTCCCTGACTCTGCAGACGCCACGGGCCCGCTCCTCGTCGTGAGGAGCGGGTCCGTGGTCTGTGCGAGGAGCGTCAGCGAGCGATCGGGGGCGCGTCGCTGTCGACCTCGACGCGGCCCTCGCCATCCGATCCGGCGGTTGTCCGGACGACCGCACCGCGCTGTTCGGCCTCCAGGCGCTCGGCCTCCTCGCCGCTGATCGCCTCGCCGCGGGCGACGAGTCCGGCCTGATCCGATAGGGGGATCTGCTTGAGGAAGAGCGACAGCACCAGGGCGAGCACGATGAACGGCACGAGGTACCAGAACACCGGTGCGAGAGCATCCGCGTAGGCCGTCACGATGCCGTCTCGTACCTCATCCGGAAGCGCGTTCAGCGTGGCCGGATCGATGGTCGACGCCGCCTGGGATGCGTCGTCCGGTGATGCTCCGGCATCGGCGAAGACCCCGAGGAGGTTCTCGGTCAGCCGCGTGGTGAAGATCGTCCCGAAGACCGCGGTGCCGAGTGAGGCGCCCACCTCGCGGAAGTAGTTGTTCGTGCTGGTCGCGGTGCCGATCTCGCCGGCGGGGACCGCGTTCTGCACGACCAGGACGACGACCTGCATGATCAGACCGAGTCCTGCGCCGAACACGAAGAGGAACGTGCAGATGAGCCAGATCGGCGTCTCGGCCGACAGCGTGGTCATCGAGACCATCGCGATGCCGGTGAGGATCGTGCCTACGATCGGATAGATCTTGTACTTCCCGGTCTTCGAGATCGCGATGCCCGAGAAGATCGAGGTTCCGATCAGACCCACCATCATCGGGATCATCAGCAGCCCGGATGCCGCAGCCGACGTTCCGGACGACATCTGCAGGAACGTGGGCACGAAGCCGATGGCCGCGAACATGCCGATTCCGAGCACGAGGCCGATCGCGGTCGCGTTCACGAAGATCGGGTTGCGGAACAGGCTCAGCGGGATGATCGGGTCCTGCACCTTCGACTCGGTGATCACGAAGGCGGTGGCCGCCACGATGAGCCCCGCACCCCATGCCCAGGTCGCCAGCGAATCCCAGCCGAACTCCTTGTCGCCACCGAAGTCGGTGAAGAAGATCAGGCACGTGGTGGCGATCGAGAGGAAGATCACGCCGAAGATGTCGATCGGCTTCTGAGCCTTCTTGCTGGGCAGCTTCAGCGCCACGAGCGCGATGATGAACGCCGCGATACCGACCGGGATGTTGATGTAGAACGCCCACTGCCAGGTGAGGTGATCGACGAAGAAGCCTCCGAGGAGAGGGCCGGCCACGGCGGACAGGCCGAAGACGGCACCGAGCGGTCCCATGTACTTGCCGCGTTCGTTCGCGGGCACGATGTCGGCGATGATCGCCTGCGACAGGATCATCAGTCCGCCGCCTCCGAGACCCTGCAGGGCGCGGAAGGTGACGAACATCCAGAAGTCCGTGGCGAAAGCGCAGCCGACGGACGCGAGTGTGAACAGGGCGATCGCCACCAGGAACAGGTTGCGGCGGCCGAGCACGTCACCGAACTTGCCGTAGATGGGCATGACGATGGTGGTCGCCAGCAGGTAGGCGGTGGTGATCCAGACCTGATGGTCGACGCCGCCGAGCTGTCCGACGATGGTCGGCATGGCGGTCGAGACGATCGTCTGGTCGAGGCTCGAGAGCAGCATTCCTGCGATCAGGGCGCTGAAGATGATCCAGATGCGCCGCTTCGTGAGCAGGAAGGGCGCATCCTTGGTGACGGTGGCGGACATTCAGTCGGCTTTCTGTGTTGGTGCGTACACGGTGCGGGCGACCCCGAGCCGACGGCTCACGAGATCGCTGAAGGATTCGGTCGAGTGGTCGTGGAGCAGCTGGTCCATGCTCAGGCGGACCAGCGCGCCGACCGAGTGGACGAGAACCTCGGCGCGCAGCTCGGCGTCATCGCCGTCGCCCGTCCGCCTCACGATGAGCTCCATGTCGCGTCGCTCGTTCTTGGCGATCTGCTCGAACGCGGCCTTGATGAGTCGGGGCTCCTGCTCGATCACTGCGAAGAGTGCGGGGGCGTCGTCGAGTGGATTGAAGAGATCGAATCGGGCGATCGTCAGCGCGATGAAGTCGTCGAGCAGATCACCGGTACGCGCCGTGAAGTCCTCTTCGAGAACCTCCTGCCGGGGGTCGATCGCGGCGAAGCCGAAGACCGCGTTCTCCTTGCTCTCGAAGTAGTTGAAGAACGTCCGCCGCGATACGCCGACCTCCGCGCACAGTTCTTCGACCGTGAACCCGGCGAAGCCTCGCTCTGCGGTCAGGCGGCGGGCGGTGTCGGTCAGCGCGCGCGATGTCTCGCGCTTGCGCTGCTCTCGTAGTGAATCTGCACTCTCACTCATAGAGTGCAATATTGCACTCTCAACCTAAGAGTGCACTGTGAGGAATTCTCGGAGCACTTTGTGACGAATCGTTCGTAGCATCCGTCTTAGTGGTGTCGCGGCACTGCGACCCGCACCCTCGAGGAGGCGGACACTCGGATGAAGGAGCGCATCATGGCGAACGTGACGAACAGCACCCGGTCGAAGGTCCAGGTCGTGCCGACCGAGGCGGGCGCACCGTCGACAGGTCAGACCATCATCGAGAACGGTGTCGTCGCGAAGATCGCCGGCATCGCCGCTCGCGAGGTGCCCGGCGTGTATGCCCTCGGCGGGGGAGCGGCCCGCGCGGTCGGCGCCATCCGCGACGCGCTCAACTCGACCGACCTCTCGCAGGGCATCAGCGTCGAGGTCGGAGAGACCCAGGTCGCCGTCGACGTCACCATCGTCGCCGAGTACCCGGCCGCACTGCACAAGGTCGCTGACGACGTACGAGCGGCGATCTCGCTCGCCATGGCCGAATACGTCGGCAAGCAGGCCGTCGAGGTCAACGTGACGATCAACGATGTGCACATCCCGGCCGATGACGACGACGCCGACAGCGTCCAGTCCGACGAGACCCGAGTCCAGTAGTCCTCGCACGGACGAGGTGACCATGACCGAATCGGAACGTCGTGGCCTCGTCGTCGGGGGATCGTCGATCCCATCCGATGACGGGTCGGTTCCGAACCTCCCAATGGGACTGAACGAGGGAGTGGCCAAGTGGCTGGGGAACGATTCCGTACTGCTCTCGAGCAGGCTGACGATCGGATCGTCGCCGGACGCGCGATGGACGGCGACGTCGCCGCTTTCGCGGTGCTCGTCCGCAGGTACACGCCGATGATGCGCGCATATACGCAGCGGATGCTGAACGCCTCCGCCGACGTCGACGACATCGTGCAGGAGACGTTCGTGACCGCGTGGCAACGGTTCTCCGAGCTCGACGACCCTGCGAAGGTCAAGAGCTGGCTGATGCGGATCGTGAGCCGTAAGGCGGTGGACCGTATCCGCGCGCTCCGCCCGACGCTCGATGTCGATGACATGGAGCAGGCGGCCCCCTCGAAGGACTCGCCTGCGCGGGTCGTCGAGGCGCGGGAGGGCGTGGCGGCGCTGGGTGCTGCTCTGCAGGAGCTTCCCGCGGCGCAGCGCGAATGCTGGGTGCTCCGTGAGATGGGCGGTTACTCCTACGACGAGATCGCCGCGGAGCTGGGCGTCTCGGTCTCGACCGCCCGCGGCCTTCTCGCCAGAGCCCGAAAGTTCATGATCGTGCGGATGGAGGCGTGGCGATGACTGAAGAGCAGGAGACTCCCGACGTGCGTCAGCTCGGTCTCGAACCGAGTGATCTCGACGGACACACTCTCGAAGATCTGAGCGACTACCTCGAGGCGGGCCGGCTGCCGGCCGATCCCGACATCGAGGGCTCACCCGGATGCCAGCTCGCGCTCGATGCGCTCGAGCGTCTGCGCGGGTTGGGCGGGCAGCTGATGGAGGCGGATGCCGCGGCGATGCCGGAGGTCGACGACAGCTGGGTCGACCGCATCCTCAGCGGAATCGCTCTGGATGCCCGTGCCGGCCGCCGGATCCCGTTCGATGAGCCGGAAGCGGGTGTCGACTTCGGGATCACCGAGGGCGCCGTGCGTGGGCTGATCCGTTCCGCGGAGAACGCCGTGCCCGGCATCCTCGTCGGTCACTCGACCCTCGACGGCGACGTCACGACCGTGGGTGCGCCGATTCGGATCGCGATCGAGGTGAACGCGCTGTACGGCGCGTCGATCCCCGTGGCGGTCGAACGACTGCGCCAGGAGGTGGGCGAGCGCGTGCACAGGCACACCGATCTCGTTCTGACCGGAATCGACATCACGGTGCGTGACGTCCAGAGGCTCAGCGACGCGACGGAGGAGAAGTTATGACGACCACAGCGCGGCACGAGGAGCTCGCAGAGCGTGTGGAGGCAGCGGTGCTCGCCACCTCGGGCGTCCGCAGCCTCTACCGCGCCGGTTCGCTGATCTCGAATCTCGTCGGTACGAGCGCGGTGGCGCTCGGAATAAACCGCTCCGACGAACCTCTCGTCGCGGTGCGGATCTCCGGCGACGCCGCGCAGGTCGAAGCGTCGCTCGGGATCGAATACTCGGCGGGCGCCGTCGACACGCTCCGCGAGGTGCGTGCGGTGGTCGAGCGGACCCTCACCGCTGACGGCCTGGCGCTCGCCGACATCGTGCTCACGATCGCGTATGTCCATCCTCGGGAGGCATCGTCGGACTGAGTCCGCGTGAGCACGAGAGGCGCCGATCTTGGGTGAAGATCGGCGCCTCTGGCGTCCGTGGGCGTGCCGCCCGTGCGCGTCAGGCGATGGCGCGCAGACCGTCGATGAGCGGTGTGGTCGGCCGGCCGATAAGACGGGCGAGAGTGCCGTCGGTGTCGGCGAGTGCGCCGGAGCGGATGCCGGAGTCCAAGGCGACCACGAAGCCGGCCGTGCCCTCGTCGAGACCCGCTGCCAGGAGGCCGGCGCGCTGGTCGTCCGCAGTCAGCGGCTGATAGGTCACTTCGCGTCCGGAGATCTCCGCGATCGCCGCGGCGAGGTCGTCGTAGTTCCAGGCGACGTCGCCGCCGAGCTCGTACACCTGGCCGATGTGGCCGTCCTCGAGCAGGACGGCTGCCGCAGCATCCGCGAAGTCCTTGCGGCTCGCGGAGGCGACTCGCCCGTCGCCGACGCCCGCGGCGAGGACGCCCGTCTCAGCGGCGCGGGCCAGGTCTGCGGCGTAGTTCTCGGTGTACCAGTTGTTGCGCAGGATCACGGAGGGAAGCCCCGAGGCCTGGATGAGATCCTCGGTCGCCTTGTGCTCGGGTGCGAGGACGAGGTCGCTCGTCGTCGCCTTCGGAGCGCTGGTGTAGACGAACTTCGTGACCCCGGCATCCTTGGCGGCGTCGATGACGGCCTCGTGCTGCGCGACGCGCTGTCCGACCTCGGAGCCCGAGATCAGCAGGACGGAGTCGACGCCGTCGAGAGCTGCCGCGATCGAGGACGGGTCCGTGTAGTCGAGGCGGGCTGCTCGCACGCCGAGGTTCTCGGCCCTGGTGACGTCGCGGGCACCGGCGATGATCGACTGCGGGTCCGCACCGCGCTCGAGAAGGCTGGCGATGACGAGGCGTCCGAGGTTGCCGGTGGCGCCGGTGACGAGGATGGTCATGGGGTGTCCTTTCGTAGGTGACATGACCCACAACCGCGCAGTGTCGCTCGAACATTCCAGAGGGCAGGTACCCACTTTGAAGTAAGGTACATACATGACGGTAAGTTATGCGCAGATCCGGGAGTCCACACCGCAGATCTTCGAGCCCGGCTGCAGCACTCGCGTGATCCTCGACCATGTCATGAGCAAGTGGGGTGTGCTCGTGCTCTCCTCGCTGTCCGACGGGACCCGCCGCTGGGGTGAGCTGCGGCGCGAGGTCGGCGGCATCAGCGAGAAGATGCTCGCCTCGACACTCCGGACTCTGACCGACGACGGGCTCGTGCACCGCGAATCCTTCCCGACGGTTCCGCCGCACGTCGAGTACAGCCTCACCCCGCTCGGCCGCGATCTCATGGAGCGCATGCTGCCGCTCGTCGAGTGGGTCGCCGATCACGCGGACGGCATGATCGACCGAGAGTAGGTCGACGGAATCCGTCGCACGAACCTGTACCTAGCCACGAATTCCGTCGGTGAAAGAAAAGGATTGACGCGATAACCGCAGTACCCCTATGTTCTGAACATGTCAGCTACGACGCCGATCCATCTCGAACGCCCCGCCGGCAAGGGGCTCGCAAGCGGTTCGCTGGGGCTGTGGGGTTCCACCGTCATCGGGCTCGCGTCCACCGCACCGGTGTACTCGCTCGTCGCCACACTCGGGTTCGTGGTCCTGGCTGTCGGCGCGCAGGCGCCGATCGCCTTCATCATCGCGTTCGTGCCGATGCTGCTCATCGCCTTCGCCTACCGCGAGCTCAACAACGCCGTGCCCGACTGCGGAACCACGTTCACCTGGGGAACCAAGGCCTTCGGACCGTGGGTGGGGTGGATGGGCGGCTGGGGCGTGGCCGTCGCCGGCATGGTCGTGCTCGCCAACCTCGCCCAGATCGCCTCGGTCTACTTCTGGTCGCTGATCGGGTTCGAGCTGGAGAACAACGACTGGCGGATCATTCTCGTCGCGGTGCTCTTCATCGCCTCCATGACGTGGGTGAGCTGGCGCGGGGTCGAGATCGGCGAGCGCATCCAGAACATCCTGCTGGGCATCCAGTACCTCGCCCTCGCGATCTTCGTCGTCGCGGCACTCTGGCAGTTCTTCGCCGGCACGGCGCCGAACCCGACTCTCTTCGACATGGAATGGCTCAACCCGTTCGGCTTCACCTCATGGTCGGGCTTCACCGAGTCGATCCTGCTCGCCCTCTTCATCTACTGGGGCTGGGACACCTGCCTCGCCCTGAACGAGGAGACGAAGGACCCGAAGAAGATCCCGGGTCGCGCGGCTCTCCTGACCACCGTCATACTGCTGTTCACCTACGTCGGCGTCACGATCGCCGCCATGATGTATGCGGGCCTGGGCGACACGGGCACCGGGCTCGGCAACGAGGCCAACGCCGATGACTTCTTCCTCGCCATCAAAGACGGCCTGCTCGGCCCCTTCGGCTGGGTGCTGGTGGTCGCCGTGATCATCTCGGCGATCTCCTCGACGCAGACGACGATCCTCCCGACGGCGCGTGGCACCCTCGCGATGGGCGTCTACCGCGCGCTGCCCGCCAAGTTCAAGGACGTGCACCCGACCTACAAGACGCCGTCGTTCTCGACGATCGTGATGGGCGTCGTCGCCTCGGCGTACTACGTCGGCATGACCCTGATCAGCGACAACATCCTGCAGGACTCGATCCTGTCGCTGGGCCTCGCGATCGCCTTCTACTACGCGATCACCGGTTTCGCCTGCGTCTGGTACTTCCGCAAGGACCTCACGACCTCGGCTCGTGACTTCTTCTTCAAGGGCCTCTTCCCGCTGCTCGGCGGCCTCATGCTGACGGGTGCGTTCGTGCAGTCGGCGATCGACATGTGGGACGTCGACTACGGCTACACCGTGCTGTTCGGCATCGGCGGCACCTTCGTGATCGGCATCGGCTCGCTCGCCTTCGGTCTGGTGCTCATGTTCCTCTGGTACCTCTTCCCGCGGTCGAAGAGGTTCTTCCGGGGCGAGAGCCTCAACCGTGACACCCAGGTCATGGTGCCCGACGAGCCTGGCGACATCATCCGCTCGATCGACGGCGGCATCTGATCGCTTGCGGGCGGCGCGCCGGCACGCCCTAGGCTTTATCCGTGCGCATCCGGCTCGACATCGCCTACGACGGCACCCACTTCCGCGGGTGGGCCAAGCAGCCGACCCTGCGCACGGTGCAGGGGACTCTCGAAGCGGCGCTCGCTCGCATCGTCGGCTCCGACGTGCAGTTCGTGGTCGCCGGGCGCACGGATGCGGGTGTTCATGCCCAGGGGCAGGTCGCGCACGTCGACCTCGACGACGAGCAGTGGGCGCGCATCGAATCGCGACAGGGCCGCACTCCGCAGGATCCTGCGGCGTCGATCGCCCGGCGCATGCGCGGAGTCCTGGGTGCATACCCCGATGCCACCGTGACGCGCAGCTCGATCGCGCCGGAGGGGTTCGATGCCCGCTTCTCGGCGGTCTGGCGCCGCTACCGCTACCGACTCGCGGACGATGCCTCGGGGTTCGACCCGCTCCGTCGGCATGACACCACCTCGCATCGGGGCGCGCTCGACGGCGACGCGATGGATGCCGCGGCGCGCACGCTGATCGGACTCCACGACTTCGCGGCCTACTGCAAGCCGCGCGAAGAGGCCACGACCATCCGGACGCTGTTGGACTACCGCTGGGCCCGGGATGCCGAGGGCGTGCTCGTCGCCGAGGTCAAGGCCGACGCCTTCTGTCACAGCATGGTGCGTGCTCTCGTCGGCGCGTGCGTGGCGGTGGGTGAGGGTCGACTCGACGTCGGCGATGTGGCCGTGCTGCGCGACGAACTCACGAGGACCAGCGAATTCAAGGTGCTGGCGGCCAGAGGACTGACGCTCGCCGAGGTCGGATACCCCGCCGACGACCTGCTCTCGGCCAGGGCCGAGCAGACGCGCGCTCGGCGCGACAGCACGACCGCATAAGACGACGTCGGTCGCGTCGGCGACGAGACGAGCAAGTTCGCCCGGGAGCGCCGACGGCGCCGATGACCGATTCGTGGCCGCCTTCCCCCGAAGGCGGCCACGATGCGGGAGCCGCCGCGACGGGCCCCAGTCCATCCGCGGCGGTGACGACTCGTGCAGCCCGAGGGGTGTGGTGCTGCTGAACCGTATGCTGATATTACGGACGGCGTATTCACACTGCGGCGGGGGGAACTGTGACGGAGCGGATCGACGATCAGGGCAGCGCGTTCGCCGCTGCGCTCCGCGCGGCGATCTCGGAACGGGGCATCACCCTCGCGCGCCTGCGCAGTCAGCTGATCGACGACGGGAACCCGGTCTCGATGGCGACGCTGAGCTACTGGCGTTCCGGCGACCGGCAGCCCGAAGGAGCGCAGTCGCTCAGCGTCGTCGACGGCATCGAGGACCGCCTCGGTCTGAATCGCGGACATCTGGGCGGACTGCTGCGCGCGTCCGCTCGTCTGGGGCCGGTGCCACCGCCCCGGCTGCCGTTCGACGAGGAGCGGGAGCAGCGTGAGACCGAGGAGACTCTGAAGGAGCTGCACGCCGCACCTCAGGACGCTCTTCGCGACCTGTCCACCCACATCACGGCGTTCGTGGGTGCCTCCGGGTCCCTCGAGAAGATCATCATGCGGTGCCTCGTGCAGTCGACGAAGGGCACGATCTCGGAGGTGCCGCTGATCGATGTCGCTCCGAGGGAGACCGACGTGATGTCGGTGATCTCGAATGTCGTGGGCGGACGCGTCGACCGCGAATACCTGCACCCCGGACGCCTGCTCTCCGGGGTGGTGATCGCGCTCGACGAGCCGATCGAGACCGGGGCGACGACCCTGTTCGAGTTCACCGAGACCTTTCCCGCCGGCTACCCGGCGCGGCAGTCGGCCTGGCACGGTACGTCGAGGCAATCGCGCGAGAGCCTGATCTGGGTGCGCTTCCACCCGGATGCGGTGCCGAGCTGGTGCGAGGAGTACATCGAGACGGATGCCGAGTACGTGTCGTCGATCCGTTCGGTGCGCGGCGGCTCCGTCCATCTCGTGCGGCACGGATTCGGGCCCGGTGTGCTCGGGATCCGCTGGGGGTACGACGAGTGACCGGCAGTCGACATTCCTGCGAAGGATCGGCCATTGCCACCGGAATCCAAGACTGACGCACTAGCGTGAAGAGCGATGAAGGTCATCTCCTACAACCTGCAGAAGCACAGAGCCGCGAGTGAACTCGTGGCTCTCGTCTCGGAGCACGATCCCGACATCCTGTGTCTGCAGGAATGCGACGTGGCCGACCTTCCGGAGTCCATCGGCGACCTCGCACTCGCGGATGCGACGCAGGGGAACCGACTCGGACTCGCGATGTTCTATCGTGCGAGCGAGTTCCACCTCCAGGGCATCCGGACGATCGAGCTGAAGAAGTCGCTGCACGATCGCATCGCGAAGCCCGCGCACGAGCGCGTGCTCGGCGCGCGGCTCCGCGACATCGACGCGGGCCGGGACTTCATCGCGGCGTCGTTCCATGCGGCACCACTCACCGCGCTGAACTCGCTCAGGCGCCATCAGATCCGCGCAGCTCTCACCGAGCTCGCGACCCTCGGCGAGGGGCTTCCGCAGCTGATGGTCGGCGACTACAACTATCCGGTGTTCAAAGAGAACCTCGGCAAGACGGTGCGCGAGCACGGCTACGCGCTCACGATGAGCGACGACCACACCTACACGCGCTACCGGGTGTTCCGCGGTCATTACGACTTCGCGACGTCGGTCGGCTTCGAGATCCAACGCGTCACCACGCTGCCCCAGGGGCTGAGCGACCACCGCCCGATCCTCGTGACCACACGGTTCGACTGACGGCGGGCGCTCGGATTGGGAATCCCGCTCCGAATGACGTAAGCTGTCACTTTGGTACTCGACTGCCGAGTGCCGCGAACGTGAGCCCTCCACTGGCGTGTTCCTCCCTCTAGGGAAGAACCACCCCGGAGTGGGATTCACGAACTTCTCCGTTCGAACAAGAAAGCAGCACTATCGTGACGCGCACTTACACTCCGAAGGCCGGCGAGGTCCAGCGTGACTGGGTCGTCATCGACGCCACTGACGTCGTTCTCGGCCGCCTGGCTTCGCACGCCGCTACGCTCCTGCGTGGCAAGCACAAGCCCACCTTCGCCAACCACATCGACTCGGGTGACTTCGTCATCATCGTGAACGCCGACAAGGTCGCGCTCACCGGTCAGAAGCTCCAGAAGAAGCTGGCTTACCGCCACTCGGGTTACCCGGGCGGCCTCAAGTCGGTCACCTACGCCGAGCTCATGGAGAAGAACCCGGTCCGCGCTGTGGAGAAGGCCATCCGCGGCATGCTCCCCAAGAACAGCATCGGCCGTCAGCAGCTGTCGAAGCTCAAGGTCTACGTCGGCGCCGAGCACCCGCACGCCGCTCAGCAGCCGAAGACGTACACCCTCGACCAGGTCGCCCAGTAAGCGCCGTAAAGACTTAAGGACATACTCGTGGCTGACATCCAGGACACCACCGAAACCCCCCAGAACTTCTCGACGTCGACTCCCGAGACCGACGCAGTCGAGGCGGCTCCCCGCCCCGTGCTGAGCGTCCCGGGCGCCGCTGTCGGCCGTCGCAAGCAGGCAATCGCCCGCGTGCGTCTCGTCCCCGGCTCGGGAACGATCACGGTCAACGGCCGCACGCTCGAGGACTACTTCCCGAACAAGCTGCACCAGCAGCTGATCAACGACCCGTTCACGATCCTCAACCTCGCCGGTGGCTACGACGTCATCGCGCGCATCTCCGGTGGTGGCCCCTCGGGCCAGGCCGGTGCACTGCGCCTCGGCATCGCTCGCTCCCTCAACGGGATCGACGAGGAGAACAACCGTCCCACCCTGAAGAAGGCCGGCTTCCTGTCGCGCGACGCGCGCGTCAAGGAGCGCAAGAAGGCTGGACTCAAGAAGGCCCGTAAGGCGCCTCAGTACTCGAAGCGTTAAGGTCCACCGCTCCGATGCCGATCTTTGGCACGGACGGCGTGCGAGGGCTTGCCAATGGCATCCTCACCGCCGACCTCGCGCTCACCCTGGCCCAGGCGACTGCTGTCGTCCTGGGCCAGGGCCGTACTGCGGAAGCTCGCAAAGCCGAAGGCAAGCGACTCACCGCAGTCGTGGCTCGCGACCCCCGGGTCTCGGGCCACTTCCTCACCGCTGCCGTCGCAGCAGGGCTCGCGTCCTCCGGCGTCGATGTGCTCGAAGCAGGAGTCATCCCGACGCCGGCGCTCGCATTCCTCGTCGCCGACCGCGACGCTGACTTCGGCGTGATGATCTCGGCGTCGCACAACGCGGCGCCCGACAACGGCATCAAGATCTTCGCCCGTGGCGGAGTGAAGCTCCCCGACATCGTCGAGCAGCGCATCGAAGAGGCGATGGCGGGCGAGAAGCTTCGCCCGACCGGCGCCGGAGTCGGCCGGATCGATCGGTTCTCCGACGCGGAGGACCGCTATGTCGTGCACCTCCTCGGCTCGCTACCGAACCGACTCAACGGAATCAAGGTCGTCCTCGACTGCGCGCACGGCGCCGCCTCCGGTGTGTCTCCCGAGACCTTCCGCGATGCGGGAGCCGATGTCACCGTGATCGGCGCCGACCCCGACGGCTGGAACATCAACGACGGCGTCGGTTCCACGCACCTCGACCAGCTCGCAGAAGCGGTCGTCAGGCTCGGTGCAGACATCGGCATCGCGCACGACGGCGATGCTGACCGCTGCCTGGCCGTCGACGCGCAGGGCAACGTCATCGACGGCGATCAGATCATGGCAATCCTCGCGGTGTCGATGAAGCAGCGCGGTCACTTGACCGACGACACCCTGGTCGCCACTGTGATGAGCAACCTCGGTCTGCACGTCGCGATGCGAGAGCAGGGCATTACGGTCCGTCAGACCTCGGTCGGCGACCGCTATGTCCTCGAGGACATGAACGCGGGCGGTTACGCCCTCGGCGGTGAGCAGTCGGGCCACGTGATCATGAGCGAGTACGCCACCACCGGTGACGGTCTGCTGACAGGACTCCACCTGGTCGCCGAGATGGCGCGGCAGAACAAGTCGATAGCCGAGCTCGCAAGCGTCATGAAGGTCTACCCGCAGATCCTCATCAACGTCCGTGATGTCGACAAGGACGCCGTCGACTCCGACGAGGTCGTGCAGGCGGCGGTCCGCGAGGTCGTCGCTGAGCTGGGTGAGACCGGGCGGGTGCTGCTGCGCAAGTCCGGCACCGAGCCGCTCGTCCGCGTCATGGTCGAGGCGGCGGACGCCGATTCGGCCAAGGCCTACGCCGATCGTCTGGTCGACGTCGTGCGGGAGCGCCTCTCCCTCTGAAGCGCCTCTCGCTCTGAACTGTCGAGCGCGCCGCGTGGCACCGTCGATCGGTCAGCCGCGCGGCGCGTTCCAGTTCAGCTGCTCGATGTAGCGCAGCAGCACGCCTTCACGTAGAGCCCAGGGCGAGACCTCGAGCTCGTCGACGTCCAGCGCGGTCATCGCCGCGTGCAGCGAGACCGCTGCGGCGACGATCTGGAACGTGCGGTCTGCGGTGATGCCGGGAAGCTCCTGCCGCGCGGATGCGGGAAGGCGGGCGAGCCGCGGGATCCACGATCCCAGAGAGGCGCGAGGCAGGACCATCCGCTGGATTCCCGACCAGCCGGGAACCGGGTAGCCGGCGAGTCTCGCCAGCGAGCGGATCGCCTTGGAAGAGCCCACGACGTGGTCAGGGCGGGGGAGGATCGTAAACCGGGGGACTATCTCGGCGAGCGTCGCGGTCGCGTGGTCGTGGAGGCGCTCGACATCCTCCTCGCCGGGAGGGTCGTGCGGGAGGAACTGCACGGTCATCCGCCCGGCGCCCAGCGGGACGGATGCCGCAGCATCCGGCATCTCATCGCCTCCGGCGGCGACCTCGAGCGAACCACCACCGATGTCGAGGAGCAGCAGCTGACCGGCCGACCAGCCGAACCACCGGCGGACCGCGAGGAACGTCAGCTCGGCCTCGGTCTCACCGTCGAGAACCTGCAGCGGCTGCCCGAGGGCCGCCTCGATCCGCGCGATCACCTCGGCTCCGTTGCGGGCGTCGCGCACCGCACTCGTGGCGGTGGCGAGCAGCTCGTCGACCCGCTCGGCCTCGGCGACGCGCCGTGCCTGCACGACAGCGGACTCGAGCGCGACCACGCCCTCTTCGGAGATGGCGCCGTCGTCGGTGAGGTATCTCATCAGACGCAGAACGGTGCGGTCGCTGGTCTTCGCCAGGGGCCTGCCGCCGGGGCGGACGTCGGCGGCGAGCATATGGACGGTGTTGGAACCGATGTCGAGGACTCCGAGGCGCACGGATAGAGACTACTCGCGCGCCGTTACGATGTATGCGTGACCACCGCCGACCCCACGCTGCCGCTGTCTCCGTATCGAGAGATCGGTCGTGACGAATGGGCACGATTGGCGGCGGGCCTCGACCAGCCGCTGACCGAGACCGAGGTCGTGGAGCTCCGTGGCATCGGAGACCGGCTCGACCTCACCGAGGTCCGGGAGGTCTATCTGCCGTTGAGCCGCTTGCTCAGCCTCTACGCGACGGCGACGAAGCGTCTGGGCGCCGCGACGAGCTCCTTCCTCCAGGAAGACGACTCGACGACGCCGTTCGTGGTCGGCGTCGCCGGCTCCGTCGCGGTGGGAAAGTCGACGATCGCCCGTCTGCTGCGCGAGCTGATGAGCCGGTGGCCGGGCACACCGCGCGTCGAGCTCGTGACGACCGACGGCTTCCTCTATCCGAACGCCGAGCTCGAGCGCAGGGGACTCATGGAGCGCAAGGGCTTCCCCGAGTCGTACGACCGCCGCGCCCTGCTCGAGTTCCTCACCGAGGTCAAGAGCGGGGCGGCCGAGGTGCGGGCCCCCTTCTACTCGCACATGCGTTACGACATCGTCCGCGACGCGCATGTCGTCGTCCGCCGCCCGGATGTCGTGATCGTCGAGGGCTTGAACGTGCTGCAGCCGCCGCCCGCCCCCAACGACGTCGCCGTCAGTGACCTCTTCGACTTCTCGATCTTCGTCGACGCCGACACCTCGCACATCGAGAAGTGGTACGTCGATCGCTTCCTCGCGCTGCGGCAGGGAGCGTTCTCGAATCCCTCGTCCTACTTCAACGTGTTCGCACACCTCACCGATGACGAGGCGATCACCACCGCCCTCGGCTACTGGAACGAGATCAACATGCCGAACCTGGTCGAGAACGTCATGCCGACCAAGCACCGGGCACGACTGGTGCTCAACAAGGGCGTCGATCACAGCGTCGAGAGCGTGCTGCTGCGCAAGCTCTGACCGGGCGCGGAGTATTCGTTCGGAACCTTCGCAAAAACCCCGCCTTACTCTTGACACATGTGTGGAATCGTCGGATACGTGGGCCCGCGGCCCAGCCAGGACATCCTGCTCGCAGGCCTCGCCCGTCTCGAGTACCGCGGCTATGACTCCGCGGGTGTCGCCGTCATCGACGGCCAGGGCTCGCTCGGCATGCGCAAGAAGGCGGGCAAGCTCGCCATGCTGCGCGACTCGCTGAAGGATGCCGCTCTGCCCGACGGCAACACGGGCATCGGGCACACGCGGTGGGCCACCCACGGCGGCCCCACCGACGAGAACGCGCACCCGCACCTCGCGGATGACGATCGCCTCGCGCTGATCCACAACGGCATCATCGAGAACTTCGCTGCGCTGCGCGACGAGCTGCTCGCCGACGGCTTCAGCTTCCGTAGCGAGACCGACACCGAGGTCGCCGCCGCGCTCCTCGGTCGTGAGTACCGCAACAACGGCGGCGACCTGCAGGGCGCTTTCCGCGCGGTGGTCAACCGCCTCGAGGGTGCGTTCACCCTTCTCGCGATGCACCAGGATCACCCGGGGCTCGTCGTCGGAGCCCGCCGCAACTCGCCACTGGTCATCGGCCTCGGCGAGGGAGAGAACTTCCTCGGGTCCGACGTCGCCGCGTTCATCGAGCACACCCGCAAGGCGCTCGCCATCGGCCAGGATCAGATCGTCTCGATCACCCCTGACGCGGTCACCGTCACCGACTTCGCAGGCACGCCGGTCGAGGCCGAGCCTTTCGACGTCTCGTGGGACGCCGCGGCCGCCGAGAAGGGCGGATGGTCGAGCTTCATGGCCAAGGAGGTCTCCGAGCAGCCTGAGGCCGTCGCCAACACGATCCGCGGTCGCATCCAGGGCGACCAGGTCGTCATCCCCGAGCTCGAGGGTCTCGACGAGCTGTTCCTCGGCATCAACCGCATCATCATCACCGCGTGCGGCACCGCCGCATACTCCGCGCTCGTCGGCAAGTACGCGATCGAGCAGTGGGCCCGCATTCCCGTCGATGTCGAGCTGGCGCACGAGTTCCGCTACCGCGACCCGGTGATCGGAGACGACACCCTCGTGGTCTCGATCAGCCAGTCGGGCGAGACCATGGACACCCTGATGGCCGTGAAGTACGCGAGCGAGCGCGGTGCGCGCACGCTCTCGATCTGCAACACACAGGGGGCTACGATCCCGCGCGAGTCCGATGCCGTCGTCTATACGCACGCCGGTCCCGAGGTCGCGGTCGCCTCGACCAAGGCGTTCTCGGCGCAGATCACTGCTCTGCTTCTGCTCGGCCTTCACATGGGTCGCGTCCGCGGGGCCATCGAGGATGCATCCGTCGACGTCGCCGAGCTCACTGCCCTCCCCGAGAAGATCGCGAAGGTGCTCTCGAGCGAACAGGAGCACGTCACTCAGCTCGCCGGCTGGATGGCTGACACCCGCTCGGTGCTGTTCCTCGGCCGTCACGTGGGCTTCCCGATCGCGCTCGAGGGCGCGCTCAAGCTCAAGGAGATCTCGTACATCCACGCCGAGGGCTTCGCCGCGGGCGAGCTCAAGCACGGTCCGATCGCGCTGATCGAGCCTGGGCAGCCCGTCTTCGTGCTCGTGCCCTCGCCGCGTCATTCGGCTGTGGTGCACTCGAAGGTCGTCTCCAACATCCAGGAGATCCGCGCGCGCGGTGCTCGTGTGATCGTGGTCGCCGAAGAGGGCGACGCGGCGGTCCTGCCGTTCGCCGACGAGGTCATCCGGATCCCACTCGCCGGTGCGATGTTCGAGCCGCTTCTCGCTGTGGTGCCGCTGCAGATCTTCGCGATGGCGCTCGCCACGGCGAAGGGCCTCGACGTCGACCAGCCCCGCAACCTCGCGAAGTCCGTCACCGTCGAGTAATCCTTATTCGCGGGCCGTTTGGCCGATGGAATCCCGCTTGGCTGAACAACAGTGCGCTTTGGGTCAGCCATCCGGGACTCCGTCAGCCATCCGGCTCAGGATTGGGAGCGAGCCAGAGCCCCCAGGATCGCGGCGATCACGACATCCCACTCGTGGACGATCATGGCGTAGTCGAATCGGAGCGTCTCGAATCCCAGACGGGATGCCGCGGCATCCCGAATCAGGTCCCGATGGCGTTCGGAACGGCCGGCGTGGTTGCCCTTGCCATCTGCTTCGAGGATGACGTGTCTCTCCAGGACGAAGTCCACGCGACCGACACCGTCGATCGATACCTGAGTCTCTACTCGGATACCGAGCAGGTGCAGCCGTAACCGGACGATGGACTCCAGCCCGCTGTCTGCGTCGTGGCGTGCGAAGTCGACAAGCCAACGAGCGCGTACTGGAAGTGCAGCGCGGATGCGGCGCCGCACGCCCGCTCCGATCAGGCCCAGCGCCCACGCCGATTCATACGCCGCGAAGAAGAACTCCTCGCCGTGGCATCCGAACGACTGCACCAGCGCCTGTTCGGTCGGGGCCAGTCCCAGACGCATCGATCCTGCACGGTAGTGCTCTATGCACTCGCAGTCGGCATGAGCATGCGTTCGTCCGGCTAGGCCGAGCCAGACATGGGGATGCTCTTCGTCGTCGAGAACCCAGACGCCGTGGGCGCGGAGGGCACCGGCACAAGAGAGCGCGCCCCCATGCAGCGCAGCGGTGCGCACACTCCACGCGCACGACGGGGACGCGAACACTCCGGCGCGCACACGGACCAGCTCGCCTCGACGCACCGCGTTCGACAGGTCCTTGCGCGTGCATCCGAATCGCGCGAGCCGCGACCCGCGGGCGATTCCACCCTGCAGTTCGACGAGCATCAGAGGTGTGGGCATCCGCCGATCCTCGTACATCCGTCGACGCCCGGTCGTGGAGCATCCCGCGTTCTGGGGATCATTCGCTCCGTCATGATGCATGGGGAGGAACGGTGGGACTGGCCGAATGGCTGGCGTTTCCCCGCTTGGCTGCCATATGTCGTGGACGGTCTCCCGCCATACGGGGAAACGCCAGCCATCCGGGTAGGGGTCGGAGCGGATGCCGTGGGCCATGGCTCGAGCGGATGCCCGGGCGGCGCCGACGGCCGCCAGGGGATGCCGCGACTAGGCTGAACGGGTGATCATCGGGACCGGCATCGACCTCGTGGACATCCCGCGGTTCGAGCGCACACTCGAGCGCACGCCACGACTTCTCGAGCGACTCTTCGCGCCGGGGGAGCGGGCGCTGCGCCTTCCGTCTCTCGCCGCGCGGTATGCCGCGAAGGAGGCCCTGATCAAGACCCTCGGAGGATCCGACGGAGTCCACTGGATCGAGATCGAGATCGCCTCCGAGGCCTCGGGGCGCCCGCACTTCGTGTTGACGGGGACCACGGCGGAGGTGGTCGCCGAGCGAGGCATCACCAGACTGCACCTGACCCTCACTCACGACGCGGGGCTCGCCGCCGCATTCGTCGTCGCCGAAGGAGAGCCGCTGTGACCGTTCCGTTCCGTGAAGCGCGCATCGACCTGGATGCCATCACCGACAACGTCCGCCACTTCCGTCGGCTCACCGGCGTGAAGGTCATCGCCGTCGTCAAGGCGAACGCCTACGGCCACGGCGCGGCTGCGGCTGCTGTCGCCGCGCTCGCCGGCGGTGCGACGCGTCTCGGCGTCGCCGAGATCCCCGAGGCCCTCGAGCTGCGACGACAGGGCATCACCGCGCCGATCGTGGCGTGGCTGCACGCGCCCGGCGAGCGGTTCGAGCAGGCCGCCGAGCAGGACATCGAGGTCGGCATCTCGTCGTTCGACCAGCTGGAGGCCGCGGGGGCCGCGGCATCCGTCGACCGCCCGGTGGGGGTGCACCTCAAGTTCGAGACGGGGCTGTCGCGCAACGGGATCGCGCCCGCCGACTGGCGTCGTGTGCTCGCGGAGGCGGCTCGTCTCGAGCGCATCGGACGCCTTCGCATCATCGGGCTGTTCAGCCATCTGTCGAACACCTCCGCGCAGGACGACCGTGACGCCCTGGCGAGGTTCGAGGAGGGCGTCGCGGCCGCGGCAAGCTTCGGCATCCATCCGGAGATCCGTCACATCGCGGCGACGGCTGCCGCGATCGACCTGCCGGAGATGCGTCTGGATGCGGTGCGCATCGGCGTCGGCATCTACGGACTCTCTCCGTTCGAGGACCGCTCCTCCGCCGAGCTGGGACTCCGTCCCGCCATGACGCTGCGTGGCGCGATCGCCGCTGTGCGCAGGGTTCCCGCAGGTGCGGGAGTCTCGTACGGCTACGACCACCGCGCTCCGCACGACACCACCCTCGTGCTCGTGCCGCTGGGCTATGCCGACGGCGTGCCCCGCCACGCATCCGGTCGGCTGCCGGTGTCGATCGGCGGGCGTCGCTACACGAACGTCGGCCGCATCGCGATGGATCAGTTCGTGGTCGACGTGGGCGACGCGCCCGTGTCGATAGGCGACGAGGTCGTGCTGTTCGGCGACCCGACCCTCGGAGTCCCGTCGGCGGCGGAGTGGGCGAACGTCGCCTCGACCATCAACTACGAGATCGTGACCCGCATCGGCGCGCGCGTCGCCCGGCGGTCGGCATGAGCGTCGACCCCGCGTTCCTCGGTCGCCTCGAGATCGAGACGTCGGAGGCGATGGAGCAGCTCGGCTTCCGTATCGGCGAGCAGCTCGAAGCGGGAGACCTGCTGATCCTCACCGGCCCCCTCGGTGCCGGCAAGACGACTTTCACGCGAGGGCTCGCCGAAGGCCTCGGCGTGCGCGGTCCGGTGCAGAGCCCGACCTTCGTGATCGCGCGGACGCATCCCTCGCTCGTCGGACGCGCGCCACTGGTGCATGTGGACGCCTACCGTCTCGGCTCAGGAGCGGAGCTCGACGACCTCGATCTCGATCTCGCGCGCTCGGTCG
Organism: Microbacterium sp. WCS2018Hpa-23; assembly: GCF_031843845.1. Taxonomy (NCBI): domain Bacteria; kingdom Bacillati; phylum Actinomycetota; class Actinomycetes; order Micrococcales; family Microbacteriaceae; genus Microbacterium; species Microbacterium sp. WCS2018Hpa-23. The sequence continues at coordinate 308,053 of NZ_JAVTIZ010000006.1, forward strand.
TCGTGATCGAATGGGGGCGCGGGATGGCCGAGGACCTCGCAGACACCTGGTGGGACATCGAGCTCGAACGTCCTGTCGGCGGCGACGACGATCTCGACCCCTCCGAGCTCGATGCCGACGCTCCGCGGCACGTGACGATCACGCGCGGAGGACGCTCAGCGATCGCCGGTTGAACCCCGACTACCCTGGAGAGGTGATCCTCGCCGTCGACACCTCCCTGGGCACCGCCGTCGCCCTCATCGATGACGACGGCACCCGTCTCTCCGACGCCTCCGCGGCAGACCCCCTCGGGCACGCCGAGGTCATCGGAGATCTGCTGGTCCGAGCGATCAGCGAGACCGGAAGCGGCGAGATCGCCCATGTGGTCGCCGGCATGGGACCCGGCCCCTTCACCGGGCTCCGCATCGGCATCGCCGCCGCGCGCGCGTTCGCGCTGGGTCGTGGCATCCCCGTCATCCCCGTGCCGAGCCATCTCGCCGCGGCCCTCACCGCGATCGAGCGGGATGCCGTCTCGGGGCCGTTCGCGATCGTCACCGACGCACGTCGTCGTGAGGTCGCCATCACGGTGTTCGACGGGACGGATGCCGACGGCATCCCGCTCGTGACCGTCGATACGAGGCTGGTGCCCAGCGTGGACGCGGATGAGCACCTCGGCGGGGTCCGTCGCATCGACGTCGAGATCCTGTCTGCCGTGGACCTCGCCCGGGTGGGTGCCAGGGCCGTGGCGGCGGGGCGCTCCCTCACAGGTGACGAGCCGCTGTATCTGCGGCACCCTGATGTGACCGTGCCCGGCGCGCCGAAGAAGGTGGGGCGATGACTCTGCGCGACGCGACGCCGGACGACCTCGACGCCATCATGGCGATAGAGCACCGTTCCTTCCCCACCGACGCGTGGAGCTCACAGGCCATGGCTCTCGAGCTCGCGAGTCCGCATGGGCGCTATCTGGTCGACGAGCTCGACGGCGCGATCATCGGCTATGGGGGAGTCCGAGCCCTCGAGGGTTCTCGGGATGCCGACATCCAGACCATCGCCTTGGACGCCGACCACCGAGGCGCGGGGCGAGGGCGTGCGCTGCTGCGCGCACTGCTCGACGCGGCGGGGGAGAGAGGCGCTCGCGAGGTCTTCCTCGAGGTCCGCGCCGACAACCCGAGTGCCGAAGGACTGTACCTGTCCGAGGGGTTCGAGGAGATCGGCCGCCGCCCGCGGTACTACCAGCCCGATGACGTCGATGCGATCGTGATGCGCCTCGCTCTGCAGCATCCTCGTTCCGCACATCAGGACGAGGCGATCACGGATGCCGCCAAGGAGGCCACTGCATGACCGAGCCGCTGGTGCTGGGCATCGAGACGAGCTGCGACGAGACCGGCATCGGGATCGTCCGCGGGCGTACCCTGCTGTCGAACACGATCGCCTCGAGCATGGACGAGCATGCTCGATACGGAGGAGTCGTTCCGGAGGTCGCGGCACGTGCGCATCTCGAGGCGCTGCAGCCGTCGATCGACGCCGCGCTCGCCGAGGCGGGTGTGCGACTCGACGACCTCGACGCGGTGGCCGTGACGAGCGGCCCCGGCCTCGCGGGCGCGCTCATGGTCGGAGTGGGGGCCGCGAAGGGCCTGGCCGTCGCGCTCGACAAGCCTCTGTACGCGGTGAACCATCTCGTGGGCCATATCGCGGCCGACATCCTCACCCCGGACTCCGAGCCGCTGGAGTACCCGACGATCGCGCTGCTCGTCTCGGGCGGACACACGTCGCTGCTCCACGTGCGCGACCTCACCACCGACGTCGAGATGCTCGGCGAGACCATGGACGATGCGGCCGGTGAGGCGTTCGACAAGGTCGCCCGCCTGCTGTCGCTGCCGTACCCCGGCGGGCCTGAGATCGATCGGGCAGCCCTCGACGGCGACCCGAACGCGATCCGATTCCCGCGGGGTCTCTCCCGGGCATCCGACCTGGCGAAGCACCGTTACGACTTCTCGTTCTCGGGCCTCAAGACGGCCGTCGCACGCTGGGTGGAGCGCTGCGAGGCAGACGGCGTGCCCGTGCCCGTCGCCGATGTTGCTGCGAGCTTCCGCGAGGCCGTCGTGGATGTGCTGGTGACCAAGGCACTCGCTGCCTGTGCCGACCTCGGCGTCCCCCGTCTGCTGCTCGGCGGCGGCGTGATCGCGAACCGTCGGCTGCGCGAGGTCGCCCTCAGCAGGGCCGAGGCCGCGGGAGTCACCGTCCGCATCCCCCCGCTGTCGCTGTGCACCGACAACGGGGCGATGATCGCCGCGCTCGCGGCCGAGCTGATCGCGTCGGGCCGTCGCCCGTCGACCTTCGCGTTCGGCGCGGACTCGACCCTTCCCGTCACCGAGATCCAGGTCGATGAGCGCGTCGCGGTGATGTGATGAGCGACGTTCCCCGCACCCCCGGCCCGCACGGGGGCGATCCCGCTTCAGTGCCGGACGCAGCCCTCCCTCGTCCCCGGATCGAGGGGCCCAGCGGCGAGGTCGAGCACCCGGCCGGCTCGGCGCGGATTCCGGGCGCGCGGCGCGACGGCTACACCAAGCTGCCCACGGGACCGGTCGGTGTCGAGCCCGTGGTCGTGAGCGGACCGGTCGCCGACGACATCGGTCACGATGCCGAGTGGCAGCCGTCGACCGCGGATGCAGCCATCGACGACACCAGGCTCGCGCCGTGGGCGCTGATGGCGGCGATCGTCGCCCTGGTGGCGTCATTCTTCGTCGGCTGGGGCGTTCCGATCGCTGTCGTCGCGGTGATCGCGGCGATCATGTCGTTGCGGCGGCCGGTCGAGAGCCGCGCGATCGCGCGATGGGCGCTCGTCCTCGGCCTGTGCGCGACCGTGTACAGCCTCGGATGGCTGGTGTGGGCAGGCATGCAGTTCGAGAGACTCGGCTAGCGGATGCTCGACGCCGAGAAAGCCGAGAATGCCGCCGAGCTGCGCGCCCTGCAGCTGAAGGCCTACGGACGCGACGGCGGTCTGACGGATGCGGATGCCGCGCGGCTGCGTGAACTCGAGGCCACCCGGGGGTGGAGGTCGGCCGCGACTGCGGCACCGGAAGCTGCTGCACCGGAATCGACCGTCGTGGAATCGTCGGAAGTGGAATCGACCGACGCGCCCGTCGCCGAAGAAGCCGCCGACGACGACACGGCGAATGGGGCGGGCGCGAGCGAACCGACCGGCGACGTGCAGGCTGGCGAGACGACGGCCCTGCGCGCCGCCCTCCGACAGCACTGGAAGGCGATCGCCGCCGCCTCCGCCGTATTGCTGGTGGTCGGTCTCGCGGCAGGGTGGGCTCTGTTCGGTCGAGCAGGAGGTGTCGACCTCACCGCAGCTCAACAGGAGCGCCGAGCCGAACTCCAGGCTGACGGCGGGTACGACGCCGGAAGCCTGAGGGCGATCGGACGGGAGGAGGATGTCCTCGTCTGGCACGCGACCAAAGAGGACGGCGAGATGGTCTGCCTCATCCTCGACACCCCGCAGGACTCAGCGACCCAGTGCCAGCGGAGCGAGGACGCTCAGAACGGCAGCGGCGTCGGTGTGTCGGTGAACCTCGATTCCGTCGAGGGTGAGGACGCCGAGCAGATCTGGGCGTCCGCCGTGCGCACCACCGAGGGCGAACTCGTGGCGATCATCCAGCGGTGGCCGAGCTCGCAGAACGACTGGCTGTCGCAGTTCGCAGGTGAGGAGCGCGTGCGCGCGGAAGAGCTTCTGGAAGAGGGCTTCCAGGACTACTCCTTCTCCGTCGTGGGCTATTTCCAGGACGCCCCGATCTGGTACGGACAGCGCCTTGTGGGAGCGACTGGCGAGGACTGTCTGGTGGTCGACGCGATCGACGGGATCGCGTGCGGGCCGCTGGGTGAAGCACAGTCCTCCGGCCTCAGCCTCGGCGGTATCACGGCCGATGTCTCAGGGAGCGTCGAGGAGTCCTGGAGCATCACGCTGGCTTTCACGTCGAACCAGACCCCGTACCTCGTCATCGCGGGGGACGTGTCGGCGGCCGACACCGCACAACCCGGTGTGACGGTGAGGCCCGGCGAGACGCTCGAGCTGGGTGGGGAGTACCAGGACCCGATTCAGGTGGAGATACCGTCGGACGACACCGAAGGGTGAACGGTCAGTGCGCGGCGGGCACCCTGTCGGCGAGGATCGCGCGCCGCTGGTCGCCGATCCTGGTGAGGATCAACGTCGCCGACTGACTCCCCTTGAGCGTGAGCTTCTTGCGGAAGGCCGCGGGATCGACGTCCATGCCGCGTTTCTTGATCTCGAGAGTGCCGATGCCGTGAGTCTTGAGCACTGCGCTGACGGCCTTCGGATTCGCCGCCATCGTCTCGCGTACCCGGAACGACTGCACGAACGGGCTCGTCAGCGCAGCGTCCGAGGTCAGATAGGCGATGCGCTCATCGAGCATGCCCGCATCGAGGCTCCGCCCGACGTCTCCGATCAGCCGTGCGCGGATGACCGCTCCGTCCGGCTCATGCAGAAAAGCCCCGAGTCCGCGCACGGGAACGTCCTCCGCGTCGGCCCCGGCCGTGAGTTCGTGCGAGCGCTCGCCGCGGATCACGAGTGCCGCGCGGCGGACGCCCGCACGCGCGAGCGCTCCGGTCCACAGCACCAGCTCGACGACGCTGCCCTCGGCGCTCACCCACTGCGCCTCGGCGTCGGTAGGGAGGGCGTCACGATCATGTCCGGGGCCGAGCTTGATGCCTGTCGGACGGCGGGATGCCAGATCGAAGGCCCAGTCGAGTGGAGGCGAGTAGTCGTCGGACGACACCCGCCGCGTCTCGCTGTGCCCCGAGGTGCGCCGAGCAGGATCCATCCAGATAGCACCGGTGTCGCTCGCATCGGACGGCACGTTCTCCTGCGCCGTGCCGTGCCTCACGACCGCGCTCTCGCCGAATGGCGCGAGGTTGTAGGCCGCGATCGCGGCCGTCACCTCGTCGGCATCCACCGCCTGCACGTCGAGGCCTGCACCGGCGAAGGCGAGGGAGTCTCCGCCGATTCCGCAGCCGAGGTCGGCGACGCTCGTGATTCCGGCCCGACGCATCCGCTGTGCGTGGCGGGCGGCGACACCGAGACGTGTCGCCTGCTCGAGTCCCGCACGGGTGAACAGCATCCTCGCCGCGAAGTCGCCGAACTTGGCTTTCGCCTTGGCCCGCAGATGCGCCTGCCCGACCACGGCCGAGACGATATCGGGGGAGTGTCCGGCTGATCGCAGGCGCGACACCGCGCGGGCCACATCGGCGACCTGATCGACGGGGCCGAGCGCATCCAGCAGTTCAAGGCCCTCGGGCGTGAGCAGGGCGCGCAGCTCGGAGATCTCCACCTGCCCAGCTTAGGCGGCGGCCCGATCGACGCATTGGCACTCGCATTGCGTGAGTGCCAGCGGAACGCCTAGACTGGATTAGCACTCTCGGGTTGAGAGTGCGAAAAGTCTTCCTGTCAGCGTCAAGAAAGAAGAGGTAGACCGTGTCGGTTTCCATCAAGCCGCTCGAGGACCGCATCGTCATCAAGCAGGTCGAGGCCGAGCAGACCACCGCGAGTGGCCTGGTCATCCCCGACACCGCCAAGGAGAAGCCCCAGGAGGGCGAGGTCGTGGCCGTGGGCCCCGGCCGCATCGATGACAACGGCAACCGCGTTCCGCTCGACGTCGCCGTCGGCGACCGTGTCCTGTACAGCAAGTACGGCGGCACCGAGGTGAAGTTCGGCGCAGACGAGTTCCTCGTCCTGTCGGCGCGCGACGTGCTCGCAGTCGTCGTCCGCTGAGACAACGTCTTCGGAAGGGCTCGGATGCTTCTCGCATCCGGGCCCTTTCTGCATCCCGCCAGGTGGCCACCGATTCCTGCCATTCTCTGACCAAGGCGGGCGCACGGCGAGGAGCCGCTTCGCGCCGGGAATAGGGTTGTGCGGTGCCCCCGACGAACACAGCCACGACGAACACCGCCGCCGCCCGAGCGACGCAGACCGCGGGGGTCGCGTATGCAGGGGGTGCGTACCTGCTGTGGGGTGTCCTTCCCCTCTACTTCCTGCTGCTCGTGCCGACAGGGCCGTGGGAGGTCGTCGCCTGGCGGGTACTGCTGTCATTCGTGTTCTGCATCCTGCTTCTGACAGTGACTCGCGGGTGGAAGGCGATCGGCGCGATCATCCGGCAGCCGAGACTGCTGGGATGGACCGCACTGGCCGGTGTCCTGATCTACGTCAACTGGCAGGTGTTCCTCATCGGCACCCTCTCGGGGAACATCGTCGAGACCAGCCTCGGGTACTTCATCAATCCGATCACCACTGTTCTGCTCGGGGTGTTCGTGCTCAAGGAGAGCATCCGCAGGTTGCAGTGGGCGGCGATCGGCATCGCCGCCGTCGCCGTGATCGTGATCGTCCTCTTCTATGGCGAGTTCCCGTGGATCGCGCTGTCGCTCACCGCGTCGTTCGGCGTCTACGGGCTCATCAAGAAGAAGATCGGCCCCGCGGTCGACGCGATCAGCGGTCTCACGCTCGAGTCGTTCTGGTTGATCCCGATCGCGGTGGTGCAGTTGATCCTCGTCGCCGCCACCCCCGACGGAATCACGATGGGCTCCCACGGAGTCTGGCACGCTGTGCTTCTCGCCTTCGCTGGAGTGGCGACGGCGGTGCCGCTGCTGCTGTTCGCCGCCGGCACCCGACGCATCAACCTGACCGTCATCGGGATGATCCAGTTCATCACGCCAGTCATGCAATTCATCATCGGAGCAGCGGTACTGGGCGAGCCGATGCCGCTCGAGCGATGGCTCGGCTTCGTCATCGTCTGGATCGCGATCGCCGTGTTCATCATCGACCTGCTGCTGGCCGCCCGCCGCGGGCGGAGGAGTGCGCAGCCCGAGCTGGCCTGAACCGGCGGATCAACGGCTGCGAAACCCGGTGTCGGATCGTTAACGCACCGAAACATCGGCGACCCCTACGCGAGACCTTTCAGTCCTAGTGTTAGAGCACCCGACCGTGGTCACAATCCACGGCCAGTCACGCAAGGGAGCATCATGACCGCATTCACGCGCTCGCGCAGCGCCAAGATCCTCGCCGGAGTCGCGCTGCTGAGCGTCTCCGCGATGGTCGTCGCAGGCTGTAGCAGCACGCCCTCGGACGAGCCGTCCGACGGTGGCGGATCGTCCGCCGACCTCACCCTCAAGCTGGGTTCGCTGCTGCCGCAGACCGGATCGCTGTCGTTCCTGGGCCCGCCCATGGAATCCGGCGTCGGACTCGCCGTCAAGGAGGTCAACGACGCTGCAGCAGGCGTCACGATCGACCTGACCGCAGAAGACGAGGGCGACACCGACACGAAGGCGTACGAGACCTCGATCACCAAGCTCCAGGGTGCAGGGGTCACCGCGATCGTCGGCGCCGCCGCATCCGGTGTCTCGCGCCTGATCCTCGACGGCAACGTCTCCGCAGGCATCCTGCAGATCTCCGCCTCCAACACCGGCCCCGACTTCACCGACTGGGACGACAACGGACTCTACTTCCGCACGGCTCCCAGCGACCTGCTGCAGGGCGAGGTTCTCGGCAACCTGATCGCCGAAGACGGCCACAAGACGCTGGGTGTCATCTACCAGAACGACGCCTACGGCACAGGTCTGTTCGAGAACATCAAGTCGACGTTCGAGGGCGCCGGTGGCGAGGTCGTCGCAGACGCGTCGTACAACGTCGGTGACGGTCAGTTCGACGCACAGGTCGAGACGATCAAGGCTCAGAACCCCGACGCCGTCGCGATCGTGTCGTTCGACCAGTTCAAGACCATCGCCCCGCTGCTGGTGAACGCGGGCATCTCGCCCGACAAGTTCTACCTGGTCGACGGAAACCTGTCGGACTACGGCTCGTCGCCCGACACGAACTTCCCGTTCTCGCTCGAGGGCGCTCAGGGCACCAAGCCGGGACCCGCGCTCGAGGACGACTTCACCGACCGTCTGCAGACGTTCTGGACGGGTGAGGGCAACCCCGAGGTCAACGACTTCACGTACGCGGCCGAGGCATACGACGCCGTCGTGCTCGTCGCACTCGCCTCTCTGGCGGCAGGTTCGACCGAGGGTGCGGACATCGCGGCCAAGATGGCCGAGGTCTCGGGCGGCACCGGCGACGGTGAGAAGTGCACCAGCTTCACCGACTGCGCGAAGATCATCAACGACGGAGGCACCGCCGACTACGACGGCTACTCCGGCGAGATCACGTTCGACGAGAACGGCGACCCGCAGGGCGCCTCGATCGGCACGTACGTGTACGACGCCGAGAACCTGATCTCCCGCACCAACTGATCACGAGCGAAGGCCCCGGATTCAGCATCCGGGGCCTTCGTCGTGCCCGGGACTTTCCTCGTGCCTGGGGCCTTCGTCGGGTGTCGGCCGAGCGCATATACAGATGAGGGACGGATGCCGAAGCATCCGTCCCTCTGTCGTGGTGAGCCGTCAGGCGGCGTCGGTGCCCAGCGTTCCGAGGTACAGTCCGATGACCTTCGGATCGTTCAGCAGGTCGCGCCCTGTGCCCTCGTAGGCGTCCTTGCCCTGATCGAGCACATAGCCGCGGTCGCAGATCTGCAGGCAGCGCCGCGCGTTCTGCTCGACCATGATCGTGGTGACGCCCGCCTTGTTGATGTCGGAGACGCGGATGAACGCGTCATCCTGACGCACGGGGGAGAGGCCCGCGGAGGGCTCGTCGAGGAGCAGCACCGAGGGATCCATCATGAGAGCCCGCGACATCGCCACCATCTGGCGCTCGCCGCCCGAGAGCGAGCCCGCGCGCTGCTTCAGTCGCTTGCCCAGCTCGGCGAAGATACCGGTGACGAACTCGAGACGCTCTGCGTAGATCTTGGGGTTCTGGTAGAGCCCCATCTGCAGGTTCTCCTCGATCGAGAGCGACGGGAAGACGTTGTTCGTCTGCGGCACGAAGGCCACACCGCGCTTGACCAGCTTGTCGGCCTTGAGCCCGACGATGCTCTCGCCCTTCACGGTGACGTCGCCGCTGCGGACGTTGACCATGCCGAAGATCGACTTCAGCAGCGTCGACTTGCCCGCGCCGTTGGGCCCGATGATGCCGATCAGCTCGCCCTGGCGCGCGACGAGGTTGGCGCCGTTCAGGATGTTCACCCCAGGCAGGTAGCCGGCGTGCACGTCCTTGAGTTCGACGACCACGTCGTCGGTTGGCGACGTTGCGGGGATCTCGGCGCTCATGCGTTGCCTCTCTGGTCGGGATCGGCGGTACTCGTCGCTGCGAGTTCCGCCTCGGCCTCTGCTTCGATCTGCTCGCGGAGTTTCGCCGCGGCAGCGTTCTCGATCACGGGGATGCGGCCGGTGACGGCTCCGAGGTCGAGGTCCTGGTGGGCGCCGAGGTAGGCGTCGACCACTGCGGGGTCCTCCATGACCTCGTCGGGCGGCCCCTCCGCGACCACGCGTCCCTCTGCCATCACGACGACCCAGTCGGCGATGTGGCGGACCATGTGCATGTCGTGCTCGACGAACAGCACCGTCATCCCGAGTCCCTTGAGATCGAGGATGTGGTCGAGGAGCGACTGCGTGAGAGCAGGGTTGACTCCCGCCATCGGCTCGTCCAGCATCACGAGCGTCGGATCGCTCATGAGGGCCCGGGCCATCTCGAGGAGCTTGCGCTGGCCGCCCGAGAGCGAAGCGGCGAAGTCCTTCTCCTTGGCGTCGAGCTTGAAGCGGGCGAGCAGCTCGCGCGCCTTCACCTCGATCTCCTGGTCCTGCTTGCGCCACAGGAACGGGAAGAGGCTCGACCAGAATCCCTCGCCGCGCTGGCCGGGGGCTCCGAGCTTCATGTTCTCGAGCACCGTGAGCAGCGACAGCGACTTGGTCAGCTGGAACGTGCGCACCTGTCCCATGCGCGCCACCTTGAAGGAGGGGACGCCCGAGAGGTTCTTGCCGTCGAACGACCAGGTGCCGCTGTTGGGCTTGTCGAATCCGCAGAGCAGGTTGAACAGCGTGGTCTTGCCCGCACCGTTCGGACCGATCAGCGCGGTGATCGCTCCGCGCGGGATCTCGACGTGGTCGACGTCAACGGCGGTCAGACCGCCGAAGCGTCGCTGCACGGCGTCGGCCACGAGGATCGGGTCGACCTTGGCCACTCCGGGGGCCGCAGGGCCCTTCGCGAGCCCGGTGGTCTTGGGGCGGCGGATGCTGCCGGTCTGGGGTGCAGCCTCGACGTTGTCGTCGGGGGTGGGTTCAATTGACAAAGGTCATCTCCCTCTTGTCTCCGAGGATGCCCTGAGGACGGAAGATCACGAGCAGCATCAGGGCGATGCCGACGAAGATGAACACCAGCGTCGAGGCCTGGCTGTCGGACATCGGTAGGATGCCCGCCTTCGCCAGGGCCGGAAGCAGGTTCGCCATGAACGCGAACACGACCCAGAACAGGATCGCGCCGAGAGTGGGGCCGAAGACCGTCGCGGCGCCGCCGAGAAGCAGCACGGTCCACAGGAAGAAGGTGAGCGACGTGGTGTAGCTGCCGGGGACCACGGCGGAGGGGAGGACGAACACGATCCCACCGGCTGCGCCGATCATTCCACCGACCACGAGCGCCTGCATCTTGTAGGCGAAGACGTTCTTGCCGAGCGAGCGCACGGCGTCCTCGTCTTCGCGGATGCCCTTGAGCACGCGGCCCCACGGGCTGCGCATCAGCGCCCACACGAGCAGGATCGCGATGGCGAGGACGATGATCCCGAACACGCGGTTCCACAGGTCGTTGGCGCTGAAAGTCCACGGACCGAAGCCGTAGGTGCCAGGGGGGAACGGATTCGCGTCGCGGAATCCGCCGTTGAACTGCGCGAGTCCGTCGGCAGAGTTGGTGTACTCGTCGAAGATCTGCGTCGTGAAGAGCAGGCGCACGATCTCACCGGCCGCGATGGTCGCGATCGCGAGGTAGTCGGCACGCAGCCGCAGCGTCGGGATGCCGAGGAGTACCGCGAAGAACGCGCCGCCGAGGAGGCCGATCAACATGCCGATCCACCAGGGGAGGCCGAAGGTCAGCACCGAGATGGCGTAGCCGTAGCCGCCGATGGCCATGAACGCGGCCATGCCGAAGTTCAGGAGGCCCGCATAGCCGAAGTGCACGGCGAGGCCCGTCGCCGCGAGCGCATAGGCGATCGTGACCGGGCTGAGCAGATAGACCGCGGTGTTGGAGAGGATGCTTCCGAAGTCCATGGTCAGCCCAACCTTTCCTTGCGTCCGAGCAGACCTTGCGGCCTCACCAGGAGGATCACGATGAGCACGACGAGGGCGCTCGCGTACTTGAGGTCGGACGGGATCCACAGTGTCGAGACCTCGACCGCGATGCCGACGATGAGTGAGCCGACGAGGGCGCCGAACGCGGTGCCGAGACCGCCGAGCGTGATGGCGGCGAAGATGAGGAGCAGCATCTGCATGCCCATGTCCCACTTGACGCCGGGGCGGAAGTACGCCCACAGGATGCCCGAGATCGCGGCCAGCGTGCCGGCGAGGATCCAGACGTACCGGACCACCTTGTCGACGTCGATACCGGATGCTGCGGCGAGCTGCGGGTTGTCGGAGATGGCTCGAGTGGCTTTGCCGATGCGGGTGCGCGTGAGGAAGAACGCGACGCCGATGATCACGACGATGCTCACGACGATGCCGATCAGGTCGATGTACGACAGCGAGATCGGACCGAATCGGAACGGCTCGGGACTCGCCCCGGGGAGCTGCCTGGTGCCGCCGCCGATCATGTACTGGAAGGCGTAGCGAAGTGCGAGCGAGAGCCCGATGCTGACGATCATCAGCTGCACGACCCCGAGACCCCGTCGCCGCAACGGACGCCAGATGCCGGCGTCGAGTGCCCAGCCGAAGAGACCGCCGCCGACCACGGCGGCGATGATGCCGAGCCACAGGGGGAGGTGCCAGAAGCTCGTCGTGACGAGGGCGACCAGGCCGCCCCACGTCACCATCTCGGCGTGCGCGAAGTTCGACAGGCGCGTCGTGCCGTAGATCAGTGCCGCACCCATCGAAGCGAGGGCGAGCAGGAGGCCGAAGTTGAGTCCGCCCACGAGTCGGGAGGCCAGCTGATCGATGAACGATGTCGTCAGGCGCTCTCCTTCACCGAGGAAGAGATTCATGATCTTGGTGCCGGTCAGGCCGAACTCGACCTCGAACGAAGCGGTCGTGCCTGCGATCGGCTGGGTGCCCTCGGGCAGTTGGGCGGCATCGACGATCACGCCGTCGGGGAGGGTCTCCTCGTCGACGGTGAGAGTGTACGTCTCCTTCTCGGGGACGTACAGGCGCCACTTGCCTTCGGCATCGGTCTCGGTCTCACCCTCGAATCCGTTGCCCTTGATCGTCATCACGACGCCCTCGACAGGGTCATCGTCGAAGGTGATGACGCCGGCGAAGTAGAAGTCGGTGATCTCCTGCCCGTCGTCCGTCTCGTCGGCAGATGCCGATGCGGGAGGCTGCAGCCACAGGAAAGCGATGGCGAGAAGTGACGCGATCAGGGTGATGACCCATCGCGTTCCACTTCGTTTCGCCGAGATCGTCGGACTCACGGAACCTCCAGCCGAGTACACAGGCCATGACAGGGTTGTTCATCGGCCTTGATGTACGACGGTATGAGCGTAATGTGTCGGCTCTGTTTCAACCAAGGCACGATCTGCTCACGGTGAGAACGATCCCATCACGAAGTTGCGAAATAACGATAGGTCACCCGTGGCGTCCCGCACGCGATCTCAGCGGGCGCAGGGAATTTCCTCAGCCGCCTCGCGCTTAGAATTGGTACACCCTCGCCCCAGATCGCGCCCGCAGGAGGACTATCCATGGACCAGCACGACCCCTTCGGCTTCGTCGGACTCACGTACGACGATGTGCTGCTCCTTCCGGGGCACACCGACGTCATCCCCAGCGAGGCCGACACCTCGTCACGGATCACTCGCCGCATCTCGGTCGCGACTCCGCTGCTCTCCAGCGCCATGGACACGGTCACGGAATCCCGCATGGCCATCGCGATGGCACGTGAGGGCGGCATCGGCATCCTTCACCGCAACCTGTCGATCGCCGATCAGGCGGCGCATGTCGACCGCGTCAAGCGCAGCGAGTCGGGCATGATCACCGACCCGATCACGACGACGCCGGACGCGACCGTCGAAGAGGTCGATGCTCTCTGCGCCAAGTACCGCATCTCGGGGCTCCCGGTCGTCGACGCCGACGGACGCCTCGTGGGAATCATCACGAACCGCGACATGCGCTTCGTCTCGGGCTTCGAGCGTCAGACCACGTTCGTGAAGGACGTCATGACGTCCGAGGGTCTCGTCACCGCGCCGGTGGGCGTCGCCGCAGGCGAGGTCATCGCCCTCTTCGCCCACCACCGCGTCGAGAAGCTGCCGCTCATCGATGAGGACGGAAAGCTCGCGGGTCTCATCACCATCAAGGACTTCGACAAGAGCGAGAAGTACCCGCTGGCCACGAAGGACGACCAGGGGCGTCTGCGCGTCGGTGCGGCGATCGGTTTCTTCGGCGACGCCTGGGAGCGCGCGGAGGCGCTGCGCGACGCAGGCGTCGACGTGCTCGTGGTCGACACCGCGAACGGTCAGTCCCAGGGCGTCATCGAGCTGGTCAAGCGCATCAAGGCCGACGAGAGCTTCGCGCACATCGACGTCATCGGCGGCAACGTCGCGACCCGCGAGGGTGCTCAGGCGCTCGTCGATGCAGGCGTCGACGCCGTCAAGGTCGGCGTGGGCCCCGGCTCGATCTGCACGACGCGTGTGGTCGCCGGAGTCGGTGTGCCGCAGGTCACCGCTGTGTATGAGGCATCGCTCGCCGCTCGTCCCGCCGGAGTGCCGGTGATCGCCGACGGCGGACTGCAGTACTCGGGTGACATCGCCAAGGCGCTCGTCGCCGGTGCGGATGCCGTCATGCTCGGCTCGCTGCTCGCCGGCACCGACGAGTCGCCGGGCGAGATCGTCTTCCAGTCGGGCAAGCAGTTCAAGCAGTACCGCGGCATGGGCTCGCTCGGAGCCATGCAGACGCGCGGAAAGCAGACCTCGTACTCGAAGGACCGCTACTTCCAGGCCGACGTCCCCAGCGACGACAAGCTGATCCCCGAGGGCATCGAGGGCCAGGTGCCCTATCGCGGTCCAGTGGCCGCCGTCGCGTACCAGCTGGTCGGCGGGCTGCGCCAGTCGATGTTCTACGTCGGCGCTCGCACCATCGAAGAGCTCAAGCAGCGCGGCAGGTTCGTGCGCATCACGGCTGCGGGGCTCAAGGAGTCGCACCCGCACGACGTGCAGATCGTGGTCGAGGCGCCCAACTACAAGCGCTGAGACGAATGAGAGGGGGGCCGGATGCGACAGCAT
>NZ_JAVTIZ010000007.1:0-315389 GCF_031843845.1 Microbacterium sp. WCS2018Hpa-23
CCTCCGCTGCATCCGCCCGTGCCGGCAGCACGAGCGGATGCAGCGATGCATCATCGGTGAGGGGAATGCCCATGGTGATCTCCAGGTCAGCGCAGCTGACGCTGCAGGTCGTACGTGAGCAGTGCGAGCGTCTCGCCGGCCGCGCGGTCTCGTCGTTCGAGAGGCGAGCCGTCCGAGTAGACCGGAGCCGACGTGCGGCGCTCCCGGCGAGGACGCTGAGCCCTCTGAAGCAGCCACAGGCCGATCCGAAGGGAGAGACGATCCGCGAGCGCGAGGCGCCGCAGCTCGTCGGGTGCGGGGATGTGGAGGACCTGTTGGCCCTCGGTATCCGGGGGATGGGTGATGTTGCGGTACAGCGTGGTATTCACGATGATCCTTCGAGATGAACGGTGTGGATGGGGGAGGCGAGCACCTGCGCAGGACGCCGAGAGGTGTCCGGGCGGGTGCGGAGAGTCGAGAGCCCGGGTCGCGAGAAGGCGATCGCCGGGGTCGGCGGGAATCCGTGATCCGAGGACGGATCAGAGGGTGGGCGCGGTGACACGCGGCTGAGGGATGCCCCTCACGGGGCGGCGACCTGCGGATGGCGCAGGACGGAGTCCTCGGGCTGCGGTTCTACGAGAGCGCAGTGGTGCGGACGCCGGCGGTTACCGAGTGCGCAAGACGCGGCGCGAATGGCGCGGCGAGGCCAGTGGCCTGTGCGGTGAGTGTGATCATCATCGGTAACCTCCTTTCGTGTGGCGATCCGGAGGTTACGGTAGCGAAACCCGGGCGTGTCCGTCAAGCACCTTCGGCGTGGATCGGCGTGTCGCGCCCTGTCCCGGTTCGATCGGGACCCGCGCGGGATGCCGGTTCTGAGCGGTCATTCCGGTAGCGTATGGGCGTGATTCACCCCCGAAGCGCGGCACGCGCATGCATCTGAAGAGCCTGACCCTCAAGGGGTTCAAGTCCTTCGCGCAGCCCACGAGTTTCGTGTTCGAACCGGGTGTCACCTGCATCGTCGGACCCAACGGTTCGGGCAAGTCCAACGTCGTCGACGCTCTCGCCTGGGTCATGGGCGAACAGGGCGCCAAGACTCTCCGCGGCGGCAAGATGGAGGACGTCATCTTCGCCGGCACCTCGACCAGGGGCCCACTCGGCCGCGCAGAGGTGCAGCTCACGATCGACAACAGCGACGGGGCGCTGCCCATCGAATTCGCCGAGGTGACGATCAGCAGGACCCTGTTCCGAAACGGGGCGAGCGAGTACGCGATCAACGGCGAGAACTGTCGACTGCTCGATCTGCAGGAGCTGCTCAGCGACTCGGGACTCGGTCGCGAGATGCACGTCATCGTGGGTCAGGGACGTCTCGACACCGTGCTCCAGGCATCGCCCGAGGACCGTCGGGGCTTCATCGAGGAAGCCGCGGGAATCCTCAAGCATCGGCGCCGCAAGGAGAAGACTCTCCGCAAGCTCGATGCGATGGAGACGAACCTCACACGCCTGAGCGACCTCGCCGGAGAGATCCGGCGCCAGCTGAAGCCGCTCGGCAGGCAGGCCGAGATCGCGCGCGAAGCGCAGACCATCGCAGCCGTGGTCCGCGACGCCAAGGCTCGCATCTTCGCCGACGACGTCGTGGCGCTTCGCACTGCTCTCGCCGATCACACGCGCACCGAGCATGAACGGCACACCGAGCGTCTGGTGCTGTCGGACCAGGCGGAGGCGGTGCGCGGGAGCATCGCGCGCCTCGAGCAGGACCAGAACTCGGTCGCCGTCGACCAGGCGAGGGGCGTGGCCTTCGGCCTCGAGCAGGTGCAGGAGCGGATGCGCGGGCTCTATACCCTCGCGAACCAGCGGCTCGCATTGCTCGGATCCGATGAGGACGACGCCGCGGTGACCGCCGTGACGGTGACGCAGAGCACGATCGACGAGGCGAAGGACGAGATCACCGAGATCTCAGCCGGCCTCGGCGACGCCAAGGACGCGGCGACCGTCGCGAGCCGCGAGGTCGTGAATGCACGAGCCGAACTCGACACGCTCGATGTGGACATCGCCGAGCAGAGCGCCCTGGTGTCCGAGTACGACATGCGGCTCAGTGCGCTCCGCGGAACGGCCGATGCCGCAGCATCCGCCCTCGCCGCGGTGCGCGGCGCGGTGCTGCGTCAGGAGAACGCTCTCGAAGCCGCGAACGCGCGTCGCCGCGAGGCCGCTGAGGCACTCGAGTCGATCGACGAAGCCGAAGCGCCGGAGGGCACGGCAGCGGAGCACTCGACCGCGTACGAGACCGCGCAGCGGGCGGCGACAGCCGCGGAGACCGAACGCGAGACGCTTCGGGAGCGACTGCATGCGGCCGAGCGCGAGGTCGACTCGCTCACGGCGAAGTCGGCGGCACTCGGAAGCGCGCTCGCTATCTCGGGCGGCGCTGCCGAGATCGTGAAGACCGGCGGTGCAGGCATCCGAGGACTGGTCGGTGACTCCGTCCAGGTCAGAGCGGGTTTCGAAGCGGCGATCGCGGCAGTGCTCGGCTCTCTCGCCGAAGGGGTGCTCGTGGATCGGGCGTCCGACGCGTTCGCTCTCGCGAACGAGGCTGCGGAGCAGCGCAAGGGCGTCGTCGACTTCGTGGTCGCCGGTGCCCTGCGACCCGCTGTCGATCTGCCCTCGCTCGAAGGAGTGACACCCGCGATCGACACGGTGACGGCTCCGGACGGAGTTCTGGGCATCCTGGCGCACGTCCTGATCGCCGAGGGGCTGGACGCTGCACGCACAGCCCGTGCGGCGCTCGACGCGATCGGCGACACCACGACGACGATCGTCACGACCGGGGGCGATGTGATCACCGCCCAGACGCTGCGCACCGGTTCCGGAGGTGAGCGGTCGCGCCTCGAGCTCGCTGCCGAGCGCGATGCGGCGAACGATCGCCTCGCAGAGGTGCAGGTCATCGTCGATTCGTTGCGAGAAGCACGCGAGGATGCGAACGAGATCGTCGAGAGCACCCGCCGCAACGCCAAGGACGCTCTCCGATCGCTGCGCGAACACGATGCTGCTCTCGCGAGCCACGCCGAGCAGGTCAACCGCATCACGGTGATGCACGAGTCCGCTGTCGCCGAATGCGAGCGTCTGGAAGCGGGCCTCGCCCAAGCGCAGTCCGCGGTCGAGGATGCTGAGGAGAAGGCCGAGGCGGCGAAGGCCGAACTCGAGGCCGCGGTGTCGGCGCCGCGACCGGTGTTGGACGCCTCGGCACGTGACGGGCTGCTCGACGCCCTTGAGCTCGCGCGCGAGGGTGAGGTCCGAGCACGACTCGAGATCGAGACGCTGCGCGAGAGGGTGCGCGCTGCGCAGGCGCGTGTCGCGAGCCTCGAACGTCAACGGGAACAGGAGCGCGACGCGGCCGCGGAGGCCGCACGCCGCGCGGTGATCCGGCGGGCACAGCGAGAAGCGGCATCCAGCGTCGCCGACGAGCTTCCGCGCATCCTGGACTCGATCGACCGATCGGTCACCGAGGCGCGGGTCGCCCTGGCCGAGGCGGAGTCCGCGCGGTCCGCACAGAACCAGGAACTCACCGCTCTGCGCGCGCAGGAGACCTCTCTGCGAGAGAGGCTCGCCGGACTCACCGAGAGCGTGCACGGACTCGAGCTGCAGATCCACGAGAAGAAGCTCCACCTCAACAGCCTGCTCGAGCGGGTCGCGTCCGAGCTCGCGCTCGACGAAGATATTCTCGTTGCGGAATATGGACCCGACCAGCTGGTTCCCCGCGATCCTGGCATAGAGCACACCGAAGACGAGCTCGCAGACGACACCGCGATCCCGTTCGATCGACGCATCCAGCAGCGCCGACTCGCCGATGCCGAGCGCAAGCTCGCACAGCTCGGACGCGTGAACCCGCTGGCGCTGGAGGAGTTCGCGGCCCTCGAACAGCGCCACGCGTTCCTGACTGAGCAGCTCGCCGACCTGACGCAGACCCGGCAGGATCTGCTGACGATCATCGCCGACCTCGACGAGCGCATGCAGACGATCTTCGCGAGCGCGTTCGAGGACACCAGGGTGGCGTTCGGCGAGGTCTTCCCGCTGCTGTTCCCCGGCGGATCGGGAAGCATCTCGCTCACGGATCCCGATAACATGCTCACGACGGGCATCGAGGTCTCGGTCCGTCCCGTCGGCAAGAAGATCGAGCGTCTGTCGCTGCTCTCGGGTGGCGAGCGCTCGCTCGCGGCCGTCGCCCTGCTGGTCGCCATCTTCAAAGCCCGTCCGAGCCCGTTCTACATCCTCGACGAGGTGGAGGCTGCGCTCGACGACGCGAACCTCGGCCGACTGCTCACGGTCTTCGAGCAGCTCCGCGAGAGTTCCCAGCTGCTCGTGATCACGCATCAGAAGCGCACGATGGAGATCGCCGACGCCCTCTACGGCGTCTCGATGCGACAGGACGGCGTATCCGCCGTCGTCGGTCAGCGTGTCGGGGACCGCGCCGCGGCCGCCGGCTGATCCGAGGAGCGGGCGAATCTCCGCAAAGCTCCGAAGTTGTGCTCAGAGCGTAGGCGTGGGCCGCAGGCGCTCGAGGCGCTACCCGTAGGCTGGAGTCATGGCGGAGAAGTCCTGGTCCCTCACCCGTGCGCTGCGCGGGATGTTCGTCAAGCCCACGATCGATGAGACGACGTGGGAGGACCTCGAGACGGCGCTCATCACCGCCGACTTCGGCCCCGACATCAGCGAGCGCGTCGTCGACGAGCTCCGCGAGAAGGTGGAGCGGTTCCGCACGACGGACCCGCAGGACCTGCAGCGGATGCTCCGCGAGACCCTCGAGGAGCACTTCGCCAAGTTCGACACGACCCTGAAGCTCACCGAACGCCCCGCCGTCGTGCTGGTCGTCGGCGTGAACGGGGTCGGCAAGACCACCACGATCGGCAAGTTCACCAAGTTCCTGCGCGGCTTCCAGCGCAGCGTCGTCGTCGGAGCCGCTGACACGTTCCGTGCGGCCGCCGTCGACCAGCTCGCCACGTGGGCGCAGCGCGGGGGAGCGGCCATCGTCCGCCCCCAGCAGGAAGGTCAGGATCCGGCATCCGTCGCGTACCAGACCATCGAATACGCGCAGCGTGAAGGCATCGAGATCGCGATCATCGACACGGCCGGCCGCCTGCACACCAAGGGCGGCCTGATGGACGAGCTCACCAAGATCCGTCGCGTCATCGAGAAGCAGGCTCCGATCAGCGAGGTGCTGCTCGTCCTCGATGCCACCACGGGCCAGAACGGCGTCATGCAGGCCGAGGCGTTCCTCGAGCACGCGGGTGTCACCGGCCTCGTCCTGACCAAGCTCGACGGCTCCGCCAAGGGCGGCTTCGTGCTGGCCGTTCAGGAGCGCACCGGCATCCCCGTCAAGCTCCTCGGGCAGGGCGAGGGCATCGACGATCTGACCGGTTTCACCCCCCATGTCTTCGTCCAGTCGCTCGTCGGCTGAGCACAGGACTACCGCCGCGAGCACGAGGCTGGTTTCATAGCGTTATGGCGATCGAACACGACTACTTCGGACTCCTGTCCTCAGGGCCCGACGGCTCGATCTTCTGGTCTGAGACGGTGGAGCTCGGCGACCAGAGCGTCACCGTCGATCTCACGGCTCCTGACCAGGACGACGTCTCCGCTGATGCCCTCGACATCGCTGCGTCTCTCATCGCCGGGCTCGAGAGCGTCGACGCGACGTCACGGCGTGGCATGCTCTCGGAGGTCGACGATCGCACGAGTGAGGTGACCGAGTACATCCTGCAGCAGCAGGAGGCCTACGGTGACGAGCTCGAAGACGTCCTGGTCGACGTGAGCGGCGACGCCGCCGTCGACATCATCCGCTCGCTGCGGCTCATGAGCATGACGATCCTGGCCGATGAGCACGGAGGATCAGAGCCTTTCGCCGTCCTCGAGTACGCGCTCGACGCCGGCACGACCGATGATGTGCTGCTCGTGAACCTCGGTTCCGACGGCAGCGTGCAATCGGTCATGAGCGCCGACTGACGCCGATGACCGCTCAGGCGGTTCAGACCGCCTGAGCGAAGCCGAGGTCGGCGCTGTCTGCGATGTGGGCCAGATGCGCGGGGATCTCGCGTCCCTTCGACACCATCGACTGCGCCCAGAGCCGGCCCGCGCGGTACGACGAGCGCACCAGGGGCCCCGCGAGGACGCCGAGGAAGCCGATCCGCTCGGCCTCTTCCTTGAACTCCACGAACTCCGTCGGCTTGACCCAGCGGGCGACCGGCAGATGGCGAGGCGACGGCCTCAGGTACTGCGTGATCGTGATGATGTCACAACCTGCGTCATGCAGGTCGTTCAGAGCCTGGACGACCTCCTCGGGCTCTTCGCCCATTCCGAGGATCAGGTTCGACTTGGTGATGAGTCCGGCGTTCCGTCCCTGTGTGATCACGTCGAGCGAGCGCTCGTAGCGGAAGGCCGGACGGATGCGCTTGAAGATGCGCGGCACGGTCTCTACGTTGTGGGCGAAGACCTCGGGGCGCGCGTCGAAGATCTGCCCGAGGAACGCGGGATCCGCATTGTGCTCGTTGGCGAGCAGCTCGACACCCGTGTTCGGGTTGAGCTCGTGGATTTTGCGGACCGTCTCGGCGTTGAGCCACGCGCCCGTGTCGGGGAGGTCGTCCCGGGCGACGCTCGTGACCGTGGCGTAGCGCAGGTTCATGCGCACGACGCTCTCGGCGACCCGCCGCGGTTCGTCCGTGTCGTAGGCGTCGGGCTTGCCCGTATCGATCTGGCAGAAATCGCAGCGCCGCGTGCACTGCGAGCCGCCGATGAGGAATGTCGCCTCCCGGTCCTCCCAGCATTCGAAGATGTTGGGGCAGCCGGCCTCCTGGCAGACCGTGTGCAGATCCTCGCTCTTCACGAGCGAGTGCAGAGCCGTGTACTCGGGCCCCATCTTCGCCTTCGTCTTGATCCATTCGGGCTTGCGCTCGATGGGGGTCTCGGCGTTGCGGATCTCGAGGCGCAGGAGCTTGCGCCCTTCGGGTGCGGCGGTCATGCGGGTACTCCTGCGTGGTCGGCGGGCGAGTATTCGGCGAGGAAGGAGGCGGCGACTGCGTCGACGATGTCCGCGGGGGAGACGTCGGCGCCGACGACCTCGCTGACGGTCGTCACTCCGGCGTCGGTGATGCCGCAGGGGATGATGCCCCGGAATCCGGACAGGCTGTTGTCGCAGTTGATCGCGAACCCGTGCATCGTGACTCCCTGCTGCACGCGAACGCCGATGGCCGCGACCTTGTCTTCGGAGAGTGGACGACGCACCCAGACGCCGCTTCGGCCATCCACCTGGTAGCCGTCGACACCGAGCGGTCGAAGGACATCGATGAGGATGCGCTCGAGCCGGCGGACGTGCGCGACGACGTCCATGGGCTCCGGCAGCCGGACGATCGGATACCCGACCAACTGCCCCGGCCCGTGCCACGTGATCTTCCCGCCGCGGTCGACGTCGATGACCGGAGTGCCGTCCTGCGGTCTCTCCTGCGGTTCCGTGCGCTTTCCGGCGGTGTACACGGCTTCGTGTTCGAGGAGGATGAGGGTGTCCGGGCGCGTGCGATCGACCACATCGGCGTGGGTGCGGCGCTGCAGATCCCATCCGTCCGTATAGGGAACGTAGGCCGGAGCGAGTCCGGGAGTCAGGATGTCGAGCATGATCAGGTCGCTCTCATTCAATACATGGATTGCGTCTAAGAATACTCCTCCTCATGATCCCCGGCACGCGGCAGCGACGCGCGGTAGCGTGTGAGCATGAGCAGCACGAGCCGAGCAGGGCGCCCCAAGGCGTCTTCGCGCGAGACCCTCGCCGAGGCTGCCTGCGAGCTGTTCCTCGAGCGCGGCTACGACGCGACATCCGTCGCCGACATCACGCAGCGTGCGGGCGTGAGCCGCTCGAGCTTCTTCAACTACTTCTCGTCCAAGAGCGACGTGCTGTGGTCCGGATTGGATGACCGCATCTCGAGCGCGGTCGGCGATCTCATCACGGTCCCCGCCGATCGCGAGGGGGTGGAGGTCCGACGGATCCTGACCGACCTCGTCGACGGCTTCACTCCCGACAGCCTCGCACTGGCGATGACGAACTCGTCGGCGATGGGGCTCGACGATGAGCTCGAACAGGATGCCGCGCTGCGCCAGGCGCGACTCGCGGCCGCGCTCGCGGATCTCGCGCGGCGATCGGGCGTCGCGCCTCTCCCGGCCGACATCGTGGCAGCGACCTGGTCTGCCGCGGTTCTCGCGGCCGTGCGGGCATGGGCGGAGGGCGGTGCGGGGCGCGGATCGGTCGGAGACAGGTTCGCCGATGCCGTGCGCATGATCGACCGGCTGCCCTGGGGCTCCGCACCCGCCTGATCGACGGCACCGACGAAACCGCCTGAGTGCGCCGTGAGCGCGGAGAACGGGCGAGATTCGCGTAAACTCGGTCTCACCATGGCTACCTTTGGCACGCTCTCCGATCGGCTCACCGAGACCTTCCGCAATCTGCGCACGAAGGGAAAGCTCACCGCGGCCGACGTCGACGGCACTGTGCGCGAAATCCGTCGCGCACTCCTCGACGCCGACGTCGCGCTCTCCGTCGTCAAGGAGTTCACCGCCAAGGTGCGCGAGCGTGCCCTCGGCGACGAGGTCAACAAGGCGCTCAACCCGGCGCAGCAGGTCGTGCAGATCGTCAACGAGGAGCTGGTCCAGATCCTCGGCGGCGAGCAGCGTCGACTCCAGTTCGCCAAGACCGCGCCGACCGTGATCATGCTCGCCGGTCTCCAGGGCTCGGGAAAGACGACGTTCGCGGGCAAGCTCGCGAAGCAGCTCGAGGGCGAGGGGCACACGCCCCTTCTCGTCGCCGCCGACCTCCAGCGTCCGAACGCCGTCAATCAGCTTCAGGTCGTGGCGGAGCAGGCCGGTGCCACGGTCTACGCTCCAGAACCGGGCAACGGCGTCGGCGACCCGGTCAAGGTCTCCCGCGACGGCGTGGAGTACGCCCGTCGCCAGCAGCACGACGTGGTCATCATCGACACCGCCGGCCGTCTCGGAGTCGACGCCGAGCTCATGAAGCAGGCGTCCGACATCCGCAAGGCGACCGACCCCGATGAGGTTCTGTTCGTCATCGACGCCATGATCGGTCAGGATGCGGTCAACACGGCCAAGGCGTTCCAGGAGGGTGTCGACTTCACCGGTGTCGTCCTGTCCAAGCTCGACGGTGACGCGCGCGGTGGAGCCGCGCTGTCCGTGGCGTCGGTCACCGGTCGGCCCATCATCTTCGCGTCGACCGGAGAGCGCCTCGAAGATCTCGAGCCCTTCCACCCCGACCGTATGGCCAGCCGCATCCTCGACCTCGGCGACATCCTCACCCTCATCGAGCAGGCCCAGCAGGCCTTCGACGAGGACGAGGCCATCAAGATGGCCGAGAAGCTCGCCACAGAGCAGTTCACGCTCGAGGACTTCCTCGACCAGCTTCAGCAGATGAAGAAGATGGGGTCGATGAAGAAGATGCTGGGGATGCTCCCCGGCATGGGCCAGATGAAGCAGCAGCTCGAGGACTTCGACGAGCGGGAGATCGATCGCACCGAGGCGATCATCCGCTCGATGACCCCCGGTGAGCGCCGCAACCCCAAGGTCCTCAACGGATCGCGCCGTCTGCGCATCGCGCGTGGTTCCGGTATGACCGTGACCGACGTCAACCAGCTCGTGCAGCGCTTCGACCAGGCCGCGAAGATGATGAAGACGGTCGCCCGCGGTGGCACCCCGAACATCCCCGGTATGGGATCGATGCCCGGCATGGGCAAGCCGGGGGCTTCGTCGAAGCGTGGCAAGAAGGGCAAGTCGTCTGGCGGCTCGCGCTCGGGCAACCCGGCGAAGCGCGCGGCCGAGAATGCGGGGATCGCGACCGCTTCCACCCCGACCGGGTCAGGATTCGGGCTGGGCGGGGCGAAGGCGCCCAGCGAGGCCGACCTCGCCGAGATCCAGAAGCTCTTCGGCAAGAACTGACGGTCGTCAGGCTCGGGACGCCGGCAGTGCTGGCTCCCGAGCAGGGGTCGATGACCGACGTGGCGGTCTGAGTGCCGCCAGCTGTCCCACGACGAGGGCGACGAGTA
Organism: Microbacterium sp. WCS2018Hpa-23; assembly: GCF_031843845.1. NCBI lineage: Bacteria > Bacillati > Actinomycetota > Actinomycetes > Micrococcales > Microbacteriaceae > Microbacterium > Microbacterium sp. WCS2018Hpa-23. The sequence continues at coordinate 10,065 of NZ_JAVTIZ010000007.1, forward strand.
CCAGAGCGATTCCGAGCGCCTGAAGCGGTGTGAACGACTCGCCGGCCACGAGTGTGCCCAACAGCGTCGCGACCACTGGGGAGAGCAGAGCGAGCAGCCCGGGGGCGACGACCGGCAGCAGCTGGATGCCTCGGAACCACAGCGTGTAGGCGAGCAGTCCTCCCACCGAGCCCAGCCACACGTATCCGAGCACCGCTCCGCCATCGATGGTGGCAGGAACACCTTCGAGGAGCAGCGTGAGCGGAAGGAGGACGAGACCGCCCGCGGTCAGCTGCCACCCCGCGTAGGCGACCGGTCCGACGCCTGCAGGGCGGCCCCAGCGCTTGGTGAGGATCATTCCGAGAGCGGTGGCGGTCACGCCTCCGAGCGCCGCGAGGATGCCGAGGGCGTCGAGCTGCGCGGCCGGACCCAGCACGACGAGAGCGACGCCGCCCGCTCCCGCGACGGCAGCGGCGGCAGTGAGCGGGCGGATCCGGTCGCGGAGAACGAGCGCGCTCATGCCGAGGAGGATCATTGGCTGTGCTCCAGCGACGGCAGCGGCGACTCCACCGGGCAGCCGCTCCGCAGCCAGGAAGAGCAGAGGGAAGAACGCCCCGATGTTGAGACTTCCGAGCACCAGGGACTTCAGCCACCAGCCGACGGACGGCAGCGTCCTGCCGATCGCGAGCGCGACGAGACCCGCGGGGAGTGCGCGGAGAAGACCTGCCAGAAGGGGATGGCCTGCGGGGAGCAGCTCTGTCGTCACGAGGTAGGTGGTGCCCCAGGAGAGGGGAGCAAGAGCCGTGAGGAGCAGAACGGGCATGCGATTCATGTCTTCAGCTTCATTCGTTCATTGCGATGAGTCCAACGCATGGTTGTCACTCCTTTCATGAAGGACGATCATGGAAGTGTGGATCTCCAGCAACTCAGGTACGTCGTCGAGGTGGCAACCGCGTCGAGCTTCACTCGAGCGGCCGAACGCTGCTTCGTCACGCAGTCCGCCCTCAGCCATCAGATAGCCGCCCTCGAGCGAGAGCTCGGACAGCGTCTCTTCGTCCGATCGAGCCGCAGCGTCCGGACCACCGAGGCGGGGGACGCCTTCCTGATTCACGCGAAGATGGCGGTGATGGCGGCCGACGACGCCCGTGAGGCCGCGGCTGCGGCTTCCGGCCGTGTCGTGGGCACGCTCCGACTCGGCGTCATCCCCACGGCGAGTGCGGTCTCGGTGCCGCGGGTCATCTCTCGCTTCCGCGAGGCGCATCCCGATGCTCGCGTCGAGCTATCCGTCGGCAACAGCGACACCCTCGCCGACGCGGTGCGGCGGGGCGACCTCGATGTCGCGCTGCTGGGCCTCCGCGAGGAAGCCGTGCCGAGAGGTGTCTCCTCGCGGGAACTCGGTCGCGAGCGCCTGGTCGTCGCGATGCCCCCGACGCATCGTCTCTCAGGTCGGACACGAGTCCGGCTCGCGGACCTCGCGGACGAGGTCTTCGCGGATTTTCCGGCAGGCACGTCGGGTCGCGCCCAGGGAGACGCGGCGTTCGCGGCATCCGGCATCTCGCGCGATGTGGCATTCGAGGCCGACTCGTCGGAGATGCTACTCGGGCTCGTCTCGGAGGGCCTCGCGGTCGCCCTGCTTGCGCCGGGCGTGATCGCCGCGTCAGCCACGGATGCGATCGCCGTCGATCTGGCCGATGGGCCCGTTCGAGTCCAGTACGTCGCGTGGGACGACCGCGCGCCGCGCAGCGTCGCGACTGCCTTCCTTCGCGTCCTCGACTCCGTGACAGGTTTCAGAGGAGACGAAACGGGCCCGGAGGAATCCTCCGGGCCCGTCTCCTCAGAACGCTGAGGTCACTTCACGTCCTCGTCGACCCAGTCCATCGACTTGCTGACGGCCTTGCGCCACAGGCGCAGCTGGCGGTCGCGCTCGGCGTCCTCCATCGAGGGCTCCCAGCGGCGGTCCTCCTGCCAGTTGGCGGACAGGTCGTCCAGACCGTTCCAGAAGCCCACGGCGAGCCCTGCGGCGTACGCGGCACCGAGTGCCGTCGTCTCGGCGACGACCGGACGAACGACCGGGACGCCCAGGACGTCAGCCTGGAACTGCATCAGCGCGTCGTTCGCGACCATGCCGCCGTCGACCTTGAGCTCGGTGAGGTCGACGCCTGCATCGGCGTTGACCGCGTCGAGCACGTCGCGGGTCTGGAAGGCGACTGCCTCGAGTGCCGCGCGAGCGATGTGGTTCTTGTTCGCGTAGCGGGTGAGACCGACGATCGCGCCGCGTGCGTCAGGACGCCAGTACGGAGCGAACAGACCCGAGAACGCGGGGACGATGTACACGCCGCCGTTGTCGTCGACCTGCTTGGCGAGCTCTTCGACCTCGGGAGCGGAGCTGATGATCCCGAGCTGGTCGCGGAGCCACTGGATCAGCGATCCGGTGACGGCGATCGAGCCCTCGAGAGCGTAGTGCGTCGGTCCGTCGCCGAGCTTGTAGCCGACGGTGGTGAGCAGCCCGTTCTTCGAGTGGACGATCTCCTCGCCCGTGTTGAAGATGAGGAAGCAGCCGGTGCCGTAGGTGTTCTTGCTCTCACCCTGGTTGAAGGCGGCCTGGCCGAACGTCGCGGCCTGCTGGTCACCCAGGATGCCGGCGATCGGCGTTTCGCGCAACAGCGACGAGTCCTCGGCAGCGCCGTACACCTCGGAGGAGGAACGGATCTCCGGCATCATCGAGCGCGGCACGCCGAAAGCCTCGAGGATGTCGTCGCGCCACTCGAGCGTCTCGAGATCCATGAACATGGTGCGCGAGGCGTTGGTGACGTCGGTCACGTGGACACCGCCGTCGACACCACCCGTGAGGTTCCACAGCACCCAGCTGTCGGTCGTGCCGAAGACGAGGTCGCCCGCCTCGGCCTTCTCGCGCGCACCCTCGACGTTCTCGAGGATCCAGGCGATCTTGGTGCCTGAGAAGTAGGTCGCGAGGGGGAGGCCCACGACGGGCTTGAACCGCTCGACGCCGCCGTCCGCCGCGAGGCGGTCGACGATCTCCTGCGTACGGGTGTCCTGCCAGACGATGGCGTTGTAGACGGCCTTGCCGGTCGTCTTGTCCCAGACCACGGCGGTCTCACGCTGGTTGGTGATGCCGACGGCGGCGATGTCGTGACGCGTCAGGTCGGCGCGGCTCAGGGCGAGCCCGATGACCTCCTGCACGTTGCGCCAGATCTCGGCGGGGTCGTGCTCGACCCAACCGGCCTTCGGCAGGATCTGCTCGTGCTCTTTCTGACCGGTCGCGACGATGCTGCCCTTCTTGTCGAAGATGATCGCGCGGCTCGAGGTGGTGCCCTGATCGATGGCGATGATGTAGTCGGCCATTGTGTTCTCCTTTGAAGTCAGGTTCTGTTTCAGGCGAGGTTCAGCAGGACGGGTGCGGCGACGGCGGCGAGGACACCACCGATGAGCGGACCCACGACCGGGACCCACGAGTAGGACCAGTCGCTGGAACCCTTGCCCTTGATCGGCAGGATGGCGTGGGCGATACGCGGTCCGAGGTCACGTGCAGGGTTGATCGCGTAGCCGGTCGGTCCACCGAGAGATGCACCGATGGCGACCACGACGAGTGCGACCGGGAGAGCGCTGAGCGGTCCGAGGCCTCCGGGGACGCCGATGTCAGCGACGCCGTAGTCGGCGAAGGCGAAGACCGCGAACACGAGCACGAAGGTGCCGATGACCTCGGTGACGAGGTTCCAGCCGTAGGAGCGGATCGCCGGTCCGGTCGAGAACACGCCGAGCTTGTTGGCTGCTTCGGGTTCCTCGTCGAAGTGCTGCTTGTAGGCGAGCCAGGTGAGGATCGCGCCGACGATCGCTCCGAGGAGTTCGGCGCCGGTCGCGACGGCGAACTGCGAGAAGTCGATCTTCCCTCCGACCAGGAGGCCGATGCCGACAGCCGGGTTCAGGATCGCGCCGGAGTATGCGGAGGCGAGGACACCCACGAAGACCGCGAGACCCCATCCCCAGTTGACCATCAGGAAGCCGCCGCCGAAGCCCTTGTTCTTCGCGAGGGCGACGTTGGCGACCACACCACATCCGAGGAGGATCAGCATCGCTGTGCCGACGAACTCCGAGAGGAAGTAGAGACCGAGATTCACATCAGTCATGTCTTCATTGACCTTTCTTGAGTGCCAGGGCCCCTTAGCCCTGGCACTTGTTGGGAGTTACACCGCGTGGAGGGCGGTGTTCGGATGTCTCGTCAGCCGCGTGTGCGGGACGAGATCTTCAGTCCATGTCGCTCGTTCAGCAGCGTGCGCGTCTGATCAAGCTCGGCATCGTGGCGTTCGCGATCCCAGTCGAGCAGAGGTGCCAGTGCATCGGCAAGCTCTTCGAGCACATCCGCGTCGGCGTGTCCGGTGAACGCGATGCTGGTGCGGCGCAGGATGACGTCCTGCAGGCGCGCGACCATCTCGTTCTCCACCATCCAGGCGAGCTCGCGCGTCGAGAGGTCGCCACCGGCGAGGGGAGCGTCGTCGCCCTGTTCGATGTACTCCCACACCTGCGCTGCGTGGGTGCCGTAACGGGCGAGCAGGCGCTCGGCGCGCTCACCTGCTCCGGGCAGGTTCTCCTGGATCCAGATGCGACGGGCTTTCTCGGTGCGCGGGAAGTCGCGGCCTCCGCCGATCGCGCGCCCGGCCGTCGACACGGTGCGGGTTCGGCCGATCAGACCGAGCACGACGTCGGAGAGCGACTCTCCGAGGGCGCGGAAGGTCGTCCACTTGCCGCCGACCAGGCTGACGAGGGGCGCTGCACCCTTCTCGTCCACCTCGATGCGGTAGTCGCGAGAGACGAACCCGGGAGCCGTGTCCTCGTGGCGGGGAAGCGGGCGGATGCCGGAGAAGTTGTAGACGATCTGCTCGCGTGTCACGTCGATCTGCGGGAAGACGTGGTGGATGAGGTCGAAGAAGTAGTCGATCTCCTCCTCCGTGCAGACCGGGACCTCGCGCGGGTCGGCGTCGATGTCGGTCGTGCCGACGAGGACGCGTCCCTTGAGCGGATAGATCAGCACGATGCGGCCGTCGGAGTGCTCGAAGAAGATCTCGCGTCCACGGGTCGCCTCGAGGAGCTCGGGGTGGTCGAGCACGATGTGCGAGCCCTTGGTGCCGCCCATGAAACGGGTGTCGGTGCCGAGGGCGTCGTTCGTGAGGTCGGTCCAGGGCCCGGATGCGTTGACGACCACGTCGGCCGTGACGGTGAACTCGGTGCCGCTCTCGCGGTCGCGCAGCACCACGTTCGCACCGTCGCGTGCGACGGCCTCGACGTAGTTCAGGGCGATGGCGCCGCCCGGATGCGCGGCGCGTCCGTCCTGCAGCACGTCGAGCGCGAGGCGCTCGGGGTCGTGCATGGAGGCGTCGTAGTACGTCGCGGTGTACTTGATGTTCGGGTCCAGCGAGGGGAGCTCGGCCAGCGAGCGCTTGCGGCCGAGGAACCGGTGACGGGGGACCATGCCGCCGTCGCGCGAGAACGTGTCGTAGATCGTGAGGCCGACCTTGATCAGGAACGCGCCGCGCTCCTGGGGCTTGCCGCTCTTGTGCGTCAGGAACCGAAGGGGAGCGGACAGGATGCCCGAGAAGGTCGAGTAGATCGGGATCGTCGTCTCGAGCGGCTTCACGTAGTGAGGCGCGATCTTGAGCAGACCGTTGCGCTCCTCGACAGACTCGCGGACCAGTCGGAACTCGCCGTTCTCGAGGTAGCGGATGCCGCCGTGGATCATGTGGCTCGACGCCGCCGACGCGCCGGAGGCGAAGTCTCCGCGTTCGACGAGCAGGACGTCCACGCCCTGCAGTGCGAGGTCACGGAATGTGGAGATGCCGTTGATCCCCGCTCCGATGACAAGGACGGTCGTGCGTCCCGATTCACGGACCGCGCGGACTTCGGCGCGTTCCGGTGATGAGTGTGTCGACTCGATCATCTTCGACCCTTCTCTGTGCGTGCCCCCAGCTTCGACCCTTCTGGCCAGTGCGCGCAAGCCGGTTGCACATATGTGCAAAGATCGAGGCGAGGAGGTCGTCGTGACCCATTCAGATGCAGTATCCCGGGATTCCAAGCTGGTCGCGGCGCTCACCGCCGCCCAGCTCTACTACATGCAGGACAAGACGATGGAGGTCATCGCGCAGGAGCTGAAGACGTCGAGGTCGTCTGTATCGCGTCTTCTCAGCTTCGCCAGAGAGAGCGGTCTCGTGGACATCCGCATCAACTCCCCGCTGGAGCGCCTCGGGATGCTCGAGCAGCACATCAGGGACCGCTACCGCGTCGTCGCGCACGTCGTGCCGATTCCGGAGATCGTCAGCGAGGTGGAGCGACTCGAACGCGTCGCGCTGACCGCCGGGCGGCTGCTGTCGCAGTTCGTCGACTCGAACATGATCGTCGGCGTCGCCTGGGGGTCGACGATCAGTGCTGTCAGTCGCGGTCTCACGCAGAAGGAGACGCACAACACGACATTCGTGCAGCTCAACGGCGCGGGCAACACGCAGACCAGCGGTGTGGAGTACTCGAGCGACATCCTGCAGCGCTTCGGCAGTGCGTTCGGCGCGCAAGTGCAGCAGTTCCCGGTGCCGGCGTTCTTCGACGACCCCTCGACGCGCGAGGCGATGTGGAGGGAACGCAGCACTCGTCGTGTGCTCGACCTGCAGTCGAAGATGGACATCGCCGTGTTCAGCCTCGGCTCGCCAGCCGCGGAGGTTCCCAGTCGGGTCTATGTCGGCGGTTACCTCGGGCGTGACGACTACCGGAGCCTACGAGAGGACCACGCGATCGGAGACGTGGCGACGGTGTTCTTCCGCGCGGACGGCTCGTGGAGGGACATCCGGGTGAACGCGCGGGCGACCGGTCCAGGGCTCGACCGGCTGCGCCGCGTTCCCCGGCGCGTGTGCGTGGTGTCCGGGGTCCCCAAGCTGGTGAGCCTTCGCGCGGCGATCGCCGCCGAGCTGATCACAGACGTGGTGCTCGACGAGGGGTTGGCGCGGCGACTCGTCGAGGACTGAGCTCAGCCTTCTTCCGTCGACGCCTCGGGGCCCGAGCGGAACTCGCGGATCAGATGCTGCACGACGGCGCCCAGGTCTCCGCCGGTCGCATTCGCGATGGTCAACTGGCGCTCGTAGCTGGCGCCGTCGTTCAGGATGGTCCCGATGCTGCCGAACTCGCGCACGCAGCCGAGCTCCACGGCGACCGGCGCCAGGTCTTCGATCACCTGAGCGAGATGTTCGCGAACAGGGCGCTGCGTGCCGACGGCGTCCACGATCACGCGTGCGTCGAGGCCGTAACGGGCCGCACGCCACTTGTTCTCGCGGTGGTACCAGGCCGGCATCTGCGGGAGCGTCCGCCCCTCGTCGAGCTCCCGGGACAGGTGCTCCACGAGCACCTGGACCAGCGCCGCGACGGCAGCGAGCTCGGGGAGGGTCGAGAGGCCGTCGCACGCGCGGATCTCGATCGTCCCCCAGCGCGGCGCAGGACGGATGTCCCACCGCACCTCCGTGGCATCGGCCATGACACCGGTGCGGACCATGTCGTCGAGGTAGGCCTCGTACTCCGACCAGTTCTGAAGAGGCCACGGGAGGCCTGCGGTGGGCAGCTGCTGGAAGACGAGCGCACGGTTCGAGGCGTATCCCGTGCGCTCTCCTGCCCAGAACGGGCTCGACGCCGCGAGCGCCTGAAGGTGGGGGAGGTAGCCCGACAGGGCGTTGATGATCGGGATCACCTTGCGCTGGTCCTCGACCCCGACGTGCACGTGGATGCCCCAGATCATCATGTTGCGACCCCACCACTGGGTCCGCTCGATCAGGGTGTGATACCGGGTCTTGTCGGTCACCTCCTGGTCGTACCACTGGGCGAACGGGTGGCTTCCGGCGGAGAGAAGCTCGATGCCCGCGGGGTCGGTCGCGGTGCGCACGGCTGCGATCGCATTGGCGATGTCGTCGACCGCGTGCGCGACGGAGTCGCCGATCCCACTGGTGACCTCGATGGTGTTGGTGAGCAGTTCGCCGGTCACGGTGTGCCGCTCATCCTCGCTCTCGGCTTCGAGCGCCGAGAGCAGCTCCGGCGCACGACCTACCAGATCACCGCTCACCGGATCGGCGAGCATGATCTCCCACTCCAGGCCGACGGTGGACCGCGCCGATGGCGCGAAATCGAGCTTCACGAGCACAGTCTGACACGCGCCGTCGGCGACACGGCAACCCCCGTGTCGCCCCGTTTCGCTCCTTGGCCGCGGATCTGGCAGAATAGAAGGTCGGACGACGTGCTCGACCCTCTATCCAGCATTCGTCCTCCCTCTTTGAGCTTCCGCCGGGTGTGCACCCCACTCTCCAGGCGATCGGTTCGTCAATTTCCACACAATTCAGGAGAATCGTGGCTGTCAAGATTCGTCTCAAGCGCCTGGGCAAGATCCGTGCGCCGTACTACCGCATCGTCGTCGCCGACTCGAAGACCAAGCGCGATGGTCGCGTGATCGAGGAGATCGGCAAGTACCACCCCACCGAGGAGCCCTCGTTCATCGAGATCGACTCCGAGCGTGCGCAGTACTGGCTCTCCGTCGGCGCGCAGCCGACCGAGCAGGTCGCGGCCCTTCTCAAGATCACGGGCGACTGGGGCAAGTTCAAGGGCGACAAGGACGCGAAGTCCACGCTCAAGGTCAAGGAGCCCAAGGTTCCGTTCGAGATCGACGCGTCCAAGAAGTCCGTCGTCAAGCCCAAGGCCGAGAAGAAGGAGGCTCCCGCAGAGGAGGCTCCCGCCAAGGCCGACGCGGAGGCCGCTGAGGCTCCCGCAGCCGACTCGGAGTAATCCGTCGTGCTCGCCGCCGCGCTCGAACACATCGTCAAGGGGATCGTCGATCACCCGGAGGATGTGCGTATCAACTCCTCCACCTCGCCGCGAGGCGATCTCCTCGAGGTGCGTGTGCACCCCGATGATCGTGGACGCGTGATCGGGCGCGGCGGCCGCACCGCCAAGGCACTGCGTACGCTCATCTCCGCGCTGGCTGATGGGCGTCGCGTCCGCGTCGACGTCGCGGATGACTGACGTGGTGGCGAAAGAACGCAACCAGGGCAAGAACCAGCTGCGCGTAGGGCGTCTCGTCAAGGCCCATGGCCTCAAGGGCGCGCTGAAGCTGGAGCTCTACACCGACAACCCCGAGCGCCGATTCACTCCGGGAGCCGAGTTCACGTTGCAGGTGCCAGAGGCATCTCCGTGGCATGGCAAGACCGTCGTCGTCCGCGAATACCGCGTGATGAACGGCAATCCGGTCGTGTTCCTCGAGGACGTCGACGATCGTGAGGGTGCCGAGACCCTCGTCCGCGCGATCCTCTGGATCGATCAGGACGATGACGAGGTCGAGGACGACGCGTGGTTCGACCACCAGCTCGTCGGTCTCGATGTCGTCCGCGATGAGATCGTCGTCGGCAAGGTCGTGCGCGTGGAGCACTTCCCCGCGCAGGATCTGCTCATCGTCCGATCCGGCGATCAGGACATCATGGTGCCGTTCGTCCAGGCGATCGTCCCCAGCGTCGACGTCCGAGCGGGGCGCGTCATCGTGACTCCGCCTCCCGGCCTCTTCGAAGAGCTTCCGGACGCGACAGACACAGCGGATGCGGGAGAGTCCTCGGACTCCGACGCGTCCGCGTGACCGCTGGTACGGTTCCTCCGTGCGCATCGACGTCCTCTCCATCTTCCCGTCGTACTTCGACGGACTGACGCTCTCCCTCCTCGGGAAGGCGCAGAGCGCCGGCATCCTCGACCTCCGAGTGCGTGACCTCCGCGAGTGGACGTCCGATCGTCACCGCACCGTCGACGACACCCCGTACGGTGGCGGCGCCGGGATGGTCATGAAGCCCGAGCCCTGGGGCCTCGCGCTCGACGAGGTCGCGTCATCGAGCACCGAGATGACGCAGACCCGACCCACGATCATCTTCCCCTCGCCGGCCGGGGAGGTCTTCACTCAGGCCACCGCACGCGACCTGAGCACCCGCGATCACCTGATCTTCGGCTGCGGCCGATACGAGGGCATCGATGAGCGGGTCTTCGAGTACGCGGCGTCGCTGGGCGAGGTCCGTCTCGTCAGCCTCGGCGACTACGTCCTCAACGGCGGCGAGGTCGCGACCATGGCGATGATCGAAGCCATCGGCCGCCTCATCCCCGGAGTCGTCGGCAATCCCGAGAGCCTGGTCGAGGAGTCCCACGAGGACGGCCTGCTCGAATACCCGTCGTACACGAAGCCATCGGTCTGGCGCGATCGCTCGGTGCCCGACGTGCTGCTGAGCGGCAACCACGCGGTCATCGCCTCGTGGCGGCGCGAGCAGCAGCTCGAGCGCACGCGTCGCCGTCGTCCCGACCTGCTTGCGGAAGACGACGCCTAGAGCATCGTCTCGCTGCCGTGGTCGATCTCGAGCACGACATCATGCGGATGCCGGAGCGACAGGGCCGACGCCGCATCCAGGCCTCGGAGGTCGGCTCGGAGCATCCTGCCGATCATCTCGTGACTCACCAGGAGCGGGATGCCGGCCGTCGCCCATCCGCACGACGACAGCGCCCGGCGTGCTCGCGCCCGTGCCTGCGCATAGCTCTCCCCGCCGGGGAAGGCCCATCCGTAGCGGTTCGCTGCGCGGTCCTCGCGCGCGGTGGGGAATCGTCGATCGATCTCATCCCAGGTCAGGCCGGCCATGTCGCCGTGGTGGACCTCCGCGAGTTCAGGGACCTCGACGAGATCGGCGCCGAGGCGATCGGCGATGATGACGGCGGTTCTCAGCGCTCGGCCGAGCGGACTCGAGCAGACCGTGGTGATCCCTCGTCCGGAGAGGCGCTCGGCGATGCTCTTCGCCTGGCGGATGCCGTCGTCTGTCAGCGGCGAATCCAGTTGCCCCTGCAGACGGTGTTCCAGGTTCCACAGTGTCTGCCCGTGTCTCACCAGGAACAGGTGCTCCGGCACGTGGCGATCCTGCGGAATCATGGACTCAGGATGGCACAGCCACCGCGATCGCGGCGGAGTGATCCCGCGCTCGGCTGATACCGTCGGAGCATGGTCGATGAGGTTCTTGCGAAGTCCTTCGAACGTATCGGAGCGGATTACGACCGCTATCGCCCGGGTTTCCCACAGGCGTCGGCAGACCTGATCGTGCCGACACCCGTGCGGGCTGCGCTCGACCTCGGAGCCGGCACCGGGAAGTTCACGGAACTGCTCGAGGGTCGAGCCGAGCACGTCATCGCGGTCGAACCGTCGTCGGCGATGCTCGACGTTCTGAGAGCGAAACTGCCGACAGCGGAGGCCATGCAGGGAAGCGCCGAGCAGATTCCGGTCGGCGATGGCGGCGTCGATGTCGTGACCGTCGCGCAGGCTTTCCACTGGTTCGATCGTGAGGCCGCCTGCGCGGAGATCGCTCGAGTGCTCGTGGCCGGCGGCGCCCTCGGGTTGGTCTGGAACCACTCCGACCCCGCGAGCACCTGGGACAGAGCGGCGCATCGCATCGCGCACCCCGCGGTGGCGGAGGAGGACGGCACGACGAGCTCAGCCGCGGACGAGCTGCCAGGTTTCGTGCACGTCCGACAGGAGCAGATCCGTTGGACGGAGCGGATCCGCCGGGAGGACTATCTCAAGCGGTGGTCGACGGTGAGCAGCTTCCTCGTGGCGGATGACGACGAACGCGCGCGTATGCTCGCCGCGATCGAGGCCATCCTGGACGCCGACTCCGACACGCGTGGTCGCGAGGAGTTCGACCTGCCCATCGTGACGGACGTGTTCGTCTACAGACGCGCCTGACCCGAGGGCACGTGCTCAGTCGACGCCGAGGAACGAGCGGTCGGTGAGGATGATCGGGCCGTCGGCCGTGACGGCCACCGTGTGCTCCGAATGAGCGCCTCGGGATCCGTCGACGCTGCGAAGCGTCCAGCCGTCAGGGTCTGTGATGAGCTCGTCGGTGGTCTCGAGCAGCCAGGGCTCGAGTGCGAACACGAGTCCCTCGCGAAGCGGGAAGCCTCGTCCTGCCCGCCCGTCGTTGGGGACATGCGGATCGCCGTGCATGATGCGGCCGACGCCGTGCCCGCCGAAATCGGTGTTGATCGAATACCCCTCGCCGTGCGATACGGCGGCGATGGCGGCGGAGATGTCACCGATCCGGTTGCCGACGACGGAAGCCGCGATCGCGGCGTCGAGGGCGCGCTCGGTCGTGTCGATGAGTCTGAGATCCTCGTCGCGCGGAGTGCCGACGACGAAAGAGACGGCCGAGTCCGCGACCCATCCGTCGACGGACACGGCGAAGTCGAGCGAGACCAGGTCCCCATCGCGGAGTGTGTAGTCGTGGGGGAGTCCGTGCAGCACAGCGTCATTGATCGACGTGCAGATCACCTTGCCGAAGGGGCTCGCACCGAACGAGGGGTGGTAGTCGATGTAGCACGACTCCGCTCCCGCCTTCCGGATCATGTCGTGCGCTCGGCGATCGATCGACAGCAGGTTGGTGCCGACCTTCGTCTCGTCGCGCAGGGTCGCCAGCGTCTCGGCCACGAAGCGCCCGGCGGCGCGCATCTCGTCGATCTCGGCAGGGGTGCGCAGTTCGATCATCGGGTGTCCTCTCGTCCCCTCCATTCTCGCCGATGCGTGCGCCTCCGGTGTCCGCGCGCTCACAGCGAACACCGGGGCGGCGGCGGAGCGGGCGTCGTACGATCTGTGACATGTGGTTGCGTCAGGCGTTCTTCCGGTGGCTGGTTCCGGCCGCGTTCCTGCTGCCGCTCTGGCTCCTGATCGGCTGGGGCGTCTTCCAGGGTGGCTGGACGATCCTCTGGGTCCTCTTCATCGCGATCCCGTCCGTCTTCGTGGGGCAGCTTCTGCTCACGCTCCTCACACGGTCCCGCCCTTCGGTGCGCGCCGATCGTGCCGTGTCGTGGTGGGACGTCGGAGGATTCAGCCTCTGGCATGGGCTGACGATCGCCGTCGGGTGCTTCATCGACGGCGCATTCGGCTGGCTGCTCGCCGCCGCGATCATCGTCGGCATCGGCCTCGTGTGGCTGCAGCTGTGGCAGCTGTGGAACGAGGCCAAGGGGAGTGGCGCGCGATTCCGCGAGACCATCGCCTGGTCCACAGTCCCGGGCGTCGATGAGCCGGAGCCCGCGACGCGTGCGCATGAGGTCATCGTGGTCAGGGAGAGCGACGCTCGGGACTGACACCGCAGCACGTGACGTTTTGGCCGCGTGAGGCATCCATGGCAGAATGAATGTTTGTGCCGTGACCGGTTCTGCCCCAGGGGAGCCCGCGGACGCTTCGGCGCCGTTCAGCACACACCCGTTCTTGTTCCTTCCTACATCATGCATCCGACCTGAGGCGAGTGCAGAGAGAGACGATCATGCAGATCCTCGACGCCGTCGACGCAGCATCCCTGCGCTCCGACGTTCCCGTCTTCCACCCCGGTGACACGGTCAACGTACACGTGAACATCACCGAGGGCACCCGCTCGCGTATCCAGGTCTTCAAGGGCGTCGTCATCGGCCGCCAGGGCGACGGCGTGCGCGAGACCTTCACCGTTCGCAAGATCAGCTTCCAGGTCGGCGTCGAGCGTACGTTCCCCGTGCACTCCCCGGTGATCGACCACATCGAGGTCGTCACCCGCGGTGACGTGCGTCGCGCGAAGCTCTACTACCTCCGCCAGCTGCGTGGCAAGAAGGCGAAGATCAAGGAGAAGCGCGACAACTGACGCGCAGGTTCTCCACAGCACCCCGGGACACGATGTCCTGGGGTGCTTTGTTCTCTCCGGGGTGTGCGACCCTTGATAGTGCCGTCTCCGAGCGGTGCGAGACTGTGAAGGAACACTGATGACGACTGACTCCGCCGCCGCATCCACGCCCCCGACGAAGCGGCGCCGCGGGTTCCTGGTCTTCCTGCGGGACGTCCTCGTGATCATCGTCATCGCCGCGCTCGTCTCATTCGTGGTCAAGACCTTCGTCGTCCGCTCGTTCTACATCCCGTCGGCTTCGATGGAGCGCACACTGCTCGTCAACGACCGGATCCTCGTCGACGAGCTCACGCCTCGTTGGACGTCCTACGAGCGTGGCGACGTCGTGGTCTTCAAAGACCCGGGCGGCTGGCTCGACGGACAGGTTCAGACTCCCGCGCAGCCCCCGCTCATCCAGGCGTTCGACTGGGTCCTGAACGTGGTCGGCATCTCCGCCACCGACTCGCAGGACCACCTGGTCAAGCGCGTGATCGGGCTTCCCGGAGATCATGTCGTCTGCTGCAACGCGCTCGGCCAGCTCACCATCAACGGGGCCCCGATCGACGAGCTGAGCTACCTGAACCTTCCCGACGGGGACACCGCAGCCTCGAACGAGCCCTTCGACGTCGTCGTGCCCGAGGGGTCGATCTGGGTGCTGGGAGACAACCGCGACCGATCGCGTGACTCGCGGGCGCATCAGGACCTCCCCAGCGGCGGCTTCGTCCCCCTCGAGAATCTCGTGGGCAAGGCGTTCCTCACCACGTGGCCCTTCGACCGTATGGGGACCATCGACGGACATCACGACAGCTTCAACGGCGTTCCGGACTCGGAATGACCGTCGTCGCACCCAAGCTCACCCTGGAGCGTCGCCTCCTGACCGAGTGCGATCTGGTCATCTCCCTCGACGAGGTCGGGCGAGGAGCGCTGGCCGGTCCTGTCGCGGTCGGAGCCGCGGCGATGGACGCCGCAGGATCCCGTCGTCGCGTCCCCGAGGGCCTGCGGGACTCGAAGCTCGTCACGGAGAAGCGCCGACCCGACGTCGCCGCCAGAGCGGCCGCCTGGGTCCAGGCGTCCGGTGTCGGCTGGGCGAGTTCCGCAGAGGTCGATGAGGTCGGCATCATGCGGGCACTGGGACTGGCGGCCTCTCGAGCGGTGCAGAGCATCGTCGACCAGGGCGTCGCGATCGAGAGCGCCCTCGTGCTGCTGGACGGCAACCACGACTACGTGTCCTCCGTCCATCCCGTGCCGCTTCGCGTCCGTCCGGTGATCAAGGCGGACAGAGACTGCGCATCGGTGTCAGCGGCGTCCGTGATCGCGAAAGTCGCGCGAGACACCTACATGGCGGAGCTTCACGAAGGGCATCCGGCCTACCAATGGGACAGGAACAAGGGCTACGCGAGTCTGGAGCACCGAGATGCGATCCGCGCTCTCGGGCTGTCGCCCCATCATCGTTCGTCATGGGCTATCGCCGATGCTCCGACGCTGTTCTGACTCTCCGTGCGGCGACGATGCGCCGCCGACTCTAGGATGGAGACATCATGGATGAGGAAGCCTTCGACGACTACGACCGCGAACTCGAGCTGGCGCTGTTCCGCGAATACCGCGACGTCGTCGCTCAGTTCCAGTATGTCGTCGAGACGGAGCGCCGGTTCTACCTGGCCAACGAGGTCAACGTCGTGCGCCGCGACACCGAGCACGACTTCTACTTCGAGATCTCGATGACCGACGTCTGGGTGTGGGACATCTACCGCGCCGACCGTTTCGTGAAGGCCGTGCGCGTGCTCACCTTCAAGGACGTCAACGTCGAAGAACTCCAGCGCCGTGAGTTCGAGTTGCCCCAGGAACTGTCGCTCGACGGGGAATGACCCCTTCTGCACAGTCTGTCGTTCTGACGGCCTGTCCCTGACTCCCGGGCGATCGGCACATCCACCGCGAAGATCATCGACTGCGGTCGACAGGCTGTCGTCATGGCAGCGAAAGACGATCTCGGCAGAGCCGGTGAAGAGCAAGCGGTTCGGTACCTGACGACGCTCGGGTATCAGGTTCTCGATCGGAACTGGCGGTGCGCTCAGGGCGAGATCGACATCGTCGCATCCCACGGTTCGCATCTCGCAGTCGTCGAGGTGAAGACGAGACGGAGCGATTCCTTCGGACACCCGCTCGAGGCGGTGGACGGCCGCAAGCTGCGCCGCCTGTGGCGGCTGGCTCACGCCTGGGCTGCTGACCATGCCGAGAGCGCACAGGGGATGACCATCCGGATCGACGCGATCGGGATCATCGGCGCGGACCCCTCGTGCGGCACACTCGAGCACCTCGTGGCACTGTCATGACGACGGCGCGGACCTGGGCCGTCGCCCTGACCGGTGTCGACGGCCACATGGTCGAGGTCGAAGCGGACCTGTCGAACCAGACCCCTGACTTCAAGATCATCGGGCTCCCCGACAAGTCGCTCGGAGAAGCTGTGCAACGCGTGCACAACGCGTGCAAGAACAGCGCGCTCGACCTTCCGCGCCGCCGATTGACGGTCAATCTCTCGCCGGCGAGCCTTCCCAAACAGGGTTCGGGCTTCGACCTGAGCATCGCTGTGGCGGCGCTGGCAGCCGGAGGCTCGCTCTCCTCGCGTTCCATCGCGCGAACCGTGCACCTCGGTGAGCTGGGACTCGACGGAAGGCTCCGGCCGGTGCCCGGCGTGCTGCCCGCCGTGTTCGCGGCTGCGCGGGCGGGATTCGACACCGTGATCGTCCCTTCGGCGAACGAGGCCGAGGCAGCGCTCGTGCCTGATATCGACATTCGTCCAGCTGCGACGCTCTCGCAGGTCGCCGTGTGGCACGGAGCAGATGTCGAGGTGCTCGATGGCGACCCTGTCGTCGCGGACGCCCCCTCCCATGAGTCGGGCGAGTCCTTGGACCTGTCCGAGGTCGTCGGTCAGGAGGATGCTGTCCAGGCTCTCATCGTCGCGGCTGCAGGTGGACACCATCTGCTCCTGAGTGGCCCACCGGGTGCCGGCAAGACGATGCTCGCGAGGCGTCTCCCAGGAATACTGCCGCGGCTCACCGAGGCGGAGGCGCTGGAGGTGGCCTCTATCCGCTCCCTCACAGGTGAGCCCGTGCGACGCCTCGATGTCACTCCGCCGATCGAATCGCCGCATCACAGCGCCTCGGTGGCCGCTCTCGTGGGCGGGGGATCGCGAGCGGTCCGACCCGGCGCCATCTCACGAGCGCACCGTGGGGTGCTGTTCCTCGACGAAGCCGCGGAGTTCTCACGCGTCGCACTCGACGCGATGCGGCAGCCGCTCGAATCCGGTTCGATCGAGGTGAGTCGATCAGGGATCACGGCCCTGTTCCCAGCGAGGTTCCAACTCGTCCTCGCCATGAATCCGTGCCCCTGCGGCAATTACGGAGTCCGGGGCTCCGAGTGCGTCTGCCCGTCGCTGGCGATCCGCAGATACGCGACGAGACTGTCAGGTCCGTTGCGCGACCGCATCGACATCGAGCTGCAGGTCGCCCGCGTCTCCGCCGTCCAGGCGATGGCCGCGGACCGGACTTCCATCACCACCGTCGTCGCTGGCGAGCGCGTCGCCGCGGCCAGGGCGCGCGCCGTCGCACGCTGGCGGGGTACCCCGTGGCGTCGTAATGGCGAAGTACCGGGTGCGAGGCTGCGTCAGCCCGATCTGCGACTCGCCGCGCCTGCCCGCGCACCGCTCGACCGTGCATTGGAACGGGGTGCGCTCACGCTCCGGGGCTACGACCGTGTCCTGAGACTGGCGTGGACGATGGCGGACCTGGAGGGAATCGAGAAACCGGGGCGCGACGAGGTCGGGCGGGCACTGTTTCTGAAGAGGGGATACACATCATGATCGAATCGCTGAGGGAGGACGCCGATGTCCGTTCCGCGCTCGACGAGATGCGGCCGCACGGGAATCCGGAGGACGCGCTCTCCAGGGTCGCATGGTCGGTTCTCGCGGAACCGGGTGACGGGGTGGCGGGCGCTCTCATCGCAGAGCTCGGCGCTCACGAGGCCCTGGAGCTCGCACTCGCCGACCGAAGTCGTGCGCAGCCGGGGGCGGGCGGGCGGGCACTCGCTGAGGGACGCGCAAGGTGGCGGGCGCGCGCCGATTCGCGTGCGGTGGCGGAGTCGATTCGAAGTGCGCGCGATGTCGGTGCGCGACTCGTCCTTCCGGGCGACGCGAGCTGGCCGATCGCTCTCGACGACCTCGGCGAGCACGCGCCCACGCTGCTCTGGGTACGAGGCGACCCCCTGCTTCTCTCCGCCGAGCCGCGCGTCGCGATCGTCGGTGCCCGTGCGGCGAGTGGCTACGGGGAGATGCTCGCCGCCGAGTTCGCGGGTGACCTCGCCATGGGCGGCGCGGTCGTCGTCTCAGGTGGCGCGTACGGCATCGACGGTGCAGCCCACCGGGCGGCGCTCGGCGTCGCTGGCAGGACAGTGGCCTTCCTGGCCGGCGGAGTCGATCGTGCGTACCCCCAAGGCCACAGAGAGCTGTTGAGACGCATCGTCGACACGGGCGCAGTGGTGAGCGAAGTGCCGTGCGGTACCGCGCCGACCAAATGGCGTTTCCTCGCGCGTAACCGGCTCATCGCCGCGCTGAGTCAGGCGACGGTCGTCGTCGAGGCGGGGTGGCGCAGTGGCTCTCTCAACACCGCCGGTCACGCGGCAGCACTGGGGCGCCCGCTCGGCGCGGTGCCGGGACCGGTCACGTCAGCGGCATCCGCCGGATGCCATCGACTTCTTCGTGAGTACGACGCGCGGTGCGTGACGACTCCTGCGGAGATCCGTGAACTGTGGGGAGGGGCGCTGCAAGCGGCGGAAGACGGTGAGCGATCCGACCCTGATCAGGTGCGATTGCTCGACGCGATCACCGGTCGCTCGTCGCTACCGATTCTCGAGATCTGCCGTCGGTCGGGACTCGCACCCGACAAGGTGAGCGCGATCCTCGGGGTTCTCGAGCTGGAAGGCGTCGTCAGGCGGGTCGAGGGCGGGTGGCGGAAGGCCGGCGAAGTCGGGCGGCGCGGCTGACACGATGCCCATGCCCGCTCCTGCAAGCTTGATCCATGGAGTTCGCCGCCGCGGCACAGGCTTTCACCGATCACCTCGACCAGGTGCGGAGGCTGTCGCCCGCGACGGTTCGGGCGTACCGATCGGACCTGCGCGATCTGGCGCAGTCGGTCGGGGAGCTCGGTGTGGAAGACGTGTCGCTCGAGACTCTGCGGGGCTGGCTCTGGCTGGCGACGCAGCGGGGCGATGCCCGTGCGACGCTCGCGCGACGAGCTGCCGCAGCTCGGTCGTTCTTCGCCTGGGCGCAGGAGCAGGAGCTCATCCCACACGATCCGAGCCTGCGCCTCGTCGCACCGAAGCGCGGCCGTACTCTGCCGACGATCGCCTCCCAGGATGCGATGACCACCCTCCTCGACGCGCAACGGACGGCGGCGTCGACAGGGGAGCCGACCCGACTGAGGGACCATGCGATCCTCGAGCTGCTTTACGGCGCGGGGATCCGTGTCTCCGAGCTCTGCGGACTCGACGTCGACGATCTCGACCTCGACCGCGGCACCGCGCGCGTCCTCGGCAAAGGATCCAAGGAGCGCGTGGTCCCCTTCGGGGCGCCGGCGAGAGACGCCATCGGCGCCTATCTCACCCGTGGTCGTCCCGTGCACGTCGCGCGGGCCGCACGCCCGACCCCTGCCCTGTTCCTTGGCGCGCGCGGCGCGCGGGTGGGACCCCGAGCCGTGTACTCACTCGTCGCAGAGGTGCTCGCTCCCTACGTCGGAGCCGACACGGTCGGGCCGCACGCCCTCAGACACACCGCGGCGACGCACCTGCTCGACGGCGGTGCCGATCTACGGGCGGTGCAGGAGATACTGGGGCACGCCAGCCTCGGCACCACCCAGATCTACACGCACGTATCCGCCGAGCGGCTCACGGCCACCTATCGACTGGCGCATCCGCGAGCCTGAGGCCTCTTGAGGGAGGCTTCGTCGGCAAATGTTGAGAGGACGCGGGAAGAGACATACCGCGACGCGCCGGCGCGGCTCATAGGGGGTCGCAGCAGGGGAGGAGCACCGCGCGCGGCACCTCTCCGAACAGGAGCATCGGGTTGATGTAGTCGCCGTCGAGCCGCACGCCGAGATGCATCGATCCCGGCGACGCGTGGCCGCCCGATGCGACGGTGCCGATCTCGTCGCCGGCCGTCACGACATCTCCGGGGGAGAGGCTGGACATCACCGGCTCGAACGTCGACACGTACCCGCCGGAGTGTTCGATCGTGAGCAGAGGCCGGTCAACGACCGTTGCGCGGAACGCCACGGTGCCGTCAGCGGGTGCGCGGACGGCACCGCCCTGTACCGAGATGATGTCGATACCCCGGTGTCCGGCTCCGTATTCATGCGCCGGTGCCCGATACGGATTCGCGATGGAGCGGTCCCCGTCGAACGGCCAAGTCCAGGTCGCGGAGGTGGATGCAGTGGCGGCGGACGGCGGGACCGCGTTCGCGGGCACATGTAAGCCGACGCTCAGCAGAGCGACGAGCAGGATGACGGCGAGGATGCGACGACGGATGGCCATCGGGCCATGATCCGGGATGCGCGCCTCGGTCGAAGCGGACGCGGGGCGGATCGTCGCAGGAGGTGCTCAGAACCCCCGGACGCGCTCCGCGGTGCAGGGCGAGTGACGCCCTCGCATCCTGTATGCTGGGGGAGCACCTCGATCTCGGGGTGACTACGCGTGCCCAGAGCGACTTCGGTCGTGGCATCCATTCCCACAGGTCCTGCTTCCGAGCAGGCGGGTGTGCGCCGGGCACCAGGAAGTTCGATCGTCCGATCGACTTGACAACCTCAATGGCGCAGAACCGCGCCGGAACAAGGAGACGACCATGGCTGTGGTCACCATCCGCCAGCTGCTCGACAGTGGCGTGCACTTCGGACACCAGACCCGTCGGTGGAACCCGAAGGTCAAGCGCTTCATCCTCACCGAGCGCAGCGGCATCCACATCATCGACCTCCAGCAGTCGCTCGGCTACATCGACAAGGCCTACGACTTCGTCAAGGAGACCGTCGCCCACGGTGGCACGATCCTCTTCGTCGGCACGAAGAAGCAGGCGCAGGAGATCCTCGCCGAGCAGGCGACCCGCGTGGGTCAGCCCTTCGTCAACCAGCGCTGGCTCGGTGGGCTCCTCACCAACTTCCAGACGATCTCCAAGCGTCTCGCACGCATGAAGGAGCTCGAGGAGCTCGACTACGAGACCCCGGCGAACAGCGGCTTCACGAAGAAGGAGCTGCTTCTCAAGAAGCGCGAGCTCGACAAGCTGCACAAGTCGCTCGGCGGTATCCGCAACCTCACCAAGACGCCGTCCGCCATCTGGGTCGTCGACGCCAAGCGTGAGCACCTCGCCATCGACGAGGCCAAGAAGCTCGGCATCCCCGTGATCGGCATCCTCGACACGAACGCGGACCCGGACGACTTCCAGTACCCGATCCCCGGCAATGACGACGCGATCCGTTCGGTCTCGCTGCTCACCCGCATCATCGCGGACGCGGCGGCAGAGGGCCTGCAGCAGAAGCACAACCCCGAGACGGGCGACGCTGAGCCGCTCGCCGACTGGGAGAAGGAGCTTCTCGAGACGCCGGCTGACGCCGCTGCCGAGGCTCCGGCCGCAGACGCTGCCACCGAGGCTCCGGCCGAGGACGCAGCTGCTGAGGACGCAGCAGTCGAGGCTCCGGCCGCAGACGCCGAGACCGTCGAGGCTCCCGCAGCAGAGGCCGCAGAGGCCCCCGCTGAGGCAGACGCCAAGTAATTCCGCGACCACCACACACATCACGAAGCAAGGAGCCACCACACATGGCCAACTTCACCATCGCCGACCTCAAGGCGCTGCGTGAGCAGCTCGGCACAGGAATGGTCGACACCAAGAAGGCGCTCGAGGAGGCTGACGGAGACGTCGAGAAGGCCACCGAGATCCTGCGCCTGAAGGGTGCCAAGGGCAACGCGAAGCGTGCTGACCGTTCCACCAGCGAGGGCCTCATCGTCGCTCGCGAGCAGGACGGCGCAGTGACGCTGATCGAGCTCGCCTGCGAGACGGACTTCGTCGCGAAGAACGAGCGCTTCATCGCGCTGGCCGACAAGGTCGCAGATGCTGTCGCCGCAGTCAAGGCGGACTCGGTCGAGTCCGGTCTCGCCGCTCAGGCGGGCGACAAGAGCGTCGAGCAGATCATCTCGGAAGAGGCTGCGATCATCGGCGAGAAGGTCGAACTGCGTCGCGTGCGCACGGTCTCGGGCGACAAGGTCGAGGTCTACCTGCACCGCACGAGCAAGGACCTGCCGCCGCAGATCGGTGTCGTCGTCGCCTACTCGGGTGACGACGCCGAGACCGCTCGCAGCATCGCGCAGCACATCTCGTTCGCGAACCCGTCGTACCTCTCCCGCGAGGACGTTCCGTCCGACGCCGTGGAGAAGGAGCGCGAGATCGTCACCGAGATCTCCCGCAACGAGGGCAAGCCGGAAGCGGCTCTGCCCAAGATCGTCGAGGGCCGTGTCTCCGCGTTCATCAAGCAGGTCGCCCTGCTCGAGCAGGACTACGCGAAGGACAACAAGCTCTCTGTCGCCCAGGTGGCGAAGGACGCCGGTATCACCGTGACGGACTTCGCGCGCTTCAAGGTCGGCGCGTAACATCGTCGAAGGGGTTCGGATCAACGCGATCCGGACCCCTTCTTCATGCCCAGAAGGCACTATCTTGAATCGGGACGAGAGGATCACCCCATGACCGACCGCACAGGACGCCGCCGCGTTCTTCTCAAGCTCTCCGGCGAGGCGTTCGGCGCCGGCCAGCTCGGTGTCAACCCCGATGTCGTCAGCCAGATCGCCCGCGACATCGCCGCAGCGGTCGACCGCGTCGAGATCGCCATCGTCGTCGGTGGTGGCAACTTCTTCCGTGGGGCGGAGCTGAGCCAGCGTGGTATGGACCGCGGCCGCGCCGACTATATGGGCATGCTCGGCACCGTCATGAACGCTCTCGCTCTCCAGGACTTCCTCGAGCAGGCCGGCGCGCCCACACGCGTGCAGTCCGCGATCTCGATGACGCAGGTGGCCGAGCCCTACATCCCGCTGCGGGCGGAGCGTCACATGGAGAAGGGGCGTGTGGTCATCTTCGGCGCCGGTGCCGGCCTGCCGTACTTCTCGACCGACACGGTCGCCGCGCAGCGCGCGCTCGAGATCGGTGCGGAGGAGGTCCTCGTCGCCAAGAACGGCGTCGACGCCATCTACACCGCCGACCCGAACAAGCACGCGGACGCCGAACGCATCGAGCGCGTCACGTATCGTGATGCCCTCCAGCGTGGGCTCAAGGTCGTCGACTCGACGGCGTTCAGCCTCTGCATGGACAACAACATGGACATGCGGGTCTTCGGTATGGAACCGGCGGGCAACGTCACGCGAGCTCTCCTCGGCGAGCACATCGGCACTCTGGTCACGGCCTGAGCGCCTGCCGGTGCTCGAGGGCCCGGCCCGATAGAATTTCAGAACACCCCGACGATAGGAGTCACCGTGATCGCGGATGTCCTCGCTGAAACCACCTCCCGCATGGCACGAGCCGTCGAGGCCGCCAAGGAGGACTTCTCCACGGTGCGCACCGGTCGTGCGAACCCGCAGCTCTTCCAGAAGGTGCTGGTCGACTACTACGGAACGCCGACTCCGCTGGCGCAGCTTGCCTCACTGGCGAACCAGGAAGCACGCACGCTCATCATCACGCCGTACGACAAGTCGGCGCTGAAGGGCATCGAGCAGGCCATTCGCGACATGCCGAACCTCGGCGCGAACCCCACCAACGACGGCAACCTCGTGCGGGTCACGATGCCTGAGCTCACCGCCGAGCGTCGCAAGGAGTACGTGAAGCTCGTCAAGACCAAGGCGGAGGACGCCAAGGTCCACGTCCGAGGCATCCGCCGCAAGGGCAAGGATGAGCTCGACGCCCTGAAGAGCGAACTCGGCGAAGACGAGATCGCCAGGGGAGAGAAGGAACTCGACGCCCTCACGCGCCAGCACGTCGACCTGATCGACGACGCACTCAAGCGCAAAGAGGCCGAACTCCTCGAGGTGTAGGCGGCATGTCCGACGACTCCAGCGGTGACGGTACCGACAAGCCGCAGACGCGTCGTGAGGCGCGCGACTCGTCGACCCCGGCCGGCGGCATTCCCCTGGTCGACGGCGCCTTCCCGGCATTCGACACCATGAGCATCCCGCCGCGGCCTCCTCTGCCCGCAGAGGGGCCTGCGGTCACGGCATCCACACTGGACACCGCCGATCACAACGCCATCCGCGAGCAGTGGAGAGCGGCCAGAGACGAACTGGGCAATCATGTCTCGCACGCTCGTGGTCAGCTCGACCAGGCCAATGAGCGCATCAAGGAGCGCACGGGTCGCGACCTGATCCTCGCCACGCTGATCGGTCTCGCGTTCGGTGCGGCGCTGCTCGCATCGCTCCTGTTCATCAAGGTCCTTTTCGTGCCCTTCGCGCTGGCAGCGGCGTTGCTCGGCGTCTACGAGCTCTCCCTCGCCCTCCGCGCGTCGGGTCGACGTATCGACGTGGTGCCGCAGTTCATCGCTGCCACCCTTCTCGTGCTCTCCGCCTTCTTCCTCGATCTCTGGCTCGTCTGGGTCATGCTGTTCCTCGCCGTCGCGTTCGTGATCGTGTGGCGGCTCGTCGCGCAGATGATCGCCAAGGACGGCAGGACGTACGGTGATGTGCTCACGGATGCCGTCATCAGCGGTTTCGTGCAGATCTACGTCCCGTTCCTCGCCGCCGTCGCCCTGATCCTGCTCAAGCAGGAGGGCGGTCAGTGGTGGGTGCTCAGCTTCATCGCGATCGCCGTCGTCGCCGACACAGGCGCCTATGCCGCGGGGCTCGCCTTCGGGCGGCATCCGATGGCCCCCAAGATCAGTCCAAAGAAGACGTGGGAGGGATTCGGAGGTGCGGTTGTCGGTTCGATCGCTGCCGGCGTGCTCCTCGCGATCTTCCTGCTCGATATCCCGTGGTGGATCGGCGTGATCTTCGGCGTCGCGATCCTGCTGTCCGCGACGCTGGGTGACCTCGGTGAGTCGATGCTGAAGCGCGACCTGGGCATCAAGGACATGAGCTCCTGGCTTCCCGGTCACGGCGGACTCCTCGACCGGCTCGACAGCATCCTGCCGTCCACGGTGCCCGCGCTGTGCCTCTATTTCCTCTTCTCCTCCTGGGTGGTGCTGTGATGGTCTCCGACGACGTACAGGTAGCGGACGACGCCGTCGAGGCGCCGCCCGCCTTCTCTCTCACGAGCGGACGTGTCCGTGGCTACCATCGCGCAGCGGTCGACACCTTCCTCGCGGCAGCGCGCACGGCCTTCGAGGGCGACGCCGACGACCTGAGCGCGGCCGACGTGCGGGTGGCCTCGTTCCCCCTGGTGAAGAACGGCTATGTCGTGGCTGAAGTCGACGCTGCGCTCGGCCGGGTCGAGGATGCGCTGGCGGCGCGCGCTCGCGATCGGGTGGTGCGCTCCCGTGGTGCGGGTGCGTGGGTCGAGCAGGCACGCGACGACGCGCAGGTGATCCTCGATCACCTGGCCCGCCCGAAGCGTCACCGGTTCGCGCGCACGGGTGTGCTCACCTTCGGCTACCGCATCGACGAGGTCGATCACGTGGGCACGCGCATCGCCCGCTACCTGCGTGACGGAGAGCCGCTGACGGCCGAGCAGCTGCGCGCCGCCGCATTCCGGATGCAGCGTGGTGGCTACCGCGAAGAGCAGGTCGACGCGCTGCTCGACGCCGCCGTAGACGTCATCCTGGCCGTTCGCTGAGCGTTCTGATGGCCGTGTCAGGCCTCAGCGGGTAGACTTCCTCTCATCGTGAACTCCCGAAACGACATGACTCCCCAGCGAAACGACGTCACGCCTGTGCCCGCATCGGCGACTCTTTCGGCGCGCAAGGGCAGCCGACGCCGTGGTGTCGTGGGCTTCTTCAGCGCTCTCGCGGTCGTCGGTTTCGCGGCGGCGATGGTCGCTCCGACGGGCGTCGCGCTTGCGGAGCAGCCCGCAGAGGAGAGCCCGGAATCGGCCTACTCGGTCGCGCTCACCGAGACCCAGAACCTCACCGTCTCGGTCGAGGGCGCGGCTATCGCGCCCGTCCAGCGAGGGACCTTCTCGGTCTACGTGACGCCGAAGCCCACACCGACCCCCACGCCGACGACGGCGTCCTCCCCGAAGTCGAGCAGCGCTGCGCCTCTCTTCTACACCGGCGGGGGCGCGCCTGCCGAATGGATGGCTGCTGCGGGCATCGCCGAGTCCGACTGGGGTTACGTCGACTACATCGTCTCGCGCGAGAGCGGATGGAACCCCAACGCGACGAACAAATCGTCGGGTGCGTGCGGTCTCGTCCAGGCGCTGCCCTGCAGCAAGGTGCCCGGCAACGGATACGACCCCGTCGACAACCTGCGCTGGGCCACGGGCTATGCCACCGGACGATACGGCAGTTGGGCCGGCGCGCACGCCTTCTGGACGAACAACCACTGGTGGTGAGCGGCCACCATGGCCCGCTCCCGCAGACGCCGTCCGGCGCGCCCTGAGACCGAGGACTCGCTGGACCGCCTCCTGGCGTCCTGGAAGCGCACTGAGGTGCGCCGTGGCTCCGAGTGGACTGTGCAGCCGGTATCGGCAGCACAGGCACTCAAGGAGTACATCTGCCCCGGCTGCGGGCGCACCGTCGCGCCGGGTATCGCCCACCTCGTGATCTGGCGCGCGGACGGCGTGCTCGGTGACGCCGCAGATCTCGCCGCCCGGCGGCATTGGCACACACACTGTTGGAGGATTGCGTGAGCATCGAGATCCGTGGACCGCTCGAGCTTCCTGCTCGCCGCGAGGACATCGTTCTGGAGACAGCGGACGAGCTGACGCTTGTCGGCGAGCTGGCTGTGCCGGAATCGTCCGACCCGGTCGCGACGCTCGTGACGCTCCACCCGCTGCCCACCGCGGGCGGCTTCATGGACTCTCACATCATCCGTAAAGCGGCCGCGCGTCTCCCGGCGCTGGCCGACCTCGCCGTGCTGCGTTTCAACACGCGCGGCACGACATCGCCTCGGGGAACGAGCGACGGCGCGTTCGACGGGGGAGCGGCCGAGCAGTTCGACGTCGCCGCGGCGATGGACTTCGTCCGTGAGCGCGGCCTTCCGCGACCGTGGTTGGTCGGCTGGTCGTTCGGTACGGAGCTCGCCCTCAAGTACGGGCGAGAGCACGATGTCGAGGGGATCATCCTCCTGTCGCCGCCGCTCCATCGCGCGACGGAGGCCGAGGTCGCCGCATGGGCGGACGAGGACGTCGAGGTCGTCATTCTCGTTCCCGAGCTCGACGACTATCTCCGTCCTGCCGAGGCCCGAGAGCGGTTCGCGGCGATCCCGCACGCGAACCTGATCGCGGTCGAGGGAGGCAAGCACCTCTGGGTGGGGGAGAGCCAGACCCGGCGTGTGCTCACCGAGATCGTCGCGGCAGTGAATCCTGCGGCGCTGCCACTGCCGAACGAGTGGCCGGTGGCTTAGAGCTCGTTCATCCGGGGGATCAGCACCTGTCGGTAGATGATGAGGATGCTGGCCGCGACCGGGATCGCGATGAGCGCCCCCAGAAGCCCCAGAAGGCTCCCTCCCGCCAGCGCTGCGACCACCACGACGGCTCCGGGCACGGACACCGCCCGACTCATGATCCTCGGTGAGATCACGTAGGCCTCGATCTGCATGTAGACGAGGTAGTAGATCGCCGCCGCGATCGCGGTGGCGGGGGACCCGAGGCCGGGGATGAGGCAGACGAGAACGATGATCGTCGACCCCGTCAGGGTGCCCACGAGTGGGATCAGCGAGAAGAAGAAGGCCACGACAGCGAGCACCGCCGGGAACGGCGCATCGATGATCGTCAGGAAGATCATGCTCAGGACGCCGTTGATGACGCCCTGCGTCACCTGACCCATGACGTAGTAGCCGACCGAGTCGGTGATCTGCTCGGCGAGGTCGATGAAGCGCTCTCGCTTCGAGGCGGGTGCGAGCTGGTACACCGCTCGCTTGAGCGAGGGCGTCGAGGCCGTCAGGTAGATCGTCAGGATCAGGACGATGAAGGCTCCGAAGAGTCCGCTGACGACAGCGCCGCTGGCTGCGAGGACGCTCTGCCCGATGGACCCGCCGATCTGAGTGAGATTCGTCTCGAGCCAGTTCGTCACGTACGCGAACACCTCGTCGACTTTGAGATTGGGGAAGGTGTCGACCATCCACTCTCGGAGGTCGGCGAGGAATGTTCCGCGTTGGACGATGGCCGTGATCTGGGCGATCAGCTGCGAGATCTGGTCGACGAGCACCGGGATGACGATCAGGATGATGCCCGCGAAGATGCCGAGGACGCCCAGGATCGTGATCAGCACCGCGAGCCAGCGAGGAAGCCTCTTGCGTTCGAGGAACGACACGAGCGGATCGAGACCGAGGCTGAGGAACAGGGCCGTGCCGACGTACAGGAGAACCGTCGACAGGCTCTCGACGCTTCCGATCAGCAGGATTCCCAGCCCCACGCCGAGCGTCGCCACGAGAGCGGTGCGGAACGGGTTGTGGATCTTCATCGGTGCTCCTCGGAGATGCTGATGATGCAAGGCTATCGAGCGCACGATGCCTGATCGTCACGACGTGCCGGGCTGATCAGGCATCCCCTCGTGGGCAACACACAGGTGATTTCGCTAGTCTGAAATGTCGAGTGTTGTGACTCGGGCGCTCGTCCGGGTTGCGTGAGGAGACTATTCGTGCGTTTCGTATGGGCCGTCGTGGCCTTCGTGCTGGCTGCGGGACTGATCGCTGCGGGCATCGCGCAGCGAACCGTCTTCATGGGTCCGTCGACCCAGGAGACCTCGGTCGCCGTGGAAGAACCTGCGCCCTATGTGCTTCTGGACGGCGACGTCCTGAGGGAGCACCCCGGCGCTCAGACCCTTCTCGTCCGTGGCGACGGCGATATCTTCGCCGCGTACGGTCGAACGGCCGACATGGAGGCGTGGCTTGCTGACACCTCGTACAACCATGTCAGCGTCGGCAAGGACGGCGAGCTCGACGTCGAGCTCGTGGATCCGGCCGCGGCAGGTGACGACGAGAGCACGGACGACCCGGAGGCGACCCCCGCTCCCGAGGAGACGCCCGCAGAGGACGGTGCGGCAGCCGAAGCCGGGCGCAGTCCTGTCGGGTCGGATCTCTGGCTGGACTCGTTCACCGACACCGACGCACTGATCGCCGACATGCAGCTTCCCGAGGGCGTCAGTCTGCTCATCGCCCACGACGGCACAGCCGACGCGCCTGACGACATCGTCGTCTCTTGGCCGCTCGACACCTCGACGCCTCTGGCAGGTCCGCTGATGGCGGCCGGTGCGGCCGTGCTCCTGGTCGGCCTCGTCCTGTACGTGCTCGGCATCCGCCACCAGCGCCGCGGGCGCGGCCCCCGGCGGAAAGGGCCGGGGCCTCTTCCGGCCACCGAGCCGATCGACGTGGCTCAGCTGCCGCCGTCGGAGCGGAAGGCGATCGAGGAATCCTCGACGACCG
The DNA here is from genome assembly GCF_031843845.1 of Microbacterium sp. WCS2018Hpa-23. Classification (NCBI taxonomy): domain Bacteria; kingdom Bacillati; phylum Actinomycetota; class Actinomycetes; order Micrococcales; family Microbacteriaceae; genus Microbacterium; species Microbacterium sp. WCS2018Hpa-23. The sequence continues at coordinate 39,356 of NZ_JAVTIZ010000007.1, forward strand.
TCAACGACGAGGACTCCACGCCCGCTGATCACGGCGTCGATGCGGAGAACGCGCAAGGCGAGGGAGCGAGCGGCACGGCGACCGAGGGCGACACAGCGGGTGATCGCAGGTCCGAGATGCGCGCCACGCCGCCGACCCGCAGACGTCGGATGATCGCCATCCCGGCTCTCGCGCTGACCGCGCTTCTTGCGACCGGATGCTCGGCCGACTCCTGGCCGCAGTTCGGGGAAGGGACGCCCAGTCCCTCGCCCAGCGCGACCGTGATCGCTCCAGAGAACCAGAAGCCTCCGGCAGTGACCGAGGCTCAGGCCAAGCGCATCCTTCAGGAGGTGTCGGCGACGCTCTCGGACGCCGATGCAGCCATGGACATCGATCTGGCGGGAACCCGCCTCGACGGTCCGGCGCTGACGGCTCGGAAGACCGAGTACGCTCTCCGCACCGCGCTTCCCGACACCGCCGCGCCCGCGGCCATCCCGACCGACGACGTCGAGGTCATGCTGCCCGAGGCGACCGACCGCTGGCCGCGCACAGTCCTCCTCCTCTCGAAGAGCGACGGTGACGACACGGTCCCCCCGGTGGTCCTGACGATGACCCAGCAGGACCCCTGGTCCCAATACAAGGTCAACAACATGGCCGAGATGTCGGCCGACGCCGTCTTCCCCGAGGTTGCCGCTCCGTGGCTCGGAACCTCGCTGGTACCGGACGATTCCGCCTTCCTCAGCCTGCCGCCGGGTGAGCTCGCCGCGACGTTCTCTGACGTCGTCGACGCAGGAGAGCAGAGCGCGTCGTACGGGCTGTTCGACGAGATCTCGCAGAACCTCGCGAAGTCGATCCGCGACAGCCGCCAGGCTGTGGTGCAGAACCTCGCGGACAACGGCGCGGCCGCGACGTCGCAGACGGCCTTCGACATCGCACCGGCGGACTCCGCCCCCGTGTCGATGACCACCCTGGGCAGCGGTGCCATCGTGGCCGTCTCTCTGGTCGACACCGAGACGGTCACTCCGACCTCCGCGGATGCGGTGATCCGTTTCGGTGACAACGCCCAGGCGAAGGCGCTGACCGGTGTCACCGAGTCCGCCAAGGGCGTGACGACCAAGTACGAATTCCAGTTGTTCTTCTCCGTCCCCGCCCAGGGCTCGACGGAGCAGATCCGGCTCCTGGCCGTGCGCCAGGATCTTCTCTCCGTCGAGGTGATCAAGTGACCGATATCTCTCCTGCCGCGCTCCGAGGAGCCGTCGACCTCTCCACTCTCCGCAACCGGCCGGCGACGCCCCCGGCCGGAGCGCCCGCTTCCGCGGCGGGTGTCGTCGATGTGGTCGTCGACGCGACCGATGAGACGTTCGGCCAGATCCTCGAGGTCTCACGCACCGTTCCCGTGGTCGTCGATCTGTGGGCCGAGTGGTGCGGACCCTGCAAGCAGCTGAGTCCGATCATCGAGAAGGTGACGCGCGAGCTCGGCGGCAAGGTGCTTCTCGCCAAGGTCGACGTCGACGCGAATCCTCAGCTCGCGCAGAGCTTCCGCGCGCAGTCGATTCCGATGGTGGTCGCTCTCATCGCAGGCCAGCCAGTACCGATGTTCACCGGAGCTGTCCCCGAGCAGCAGGTACGCGAAGTCTTCGCGCAGCTGCTTCAGCTCGCCGCGCAGAACGGCGTCACGGGGTCGCTGGACGTGGGCGAAGCCCCTGCGACCGAGGAGACCGCCGAGGAGCCGCCGCTACCGCCTCTGCATGCGGAGGCGTTCGCGGCGATCGAACTCGGCGACTACGCCGCAGCGGTCGTCGCCTACGAGAAGGCACTCGCCGAGAATCCTCGTGACGAAGATGCGATCGCCGGTCTCGGGCAGGTGCGTCTCCTCGATCGCGTGCAGAAGCTCGACCTGCAGGAGGCTCGGGCAGCTGCCGCAGCGGATCCGCTGGATGTGCAGGCGCAGTTCGACGTCGCGGATCTCGATCTCGCTGGGGGGCACGTCGACGATGCGTTCGGTCGTCTGCTCGACCTGTTCGCTCAGCTTCCCTCCGCCGACCGCACGCCGGTTCGCGAGCGGCTCATCGAACTGTTCGGTCTCATCGGCGCGGCAGATCCGCGTGTCATCGCGGCACGCAACCGGCTCTCGTCGCTGTTGTTCTGACCGCGCAGCGTGCCGCCCGCGGTCAGCCGTGGCTGATCGTCGGCACGTGCGGGTCGTTCTGATGGCGGAGCCAGATCGTCGACAGCGCAGGGATCGTCATCGTCGCCGTCGGGGTGCCGCCGTCTGCTGCATCGGCGACGACCACGCCGAGGTTGCCTGAACCTCGTCCGCCGTATTCCGCGGCATCCGTGTTGAGGATCTCCTGCCAGATTCCCGCGCTGGGCAGAGCGAGGCGATATCCGCTGCGCTCGACGCCGGCGAAGTTGCTGATCACGACCAGCCGGCCGCCATGGGCGTCGCGGCGTTCGAAAGCGATCACGTTCGGGTCCCAACTGGGCGCGCCGAGGCGAGAGAAGGACGAGCCGTCGTTGTCGCGCTCCCAGAGCGGAGCCTGCGCACGATAGGTGCGATTGAGCTGCCCGACGAAGCTCTGCAGCTGGGCATGGGACGGCTGGTCGAGCAGCCACCAGTCCAGCTCACGGGACTCGGACCACTCTGCGAGCTGGCCGAACTCCTGCCCCATGAACAGCAGCTTCTTGCCCGGGTGCCCCCACATGTATCCCAGGTAGGCGCGCACGTTCGCGAGCTTGTGCCAGTGATCTCCCGGCATCTTCGCGAGCAGACTGCCTTTGCCGTGCACGACCTCGTCATGGCTGATCGGCAGCAGGTAGTTCTCTCCGAACGCGTACACGAAGGAGAACGTCATCTCGCCTTCATGGTGCGCGCGGTACATCGGGTCTCGCTCGATGTACTGGAGCGAGTCGTTCATCCAGCCCATGTTCCACTTGAAGCCGAAGCCGAGACCGGCATGATCGGTCGGAGCGGTGACACCGGGGAAACTGGTCGACTCCTCGGCGATCATCAGCACGCCGGGGTGCACTCGGTAGGCGGTCGCATTGACTTCCTGCAGGAATCGGATCGCCTCGAGGTTCTCGCGCCCGCCGTGGATGTTGGGTTCCCACTCGCCGTCGTTTCGGGAGTAGTCGAGGTAGAGCATCGACGCGACCGCGTCGACACGGAGACCGTCGACGTGGAACTCGCTCAGCCAGAACAGTGCGTTCGCGACGAGGAATCCGCGCACCTCCGGACGCCCGTAGTCGAAGATGAGCGTGCCCCAGTCCTGGTGCTCTCCCCGTCGGGGATCCGGGTGCTCGTAGAGAGGCTGGCCGTCGAATCGCGCCAGCGCGAACGCATCCTTCGGGAAATGGCCGGGGACCCAGTCCATGATGACGCCGATGCCCGCCTGGTGCAGGCGGTCGATCAGGTAGCGCAGGTCGTCAGGGCTGCCGAAGCGGCTCGTCGCCGCGTAGTAGCCGCTGACCTGATAGCCCCAGGATCCGCCGAACGGGTGCTCGGCGAGCGGCATGAACTCCACATGGGTGAAGCCGGCCTCCTCGACGTGGGCGATGAGGGGCTCCGCAGCGTCCCGATAGCTCAGTCCTCCTCGCCACGACCCCAGGTGCACCTCGTACACCGACAGCGGCTGCGCGACGGCATGGGTCGCGGCCCTGCGGGTCATCCAGGCGCCATCCGACCACGCGTAGGTCGACTCGGTGACCACGGATGCGGTCTCCGGCGGGACCTGCGCGGCCTGCGCCATCGGATCCGCCTTGAAGATCCACGCACCGTCGCGCGTTCTGATCTCGTACTTGTAGGTCGTGCCGACAGGGAGATCCGGGATGAACAGCTCCCAGATCCCGCTCACACCCATCGAGCGCATGGCGTGGGGCTCGCCGTTCCACCCGTTGTGATCACCGACCACGCGAACGGCGGTGGCGTTGGGAGCCCACACGGCGAAGGCCACGCCTGCGTCGCCCTCGACGACCCGAGGATGCGCGCCCAGCACCTGCCAGAGGCGCTCATGGCGCCCCTCGGCGATCAGGTGCACATCGATGTCGCCCAGCGTCGGGAGATGCCGGTACGGGTCGCCGCTGACGGTCTCGGCGTCGTCGCCGTACGCCGTCGCGATCCGGTACGGCACAGGGGAGCCGTCATGATGCCCTTCCCAGATGCCGTGCGCTACGTGGTTCAACTCCAGGCGGGTGCCATCGCCGAACACGGCAGCCACGGATGCCGCGAGCGGACGACGAGCGCGGATCACGGTGACGGTGCGGTCGCTCGCGTCGGTGAACGGGTGCGACCCGAGCACCGAGTGCGGGTCGTGGTGGGAGCCTGCCGCCACCGCGGTCCAGTCCGACGACGTCGTCGCATCTTCCAGGTAGCTCATGAACGCTTCCTCACCTTCAGGATGTGCACCGGCTCGGCGAAGGCGTCGAGCCGCACGTAGTTGTGATCTGCCCATGTCCAGACGGCTCCGGTGAGGAGGTCCTCGACTTCGAAGGACTCGCCCAGAGGAACGCCCCAGATCGTGGTGTCGAGGTGGACCGTGGTCTCCCGCACCGAGTGGGGATCGACGTTGGCGACCACGATGAGGGTGTCCGCGACGCCCGTGCCCGTGAACGCGGCATCGAGATGCTTGCTGTAGACGAGCACCGAGTCGTCATCGCTCCAGTGGACCGAGAGATTGCGCAGTTGACGGAGAGCCGGGTGCACGCGTCGGATCTCGTTCAGGCGACGCAGAAGGGGAGCGAGCGAGTCGCCGGCGGCTTCGGCTCCCTCCCAGTCGCGAAGCTTGTACTCGTACTTCTCGTTGTCGATGTTCTCCTCGGACCCCGGACGGGCGACGTTCTCGAAGAGCTCGTAACCGGCGTACACGCCGTACAAGGGGGCGGCGGTCGCACCGATGCAGGCGCGGATGCGGTACGCGGCACGCCCGCCGAACTGGAGGTACTCGGTGAGGATGTCGTGGGTGTTCACGAAGAGGTTCGGCCGCATGTAGTCGCTGGTCTCCTGCGACACGGTAGTGAGGAACTCCTCGAGTTCGGCCTTGGTGTTGCGCCACGTGAAGTAGCTGTAGCTCTGCTGGAACCCGACCGCGGCCAGCGCCCGCATGACGGCGGGGCGGGTGAAGGCCTCGGCGAGGAAGATCACATCGGGGTCCGCGGCGTTCACCGTGGCGATCAGCCACTCCCAGAACTGGAGCGGTTTGGTGTGCGGGTTGTCGACACGGAAGATCTTCACGCCCTCTCGCACCCAGTGCTGCACGATCCGGAGCATCTCCTGGTAGATGCCGGCCGGGTCGTTGTCGAAGTTCAGGGGGTAGATGTCCTGGTACTTCTTCGGCGGGTTCTCGGCATACGCGATCGTTCCGTCGGGAAGAGTCGTGAACCACTCCGGGTGCTCGGCGACCCACGGGTGGTCAGGAGACGCCTGCAGAGCGAGATCCAGGGCGACCTCCAGCCCCTCGCTCCGTGCCGCACGCACGAAGGCGCGGAAGTCGGCGGGCTTGCCGAGATCGGGGTGGATGGCGTCATGACCGCCCTCTGCGGCACCGATCGCGTAGGGGGAGCCGGGGTCTTCGGGCTCGGTGGTCAGGGTGTTGTTGCGCCCCTTGCGGTTGGTGATCCCGATCGGATGGATCGGGACCAGGTAGATCACATCGAATCCCATCGCGGCGACGGCCGGAAGCCGCTTCGTCGCGGTGCGGAACGTGCCGCTCTTGATCGTGCCGTCCTTCAGCCGTCTGGCGCCCTCGGAGCGGGGGAAGAACTCGTACCAGGCGCCGACCCCCGCGGCGGTCCTCTCGACGAGCAGGGTATGCGCCGCGGACATCGAGCGCAGCGTCGTCAGCGGCCGCTCGAGGAATACCCGAGCAAGCTCCGCGTCCGTCGACAGGGCGATCGTAGTCGCACCGTCTCCTTGCAGAAGCGCGGTGGAATCAGCGGCGAGGCGCTTGCGCTGTGCAAGAGGGCGGTCCTTCTCCGCGGCGGCGCGGGTGAGGAGCTCGGCACCGAGTGCGGCCATGACCGGCACGTCCACACCGGCGGCCACCTTGAGCTCGGCGGCATGGGCCCAGGTCGCGAAGTCGTCGGAGAACGCCTCGAAGCGGAACGTCCATCTGCCCTGGGCGTCGAGTGCGACCTCGGCACTCCACCGGTCGGTTCCGTCCAGCAGCGGCGAGAGGCGATGGAGCGACTCCTCGCCGTCAGGCGACGTCAGCCGCAGCTGCACACCGATCAGGTCGTGACCCTCGCGGAAGGCGACGACGCTGAAGGGCACGACCTCTCCCACGAAGGCCTTGGGTGAGAACCCGCCGGGAACAGCAGGTCTCCCGTCCACCAGCGGAATGCGCGTGGCGCGGAGCGAGTCACCGTCCGACACGACGCCCAGCGGACGCAGAGGGATCTGAGCGGGACTCCGGAGAGCCTGAGGACTGGTGCTGCTCATTCGTGCGGCCACCCCCCGAATGTACCGCTACCCACGCACCGCGGGTAGCGAGCGGACGGCTTCGGCGCGCCGCACGTCATTCGACGCGGAAGAGCCTCATCGAGGTTCCCGGGATCGGCAGGATGTCGCCCGGCGCGAACGTCTCGCCGTCGGCGCCGGGGCGCTCGTCGGCACTCGACCACAGCGACACGAACCGGGTCGCATCCTCGAGTTCCTCGGGCAGTCGCACGTCGATCGGCGACTCCGTGCCGTGCACGATCAGGAGGATGCGATTGGCCGCTTCACGGTCCGGAGTGGAGGCGGCGACATACTGCAGCGTGCGGTTGCCCGGGTCGGTCCACTGCTCACTCTCCATCGTCTCGCCGTTCTGGTCGAACCAGTCCATGACGGAGGCGTTCGGGATGTGTTCGCCCAGTCGCGCGTACCTGCTCGGTCGCAACGCGGGGTTCTCTGAGCGCAGCTCGATCAGTCTGCTGACGTGAGCGCGCAGGTCTTCCTGCCATGGCTCCGGGTCCCAGCCGAGCCAGGTCATCGCGGAGTCCTGGGCATAGGCGTTGTTGTTGCCCCGCTGCGTGCGACCGACCTCGTCGCCCGCGGTGAGCATCGGGATACCGGCTGAGAGCAGGAGCGTGCCCAGCAGGTTGCGCATCGCCTTGCGTCGCGGCGCGAGGATGGCCGGATCGTCCGTCGGACCCTCGATCCCATGGTTGAACGCACGGTTCATGTCGGCGCCGTCGCGGTTGTGCTCGCCGTTCGCCTCATTGTGCTTGACGTCGTACGAGACGAGGTCGTGCAGGGTGAAACCGTCGTGCGCCGTCACGAAGTTGATGCTCGCGAGCGGCCCGCGCTCGTCGGCGAAGGTGTTCGAGGATCCGGCGAGACGCGTCGCGAAACCACCGATGCCGACCGGCGCCGACGCTCTGCGCGCATAGTCGATGTCACTCAGCCAGAAGTTGCGCACGCGGTCGCGGTAGCGATCGTTCCACTCCAGCCAGCCCTTCGGGAAGTTGCCCGTCTGCCACCCGCCCATACCGACGTCCCACGGCTCGGCGATGAGCTTCGTCTCCTTCAGGATCGGATCGTCGGCGATCGCCGCGAGCAGCGGGTGCTCGGGGGTGTAGGTGTGCGAGCCGTCGCGAGCGATGGCAGCGGCGAGATCGAACCGGAACCCGTCGATCTGCATCTCCTGGGCCCAGTAGCGCAGCGAGTCGAGCACGAGGCGGGCGCCGGCATCCGTCGAGGTGTCGAGCGTGTTGCCGCATCCGGTGGTGTCGATGTACGCCCCGGACGCATCCTGACGGTAATAGCCCGCATTGTCGATCCCGCGCAGGCTCGAGCGAGGGCCTCCGAGTCCCTCTTCCGATGTGTGGTTGTACACGACGTCGAGGATGACCTCGAGCCCTGCCTCGTGGAGCAGCCGCACCATCCCCTTGAACTCGGCGAGCACGGCCTCGGGGCCGCCCTTTCGCGCGTCCTCGGTCGCGTACGCATTGTGGGGAGTGAAGAAGTTGAGGGTGTTGTAGCCCCAGTAGTTGGTGAGTCCGCGCTCGAGCAGACGAGGCTCCGGCACGAACGCGTGCACCGGAAGCAACTCGATCGAGGTGATGCCGAGTTCATGGAAGTACTCGATCATCGCGGGGTGGGCGAGACCCGCATAGGTTCCGTGCAGTGCAGGGGGCACGTCTGGCTGACGCTTGGTGAGGCCCTTCAGATGACCCTCGTAGATGACCGTGCGATCGAGGGGGATGCGGGGCTTGACCGAGTCGCCCCAGTCGAAGCCGTCGACGATCACGACGGATCGCCACTCCTCGTAGCCGTCGCCCTGGGCGAGGCCGCGCGCATACGGGTCGAGGAGGAGGGTCTCGGGGTTGAAGGTGTTGCCGGGGCCGTGCGGTCCGCCGACGCGGATCGCGTAGCGGGTGCCCGGCTGCAGCAGCTCGGTCGTGACCTCCCAGACACCGCCGGGAAGTCGCTCGAGGTCGACCTGATCGGTCACCCAGTCGAGGTCTGTGGCATCGAAGACGACGAGCTCGATGGACGACGCGTTCTGCGACCAGACGCGGAGGGTTCCGACGCCGTCGTGAAGGCGAACGCCGAGGTCGTCGAGTGCAGTACCGCCGGGCACGGTGATGTCTCGGATCGCGGGCATGAATACACCATAGGGGTCTGCGCTCGGGTCTCAGGACACGATGCACTCAGTTCCAGGTGCGCTCCCGAGGACGAAAATGGGAGAGAGTTGAGGGATGCAGCACTATCTCGATCACGCGGCCACGACCCCGCTGCGCCCGGAGGCGCGCGAGGCGTGGCTGGACGCGAGCGCGATCGTCGGCAACGCGTCGTCGACGCACGGAGCGGGGCAGGACGCCAGGCGCCTGCTGGAGGAGTCGCGGGAGCGTGCCGCCGCGGTGCTCGGGTCCGATCCCATCGAGGTGGTCTTCACGTCCGGGGGAACGGAGTCGATCAACCTCGCGCTGCAGGGGCTGTGGCAGGCGCGCCAGGCGGGGACGGACGCCATCGTGATGCCGGATGCCGAGCATCACGCGACCATGGACACGGTGGAGGCGCTGGTCGGGGCGGGAGCGATACTGCGCGCTGTTCCGGTATATCGCACGGCGGCGATCGATCCGGCCGCATTCGCCGCACAGCTTCCGGGCGCGGCGCTGGCCACCGCACTGGTCGCCAACAACGAGTCCGGGACCATCAACGACGCCGCGGTGCTGGCCTCATCGGCCGCGGCCGCGCGGGTTCCGCTGCACCTCGATGCCGTGTCGGCACTCGGTCACGTTCCGTTGTCCTTCCGTGCCCTGCGCGGCGATGCCGCAGACGCCGTCGGACTGGTCGCGATGAGCGTCGCCGGTCATAAGATCGGCGCACCCGTCGGTGTCGGCGCCCTCGTCACCTCGCGCACCGCGCGCCTCGCGGCCATCCTCCGAGGAGGCGCACAGCAGCGCGGCCTCCGCGCGGGGACCCAGGATGTCGCGGGCGCCGCCGCGTTCGCCGTCGCACTGGAGCTCGCCGAGGCGGAGCGGCTGGCGGAGAGCGCCCGGCTGAGCGGGATGCGCGATCGACTGGTCGACGGCATCCTCGCCCGAGTTCCGACCGCCGAAGTCCTCGGGGACCGCGTCGAGAGGCTTCCGGGGAACGCGCACATCCTGTTCCCCGGCGCAGTGGGGGAGAGCCTGCTCTTCCTGCTCGACATGGCAGGGATCGCGGCGTCGACGGGATCCGCATGTCAGGCGGGTGTGGCAGAGCCTTCGCACGTGGTCATGGCCATGGGCCGCAGTGAACAGGATGCGCGCAGCGTGCTCCGCTTCTCGCTCGGACGCACATCCACCGACGCCGACGTCGATGCGGTCCTCTCATCGATCGCTGAGGCGTACTCCCGCGCATCCGGCTCCGGCTCAGCCGCACGCTCGTAGACTGGATCCATGAGGATTCTTGCGGCCATGAGTGGTGGTGTGGACTCCGCCGTGGCAGCCGCGCGTGCGGTCGATGCCGGACACGACGTCGTCGGCGTGCATCTCGCGTTGTCCCGCGCCGGGGGCACCCTGCGCACGGGCAGCAGAGGGTGCTGCACGATCGAGGATGCACTCGATGCCAGACGGGCAGCCGATCTTCTCGGCATCCCCTTCTACGTCTGGGACTTCTCGGAGCGCTTCCGCGAAGACGTCATCGCCGACTTCGTGTCGGAGTATCAGGCAGGGCGCACACCGAACCCCTGCATGCGATGCAACGAGAAGATCAAGTTCGCCGCCTTGCTCGAGCGCGCGATCGAGCTCGGCTTCGACGCGGTGTGCACGGGGCACTACGCCACCCTGATCCCGACGGATGCCGGCCTCGAGCTGCACCGCGCAGCCGACAACGCGAAGGACCAGTCGTACGTGCTCGGAGTGCTGACAGCCGAGCAGCTCGCCCACACCTACTTCCCGCTCGGCACGACGCCTTCGAAGGCCGTCGTCCGGGCAGAGGCCGCGGAGCGCGGATTGACCGTCGCCCAGAAGCCCGACAGTCATGACATCTGCTTCATCCCCGACGGCGACACTCGCGGGTGGCTCGCCGAGAAGGTCGGCACAGCGACCGGTGAGATCGTCGATCGGACCGGCGATGTCGTGGGTTCGCACGAGGGCGCGCACGCCTTCACCGTCGGTCAGCGTCGCGGACTCAAGCTCGGTGTTCCGGCCGCTGACGGCAAGCCGCGATTCGTGCTCGAAGTGCGCCCCGTCTCGAACACGGTCGTCGTGGGACCGAAGGAGGCGCTCGCGATCCGTGAGATCTCGGGCGAGCGCTTCAGCTGGGCCGGTGCCGCCCCCGTGGAGTCGGAGTTCGACTGCGAGGTGCAGATCCGCGCTCACGCCGAGCCCGAGGTCGCTCGCGCGTTCGTCACGGCGGAGGGCGTGCGCGTCGTGCCGGAGGAACCGCTCGCCGGGGTCGCCCCGGGGCAGACAGCGGTGCTCTACGTCGACACGCGCGTGCTCGGTCAGTTCACGATCGACCGCACGGTGTCCGCGGTACCGGTCGACGCGTAGCGCCTCACTCTGGATGTCGGCGGCCGCTCGTAGACTGGCGGAGTGCCGGAGAACATCTCGCTGGAAGACGCCCGTATCGAAGCCGACGAGCTGACCACTCGCATCCTCGAGGCGAAGGACGCGTACTACGGGCGCGACACCTCCGTCGTCGACGACTTCACCTACGACGGCTGGATGCACCGGCTCGAGGAACTCGAGCGACTGCATCCTGAGCTCCAGGGCGAGGATTCGCCCACGCAGATGGTGGGCGCGGCCGAGGCGGTTGGGCTCGCGACCATCGAGCACGCCGAGCGGATGCTCAGTCTCGATAACGTGTTCTCGATCGACGAACTCCGCGAGTGGGCCGCGAAGACGCGCGCCGCTGCGGGGCGAGACGTCGACTGGCTCACCGAGCTCAAGATCGACGGCCTCGCGATCAATCTGCGCTATGAGAACGGGCGCCTGACGTCGGCGGCGACCCGGGGCGACGGACGCGTCGGCGAGATCGTCACCGAGAACGCACTGCGTCTTCCTGAGATCCCGCTGGAGCTCAGCGGCGACGGACATCCTCCGATCGTCGAGGTCCGAGGCGAGGTGTTCATCCCCGTGGCCGCCTTCGAGCGTCTCAACGCCGCACAGGCGTCGTTCCGCGACCGGGCGTATGCCGATGCGCTGGCGCGCTGGGAGGCGCGTGGCGGCGTGAAGAAGCCCTTCGACGAAGAGAAGGCGCGCACGGCGGCGGCCCGCCGTTTCCCCTCCTTCGCCAATCCGCGCAACGCGGCGAGCGGCGGTCTGCGTCAGCAGATCGACAAGAAGGATGGGCTCGAGCTCGAGGCGGGGATGCTGCGGATCGAGTCCCTCGCTCTCTACGTGCACGGCATCGGTGCCTGGGAGAACCCGCCGGTCGCCGCGCAGAGCCAGGTGTATGAGCAGTTGGCCGAGTGGGGGCTGCCCACGAGTCCGCACACCAAGGTCTGCACGAGCATCGACGAGGTCGCGGCGTTCGTCGAGTACTTCGGTGAGCACCGCCACGACATCGAGCATGAGCTGGACGGCATCGTCGTCAAGGTCGACGAACTCTCGCTGCATGACGAGCTGGGCGCCACGAGCCGAGCCCCGCGGTGGGCGATCGCTTACAAGTACCCACCCGAGGAGGTGCAGACGAAGCTCCTCGACATCGTCGTCTCCGTCGGACGCACAGGTCGGGCGACACCCTTCGCGGTGATGGCACCCGCACACGTCGCCGGCTCCGTCGTCCGACAGGCGACCCTGCACAACAAGGACGTCGTGAAGGCGAAGGGCGTGCTGATCGGCGACACGGTCGTACTGCGCAAGGCGGGCGACGTGATTCCCGAGGTTCTCGGCCCGGTCGTCGAGAAGCGCGACGGCGCCGAACGGGAGTTCGTGATGCCGGTGGAGTGCCCCGAGTGCGGCACACCTCTGCGTGCGATGAAGGAGGGCGACATCGATCTGCGCTGCCCGAACGCGCGATCATGCCCCGCACAGGTGCGCGGGCGCGTCGAGCACATCGGATCGCGCGGGGCACTCGACGTCGAGGCGCTGGGCGAGGTCACGGCCGCGGCTCTGACGCAGCCGACGTTCCCCGAGGTTCCTCCTCTCGAGACAGAGGCCGGTCTGTTCGCGCTGACCCTGGACGAGATCGTGCCGATCGAGCTCTTCGTGCGCGACGCCGAGACCGGCCTGCCGAAGGAAGACGACGACGGTCTCGTCAAGACGCGAGCACCCTTTCGCCGGAATCCCAGCGCGGCGGAAAAGAAGTCCGGTCTCAAGGGTCCTCAGCCGTCCTCTCAGGCGCTCACGCTTCTGGCGGAGCTCGAGAAGGCCAAGACCAAGGATCTCTGGCGTCTTCTCGTGTCGTTGAACATCCGCCACGTCGGGCCTGTCGCCGCCCGAGCCCTCGCGCAATGGTTCGGTTCGCTCGATGCGATCCGCGCGGCATCCCGTGAAGAGCTCGCGGCGGTCGAGGGAGTGGGCGGCATCATCGCCGATTCGCTGCTGGCCTGGTTCGACGTGGACTGGCATCAGGAGATCGTGCGGCAGTGGGCGGACGCCGGCGTGCAGTGGGCGACCCCCGGACACCCGGGCCCCGGCGCTGCGGTCGTCGAGGGCGGTGTGCTCGACGGTCTCACCATCGTGGCGACCGGCTCACTAGACGGCTACACGCGCGACGGAGCGCAGGAGGCCATCATCAAGGCCGGTGGCAAAGCGGCGTCGAGCGTGTCGAAGAAGACCGACTTCGTCGCGGCGGGGCCGGGTGCCGGATCGAAGCTCGGCAAGGCGGAGGAGCTCGGCATCCGCATCCTCAACGCGGCGCAGTTCCACATCCTCGTGACCGAAGGACCGGACGCGCTCGGATGAGGCGCTACGGACCGCTGATCGTCGTTCCGGGTGCACTGGCCGTCGGCGATCCGGGAAGACACCACCTGCGTCTCACACCGGACGCGGTGCTCTTCCGTGACGGCACCGAGAACCGCGGGATCGTTCCGTGGGGCCAGATCGAGCGGGTGCTTCTCGACGTCCCTGTGACGCGCTTCCGGTTGCCGGGTCTCGTCAGCACGATCGTGATCGGTGCGCTGACGTTCCTCGCTCTCTCAGATCTCGGAATGGACCCGGAAGACGGCACGGTCGACGTGGTGATCGACGGCGAGTCGACCACCGCGCCGCTGAGCCGCCATCATGTCGGCGGGTACTGGGCTCCCACCGTCGACGGCGCCCACAGGCTGCTGCAGCACCTCATCGATCACCCTGACCAGCGATCCCTGCTGGCTCGGCCCGAACCGCTCATCGAGGTCGCGGCGCGTCTCGCCCGCAGCGCGGCGACCGGATCGTCAGGGTCCTGACCACGCCTACGCTTCGGAGATGCGCTGGAGCAGCTTCGGCGACCCGGCGAACCCGAGCCTCCGATAGACCGGGACAGCGCGTTCGCTCGAGTGCACGGTGACCCTGGATGCGCCTGCACCGTGCGCGTGGGCTGTCGCCGCATCGACGAGAGCGGTTCCCACACCTTCGCCACGGTGCTCGGGAAGCACGAAGACGCTCTGGATGTCTGCCGACAGGCGGTTGCTCGCACCAGGGCTCGGAACGCGGGGGAGCAATGCGACCCATGCGGCTCCGACGATCTCGTCGTCGATCGTCCGCGCGACGAACGCGGAGTGCGTGGCCCGGTGGTCGTCCCACCAGGATGAGAGAGCCGTCACGAACGAGTCGAACTCCGCATCGCCGGCATCGTCAGCGGCTCTGTCGATCCACTTCACGCGCGCCAGGCCCCGAACATCGTCGGGGCCTGCGCGCTCGATGTGCACGTGCGTGCCTGTCAGTCCTTGTGGCGGGGCTTGCGGAACGGCTTCTCGCCTCGCTCATCACTGCGAGCCGGGCGCTCGTCCCGGTCGTATCGCGGGCGGTCGTCGCGGCGGTCGAACCCGCCACGGGCGCCGTCGCGCGGACCGTCGTTGCGACGGGCTCCAGGACCGCGGTCGGGCTTGATCTCGATCAGGCGACCTGAGATGCGGGTGTCCTTCAGCTTGTCCAGCACCGACGAATCGAGGTTCGCGGGCAGTTCGACGACGGTGAAGTCCGGGCGGATGTTGATGGCGCCGAAGTCGTCACGGCCGAGACCGCCCTCGTTCGCGAGCGCGCCGACGATCTGGCGGGGCTCGACACGGTGACGACGGCCGACCTCGATGCGGTACGGCTTGTAGTCGCCGCGCCCACGACGCTCGCGGGGCTCCCGGGTCTCTCGACGATCGCCCTTGTTGTTCTCACGCGGCGGACGATTGTCGTACTCGACGGCCTTCGACAGCGGGTCATCGGCCGGGTCGAGCAGCAGCGGAGTGTCGCCCTGTGCGACGACCGCGAGAGCAGCGGCCACATCGGCCTCCGGCACGTCGTGATTGCGCACGTAGTGGTCGATGACGTCGCGGAACTTCTCGATCCGTGCGGCATCGCCGAGAGCCGCCGTGATCGCGTCGTCGAACCTGGTGAGACGTGTGGTGTTCACATCGTCCAGAGTCGGCAGCTGCATCTGCGTGGGCTGCTGACGCGTGGCCTTCTCGATGGACTTCAGCAGGTAGCGCTCGCGCGGCGTGATGAAGCTGATCGCGTCTCCGCTGCGGCCTGCACGTCCCGTCCGACCGATGCGGTGCACGTAGGACTCGGTGTCCGTCGGGATGTCGAAGTTGACGACGTGGCTGATGCGCTCGACGTCGAGACCACGCGCTGCGACATCGGTCGCGACGAGGATGTCGAGCTTGCTCGCCTTGAGCTGGTTGACGCTGCGCTCGCGCTGCACCTGGGGGACATCGCCGTTGATCGCCGCAGCGGAGTACCCGCGGGCGCGGAGCTTCTCAGCGAGCGTCTCGGTCTCGTTCTTCGTGCGGACGAACACGATCATCCCGTCGAAGTTCTCGACCTCGAGGATGCGGGTGAGCGCGTCGACCTTCTGCGCGTACGACACCACGAGGTAGCGCTGGGTGATGTTCGTGCCGGTCGCGGTCTTCGACTTGATGCTGATCTCTTCGGGCTCGCGCAGGTACTTCTGCGCCAGACGACGGATCTGCGGCGGCATGGTGGCCGAGAACAGGGCGACCTGCTTCTCTTCAGGCGTCTGAGCGAGGATCTGCTCGACGTCTTCAGCGAAGCCCATCTTCAGCATCTCGTCGGCCTCGTCGAGCACCAGGTACTGCAGCTGGGACAGGTCGAGGGTGCCCTTGGCGAGGTGATCCATGATGCGGCCGGGGGTTCCGACGATCACGTGCACGCCACGGCGGAGTGCCGACAGCTGCACACCGTAGCCCTGTCCGCCGTAGACGGGGAGGACGTGGACGCCCTTCATCTTCGAGGCGTACGACTCGAATGCCTCGCAGACCTGCAGGGCGAGTTCGCGGGTCGGTGCGAGCACGAGGGCCTGCGGGGTCTTCTGCGATACGTCGAGGCGCTCGAGCACGGGGAGCGCGAAGGCCGCGGTCTTTCCCGTTCCGGTCTGCGCCATGCCGACGACATCGCGACCGGACAGCAGGGTCGGGATCGTCGCGGCTTGGATGGGGGAGGGGGTCTCGTAGCCGAGGTCCTTGATGGCCTTGAGGACGGGGCCGGTGATGCCGAGCTCCTCGAATCCAGGGGTCTCGGGGGCGTCGGTGGGCACAGCGTCTTCAGGAGTCACTGACCAAGGGTAGCGCTTCACGGGATTCCGCGCCTGTGAGGGCGCCCTCAGGTGCCGGAGGTGAGGGCGAGCAGCCTCTCCTTGACCTGTCGGCGCAGCACCTTGCCGATGAGCGACTTCGGCAGCTCGTCGACGATGAAGATGCGGCGGGGCACCTTGTACGGGGTGAGGATGCTGCGCGCGTACTCGCGGATCGCTTCGACATCGACATCGGAATTGCCGTCGACGACGATCGCCGCGACGACCTCCTCGCCGGAGTGATCGCTCGGGAGTCCGACGACGGCGGAGTCCGACACCTGAGGATGCTGTCGCAGTGCGTTCTCGACCTCAGTGGGTGCCACGTTGAAGCCACCGGTGATGATCAGCTCCTTGATGCGGTCGACGATGCGGATGAACCCCGCATCGTCGACCGTGACGATGTCGCCGGTGCGGAACCACCCGTCGACGAAGACCGCCTCGGTTTCCTCAGGCTTGCCGTAGTACCCGGAGAACACCTGGGGTCCGCGCACCAGCAACTCGCCTGCAGAGCCGGCGGGGACGTCGACGGTCGGGTGCTCAGGATCGACGACGCGGCACTCGGTTCCCGGCAAGGGGAGACCGACGGTTCCCGGCACTCGGTTGTCTGCGACCGGGTTGGCCATCAGGACCGGCGAGCACTCGCTGAGTCCATAACCCTCGACGAGGAATCCGTTCGTCGCCGCCTCGAACGGGACGACCAGGTCATGCGGCAGCGCCATCGCGCCGGAGATCGCGACCTCGATGCCGTCGAGCGAGACTCCCTTGGCGTTCGCGGCCGACAGCAGTCGGTCGGCGATCGGAGGCACCAGAGGCAGGAAGGTCGCCGGGTGCTTCTTCATCACATCGAGCACGAGATCGGGGTCGAACTTCGGGAAGAGCACGAGCCGCGCCCCCATGGACATCGCGAAGGTCAGGCAGAGCGTCAGGCCGTAGGCGTGGAACATCGGCAGCACTGCGTAGACGACGCACCCCTCACCGCGGTGGATCGACGGCACCCAGGCCTGCGACTGCGCGGCATTCGCCAGGAGGTTGTGGTGCGTCAGAGCCGCGCCCTTCGGGGTGCCCGTGGTGCCGGAGGTGTACTGGATGATGGCGAGGTCGTCCGTGGTCGGCTTCGGGTGCGAGGCCGGGAGGGGAGTGGACTGCACCAGTGAATCCCAGGTGACTGTTCCCCGCACTCTCTCGGTGAGGGCCGCTCGCGACTCACGGGCCTTGGCTACCGGAAGCCGCAGGGCGACTCGCGTCAGGAGCGGCATCGCGCGAGTGACGTCCACGGAGATCAGGGTCGTCACGGCGAGGTCGGTCGGGAACTCCTGCACCGTGGCGACGACCTTGTTCCACACGATCGCGTGCTTCGCGCCATGGTCCTCGAACTGCTTGCGCAGCTCGCGCGGCGTGTAGAGCGGATTGTGCTCGACCACGACCGCCCCCAGGCGCAGGACGGCGTAGAACGCCACGATGTGCTGCGGGCAGTTCGGAAGGACGATCGCGACCGGATCGCCGGCCCGCACGCCGAGGTCGCGGAGTCCAGCGGCAGCGCGATCGATCGCCTCCTGCAGCTCCGAGTACGTCGTCTCCCGACCGAAGAACTGCAGCGCGGGGGCATCCGGGTAGTCACGAGCGGATGCGGCGACGATGTCGACCAAGGATCCGGTCACGGGCGAGAGGTCTTCCGGGACGCCTTCGGCATAACTGGCGACCCACGGACGAGGAGGCTGATACGAACTCACCCGCCCAGCATAGGGCTGGGTGTGCTTGACACGGCCACCGTCCTGCGCGTTAATTAAGCATGTGCTTAATAGCGGAGCCGACATGGCTGCGGTGACGGACGATCTCTCCTCGGTGTTCCACGCGCTGGCGGATCCGACGCGACGAGGCATGCTCGAGCGGCTCAGTCGCGGCGATGCGACGGTGGGAGAACTCGGGTCTCCTTTCAGCATCAGCGCCCCTGCGGTATCGCAGCATCTGCGCGTGCTCGAGAAGGCCGGACTCGTCGAACGTCGTACCCGCGCGCAGTGGCGGGTGTGCTCGCTGTCGCGAGAGCCGCTGGATCACGTCTCGGAGTGGGTGGAGACGCACCGCCGAGAGTGGCACGAACGGTTCGATCACCTGGAGTCGGTGCTCGCTGAGGATCAGGACGCCGGAGAATGAGCCCTCAAGACGCACGCATGCATCGACTGGAGATCATTCGCATCTTCGACGCGCCCCGCGAGCGCGTCTGGCGGGCTTGGACGCAACCGTCGACGATGGCTCGATGGCTCCACCCCGACGGATTGCGCACGCCAGCGGAGACGGTGTCGGTCGATCTTCGTGTCGGCGGTGTCTTCCGGTTCACGATGATCGACTCGGTGGGGACGGCGTTCACCAGCGGCGGGGAGTACCTCGAGCTCCGTGAACCGGAACTGCTTCGGTGCACCTGGGGTTCGCCCGACGTGTCCGTCGCCGAGATCGAAGTAGTGCTCACGGAGATGGAGCAGATGCGCACGAGGATGCACTTCGTGCTGCGTGCAGACGCGCACGCCGATGATGCACACAGCATGAAGACGGGATGGCGCGAGGCCATCTCGGAACTCGGGAGAGAGGTGGGTGAGATTCATGGGTGAGATCACGATCGAGCAGATCGTCTCCGTCGACGGATACGGAATCGATGACGAAGGAGGTATCGGGTTCTTCGACGACATCGATTTCGGCGACCAGTCGCGGACCGACACCGAGCAGATGCGCTGGCTCGGCGGAGTGGAAGCGATTCTCTTCGGCCGTCGCACGTATGAGCTCTTCGCGGCGTACTGGCCGCACGTCGACCCGGCCGAGGACGCTGCCGCGCGGCCGATCCAGGGCCTCCCCAAGTACGTGGTGAGCCGCACGCTCGAACGCGCGCCGTGGGGTCAGGGCGAGATCGAGATCCTGAGATCCGGGCCGGTGCAGGCGGCCAGGATGCTCACCGACCGGTACCGTTCGGTCGCGGTATGGGGCAGCTTCGATCTCGCGGATGAGCTGTTCCGCTCCGGACTCGTAGACGTTCTCCGGCTTCGCATCGTGCCCGTTCTCCTCGGCGGGGGACGCCCGGTGTCACCATCCCTGACCGGTCGGACTCCGCTCGAACTGGTCTCCAGTCATCGTGATGCGGGCGGCATCGTCACGGACGAGTACCGCATGCGTCGCACGCCGCAGCGGGACGGCGCCACGATCTAGACTGGGTGCGTGTCTGAAATCACCCCTGATCTTGTGCGTCATCTCGGCGTGCTCGCGCGCATCCAGCTCAACGACGACGAGGTGACGAGGCTCACGGGCCAACTCGATGCCATCGTCGACAACATCGCCAAGGTGTCGGAGGTGGCAAGCCCCGACGTCGCCGCGACGAGTCATCCGATCCCGTTGAGCAACGTCTACCGCCCCGATGTGGTGGGCGAGACCCTCACACATGAGCAGGTGCTCCAGAACGCGCCGGACCAGGCGGACGGCCGGTTCCGCGTCACCGCGATCCTGGGAGAAGAGCAGTGAGCGACATCATCCGCATGACCGCGGCGGAGCTTGCGGACAAGATCGCCAGCCGCGAGATCTCGAGCGTCGAGGCGACTCGCGCTCACCTCGACCGCATCGCCGCCGTCGATGGCGACGTCCATGCGTTCCTCCATATCAACGAGGGCGCGCTCGACGCCGCCGCGGCCGTCGACGCGCAGCGTGCGGCGGGCGAGCAGCTCGGACCGATCGCCGGTGTGCCGCTGGCGATCAAGGACGTGCTCGTCACGACCGACCAGCCGACCACGAGCGGTTCGCGCATCCTCGAGGGCTACCGTTCGCCTTACGACGCGACCGTCGTCGCCCGTTCGCGTGCCGCGGGTCTGATCCCGCTCGGCAAGACCAACATGGACGAGTTCGCGATGGGGTCCTCCACCGAGCACTCCGCGTACGGCCCCACCCGCAACCCGTGGGACCTCGACCGGATCCCCGGAGGCTCCGGCGGTGGATCCGCCGCAGCCGTCGCTGCATTCGAGGCTCCGCTCGCGCTCGGCTCCGACACCGGTGGGTCCATCCGTCAGCCCGCGCACGTGACCGGCACGGTGGGCGTGAAGCCGACGTACGGCGGCGTGAGCCGCTACGGCGCGATCGCGCTCGCCTCGAGCCTCGACCAGGTCGGACCCGTGACCCGCACGGTGCTCGACGCCGGTCTGCTGCACGACGCCATCGGTGGCCACGACCCGAAGGACTCCACGTCGCTGCGCGACGAGTGGCCCTCGTTCGCGGATGCCGCTCGTGAGGGCGCCCGCGGAGACGTGCTCAAGGGGCTCAGGGTCGGTGTGATCCGCGAGCTTCCCGACAGCGGCTTCCAGGCCGGCGTGGCCGAGTCGTTCCGCAGCGCACTCGCGCTGATGGAGGCACAGGGAGCGGAGATCGTCGAGATCGGCGCACCGCACTTCGAGTACGGGGTGGCCGCCTACTACCTGATCCTCCCCGCCGAGGCCTCCAGCAACCTGGCGAAGTTCGACTCGGTGCGCTTCGGCCTCCGCGTGACCCCCGACGGCAACCCCACGGTCGAGGACGTCATGTCTGCGACCCGCGACGCCGGGTTCGGCGACGAGGTCAAGCGCCGCATCATCCTGGGCACCTACGCACTGTCGGCCGGGTACTACGACGCGTACTACGGCAGTGCCCAGAAGGTCCGCACGCTCATCCAGCAGGACTTCGCAAACGCCTTCGCCGAGGTCGACGTCATCGCGACGCCGTCGGCTCCGACGACCGCGTTCAAGATCGGCGAGAAGATCGACGACCCGCTGCAGATGTACCTCAACGACATCACGACGATCCCGGTGAACCTCGCCGGCGTTCCGGGGATCTCGATCCCCAGCGGGCTGGCCGCAGAAGACGGTCTTCCCGTCGGCATCCAGTTCATCGCACCGGCACGGGAGGACGCGCGACTGTACAAGGTCGGCGCGGCCGTCGAGACGCTGCTCGTCGATTCGTGGGGAGCACCGCTCCTCACGCGTGCACCCCAGCTCGTGGGAGGGACCCGCTGATGGCCACCGCCAAGCTCATGGACTTCGACAAGGCTCTGGAACTGTTCGAGCCTGTGCTCGGTTTCGAGGTCCATGTCGAGCTCAACACCAACACGAAGATGTTCTCGGACGCGCCGAACCCGGCCAACGAGCTGTATCACGCGGCCGAACCGAACACGTTGATCGCCCCCGTCGACCTGGGGCTCCCCGGTTCGCTCCCGGTCGTGAATGAGACGGCGATCCGGTCATCGATCAGCCTGGGCCTCGCGCTCGGCTGCTCGATCGCTCCGTCGAGCCGATTCGCGCGCAAGAACTACTTCTACCCCGACCTCGGCAAGAACTACCAGATCTCTCAGTACGACGAGCCGATCGCGTTCGAGGGATCCGTCGAGGTCGAGCTCGAAGACGGAACGATCGTGCAGATCCCGATCGAGCGCGCGCACATGGAGGAGGATGCCGGCAAGCTCACCCATATGGGGGGCGCGACCGGTCGCATCCAGGGCGCCGAGTACTCGCTCGTCGACTACAACCGCGCGGGAGTTCCGCTGGTCGAGATCGTGACGAAGGTCATCTTCGGCACCGAGCACCGTGCTCCCGAGGTCGCCAAGGCCTATGTCGCGACGATCCGTGACATCGTGCGCAGCCTGGGCATCTCCGAGGCCCGGCTGGAGCGCGGGAACCTCCGCTGCGACGCGAACGTGTCGCTGCGTCCCCGCGGCCAGGAGAAGCTCGGGACGCGCACGGAGACGAAGAACGTCAACTCCATGCGCTCGGTCGAGCGTGCGGTGCGGTACGAGATCCAGCGGCAGGCGCAGATCCTTGTCGACGGCGGGACGATCACGCAGGAGACGCGGCACTGGCACGAGGACACCGGCACGACCTCGCCCGGTCGTCCGAAGTCGGATGCCGACGACTACCGCTACTTCCCGGAGCCGGATCTGGTTCCCGTGGAGCCCGCCGCCGAGCTGATCGAAGCACTGCGTGCGGAACTCCCCGAGCAGCCGGTCGCCCGCCGCCGCCGACTGATGACGGAGTGGGGTTTCACCGACCTGGAGTTCCAGGATGTGCGCAACGGCGGCCTGCTCGACGTCGTCGAAGAGACCATCAGCGCCGGAGCGACCCCTGCCACCGCCCGCAAGTGGTGGACCGGCGAGATCACCCGCCAGGCCAACGCGCAGGAGAAGGACGCCACCGAGCTGGTATCGCCCGCGAACGTCGCCGCGCTCCAGAAGCTCGTGGACGCGGGAACGCTCACGGACAAGCTGGCTCGTCAGGTGCTCGAGGGTGTCATCGCCGGCGAGGGCACGCCGCAGGAGGTCGTCGACAGCCGCGGACTCGCCGTCGTCTCGGATGACGGCGCGCTGATCGCTGCGATCGACGAGGCACTCGCCGCCCAGCCCGACGTGCTCGCGAAGATCAAGGACGGCAAGGTCCAGGCCGCCGGCGCCGTCATCGGTGCGGTGATGAAGGCGATGAAGGGCCAGGCGGATGCCGCCAGGGTCCGCGAACTCGTCCTCGAGCGCGCTGCGCAGTAACCGCATCCCCCGGGCCTCGTGTCGGAGGCCCGGGGGAGAATGGTCTCATGGGACACGGTGACGGCAGAGGGCGCATCGTGTCGTCCGTCGATGCCGATGACACCGGCACCAGCATCCTGCACGTCGACATGGACGCGTTCTACGCGGCGGTCGAGGTGCTCGACGATCCGAGTCTTCGCGGACTCCCGCTGATCATCGGGGCGCCCGATGGCCGCTCCGTCGTGTCGAGCGCCTCGTATGAGGCCCGTCGATACGGGGTCCGTGCTGCGATGCCTGTCTCCCAGGCGATCCGTCTGTGTCCATCGGCGAGGATCGTGCCGCCGCACTTCCATCGCTACCAGGCCGTGTCGCGCCAGGTGATGGCGATCTTCGAGTCGATCACTCCGCTGGTCGAGCCGCTGTCGGTCGACGAGGCGTTCCTCGACGTCCGTGGTGTCAGGCGGTTGTGGGGGAGCCCCGCGCAGATCGCCCAGCTCGTGCGCGAGCGCGTGAGCGAGGAGGTCGGCATCACCTGCAGCGTCGGAGTCGCCGCAACCAAGCACGTCGCGAAGATGGCCTCGACGATCTCCAAGCCGGACGGCATGCTCGTCATCGCCGCATCCGACACCCAGGCGTTCCTCGATCCCCGACCGGTTCGGGCGATGTGGGGCGTGGGTCCGAAGGCGGCCGAGGCTCTGGAAGGGCGCGGTATCCGCACGATCCGCGACATCCGCACGTCGTCGACCGAGATGCTCGACCGCGCGGTCGGCCCGGCGCTGAGTGCGCGTCTCGTGCAGCTGTCTCGGGGTGAGGACGCGCGGGCGGTCGAGACCGAGCGTATCGAGAAGAGCATCGGCCACGAGGAGACCTTCGAGACGGACATCTCGGATCGCGCTTATTTGCGGGCAGAGCTCCTGAGGCTCGCCGATCGCGTGGCCGCACGCCTGCGAAAGGCTCAGTGGGAGACCACGACGGTCGCGATCAAGATCCGGTTCGACGACTTCCGTACGCTGAGCCGGTCGCAGACACTGGCCGAGCCGACCGCAGTCGGCCAGAGGATCGGCGAAGCGGCTCAGGCGCTGTTCGAGCAGATCGAGCGCCGCGACCCCGTGCGGCTCGTCGGTGTGCGTGCCGAGAAGCTCCGCCCCGCCGGCGGTGGAGGCATCGGCCTGTGGGACGACGACGAGGACTGGCGACGCGTCGAGGGAGCTGTGGACGATGCCGTGGCGCGTTTCGGCTCGGCGATGATCGGTCGGGCGAGGCACATCGGCCGAGGTGATGGACGCGGTGCAGCGCAGCATCCGAAGGCGCACGGCCTGGATTGACCTCTCCGCATCGCCTTTCCTGGGCTAGCGTGGAGCCATGCCCAACATTGCACTGGAACTCGGAAAGCAGGCCGCGTCGTTCGGCGTGAAGAGCGCGTACGGAGAGCCGCAAGACGTCGACGGCGTGAGCATCACCCCGGTGGCCTTCACATACTCCGGATTCGGCGGCGGAAGCGGTGACGGTGCAGAAGGCGGTGGCGGTGGAGGGATCTCCGTGCCGGTCGGCGTCTACGTGCGTCGCGAAGAGGGGCTTCGATTCGAGCCCAACATCGTGACTCTGCTGGTCGTCGCTGTGCCGTTCGTCTGGGTCGCCGGACGAGCATTCTCTCGTCTCATCCGTGCCCTCAAGAAGTGACGACCCCGTCGGGGCAGCGCTCGCGCGCGCCTCGACGCTGATCGTCGACGACATCCGCGCTCTCTCGGCCGCGAACCCCGTCGTCATCATCGACGGACGAAGCGGGGCGGGCAAGACGACGCTCGCGCGCATGCTGGTCGAGCGATGGCCGATCGTCGGGCGGGTGCAGCTCGTCGCCCTCGACTCGATCTATCCCGGCTGGGACGGCCTCCAGAGTGGAGTCGAGCATGCTCTCGACGGGATCCTCCGCCCGCACGGCCGCGGATACCTCGGGGAGTGGCGACGCTGGGACTGGGAACGGGATGCCGAGGCCGAGAGCCACGCGGTGGACCCGGCGCTCGGTGTACTGATCGAAGGCAGTGGAATCCTGACTCCCGCGACGGCGGCGATCGCCGACGTGCGCGTCTGGCTCGAGTCCGCGGAACCTGGCCGCAAGGCGCGGGCGCTCGATCGCGACGGAGAGACCTACCGCCCGCACTGGGACCGGTGGGCTGCGCAAGAGAATGCTCACATCGCGCGGGACGATCCTCGAGCCCTCGCGACGCGCGTCGTCGAGGTGCCTTGACGCCTCACAGCAGCTCGTCGGTCGCCTCGATGATGAGTTCGAGGCGGTATCCGAGCCAGTCGTAGACGCCGAACCGCGCGTCGTCAGGATCATGGTCGTCGTCGCTCTCGATGCCCAGACGCTCCGCGATGACCAGACGCAACGCGGTGAGCGTGCGCAGCCAGGCGTCGACATCGGACTGCCGGATCGCCAGGTCATGCTCCGTGAACGCCTCGGCCTGCGACATGGAGTCCAGATCGCCGCGGAGCTCGGCGAGAGCCGCCCTGACCACGTCGGCGTCGAGGGCGCGCCGGTCGAGCAGATCCTCGCGGGTCGCGTCCCTGAACGAGCGCGACGCGTCTTCGTCGTCGGGGTACGGGTCGGGAGCCAGACGCCCGATCGCCGGGTCGGTGGTATCGCGGTCGGCCCCCACCAGCTCGCGGAAGTCGTCGACGAGCTGTGCCAGCTGTGCGCCTTCCACTCTCGCCATCCTGACGTGCACGTTCTGCTCGGTCATCGTGAAGCCTTTCGCACCGTCGCCCACAGGCCGTAGTCATGCATCGCCTGGGCGTGCACCTCCATGGTCTCGCGAGGGCCTGTGGCGACGATAGCCTGACCTTCGTGATGGACTGCGCGCATGAGCTGCGTCGCGCGATCGAGCGAGTACCCGAAGTAGGTGCGGAACACCCGCACGACGTAGCTCATCAGATTGACGGGGTCGTTCCACACGACGACTTCCCAGGGCTCGAGGGGTGCGGCTGAGAGCTCGACGATCTCTTCGACGTCAGGCGCGGAGAGGGGACTCATGCCCACCCCAGCTCGTGCAGCTGTGCGTCATCGATGCCGTAGAAGTGGGCGATCTCGTGGACGAGGGTGGTGTGGACCTCGTCGCGGAGCTCGTCCTCGTCCTCGCAGGCTGCGAGGTGCGGCTCACGGTAGACGACGATCCGGTCGGGCAGCTCTCCGGAGCCGTACTGCGTGCGCTCGGTCAAGGCCAGACCGTCGTACAGCCCGAGGAGGTCGAGGCTCCCGTCCTCGGGGCGGTCCTCGACGACGAAGACGACGTTCTCGAGTCCGTCGACCATCTCATCGGGGAGCCGGTCAAGCTCGTCGATCACGAGTTCCTCGAAGGGCGCAGCATCCATCTCCATCGGTTCCAGCCTATTGCCGCGAGCGCGGTCGCGGCGTCAGTGGAGGAAGACCAGGAGAGCGGCGACCGCGATGAAGAGCGCACCGAAGACGCTGTTCAGGAGCCGCTGCCCTTTCACCGACCGTGTCAGGCGGCGGAACGGACGGGCCGCGGTCGCGAAGAAGCCCCACATCACGAGCACATCGACCACCATCACTGTGACGATCAGGGTGAGGTACTGGGGCAGCTGGGGCTGGTCGAGGCGGATGAACTGGGGGATGAACGCGAGGAAGAAGACGATCGCCTTCGGGTTGAGGAGGTTCACCCAGAAGCCCCGTCGGATCATGGACCAGTGGCCTTCGCGCAGGTCGACACCGGTCTCGTCTTCGAGCTCTGTGGATGAGGGCTTCGTCAGGATCAGTCGGATTCCGAGGAAGACGAGGTAGGCGGCTCCGGCGTATCGGATGACGTTGAACAGCACTTCGGATTGCGACACCACAAGGCCGAGCCCGGCCGCCACGATCACGACGTGGACGATCAACGCGAGCTGCTGGCCCACGATGCCCCAGATCGATCGGCGCCAACCTTGGCTGAGCGCGTTCGACATCGTGTTGATCGCGCCGGCTCCCGGCGTGAAGCTGATCACCACGCAGGCGGTCAGGAGCGAGAACCACACGGCGAGTGACACCTCGCAATACTAGGGCTCTCGCTCCCTCCCGGCGTTCAGTCGGCCGCGGCGATGCGGGGGATCCGCAGATCGAGCCGGCGGAGCAGCTGCGCGTTCAGCGCCACCACGATCGTCGACAGAGACATCAGGATCGCGCCCACCGACATCGGGAGCACGAACCCTATGGGTGCGAGGACGCCGGCGGCGAGAGGCACGGACAGCAGGTTGTAGCCGGCCGCCCACCACAGGTTCTGAGTCATCTTGCGGTAGCCGGCCTTCGAGAGGTCGATCACCGAGATGACCGCACGCGGGTCGTCCCCGGCGAGGATCACCCCGGCAGAGGCGATCGCCACGTCGGTTCCGGCTCCGATCGCCAGGCCCACATCGGCCTGGGCGAGTGCGGGCGCATCATTCACACCGTCGCCCACCATCGCGACCTTTCGTCCCTCTGCCTGGAGTGCTCGGACTCGGGCTGCCTTGTCTTCCGGGCGCACGCCGGCGAACACCCGGTCGATCCCGACCCGCGCCGCGACGCTCTCTGCGACAGCCGATGCGTCTCCCGTGATCATCACCACGTCGATCCCGCGTGCGCGCAGCGCCTCGACGGCCGAGATCGATTCGGCGCGGACGTCGTCGGCGAGCCTCAGGGCACCGACGACGTGGCTGTCGACGAGAACGTGCAGGATGATCGCGCCTTCCGCTCGCCATGTCTCGGCGATCGGAAGCTCCTCGGTTCCGGTCTCCGCGAGCAGGTGCGGGCCACCGACCTGCACCCGCCGACCGCCCACGCGTGCGCTCACGCCTACGGCCGGAGACGACCGGAACTCCTCGGCAGCGCGCCTGTCGAGCCCTCGATCACCGGAGGCCTTCACGATGGCCGTCGCCAGCGGATGCTCGGAGTCCTGCTCGGCCGCTGCGGCGAGCGAGATGATGTCGTCGGCTGTGAATGGCGCGATGGGCTCGACGGCGGTCACCGCGGGATGCCCCTTCGTGAGCGTTCCCGTCTTGTCGAAGAGAACGGTGTCGATCGTGCGCATGGTCTCGAGCGCCAGGCGGTCCTTCACGAGGATGCCGGCGCGCGCCGCACGCTCGGTCGCGATCGAGACGACCAGGGGGATCGCGAGGCCCAGTGCGTGCGGGCACGCGATGACCAGCACGGTGATCGTGCGGATGACGGCCTCGTCTGGCAGCCCCACGGCGGACCACACGACGGCGGTGATCGCGGCCGCTCCCAGCGCGAACCAGAAGAGCCATGCAGCGGCGCGGTCGGCGATCCTCTGCGCGCGGGAGGATGATGCCTGAGCATCGGCGACGAGTCTCTGGATACCCGCGAGCGTGGTATCCGTGCCCACGGCTGTGATCTCGACGCGGAGCCCCGAGTCGGTGGCCACGGTCCCCGCGACGACTGGATCGCCGACGGTTCGAGCCACAGCCTGGGACTCGCCGGTGATCATCGACTCGTCGAGGCTCGCAGCGCCCTGGATTATGCGACCATCGGCGGGGAGGCGCCCGCCCGGCCGGATGACGACGACATCACCGACCCTGAGTTCGGCAGGGGAGACCCGTACGGTCTCGCCTCGCTCGATCCGCTCGGCTTCGTCCGGCAGAAGGGCTGCGAGCGAGTCGAGAGCCGAGGTGGTCTGCGCCAAGGAGCGCATCTCGATCCAATGGCCCAGGAGCATGATCACGATCAGCAGCGCGAGCTCCCACCAGAACTCGAGTTCGTGGTGCAGCAGGCCGAGACTCGCTCCCCAGGATGCCAGGAAGGCGACGGTGATCGCGAGTCCGATCAGCAACATCATCCCCGGCTTGCGGGCACGGAGTTCGCTCACTGCGCCGGTGAGGAACGGTGCTCCACCCCATACGTACATCAGGGTGCCGAGTGCGGGGGCCAGCCACCGCGCCCATCCCGGGACGTCGTACCCGATGATCATGCCGAACATCGGCGATGCCAAGATCGCAGGGATCGCCACGACGAGCATGATCCAGAACAGCCGACGGAATCCGGAGACGTGGTCTGTGTGCCCGGCGTGGGCGTCTCGCCCTGCGTGCTCTGGGTGGGCAACGTGCCCGGCATGAGCCGCAGTCTCCGTCGTCAAGTCGTGAGAAGAGTGATCGATCGGTGTCGATCCATCCGAGTGAATCATCTGCCTGTCCCTTCAGCGAGTTCACTGAAGTCAACAGGATACCCCTGGGGGGTATTCCGAACAATCTCCCGGGAAATGCAGAAGAGGCCCGAGTCTCACGACTCGGACCTCTTCTGGATGGGGTGAGTAACGGGACTCGAACCCGCGACATCCGGCACCACAAGCCAGCGCTCTACCAGCTGAGCTATACCCACCATGCACCAACCGGAGTTGGCGACCAGATGAGTCTATTACATGTTCGGAGTGAACTCTGACACGGTGCGCGTCGCGATGTCGCGAGCGTCGTCGCTCGAGGGACCAGGCTCGTCGACGAAGACGGCCTCGCGGTAATAGCGCAGCTCGCGGATCGATTCGAGGATGTCGGCCAGGGCTCGGTGACCGCCGTCCTTGGCGGGCGCCTGGAAGAACACCCGCGGATACCAGCGGCGGGAGAGCTCTTTGATGCTCGAGACATCGACGTTGCGGTAATGGAGCCACTGGTCGACCTGAGGCATGTACTTCGCGAGGAACATCCGGTCGGTGCCGATCGTGTTGCCGGCGAGTGGCGCCTTGCGCTCGAGTGGGGCGAAGCGCTTGATGTATGCGAGAGTCTGCTCTTCGGCCTCGACGAGTGAGACGCCGTCGGGGATCTCGGTGATGAGTCCTGAGGTCTCATGCATCTTCGTCACGAAGTCGTTCATGTTCTCGAGCGCCGCGTCACTGGGACGGATGACCACCTGGAAACCCGGATCGACGGGGCGCAACTCGAAGTCGGTGATGACGACGGCGATCTCGACGAGCTCATCGACTGAGAGATCCAACCCGGTCATCTCGCAATCGATCCAGACGAGGCGGTCGTTCTCTGACGCAGATACCATGTGGCCATACTATCGACGGCACCGACATCAGAGCCCGGCGCGGTACGGTAGAACTGCCCGCCTCCGTAGCTCAGGGGATAGAGCAGGAGCCTTCTAATCTCTTGGTCGCAGGTTCGAATCCTGCCGGGGGCACCACCGCCGGTTCACGTCCGTCGTCACCCGTTCCGCAGGGCGGCGACGGCGTCGTCGGCCCTCCAGAAGTCGCCGACCAGTCTGAATGACGCCGTCGCGAGGTGCAGTCGCTCTGCTCGATATCGCATGCCGAGAGGATCGGGCAGCAGTCGGAGGTGGCCGAGGACGCGGCCTCTGACGTCCTGCACCCGCCACAGGTGGGCCGAGGCACGCACCAGATGCTCCTTCGGCGATGACAAACGGGGCGTGGCATACGGGACCTCGGGCAGGGACGTGATCTGGGTGTCGGACATGACTGGCTCCTTTCGTGGTTCGAACATATGATCGACCACCGACATTGCGGTGCCGTGCCTCGGAGCACTGTCACCACCTCCTCTGCACGGCAGCTCCGGCGGCGGAGTTGTGCACGATCCCTGCTGTGCGGCTCTTCGCACCGTGGTCGCGGGGCTCACTCTGGAGCGATCCGGGCACGTGTCCCGGGCCACAGAGGAGAGAACATGCACGACACCGTGACCATCGTCGGCAACGTCGCCACCGACCCCACGCAGGGGCGGACGGCCAGTGGGATCACCGTCACCAACTTCCGATTGGCGAGCACCCATCGGCGCTTCGATGACGCGACCCAGACATGGGTCGACGTCGCGACCAACTGGTACTCCGTCGCTGCGTTTCGCCAGCTCGGGGAGCACGCGAAAGCATCGTTGCGTTCAGGGGACAGCGTGATCGTGACAGGGCGGATGAAGATCCGCGCGTGGGAGAACAACGGCAAGCAGGGTACGAGCGTCGACATCGATGCGGATGCGATCGGCCATGATCTCCGCTGGGGGACCACCGCCTATCGCCGCAGCACACGCTCGACGCAGGAGCCGCCCGCGCGGAGCAGGGGCGCAGAGACCGTGGACGCCGCGGACGACGACCGGCCATCGGAGCCGTCCGGCGAGACGGTCGACATCGACACCTCATGGGCCGACAGGGATGCACTCGGCGCGTCGGGCGGCCCTCTCGCGGGTCGGTCGGCCGAGTCCGAGAGCCTCACGTACTGAGACGCGGGCCGCACCGGGGATGTCGCGTGCGGCGTCGCCGCGGACGTTCGCATGAGCGGGGGAGTCCGACCGTAGACTCGGGGCGTGCTTCGACGACCGGACTCCTCTGCATCGCGTGCGGGTTTCGTGACAGGCGCGGCGGCCACGCTGATCCTGTTGCTGACCTCGTGCGGCCCCACTGCCTCCCCGACGCCCGCACCGACGGATGCCGAGGCGTCGCTGAGCCCGACGGAAAGCCCCGCGGCACCCGCGTACGTCGCGGACGGTACAGCGGAGGACAACCTGCCGCTGTTCGCGGCGGTGACGGCTCAGGTGTGGGGGTCGGACCAGAACGTGTCTGGCCGTGCCTACATCGACGCGTTGATCGCCGCGGGTTTCGATCGGGCGGCAATGCAGGTGACTCAGGACGTCTCGACCGTCGGCAACCCGGCCGAGAGCATCCAGTTCTCGGTGCGCTGGGGCGATACGGAGTGTCTCGTCGGACAGGTGGGCCCGTCGACGGGTGCGCCCGTGACAGTGGTGATGCCGCAACTCGCGGAGGGGCGCTGCCTTGTCGGCGCGACCCGCGTGATCGACTGGTGATCCCCGCCCTTCGGGGCGGATTCTGATGGTTCACCGTGGCTGTGCTCGTCTCGACGGTGACAGGCACAGAGGCCGGTAGGCTGGAGTGTCGATCTTCGACGCCAACAGAAGGAGCTTTTTCGGTGGCTGAGTACATCTACTCGATGGTTCGTGCGCGCAAGGCGGTGGGTGACAAACTCATCCTCGACGACGTCACTATGGCTTTTCTCCCCGGTGCCAAGATCGGCATGGTGGGCCCGAACGGCGCCGGTAAGTCGACGATCCTCAAGATCATGGCCGGCATGGACACGCCGTCGAACGGTGAGGCGAAGCTCTCCCCGGGGTTCTCGGTCGGAATCCTCATGCAGGAGCCGGAGCTCGATGAGACCAAGACCGTGCTGGAGAACATCCAGGACGGCATCGCGATCAAGGCGAAGGTCGATCGATTCAACGAGATCTCCATGCTGATGGCCGACCCGGATGCGGACTTCGACGCGCTGCTCGCCGAGATGGGCACCCTGCAGGAAGAGATCGACGCCGCAGACGGCTGGGACCTCGACTCGCAGCTGGAGCAGGCCATGGATGCGCTGCGCACCCCGCCGGGAGACGCCGCGATCGCGCCGCTCTCCGGTGGAGAGAAGCGCCGTGTCGCGCTGGCGAAGCTCCTTCTCCAGAAGCCCGACCTGCTTCTGCTCGACGAGCCGACCAACCACCTCGACGCCGAGAGCGTGCTCTGGCTCGAGCAGCACCTGCAGGCATACAAGGGCGCCGTCATCGCGATCACCCACGACCGGTACTTCCTCGACCACGTCGCCGAGTGGATCGCGGAGGTCGACCGTGGCCGCCTGATCGGCTACGAGGGCAACTACTCGACCTACCTGGAGAAGAAGGGCGAACGCCTCGAGATCCAGGGCAAGAAGGACGCCAAGCTCGCCAAGCGCCTCAAGGAGGAGCTGGAGTGGGTCCGGTCCAGCGCGAAGGGGCGCCAGACCAAGTCCAAGGCTCGTCTCGCCCGCTACGAGGAGATGGCGACGGAGGCCGAGCGGACCAGGAAGCTCGACTTCGAGGAGATCCAGATTCCCGCGGGTCCGCGCCTCGGAAGCATCGTGATCGACGCCAAGAAGCTGCAGAAGGGCTTCGACGGGCGCTCGCTCATCGACAATCTCAGCTTCAGCCTGCCGCCGAACGGCATCGTCGGCGTCATCGGCCCGAACGGTGTCGGTAAGACGACGCTGTTCAAGACGATCGTCGGCCTCGAGCCTCTCGACGGTGGTGACCTCAAGATCGGCGAGACCGTCAAGATCAGCTACGTCGACCAGTCCCGCTCGAACATCGATCCCGATAAGACGCTGTGGGAGGTCGTGTCCGACGGGCTCGACTTCATCACCGTCGGCAAGACCGAGATCCCTTCGCGCGCGTACGTATCGAAGTTCGGCTTCAAGGGCCCGGATCAGCAGAAGAAGGCCGGTGTGCTCTCCGGTGGTGAGCGCAACCGTCTGAACCTCGCCCTCACGCTCAAGGAGGGCGGCAACCTGCTCCTCCTCGACGAGCCCACCAACGACCTCGATGTCGAGACCCTGAGTTCGCTCGAGAACGCGCTCCTCGAGTTCCCCGGCTGCGCGGTGGTCATCACTCACGACCGGTGGTTCCTCGACCGCATCGCGACGCACATCCTCGCCTACGAGGGCACCGACGAGAAGCCCGACCAGTGGTACTGGTTCGAGGGTAACTTCGATGCATACGAGGAGAACAAGATCCAGCGCCTCGGCGCTGACGCCGCCAAGCCGCACCGTTCGACGCACCGCAAGCTCACGCGCGACTGAGCCGACGATGTCCGACCTGACACCGGGGCCCCGCCTGCACATCCCGATCCACCTCCGCTGGGGCGATCTGGATGCGTTCAACCACGTCAACAACACCTCGATGCTCAAGCTGCTCGAGGAAGCACGCGTGCGCGCGTTCTGGCGTGCGGGCCCCGGTGAGCAGGCGCCATCGACCGCGGTCCTCGACTCGGGGCTCGACGAGGGCATCCTGACGCTCATCGCGCGACAGGAGATCGAGTACCTCGCCCCGGTGCCGTATCAGCGCCGTCCGCTCGAGGTGCAGATGTGGTTCGGCAAGCTCGGTGGCTCGAGCGTCGAGGTCTGCTACGAGGTGCACAACGACCCCGCGGCCGTTCCTCGCACGATCTACGCCCGATCCACGGCGATCATCGTCCTCGTCGATGCGGCGACGGGGCGACCGACGCGTCTCACGCAGGAGATGCGTGATGCGTGGGAGCCGTTCGTCGGCCCCTCGATCGAATACGCGCACCGCTGAGCGGATCCATCCATTTGACCCGCCACAGCTGATCCTGCCGACCGCCACCGGTCGTCAGATCTGCACCTGGCGTACGACCGGATAGAGCGCACGACATGAGCTCGTGCGACGTCAGTCCTCCGACGGGACCCTGACCATGATCTCCTGCGCGACCGAGGCGACCAGTTCGCCGGCCTGCGTGTAGATCCGCCCCTGTGCGAGGCCGCGTCCTCCCCGGGCATTGGGCGACTCCTGCACATACAGGAGCCACTCGTCGACACGAGCCGGTCGATGCCACCACATCGCGTGGTCGAGGCTCGCGACCTTCAGTCCGGGGAGCGCCCAGTACACGCCATGCGCGCGCAGGATCGACTCCTGAATGGTCATGTCGCTCAGGTATGCCAGAGCCGCGCGATGAATACGCTGATCGTCGGGCAGCGGAGCGCGCAGCCGCATCCACACGGCCTGCTGAGGAACGCGCGCGTCATCGCTCGGCAGGAACAGCGGCGAATCGATGTGACGCACGTCGGCGGCTCGGTCGCTCAGCATGCGGGCGGTCCCTGGGGGCAGCCCCTCGACTCGCTGCTCGTCGGGCAGCAGCGAGTCCGGCGACGGTACGCCCTCAGGCATGGCCACAGCATGCTCGACGCCGGGATCGTCGTCCTGGAACGACGCGATCATCGAGAAGATCGGGACGCCGTTCTGATACGCCTGCGAGCGACGGGTCGAGAACGACCGACCGTCGTGGATGCGGTCGACAGCGATCGTGATTCCCTGACCAGCATCCCCGGGGCGCAGAAAATACCCGTGCATCGAATGCACCGCTCGATCTTCGGGAAGAGTCTTCTCGGCGGCGAGCAGGCTCTGTGCGAGCACCTGTCCACCGTAGATCCGGCCGGACGGCATCGCGTGCGACGACCCTGTGAAGATGTCCTCGGTCGTACGGGCCTGCGTCGAGTCGAGATCCAGCACCTCCAGGAGCTGTTCGACGGTGCGGATCGCGTGTGCGTCGGCGGTCATGACTTCCTTCCCGCGACTGCGGATGCCGCTGGCGTTGCTAGTTTAGAGGGTGTGCCGCACCAGCTCCTTCTCGCCGATTCCGCCACGTCGAAAGACGTCCTGACCTTCCTCGGACGAGCGACGCGCATCTCCGACGAAGGCGTGCGACTTCAGGCGGCGAACGGGGTTCTCGCGCTGACAGGAGCCGCTCTCGCACCCCACGGGCTCTTCGATCAGACGCCGACCGTGCTCGCGATGCGCATCGTCCAGGTCGATCCCGAGCTCGAGTGCGACGTCGTGGTGGCATCGCTCAGCCCGACCGACGATGAGCGGGCGCTCACCTTTCCCGAGACCGGCCTCTCGCCCGCGTGGGCAGGAGTCGCCCCGCCGCGAGGCCAGTGGCAGGCGACGTCGAGCCTCACGGCATCCGTGATCGCCCAGCGAGCCCAGTGGGGCATCAGCGCCGTCGCGCGAGGAGCGACGCCGGGGTCGGGAGAAGAAGCGGTCCGTGCGCTGCGCGCGGCGATCTGGGGTGAGCCCGATGACGATCTCGGAGGTCTGCCGCGAGGCGTGGCGTTCGCCGCGGATGCCTTCGGTTTCATCTCGGGTGAAGAGGATGTGCCCGTCATGACGTCAGGGCGATGGACCCGTCTCGCGTTCCGCCGCGGCCACGTCCTCGCCCGCGGTCCCGTCGCGACCGGCCTCACGGCCGTGCGCGGCACCGGCGCGGCGGAATAGCTCGCACAGACGCAGCGAGCCGTCGACCGGATCAGCGCGCTGCGGCGCGGCCGGACTGCCGACCCGAGAACAGGCATCCGCCGAGGAACGTGCCCTCGAGCGCGCGATACCCGTGCACGCCGCCGCCTCCGAAGCCGCTCGCCTCACCAGCGGCGAAGAGCCCGGGGATGGGCTCACCGTCAGCGCCGAGCGCACGCCCGTCGAGATCGGTGTTGATCCCGCCGAGGGACTTCCTCGTGAGCACGTGCAGCTTGACCGCGATGAGAGGTCCCGCGGCGGGGTCCTGCAGCCGGTGCGGCGCAGCGGTGCGGATCAGCTTGTCGCCCCGGTATCCGCGCATCGAGCGCAGCATCCCGATCTGCGCGTCCTTGGTGAAATCGTTGTCCATCTCCCTGTCGCGAGCCACGACCTCACGGCGGACGTGATCGATGTCGAGCGACTCTCCGCCCGGGTGGCGGCGCATCTGCTCCAGCAGGGACTCGAGGTCATTCTCGACGATGAAGTCCTCGCCCTCGTCGAGGAACGCCTGCACCGGCCCCGTCGGCCCCTTGGCAAGCCGGGACTTGAGCAGCAGCCCGACGTCCTTGCCCGTCAGGTCGGGATTCTGCTCACTGCCTGAGAGCGCGAACTCCTTCTCGATGATCTGGCGCGACGTCACGAACCACGAGTGGTCGTGCCCGGTCGTGCGCAAGTGAGCCAGGGTGCCCAGGGTGTCGAATCCGGGGAACAGCGGGACAGGCAGCCGCCTTCCCGTCGCATCGAGCCACAGAGAGGACGGCCCGGGGAGGATCCGGATGCCATGGGACGGCCATACCGGATCCCAGTTCTTGATGCCCTCGACGTAGTGCCACATGCGGTCGCCGTTGATGAGGCGGGCGCCAGCGGCCTCGGAGACGGCATGCATCGATCCGTCGACGTAGGCGGGCACACCTGTCAGCATCTGCTCGGGCGGAACGCCCAGACTTGCCGGCCAGGCCGCACGGACGAGGTCGTGGTTGCCGCCGATGCCTCCGGACGCCACGATCGTCGCACCCGCGCTGATCTCGAAGTCGCCGATGACCGCGCGAGAGGTCTCGACCCCCCGAGCAGCCGGGGTGGATTCGAGGATGGTCCCACGCGCCCCGGTCACGGCCCCATCCGTCGTGATGAGTTCCGTCACCCGGTGGCGGGGGAGGATCGTGATGCGGCCCTCACGCTCGCCCTGCTCGAGGGCGGCGACGAACGGGGCGACGACACCTGGTCCCGTACCCCAGGTGATGTGGAAGCGAGGAACGGAGTTGCCGGGCCCCAGAGCGCCGTAGCCACCGCGTTCCGCCCAGCCGACCACCGGGAAGAAGCTGACGCCCCGTTCGCGCAGCCAGGCGCGCTTCTCGCCTGCCGCGAACTGCAGGTAGGCCTCGGCCCAGCGTCGCGGCCAGTCGTCTTCGGGGCGATCGAAGGCCGCGGTTCCGAACCAGTCCTGCGTGGCGAGTGCGAGCGAGTCGCGGATGCCCATGCGACGCTGCTCGGGTGAATCGATGAAGAACAGGCCGCCGAACGACCACCACGCCTGTCCGCCGAGGTTCGTGCGCGGCTCCTGATCGATCAGGATCACACGACGGCCGGCATCCAGCGCCTCGCCGGCGGCGACGAGCCCGGCGAGCCCCCATCCGATGACCAGGACGTCTGCAGACAGGGGCGTGTTCGTCATGTGTTCTCCGTTGATTCCTGACGTGATCGCGTTTCGAGCGTGGGGCGCCCTGCTGCGGATGTGCCGATGCCTGACGGCTCGAATGTGTTCACCATGGCATACGCGGCGCGCTCGAGATAGTCCCACAGCGTGGATTCGTGGAGCGGCGACAACTGCGCTTCGTCCACAGCCGTCCGCATGTGACGCAGCCACCGATCGCGCGCATCGGGATCGACGTGGAACGGCATGTGCCGCATGCGCAGTCGCGGGTGTCCGCGGGTCTCGCCGTATGTGGTCGGGCCGCCCCAGTACTGCTCGAGGAACATCAGGAGGCGCTCCTCGGCAGGACCGAGATCGTCTTCGGGATACATCGGCTTGAGGACCGGGTCGAGCGCCACCTCGCGGTAGAACACCGACACGATCTTCGAGAACGTCTCGCGACCGCCGACCTCGTCGTAGAAAGTCACTTCTGCGGGCTCCCGTCGTCGGTGTTCTTCTTGCGCCGCCAGATTCCGCGGTCCGGGATCACGGGCACGCCCGTGACAGCGTTCGGACGCGTCTTGGGCGGATTGGCGCCGCGCACCCGACGAGCGCCGTCGAGCCCGGTGGGGATCACGGTGGTCATGCTCGGGAAGGAGATCTCGTTCTCGAGGAGGGCGGCGCGCAGACGCTTGCGCAGCTCCTGCGCGACGTCATCCTTCGCGTTGGCTCTGGCCTTGATGACGAGTCGGACGACGAGAGCGTCGCCGTCGATCGATTCGAGGCCCCACAGCTCCGGCTTCTCGATGATGCGCGTGCGCCACTTCGGGTCCTTCGAGAGGCTCAGTGCAGTGTCGAGCATGATCTTCTCGACGTTCTCGAGGTCCGAATCCACCGGGACGCCGAGATCGATGATCGCGCGCGCCCAGCCCTGCGACATGTTGCCGATGCGGGTGACCTCGCCGTTGCGCACATACCAGAGCGTGCCGTTGACGTCTCGCACCTGGGTGATGCGCACGCTGACGTACTCGACCACACCAGACGCGAGACCGAGGTCGACGACATCGCCGATGCCGATCTGATCCTCCGCGACGATGAACATGCCGTTGAGGACGTCCTTGACGATGTTCTGCGCGCCGAAACCGAGACCGGCACCGACGGCTGCCGTCAGCAGAGTGAGGGAGCCGAGGAGGGTCGGAGCGAGATGATTGACCACGAGGACGATCGCGATCACCACGAGCATCACGTTGACGATGTTCTGCAGGATCGTCCCGAGAGTCCGTGTGCGCTGCACCAGGCGCATGTCGGCCAGCGGGGACCGCTCGAGGGCCTGGGTGTCGTCGACCGCAGCCTTGTTCTTGGCGCTGTCGACGATGCGGTGCACGATGCGGCGGATCACGACGCGGAGCACCAGCGCGATCAGGACGCATCCCGCGATGATCGCGACGACGCCGAGCGCCTGGAGCCCCACGTCGCGAAGGACGGTGACAGCGTCCATCCACCAATCAGGGAGCGTGACCTCGGCGGGATCGGGGTTTGATTCGATTGGCTGCATCATCCCCTCCAGAGTAGCGATCAGGCCTCTGCGCGGGCTGGACGCACCGCGCAGAGGCCTGATCGGGAGACGAGTCTCAGTCCTCGGCGTCGCGGGACTGCGCCGCGAGCGCGCGCTCGACGTCAGCCAGGTTCTCGAGCACGAGGCGACGCAGCGCAGGGGCGGCGTCCTGGTGAGCCGAGAGCCACGCCCGCGTGGAGTCGCGGAGCTCGACGTCGGCGATCGCGGTCGGGAACAGACCGACGATCAGGTACTGGGCGATCTGGTACGTGCGCGACTCCCAGATCGGGATCAGCATGTCGAAGTACGCAGGGACGAACGCGCGCAGCGACTCGGCCCCCGCGGGGTGCACGAACCCGAGGGCTGCGGAGCGAACGATCGTGTTCGGAGCGTCATCGCGCTCGATCAGCGAAGCCCAGGCGGCCTTCTTCGATGCGGCGTCCGGAAGTGCGGCGCGGGCCTGAGCGGCGAACTCGCCGCCCTTCGCGGTGTTGTCGGACGAGAGCGCCGCGTCGATGGATGCGGCATCCGTGGCGCCGATGGTGGCGAGACCGACGAGGAGCTGCC
Source organism: Microbacterium sp. WCS2018Hpa-23 (assembly GCF_031843845.1). NCBI lineage: Bacteria > Bacillati > Actinomycetota > Actinomycetes > Micrococcales > Microbacteriaceae > Microbacterium > Microbacterium sp. WCS2018Hpa-23. The sequence continues at coordinate 78,546 of NZ_JAVTIZ010000007.1, forward strand.
AGTTGAGGTCGGCGTCGATCTCGAGCCCGGGGAGAGTCTCCTCACCCGACCGCAGTCGACCGATGATGCCGGCGTGATCCGGCGTGACCAGCGCGTTGGCGAAGGCCGTGACGAACTGCAGCTGGCTGTCGCTGCCGGACTCGGCGGCCTCGGCGAGCGCCCAGAGACCGTCTGCCACCTTCTGGCGCGCCGCGAGGCGCGTCTCGGGCGTGACGTACAGGGTCGCCGCAGTGCGGAGCTGCGCGAGCGTCGTGCGCACCGTGGTCGACTCGGTCTCACGACCGATGTTGCCGAGCACGAGATCGATGTAGTCGGTCGCGGCGGTCTCGGCATCGCGCGTCTGGTCCCAGGCTGCGCCCCAGACGAGGGAACGGGCGAGAGGATCGCTGATGTCCGCGAGGTGCGCGATCGCCGTGGCGAGCGAGCGCTCGTCGAGGCGGATCTTCGCGTAGGCGAGGTCGTTGTCGTTGAGAAGGACGAGGTCGGGGCGCGTGATGCCGTGCAGCTCCGGTACCTCGGTGCGGTCGCCGTCGACGTCGACCTCGGCATAGTGGCTGCGCACCAGCGCGCCGCCGGTGAGGTTGTAGAAGCCGATGCCTAGGCGGTGCGGACGGATCGTGGGGTAGTCGGCCGGCGCGGTCTGTGTGACGGCGAAGCGCGAGATCGTTCCGTCCGTGTCCTCGGCGATGACCGGCTCCAGCGTGTTGACGCCGGCGGTCTCGAGCCACTTCTTCGACCAGGTGCTGAGGTCGCGGCCGCTGGTCGCCTCGAGCTCGACGAGCAGGTCGCTCAGCTCGGTGTTGCCCCACGAGTGCTTCTTGAAGTACTGCGAGACGCCGGCGAAGAACTCCTCGATGCCCACCCACGCGGCGAGCTGCTTGAGGACCGAGCCGCCCTTCGCATAGGTGATGCCGTCGAAGTTGACCTGCACGTCCTCGAGGTCGTTGATCACCGCGGTGATCGGGTGCGTCGACGGCAGCTGGTCCTGGCGGTACGCCCAGGTCTTCTCCATCGCGTTGAACGTCGTCCATGCCTCGGTCCACTCGGTGGCCTCGGCGGTGGCGATCGTGGATGCCCACTCGGCGAACGACTCGTTCAGCCAGAGATCGTTCCACCACTTCATGGTGACCAGGTCACCGAACCACATGTGCGCGAGCTCGTGGAGGATCGTGACGACGCGACGCTCCTTGACGGCGTCGGTCACCTTGCTGCGGAACACGTACGTCTCGGTGAACGTCACGGCGCCCGCGTTCTCCATGGCGCCCGCGTTGAACTCGGGGACGAAGAGCTGGTCGTACTTGGCGAACGGGTAGGGGACGTCGAACTTGGACTCGTAATAGGCGAAGCCCTCACGGGTCTTGTCGAAGATGTAGTCGGCATCGAGGTGCTGCCACAGGCTCTTGCGACCGTAGACGCCGAGAGGGATCACCCGGCCGGATGCGCTGGTGAGCTCCGAGAACGTGGACTCGTAGGGGCCGGCGACGAGGGCGGTGATGTACGAGGAGATCCGAGGAGTGGGCTCGAAGCCCCAGGTGGCGACGGTGTCGTCGTCGTGCACGATCGGCTCGGGGGTGGGGGAGTTCGAGACGACCTTCCAGGATGCCGGTGCCGTCACCGTGAACTGGAACGTCGCCTTGAGGTCGGGTTGCTCGAACACCGCGAAGACACGACGGGAATCGGGAACCTCGAACTGCGAGTAGAGGTAGACCTCACCGTCGACCGGGTCGACGAATCGGTGCAGGCCCTCGCCGGTGTTCGTGTACTCGCAGTCGGCGTCGACGACGAGGACGTTCTCGGCCTGCAGGCCGGAGAGGGCGATGCGCGAGTCGGCGAAGACCTCGTCGGGATCGAGCTGCTCGCCGTTCAACGAGATCTCGCGGACTTCCCGGGCGATCAGATCGATGAAGGTGAAGCTCTCCGGTGTCGCGGTGAAGCGCACGACGCTGCGGGAGCCGAAGACCTCGGCACCCTTCGTCAGGTCGAGCGAGACCTCGTACGACTGGGTGTCGACGACGTCGCGGCGCTCCTGCGCTTCGATGCGGGTGAGGTTCTCTCCAGGCACAGCGGTACTCCCAGGGGTGAGGGGATGCTGCCGCAACCCAGCGCAGTTGGCGCCCACGGCAACCATGACAGCCTACGCCAGCATGGCGGCCTGACTCACTTCCAGGAGATGAAAGAATGGAGGGGTGACCGCGATCGAGCCGAACACCGTCCTCTTTGCTTCCGATGCTGCTGCCTCCGGCGCGCCGTATATGACCACCCCGGTGGCCTACGACGGCATCCTGCTCGCCGGGTTCGGGGGCCCTGAGGGACAGGACGACGTCATCCCCTTCCTCCGCAACGTGACGCGAGGTCGAGGAATCCCTGACGAGCGTCTCGAAGAGGTCGCCCACCACTACCGCCACTTCGGCGGGGTCAGCCCGATCAACGGGCAGAACCGCATCCTCAAAGAGGCGCTCGAGGGCGAACTCGCGCGTCGCGGGATCGATCTTCCCGTCTACTGGGGAAACCGCAACTGGAGCCCTTATCTCGAGGAGGTCGTGACGGAGGCCGCGGCTGACGGCAAGACGACGCTCCTCGCATTCGCCACCAGCGCCTACAGCTCCTTCTCGAGCTGCCGCCAGTACCGGGAGGATTTCGCGCGCGTCCTCGAGGACACGAAGCTCGGTGAGACGGTGACGATCGACAAGATCCGTCCGTTCTACGACCACCCCGGGTTCGTCGAGTCCTTCGAGACCGGCGTGCGGGAAGCGGTCGAGACGTTCCTCGGCGAGGGCATCGCCGCCGCGGACATCCAGATCCTCTTCTCCACCCACAGCATCCCGACCGCCGACGCCGAGCGCTCGGGCGCCAGGGACATCGACTGGGGCGAGGGCGGAGCCTATGCCGCGCAGCACCTCGCCGTCGCCGCCTGGGTCATGGATCGGGTGCGCGCGAGCATTCCCGCTGCCTCGGACGTCTCGTGGGAACTCGTCTACCAGTCCCGCTCCGGCCCCGCTTCGCAGCCGTGGCTCGAGCCCGACGTGTGCGACGTGATCGGTGAGCTGCCGGAGCGTGGCCGGAAAGCCGTCGCCGTGGTTCCGGTCGGATTCATGAGCGACCACATGGAGGTCCTGTGGGACCTCGACACCGAGGCCGCGGAGGCTGCAGAAGAGGCGGGGCTCGCATTCACGCGGACGCCGACCCCGGGCGTCGCCCCGTCGTTCGTGTCGGGCATCGTGGATCTGATCATCGAGCGTCTCGAGGGACGACCGAACGAGGAGCGACCGCACGTCACCGCGCTGCCCGGCGCCTTCGACGTGTGCCGACCCGGATGCTGCGAGAACGTGCGAGCAGGGTTCAAGCCCGCGGCGGCCGGTGTCGCCCCGTGATCACCCGCTGACCTTCGGCGCTTCTAGGATGGATGCCATGCGCATCCATATCGCCACCGATCACGCCGGTCTCGACTTCTCCACGCAACTGCAGGACCACCTGCGCGGCGCCGGTCACGAGGTCGTGGATCACGGGCCGGTGGAATACGACGCCGTCGACGACTACCCCGCCTTCTGCATCCGCGCGGCGCAGGCTGTGGTCTCCGATCAGGAGTCCGGGATCGACACGCTCGGCGTGGTCTTCGGAGGATCGGGAAACGGCGAGCAGATCGCCGCGAACAAGGTCGAGGGCATCCGCGCCGCGCTGGTGTGGAACACCTCGACGGCGGAACTCGCACGCGAGCACAACGATGCCAACGTGATCTCGATCGGAGCGCGTCAGCACACGTTCGACGAGGTGACCTCGTTCATCGACACCTTCATCTCGACGCCGTTCTCGCACGACGAGCGCCACATCCGTCGTATCGGTCAGATCGCGGACTTCGAGCGCGACGGCTCCCTTCTTCCGGACCCGCGAGCCTGACATGCCCGAGGGACATTCCGTCCACCGCATCGCGCGCCAGTTCGAGCGGAACTTCGTCGGCAAGGCGATGAGCGCATCGAGCCCTCAGGGCCGGTTCGCCGAAGGCGCGGCCGTGCTCGACGGACGTGAGGCGCTCAGCGTTCAGGCCGTCGGCAAGCAGATGTTCCTCGAGGCGGAAGGCGACCTCTGGCTGAGGGTTCATCTCGGCCTCTACGGGGCATGGGACTTCGCCGGGGAGATCCTGGTCGACCCGACGATCGCGTCCGCGAACGGGCGCATGGGGCAGACCAACCAGCGGGGCACGGTGGTCGACGACGAGATCCTCGACGACGCGGGCGAGAACTCCCTCGCATCGATCGGCGCGCCACGACGCGCGCGAGTGCACGTGCGCATGTCCGAGCAGACCAAGGGCCTCGCCTACGAGGGACTGGAGTGGCCACCTCCCGTCGTCGGCCAGGTACGGCTGCGCCTGATGACCGACATCACGGCCGCCGACCTGCGCGGGCCGACCGCGTGCGTGCTGCAGACTCCCGAGGAGATGCTGGCCAGCGTCGCGAAGCTCGGCCCGGATCCGCTCGTGGGCGATCCGGCGCAGAATGAGGAACGCTTCGTTCAGGCAGTGCGCAAGAAGCAGACCGTGATCGCTCTGCTGCTCATGGACCAGGCGGTGGTGAGCGGCATCGGCAACGTGTACCGCGCGGAGATGCTCTTCCGTCAGCGGTTGAACCCCCACACGCCGGGGCGCGATGTACCGGAGGACGTCGTCCGCGCACTCTGGCACGACTGGGTGAACCTGCTCGCGATCGGAGTCGAGACCGGTCAGATGATGACCATGGACGATCTCTCGCCCGATCAGTATCGCGCGGCGATGGCGAGCCGCGACGACCGTCATTGGGTCTATCACCGGGCAGGTCTCCCGTGCCGTGTGTGCGGCACGGAGATCGCCCTCGAGGAGATCGGCGCGCGCAAGCTGTACTGGTGTCCGCGCTGCCAGGCGTGAGCCGGCGGCCATAGGCTGGGACGATGCGTCAGAACCCCAGCTTCACGCTCGCGGATGTCGCCGAGATCCGGCGAGTCATCGATGCGAACCCATGGACGACGATCGTGAGCAACGGTCCGCACGGACTCGTGTCATCGCACTATGTGGCGCTGCTCGACGATGATCGCGACGACCTGACGATCGTCGGACATGTCGGCCGGCCAGACGACCTGATCCACGGCATGGGGGAGCGGGAGCTCCTCGTCGTCTTCCAGGGCCCGCACGGTTACATCTCGCCGGGCTGGTACGGCGACGTCCAGGCCGTGCCGACCTGGAACTACACCGCCGTGCACCTGGCGGGAGTCCCCGAGATACTCAGTGAAGAAGAGAACCTCGCTGTGCTCGATCGCCTCGTCGACCGGTTCGAGGGTCGGATGCCGGAGCCGCGCGGCATGTGGGAGCGCCCGAACGACCCGGCGTTCGTCGCCAGACTCGCTGCCGGGACGGTCGGTTTCCGGCTCACCCCCACCCGCGTGGTCGCGAAGCGCAAGCTCAGCCAGAACAAGCCCGCCGAGACCGTCGAGACCGTGATCGCGGAGCTCGAGGGCGACGGCCCGTACGCACAGCCCGAACTCGCCGCTGAGATGAGGCGTGCCCAGGCAGCCCGTGCAGGAGGCACCAGGTGAGCAGTATCGATGCCCGCCTCGGGACGATCACGGGCGTGCGGATCGCCGGCCCCGGTCGTGAGTTCCTGATCGACGACGAACCTGTCGACATCTTCATCGACGGCGGCCGCATCAGCGACATCGCTCCCACCGGCGCGATCGCCCCACAGGGCGAAGTGCTCGACGCGAACGGTGCCTGGGCGGTGCCGGGTCTGTGGGACAACCACGTGCACACCGTGCAGTGGGCCCTCGCGACCGAGCGTGTCGCTCTGGGCGGAGCGGCGTCGGCGGCGGAGGCAGCGGCGATCATGTCGGCATCCGCGCCGCTGCCGGACGGCCGCAAGGTCGGCAGCGGGTTCCGAGACGCCATGTGGCCGGATGTGCCGACCCTCGCGCTCCTTGACGGCGCCACAGGGTCGATACCCACATACCTGATCAATGCCGACGTCCACAGCACGTGGCTCAACTCCGCCGCGCTGTCGCTCGAAGGCTTCACGAGTGCAGATGGGATGCTGCGCGAACAGGACGCGTTCGAGATCTCCCGCAGGCTCAACGCCGTCGACCCGGATCGTGGCGACATCGCCGTGCGGGCGGCAGGGGAGCGGGCCGCATCCCGCGGCGTCACCGGCCTCGTCGACTTCGACATGGCCTGGAACGCCGATGCCTGGCCGCGGCGGGTGGCGGCGGGCTTCGCCTCTCATCGCGTCGAGTTCGCCGTCTATCCGTTCGACCTGACCCGCGCCATCGCGGCGGGGCTGCGGACCGGGGAACTCCACGACGCGCCGGACACGCCGGAGGCCGGACGCGGTCTGGTGCACGTCGGGCCGCTGAAGATCATCAGCGACGGATCCCTGGGGACGCGGACCGCGGCGTGCTCGCACTCCTACCCTGGCGATCCCGAGAACTTCGGAGTGCTCACGGTCCCGCCCGCAGAACTCACCGAGCTGCTCACAGTCGCCACGGGAGCCGGGCTATCGGTCGCCGTGCACGCTATCGGGGATCGTGCGGTCACCGGCGCTCTCGATGCCTTCACCGTGTCGGGGGCCGTGGGCACGATCGAACATGCTCAGCTCGTGAGGCATGCGGATCTCGCCCGCTTCGGCCGGCTCGGAGTGATCGCCAGCGTGCAGCCGCAGCATGCTCTCGACGACCGCGATCTCGTCGGGAAGCACTGGGCGGGGCAGACGTCGATCGGGTACCCCCTCGGTGCCCTGCGCGACGCGGGAGTGGAGCTGAGGTTCGGCTCGGATGCCCCCGTCGCTCCCCTCGACCCGTGGCAGGCGATCGCCGCGGCCGTGACGCGCACCGATGACGACCGCGACCCGTGGCACCCTGAAGAGCGGCTGACGCGTGAGCAGGCTCTTCAGGCGAGTGTGCGCACGGCTCTCCGACCGGGAGAGGTCGCTGACATCGTGCTGTGCGGGTTCGACCCGCTGACCGCGTCGGGCAGTGACCTGCGGGGCATGCCGATCATCGCGACGATGGTCGCCGGTCGTGTCACGCACGGAGCCTGACATCGAGCGCGAATGAGAGAGGGCACCGGGAGAACCCGGTGCCCTCTCTCATGAGGTGCTGCTTACGCGGCGATGTGCGACACGAGGAACCAACGGTCCTTCTCGAGTCCGCGCATCACCTCGATGGCGACGTCCTGGCTGGTGAGGTCGACCTCGTCGAGACCGTCGATCGCGGTCTTCACGTCGACGAGGATCGCGTCGATGTCGGAGATGACGGCGCGGACGAGCTCGTCGGACTGCGTGAAGCCTGCGGGGACCGAGGTCGCGCTGCCCTTCGCGGCCACGGCGCTGATGCGCGCGTCGATCGGGAGGCCCAGGGCGACGATGCGCTCTGCTGCGGTGTCTGCGAAGTCACCGGCGTGGGCGACGATGGTGTCGAGCAGCTCATGGACACCGACGAAGTTCGCACCGCGGACGTGCCAGTGCGCCTGCTTGCCGTTGACCGTGAGCGCCTGAAGTCCGAGGACGACGGGCGAAAGGAACTGTGCCGCTGCAGCTGCCACGGTCGGGTCGCTGGCGGTGGTGGAAACGGTCTGTACCTTGCTCATCTTCGGCTCCTCTGAAGTGCTCTTCTCGTACCTGATGAAGACAACGCTACTCACTTGAAAACATTCCGCAAGCAAGCGAAGGCTCGGCTTAGTGCCCCGGAATCACGCGGAAATCGGGGGAGGTGAGGGTAGTCTCGCCTCATGAGCATCGCTGCCGGATCCTCCGTTCTCGTACTCCCCGGGAAGACTCCCTCGATCGACGGAAATGCGTTCGTCGCAGACGGCGCACGTATCGTCGGCGACGTCTCGCTGGCTGCGGGAGCGAGCGTCTGGTACAACGCCGTGCTCCGCGGTGATTCGGCGGGCATCGTGATCGGCGCCGGGAGCAACGTGCAGGACAACGTGTCGGTCCATGTCGACTCCGGACATCCCGTCGCCGTCGGCGCGAAGGTCTCGATCGGCCACAATGCCGTGGTCCACGGGTGCACGATCGGAGACGGAACGCTCATCGGCATGGGAGCCGTGATCCTCAGCGGCGCGATCATCGGTGCGGGATGCCTCATCGCCGGCGGCGCTGTCGTGCTCGGGGGAACCGAGGTGCCAGACGGCTCGCTGGTGGCGGGGGTGCCTGCGAAGGTGCGGCGGACGCTCAGCGACGAGGAACGCGCAGGACTGATCGCGAACGCGGACATCTACCTGGGGCACCAGCAGACGCACGCCGAGGCGACGCCGATCTGACCGAGGTCGACCGGTAGGCTGGTGCTCACGGGGCGGTGGCCAAGCTGGTTAAGGCAGTGGGCTCATAACCCAACGATCGCGGGTTCAAGTCCCGCCCGCCCTACTCGAAACTCTCCATACTCGCTGTGATCACGCGGATGTAGGGAGAGGACGGATGTTGGAACTTCCGGCACCGAGCGGGTATTTGGGCGAATGTCAGGTCAGAAATAGGTCCCCGCCTACCACTTCCCGAAGGGGTGTACGTGGTGGAACGTTGCTTGTGGTTGCACATCGGCTCTCGACCGTCATCGCGTCTGACCAGATTCTCGTGTTAGAGAAGGGCAAGATCGTCGGTAGAGGTACACATGAGGAGCTGGTCGCGTCGACAGCTCTTTACCGCGAGCTTGCTGAGCATCAGCTATTGACTCACGCCGAGGGGTAGCCCGCGGCGGTTCGGATCTGCGATCAGGTGAGAAGCACGACACGATAGGGAGGCCGCATGACCGGTGATGGAAGGTGGGTATCCACGCTCCGGGATGCGCTTGTCGGGATCATGCTGATCGCCGTCCTGTGGCTTACGGCGGAAACGCCGGACACGGCATCGCGCGTATTGCAGCTCAGCTTGGCGACGATCGTGCTCATGGCGATGCTTCTGCGGAGGAAATGGCCGGCACTCACCGTCGCAGTCTCACTACTGGCGACCTGTCTCGCATGGACACTTGGCATGACTTTCGACCCGTTCGTGCTGACTGGCTGGTGCGTGCTCGTCTATTCCGAACGGCGGAACGTCCAGATGATGCCCTGGTGGATGGTCGCGTCCGGCGCGGCACTGCTCCTGGTTGCGCTCGGCTTCCGTGCCGAAGGAGTCGAAGACCGCCTGCGGGACCTACTGCTAGGCGCAATAGTGCTCTCGGCGGCATGGTTCCTCGGCGTGCGCACCCGCGAGGCTCGCAGCGATGCCGCGTTGAGGTCTCGAACGGAAGAGCGGCTCCGTCTGGCACGAGACGTGCACGACGTGCTCTCGCACTCGCTGGGCGCGATCGGGGTACATGCTGGTGTCTCCGCACACGTCACCACACTGGACGAGGACGAACTCCGAGAAGCGCTGCGCCATATCGAGATGGACGCACGTCGCTCGCTCGCAGAACTGAAGACGTTGCTGCATCACGAGCGATCGAGCGTCGAGGGCTCCCTGGCCCTGGCGGCCGTGAGTGAGCAGAGCAGTTCCGGCCCGCCGAACGTGCCAGAGAGGCGCTCCGAACGCGTGCCTTCAGGGGCGACGGCCGCTGCCTTGTCTTCGCCGTTCTCCGCTTCGCTCACTGACGTTGTCAGCGCAGCACAGCGAGCGGGGATACACACCGCATTCGACGCCCCGATCGGGGTTGAACTCGACGGATTGCCGGCGCACGTGCATACGACGCTCTACCGTGTCGCCCAGGAGGCGACGACAAACGTCATCCGTCATTCGTCGGCCTCTTCGATGTCAATCAGGGTGAAGGTCCTCGCAGCGAGCGTCGAGCTTGAGGTTCGCGATGACGGCACCGGATCTCCTGCCCGCGGCGTCAGTAAGCTGCGGGAAGGGCATGGCTTGACCGGGATGCGAGAGCGCGTCGCGCTCGTCGGAGGCACTCTTCGAATCGCCTCGGATGCAGCAGCGCCTCAGCCTGGCTTCGTCGTGACTGCAACGATTCCGTTGTCGCCTGAGGTGGTCCGACAATGAATGAGATTCGAGTGCTCATCGCAGACGACGAACGCGCCATTCGGGAATCATTGCGACTGCTCATCAACGCAGAGCCGGACATGCGTGTCGTCGCGGACGCGTCCAACGGCGCCTCGGCTTTGAGTCTGGTGGATGCGCACCGTCCCGATGTGATTCTGATGGATGTGCAGATGCCTCGCATGGATGGCCTGGAGGCCACTCGCAGCCTTGGCGTACGTCGCGACTCTCACGCCCCGCAGTGCCCGCGAGTGATCGTGCTGACGACGTTCGATCTGGACGAGTATGTGTTTGAAGCTCTGCGCGCCGGGGCGTCGGGATTCCTGCTGAAGAACAGCCCGCCATCGGAGCTTCTGCGTGCGATCCGCGTCGCCCACGAGGGCAATGCTCTCCTGGCGCCTGAGGTCACGAAGCGGCTCATCGGTCAGTTCTCCTCCCGGCAAGCCGACGCAAGCGTTTCGTCCTTGACAGATCGTGAGCGAGAGACCCTCGTGTTGGTCGGCCGCGGGCTCTCCAACGCTGAGATCGCGGCGGCTCTGTTCGTCACGGTGACGACGGTGCGCACCTACGTCAGTCGCATTCTGACGAAGCTCGATTCCCGTGACCGAGCTGGGCTTGTCGTCGTCGCCTACGAGAACGGCCTGGTAGGGCTGGGATCGCCGGCTCTGTAGCCGTCCCCACCCACACGCCCTGTCACGCAAACCGGGATGCGACGGAAATGTCGGCTGCGTCAAGACTGTCGACGCTCGCAGACTGCCCCGGCTCGTCCCGCACGGTTGGCTGGAGACATGATCGAAGTACACCACCTGACCAAGCGACACGGTTCGCGTGCAGTCGTTGACGACGTCAGCTTCACCGCGCGGCCCGGCCGGGTCACAGGGTTCCTCGGCCCCAACGGCGCTGGGAAGTCATCGACCTTGCGCATCCTCCTTGGCCTCGACCGAGCGACCTCCGGGCATGCACTGATCGACGGAAAGCCGTATCGATCCATACGCCAGCCTCTGTGGGAGGTCGGCGCGATGCTCGACGGTCCCGGCGCGAACAAAGATCGCACCGCACGCGCGCACTTGCGATGGGTGGCGCAATCGAATGGGATCCCCGCCAGACGTGTCGACGAAGTGCTCGTGCACACGGGGCTCGCAGATGCCTCTCGGACGCGCATCAGCGGCTTCTCGCTCGGCATGGGACAGCGCCTGGGCATCGCCACCGCCATCCTCGGCAACCCTCAAGTCCTCGTCCTTGACGAACCGACGAACGGCCTGGATCCAGACGGGATCCGATGGATTCGGCGGTTCCTGCGCGCGCAAGCGGAAGACGGGAAGACCGTGCTTGTCTCCAGCCACCTCATGAGCGAGATGGAAGAGGCGGCTGACGACTACGTCGTCATCGCTCAGGGTCGTGTCGTCGCACAAGGGCTTGCGGCCGACGTCAGAGGCCCACACAGCACGTTGGAGGGTGCGTTTTTTGCGCTCACTGAAGAGTGCTCCGACTATCGCGCATCCGGACGCAGAGAGGGAGAGCGATGACCCACTCCAACGTCAGCTCGAGGTTGCCCTCACGCACAGCACTGCAAACCACTATCGCTCTGTTCGCAGCCGAGACCATGAAGCTCGTCAGCTCCAGAGCGACCTGGATCCTCGTGTTGGTGACGATCCTCGGTACATGGCCCATGGCACTATCGAACGCTAGCTCCGGCGTTGACCTGCCCGCAGATGATCCCCTCCTGTTCTCATCAGAGCCAATCCCGCTTGAGTTTCAAGGCTTCGAGATGGCCGGATTCGGCTATGTCCTGGTCGTCGCGATCTCCGCGCTCTGGGCGGGAAGCGAGTATGGCTCGGGAGGACAGCTCAGGACCACGCTGTTGGCCACCCCCAGACGGCTTCGGGTGTTCATCGTGAAGGTAGCGCTGCTGACGGTCCTTGTCGCGGCCACAGCGTTCCTGACGATGTGGGGCACCATTGCCATCACGCACTCCGCAGGCCAGACGAGTGTTGACCCGTGGACACTGAACGAAGCGATCTGGTCCAACCTCGCAGGCGTCACCGTGGCATGGGTCCTCACCGCGGTCATCACGTTCGCGATCGGTACTTTGGCGCGATCTGCCATTCTGCCGCTCATCCTCATCACCCCCCTCGTAATCGGCATAGGCGACTTTCTCGCCGGTCTCTGGGACGGTGCGAGGTTCTTGCCGATCACGGCTGGTGCTGCGATGCACAGCGATCCCGCATCCGGCACCGTACTCGAGCCGCTCACTGGCGGACTTGTCCAAGCGGGCTGGGCCGCATCACTGCTGATCGCTGCGGCAATCTCGTTCACTCGACGAGACCTGTAGATCCCAGGAGGCCGGAGAGCATGATCCGCACAATCCACGCCGAGCTCACCAAGGCGTTCACGTTGCGCAGCGTTCAGGTCACCACTGCTGCCGCGCTCGTCGCGCCCCCCGCCCTCGCACTGGCGTCGGGCCTTGCATTCGACCCATCCTCACCAGCCAGTGCAGCGCTCCGGCCGGTGGCACACGGTTTCGAAACTGCAGGGTTCGGACAGCCCCTCGTCATTCTTCTCGCAGCGCTCATCGTAGGCGGCGAATACCTCCATGGGAGTCTTCGAACGACTCTCCTGGCGACCCCCCAGCGCGGACGTGTGTTTGGGGCAAAACTTGTTGTCATTGCAGCGCTTGCGCTGGCAGTCGGCGTCATCGCTACGAGCGCTGCGGTCCTACTCAAACACGCAGCGCTCGGTGAGCACGGGCTGAGGGTGAGCGAGTTCACACCAGCAATGGCCCTGAACCTGCTGACAGTCAGCATCAACTATGCCCTTATAGCCCTGATTGCCGCATCGATCACCGCCCTCGCCCGCACGTTCATCGTCACCCTCATCGTGCTGATACCGCTCGTCCTGGGCCTCACCATCTCCCTCGTCAGCGTCTTGCCACCGCTGAAGTTCCTGCCTGATCTCGCAGGGATCCAACTCCTCACCTCGTATGCCGGCGTCGGTCTCCTCGATCCGCTGCCAGGTGGCCTCGTGATGGCCGCGTGGGCGGCACTGCTGGTGAGCAGTGCTTCGTTCATGTTCGTTCGTCGCGACACCGGGAACGGCTGACTGGCCTTCGCCTCATCGGTTGGCGCTGATACAGCGCACAACGGTGGCGGCGCGCCTCGCATGTGGTGGGTGAGGTGCTCGCACGCCCCTCATCTCCGAGCTGCAGCGGCCCGCGCCCCTCAGCATCGAGGACAAGGTGCACCGCATCACGCGCGAACGCGAGGGCTCCGCCCTGGCGACACACCACACCATCTGATTCAGGTCGGAGCGCGGGAACGACCTCGGAGAATCCTGGTCAAGAACCACGCACGCAAGAACGCCGCCAAACAGGCCGGCGGGAAGCACACAGAAGCACTCCGCTCTGCGGCTGGTCAGCTGCAGACCCCAGCCGATCTGATCGTTGGAAGTAGCGCAGCTGATAAGCGCCGCGAGCAAGCCGACATGCGATGCGTCGCGGCGGAGGCGGGTTTCGAGGTCGTTGACCATGGTCATAGTTGTCAGCGCTGTAGTGCCCGAGGTCAGCGGCCGCCACGCTCGTGTCCAGCGCAGGGGTCACGGCGACCATCAGGGGCGCTGTGAGCGGGGTGTCCTCGACAATGGGTGCCCGGTATACGGGTGCTTTCGTCACCTGCCAGACGTCACCGTCGATCGACGCGTACCCGCTGACCAGCTCCTGCGCGATCTGCGCAGCGCGTTCTTCGGTTTCGGCAGCAACTGGGGGAGTGCGCTCCGTCTCCTGCGTAAGCCACTCTGCGTCTGCCGGCACTGGTCGAAGGCCGTATGCGCGCCCGGACTCAGTCGGAGCCCAGGATGCACTCGGGGGAACGACTGGACTCACCTGCCCGGTTCCCGGGTCTTCGATGCCCCAGACCTGGCGGAAGAGTTTTCCGTCGACGGCCCGGTACTCACGTGCGACCTCGTCTCCGGATGAGACCCCATCCACGGTGATGGTGATCGGGGCCTGATGGGAGGCGTACGTCGGGATCGAGACGTGGGTCACGAAGGAGCGGACGTCCACGGCACGTGAGCTCGGTGACGTCGTCCCTCGTCCTCGCCGGTACCAACTGAGCCCCTCCCTCTTTCGTCGGGAGTCGCCGGGGAGGTCCACAGGGATGTCGTCGTTCGCGGGGTTCAGCGGGTGTCGCCAGCCGATGCGCACGCGAGCTCGGCGTGTGTCAGCAGCGCCGCTGAGCGGAGCTACCGGCGGCGCCGTGGGGCGCCCGGCGAACTGTCCTCCGCCTGGCCCCGAGAGCCGGTGGATGTTCCCGTGGCCATCCATGATCGGCAAGGTCATATCGCCACCTCCACCACGCCACCCTTGCGGCAAGATCGCATCTCTCGTCAGAATGTCGCACTGGCGATATGTGTGAGGACAGACCGAGTCGTGCATCCGTGGTATAGCCGAGCAGCGGATCCACTTCGGGCGGAAATCTGGTCACTTTTGCGGGATACGGGCTGTTACGGGAACGTTGCAACACGTGCTGACAGTGGAAACAACGTCTAGATTCAGGGGAATCAGGAGCTGTTTCGAACCGGGCTCATAACCCAACGATCGCGGGTTCAAGTCCCGCCCGCCCTACTTCTGCAGTACTCTCGCTCGTCGCGCTGTGGCCGAACGCCGGCCGATCGCATCGATTGACCCCAGGGGTGACGCTCGCGGCGTGCCATGGTTATCCTCAGGATGTCCGCCACCATTCAGGAGGAACCATGACAATCGGTACCGGAATCGCACTGTTCGTGATCGGAGCGATCCTCGCGTTCGCCGTCAATGTGCAGATCGAATGGATCGACCTCAACATGGTCGGCTACATCCTGATGGTCGCAGGCGCGATCGGACTCATCATCGGTGTGATCATGCTGGTCGTGCGCCGCGGACGCAGAGGCGGGACTGTCGACGACCAGGTCCTCTGATCGCCGGTAGTTTCGAGAGAGTCAGTGCGGGTCGACTCCGGCGAGCTGATCCGATGGCTCCAGGAGCTCCTCGACGAGCGTGATGCCTCCGCTGGAGTTCGCCGAGTGGGCGAGATCCTCGATCCATCGACGGCTGAGCTCGGGCGCCTCGCTCTCGTCGAAGACGAACCGCAGCGGTATCGAGGGGTGCAGCCAGACCGTCGAGCGGCCTTCGGTTTCGCCGTCGGGGTGCTTCCACGTCAGCGTGAAGCTCTCGTTGCGACGCAACTTCGTCGCCACGACGACTTTGAGGTGTGCAAGCGCTCGATCTTCGATATGGATCGGCTCCGAGCCGCCGTAATAGAGAGAACCCATATCTCGGAATATATGTGTCAGCGGGTGCATCCCTCAGCGGGCACGTCGCGGCGCGCGACGGGCGCGAACAACCTGTTCGCATAGTGTCATCGACGATGCTTCGCCGCCGTCACAGAAGGAAGCACACCGAAGCTCTCTCGATAGGCAGCGGCGAAGCGGGACGGGTGCGAGAACCCCCATCGACGCGCCACCGAGGCGACGGTCACCTGAGATCCCGATCGCAGGTCGCGGTGCGCTCCGTCGAGGCGTGCCTGCCGCAGTGACTCCGCCGGCGTCGTGTCGAGCGCGCGTCGAAAGGCATACTGCAGGCCCCGCGTCGAGATATGGACGGCGGCGGCGATGTCGTCGACCGTGATCGGCCGGTGCGAGTTCTCGGCGATGAAGTCGAGGGCGCGACGGACGGTCGCGGGCGCCGGAGCGCTCTGAGCCGGCCGATGGCGCTCGAGGCGACTCGTCGTCGCGAAGGCTGCGAGCGTCGTCGCGGCCGCATGGCGGGCCAGCTCGCTGCGCAGGACATCGTCATCGTCTTCTCCGTCGGTGATATTCGCGGCACTCTGCTCGAGGTACGCGAACATGCGATCCCAGGCCGCACCGGCGTGCGCGGAGCGCGGAGCCAGATCGCCCACGCGGACGGAGACGTCGTCGTCGCCGCTGATCCTCCTCGCCAGGTCGGTCAGGGCGTTTCGCTCGAAGACGAGGGCCGTGACCCTGGCACCCGCATCCCAGCGGGCATGCACTCTCCGGCCATCGGATATCCACGGGCGACTCGCATCGAGATCGCCTCGATCGGAGTACACGCGGACGCCGGGGCCGTCGACATGGCAGACCAGGATCTGATCCTGAGGTTCGGCCGTCGATCGCACCTCCGCTGCGAGGTCGTAGCGCACGAGGCTCGCTGCGCCGAGGTCGGCAGAGTGCCAGTCGAACCGGAACCGCTGCGGATCTACGTCATGGAGGACTGCCGACGGGACGAACTGCTTCCAAGTGCTCTCGACACGCGAGACGTCACTGGTTCGGAATCGCATCGCAGGACACCGCCTCGGTCGAACGGCGTGCGCGCACCGGCCAGGTGCCGTCAAGGCGATCGTCGGGATCGAGGCGACCGATGCGGATGAAGTACTCCGTGAGGCTCGCAGCCTGAGAACGCGCCCATCCCACCTGCCGCGTGTGGAGTTCCTCAAGCGTCTCGGGCAGCGTGAACTGGCGGGCGAGGGCCTGGGCCACACGGCCCGCCGCGACGGCATCGGCCGCAGCCTCGTGCGCGTCCTCGAGCTGCACCGCGTAGAGCGCGGCGACCACCTGGAGTGTGCGCTTGCCCGGACGGTAGCGGTCGTACGCCTTGTCGATGACGTGCGGGTCGATGATCGGGGACGGGTTCTCGAGAGGAGCGATCCCGTGTCGGTGGGCCTCGTGCGCCAGGAGGGAGAAGTCGTACGCGGCGTTGTACGCGACCACCGGAACGCCCTGCGACAGCAACGAACGCAGAGCAGACGTCACCTCCGCGACGACCTCGCCGACGGGGCGCCCGAGTCGGCGAGCGTGCTCGGTCGTCACGCCGTGCACTGCCGTCGCACCCTCGGGGATCGCGATGCCCGGATCTGCGAGCCAGTCGCGCGCAGCGATCTCTCGGCCTTCTGCATCGAGCAATCCCACGTGCGCGGTCACGACGCGATCGTTCTCGACGTCGACGCCGGTCGTCTCGAGATCGAACACCCCCACGCGAGTGATCCAGTGCGGGAGGGGAGGAGCCGTGGACATGATTTCACCGTAGATCCGGGTACGGACATCGGGGCGGAGGCACACGGGGAGTGTCCATTCGACGACTCTAGAATCGGAGTATGACCGTGCTCTCGCCTTACGCCGACCGCCTGCAACGCCTCCCGGTCGAGCGCCGCGAGGCGGAGGTGCGCGGCGGACTCACGGCCTACTGGGAGTACGGCTCTGCAGACGCCGACGTCACCGTGATCGCCGTGCACGGCTTCCGCGGTGAGCATCACGGTCTCGAATCCGTGCTCGCGTTCCTCCCGGAGGCGCGCGTGATCGCCCCTGACCTGCCGGGGTTCGGCGAGACCGCTCCCGTGCCCGGGCGCACCTACGACCTGGCCGAGTACGTCGCATGGCTCACGGAGTTCGCCGCGGCGGTCGCGCCCGGTGCGGTCATCCTCGGACACTCGTTCGGATCGATCGTCACCTCGGCAGCGGTCGCGAGCGGCCTCGCGACACCCCGCCTCATCCTGATCAACCCGATCGGCGCTCCGGCGCTCGAAGGGCCGAAGGGCATCATGACCCGTCTCGCGGTCATGTACTACGCCCTGGGCGCGCGGCTGCCCGAGAAGTTGGGCACCGCGCTGTTGCGCAACCGCCTCATCGTCAGGGTGATGAGCGTCACGATGGCCAAGACGTCCGACCGTGAACTCCGCCGGTTCATCCACGACCAGCACGACACCTACTTCTCGCGCTTCGCCGACCGGGATGTGCTCCGCGACGCGTTCGTCGCGAGCGTCTCACATGATGTGAGCGAGTTCGCCGCGGAGATCGACGTGCCCACGCTGCTGATCGCCGCGCAGCGCGACGACATCACCCCGATCGAGGTGGAACGAGAACTGGTGACGCGATTCGATGACGGGACGCTGGTGGAGATCGCGCACGTCGGACATCTGATCCACTACGAGACGCCCGCCGAAGCGGCAGGCGCCATCCGCCGCTTCCTCAGGATTCCCGCCGCGCGAGGCCGATGAGTCCGGCGACCCGGAACGGGATGACCTCGCCCATCGCGAGTGACGTCTCGGTGCGTTCGACGCCGTCGATCGACAGGATCCGGGCATCCGTGTCGAACAGATGCCGTGCGTCGCGGCAGGCGACTCGCGCGAGCAGGTCGATCGAGCCGCTGAGCCCGTGGGCCTGCACGACCTCCGGGATGCGTGCGAGTTCGTTGATGATGCGAGGCAGCTCGGTCTGACGGACCCCGATGCTGACGAAAGCCTGCAGCGGGAACCCGAGGACATCGGTCGAGAACGAGCGCTCGTACGACATGAACACGCCCGTCTGCTCCAGTCGCGCCATACGGGCCTGGATCGTGTTGCGTGACAGTCCGAGATTCTCCGCCAGTGCGACGATCGTGACCCGAGGGTCGTCGGCGAGCGCTGCGAGGAGTTCCAGATCGATGCGGTCAAGTCCAGCCATAGTGCCAAACGATAGCAGGGGCGCACGGGCTCGAATTGGGCAACATGCTCAAGACGATCGTGGTTGCTTGAGCGAGGTGATGAGCGGACGTACGCTCGAGTGAACCGGCGAAGATGCCGGGGCCGCGCGTAGAACCCGTGACGACGGCCACTGATGAGGAGGACGATGATGTCACCGCAGATCACCCCGATCGCCGACACCGCACAGGATCTCGAGCTCGCAGAGCGCATCCTCACCCCGGACGGCACGCGCATCGCGAACCCCCAGCTCGACGAGTTCCTCACCGACGTCGACGCGGCATCGCTGCGGGCGCTCCACCGGGACATGGTCATCCTCCGGCGGATCGACGCCGAGGGTGTCGCACTCCAGCGGCAGGGGCAGTTGGGACTCTGGGCGCCGTGCCAGGGTCAGGAGGCGACGCAGATCGGGACCGCCCGGGCGCTCGCGCCCCAGGACTACGTCTTCCCGAGTTACCGGGAGACCGGTGTCATCTACGCGCGCGGTGCGAAGCCCGGCGACTACGTGCGCATGTGGCGAGGCGAGGAGGGTGCGGGGCACGACCCGGCCGCGCTGCGGGTGGCACCGCTGCAGATCATCATCGGCGCACAGACTCTGCACGCTGTGGGCTACGCGCTCGGCATCCGCCACGACGGAGCCGACGAGGTCGCCGTCACCTACTTCGGCGACGGAGCGACGAGCCAGGGAGACGTCAACGAGGCGATGATCTTCGCGTCCTCCTATCAGGCGCCGGTGGTCTTCGTGTGCCAGAACAACCACTGGGCCATCTCGGAGCCCGTGTCGGTGCAGTCGCAGTATCCGATAGCCGGCCGTGCTCCCGGATTCGGGATCCCGAGCCTGCGGGTCGACGGCAACGACGTCCTCGCCTGCATGGCCGCGATGCGCTGGGCGCTCGCGCATGCCCGCTCGGGCAAGGGGCCGGCCTACATCGAGGCTGTGACGTACCGGATGGGGCCTCACACGACGGCCGACGACCCGACTCGCTACCGCAAGGAGGAGGAGCTCGACGCCTGGCGTCGTCGTGATCCGATCACCCGACTGGAAGCGCACCTGCGCGCGATCGGCGAGCTGAGCGATGAGCAGGTCGCGGAGACGCAGGCGGCCGCCGACGTGGTCGCCAAGGAGATGCGTGCGGAGTGCCTCGGCATGGTCACGCGGTCTCCGCTCTCCGTGTTCGACGGCGTCTACGCCGAGCCGCACACCGGGCTCGAGCGGCAGCGCGGCGAGTACGCCGCATATCTCGCGTCCTTCGAAGGCGAGGCGTGACCATGACGGAGCTCACTCTCGGAAAGGCCCTGGGCGCGAGCCTGCGCCAAGCGATGCGCGACGACGAGAAGGTCGTCCTGCTCGGCGAGGACATCGGGAAGCTCGGGGGCGTCTTCCGCATCACCGATGGGCTGCTCGACGAGTTCGGGGCCTCGCGTGTCATCGACACGCCCCTCGCGGAGTCGGGCATCGTCGGCACGGCGGTCGGACTCGCCTTCCGCGGCTACCGTCCTGTCGTCGAGATCCAGTTCGACGGCTTCGTCTATCCCGCGTTCGACCAGATCGTCGCGCAGGTCGCGAAGCTCCATTACCGCACTCAGGGGCGCGTGAAGATGCCGATCACGATCCGCATCCCGTGGGCGGGCGGCATCGGCGCGGCGGAGCATCACTCGGAGTCGCCCGAAGCGTACTTTGTGCATACGGCAGGGCTCCGCGTGATCGCCGTGTCGAGTCCCGAAGACGCGTATCGGAGCCTGCGCCAGGCGATCGCCTCCGACGACCCGGTCATCTTCTTCGAGCCGAAACGTCTGTACCACCACAAGGGTGACGTCGACCTCGACGCGCCGCTGGCGGATGCCGCACCCATGGGCCTTGCCCGCGTGGTCCGGTCCGGCACTGATGCCACCCTGATCACCTACGGCGCGATGGTCTCCACGGCTCTGCAGGCAGCAGAGGCCGCTGAGGACGAGGGGATCTCGCTCGAGGTCATCGACCTGCGTTCGCTGTCGCCGGTCGACTACGACACGGTCGCCGCCTCCGTCCGCAAGACGGGACGCGTGGTGGTCGCTCACGAGGCGTCGCGCGAGGCCGGGGTGGCGGCAGAGGTCATCGCGAGCATCACGGAGCTCTGCTTCGAGTACCTCGAATCCGCACCTCTCCGGGTGACGGGACATGACGTGCCGTACCCGCCCGCGAAACTCGAGAAGTATCATCTGCCGGATCTCGATCGTCTGCTCGACGCGGTCGATCGTGTGCTCGATCGCCCGAACAGCCTGACGGGAGCGGACGCATGATCGCCGAGTTCCGTCTGCCCGACCTGGGGGAGGGCCTGACGGAGGCCGAGGTCGTCCAGTGGCTCGTCGCTCCGGGCGACACCGTCTCGTTGAATCAGACGCTCGCCGAGGTCGAGACCGCCAAAGCCGTGGTCGAGCTGCCCTCGCCGTACGAGGGCGTCGTCTCGACGCTGCACGCGGAGGCGGGGGAGACCGTCGCCGTCGGATCGCCCCTGATCGCCTTCGACGTCGAGGGAGCGGAGGAGCCTCCCGTCGCGACGTCGCCCGGAGAGGAGAAGGCGCAGCCCAACCTCGTCGGGTACGGCGCTGCGCCGTCGGCATCCGGACGCCCGGCTCGGCGTGCTCGGCGTGCGGGAGGCGCGAACCCGGTCACGGACACCGCGGTTCTCGAAGCAGCACCGCACGACGCATCGCCGACTGTGAGCGTGGAGACGATCGTCGAACGTCCCCGCTCGACTCCGCCCGTCCGGGCCTACGCGAAGCGCCTGGGGATCGATCTCGCCCTCGTCGCGGCATCGGTGGGGGATCGCGTCATCACACGCGACGACATCGACGAGCACGCGGCGCGTGTCGGCATCCGCGCCGACGAGAAGGTGGCACCGAGAAGTGTGCCGCTCCCGGACTCCGCGGCTGCGCTGCACGAGCGGGTCCGCGAGACCAGGATCCCGATCCGCGGGGTGCGCAAGCACACCGCGGCCGCGATGGTCGAGAGCGCGTTCACGGCGCCGCACGTGACGGTGTTCCACACCGTGGACGTCACTGCGACGATGGAGCTCCTCGCATCGCTCAAGGAGGACCGAGGTCTGTCGGCGCACAGGATCGGTCCCCTCGCGGTGGTCGCGAAGGCCGTGTGCCTGGCGCTGACACGAACGCCGGGGCTGAATGCCCGGTGGGACGAGTCTGCGGGAGAGATCGTCCAGTACCACTACGTCGATCTCGGGATCGCGGCGGCCACCGAACGCGGGCTCATCGTGCCGAACATCCGCGACGCCGACGCGCTCACCCTCGTCGACCTCGCAGATGCGCTGAAGGCCCTCGCCGAGACCGCGCGATCCGGGAAGACCTCGCCGGCGGAGCTTTCGGGAGGCACGTTCTCGATCTCGAACATCGGAGTCTTCGGAATCGACGCCGGGACGCCGATCCTCCCGCCGGGGCAGTCCGGCATCCTCGCGGTCGGTGCGGTCAGGCGTCAGCCGTGGGAGTACCGGGGAGAGATCGCGCTGCGCCAGATGATGACGCTCAGTCTGTCGTTCGACCACCGTCTCGTCGACGGTGCAGAAGGAGCTCGATTCCTCAGAGACGTCGCAGACGTGCTCGAAGAACCGGGGCGGGCGATGCTGCTCAGGTAGTGGCGCGCAGCGCCGACTCCGCCATCGCGGCGAGCACTGTCGCGGTGGCGGAGCGCTGGCGGGCGGCGGCGCGCGTGCTGTGCGGGGTCGAGTTGATGAGGCCGAAGCACGCCTGCACGCGCAGACGCAGCTCGTCGGCGTCGGCATCGACGAGCGGGGCCAGCGTGCTGATCCACAGCTCGATATAGGCACGCTGCAGACGCCGCACCTCGGCGTGATCGCGGGCATCGAGTTGCGCGACATCCCTGTCGTGCACGCGGATCACGTCGGCGTGACCGAGTGCGAAGTCCACGTGGAAGGCGACGAGCGCGCGCATCCGCTCTTCAGGCGTTGCGCCCTCGGCGGCCACGCGGGTTCCGCCGGCGACGAGGTCGTCGCTCACCTTGACGAGAACCGCCCCGAGCAGCGCCTGCTTTCCCGCGAAGTGGCGGTACACAGCGGGGCCGGACACGCCCACGGCGGCTCCGATGTCCTCGAGACTCACACCGTTGTACCCGCTGTCGGCGAAGAGTCGCGCGGCCTCGCGGAGGATCGCGTCGGAGCGCTCTGCCTTGGCGCGATCTCGCGCGGTGACGGGGCTTGTCATCTCAGTTAATCCTCGCTAACCTGATGCAATCGGTTAGTGAACACTAACCGAGAACGCATCGAGTGCGCCAGAGCGAAGTGGCCGGCGCCACGTGGGTCGAGGAGGACAACACGATGCCCGCAACCCAGCAGTCCCTCGCCGCCGAGCTGCACCACCGGCTGACGGTCGTCGCGCAGGGTGGGCCGGAGGCTTCTCGTGAGCGGCATGTCGCACGAGGGAAGCTCCTGCCGCGCGAGCGCGTGATCCGTCTTCTCGATGAGGGGAGCCCTTTCATCGAGGTGGCACCGCTGGCAGCCGACGGCCTGTACGGGGGAGAGGCGCCCGCAGCGGGAGTGATCGCGGGCATCGGTCTCGTGCACGGGAGGCACGTCATGGTCGTCTGCAACGATGCGACGGTCAAGGGCGGTACCTACTTCCCGCTGACGGTGAAGAAGCACCTGCGTGCGCAGGAGATCGCCCTGGAGAACCGCCTGCCGTGCCTGTACCTGGTGGACTCGGGCGGGGCCTTCCTCCCCAAGCAGGATGAGGTGTTCCCCGATCGCGAGCACTTCGGTCGGATCTTCTTCAACCAGGCGCGGATGTCGGCAGAGCGCATCCCGCAGCTCGCAGCGGTCCTCGGCTCGTGCACGGCCGGTGGGGCGTATGTCCCGGCGATGAGCGACGAGACGGTGATCGTCCGCGATCAGGGCACGATCTTCCTCGGCGGCCCGCCCCTCGTGAAGGCGGCGATCGGCGAGGTCGTGTCCGCAGAGGAACTCGGGGGCGGCGAGCTCCATGCCCGCCGCAGCGGCGTCGTCGATCACCTGGCGGAGGACGACGAGCATGCCCTCGAGATCCTGCGGGACATCGTCGCCACACTTCCTGCCCCGCATCAGCCCGCCTGGGAGGTGCACGACAGCCGGGCCCCTGCCGAGCTCGGATCGATCTACGACGTCGTCCCGGTCGACGTGAACGCGGCGTACGACGTGCACGAGGTCATCGATCGGCTCATCGACGCCGACAGCTTCCGCGAGTTCAAGGCGGAGTACGGCACGACCCTGGTCACGGGGTTCGCGCGGCTCCACGGTCACCCGGTCGGGATCGTCGCGAACAACGGCGTCCTCTTCAGCGAATCGGCGCTCAAGGGCTCGCACTTCATCGAACTCTGCGACCAGCGTGGCATCCCGCTGCTGTTCCTGCAGAACATCACGGGATTCATGGTCGGCTCGGATGCCGAGGCCGGCGGGATCGCGAAAGACGGCGCGAAGATGGTGACGGCTGTGGCGAGCACCCGAGTGCCCAAGCTCACCGTGATCATCGGCGGCTCCTTCGGCGCTGGCAACTACTCGATGTGCGGCAGGGCCTACTCCCCGAGATTCCTCTGGACGTGGCCGGCCAGCCGCATCTCCGTGATGGGCGGGGCGCAGGCCGCCTCCGTGCTCTCCACCGTCAAGTCCGACCAGCTCGCCGCTCGCGGAGAAGGCTGGAGTGCCGACGAGCGAGACTCCTTCGAGTCGCCCATCCGCGAGCAGTATGAGACGCAGGGCGAGCCCTATTACGCGACAGCGCGTCTCTGGGACGACGGCATCATCGATCCCGCTGAGACCCGCGACCTTCTCGGCCTCGCCCTCGACGTGGTCGCCCGCAGCCCACTGCCCGAACCGCGCTTCGGCCTCTTCCGGATGTGATGGCCATGAAGCTCCAGAACACTCACACGTTCGACGCGGTCCTGGTCGCGAACAGAGGCGAGATCGCACGCCGGATCATCCGGACGCTCCGAGATCTCGGCATCCGCAGCATCGCCGTCTACAGCGACGCCGATACCGACGCACCCCATGTGCGGGAGGCCGATGACGCGGTGCGGATCGGGGCGGCTCCCGCAGCGGAGTCCTACCTCGACATCGACTCCGTGATCGGCGCCGCACGCGCCGCCGGCGCTCAGGCCATCCATCCCGGCTACGGCTTCCTCTCGGAGAGCGTCGGGCTCGCCGAAGCGTGCGCGGAGAGCGGCATCGTCTTCATCGGCCCGTCGGCCGATGCGCTCCAGATCATGGGCGACAAGGCCAAGGCGCGCGACCACGTGGTGCGTTCCGGTGTCCCGGTCGTTCCCGGGTTCGATGCCCGCGGTCTGTCTGACGCGGAGATCGCCGAAGAGGCGATCGCCATCGGATTCCCGCTGCTGGTCAAGCCGAGCGCAGGAGGAGGCGGCAAGGGGATGGAGATCGTCGCCGATGAGGCGGCACTCGGGTCGGCGCTGGCGTCGGCGAGGCGGGTCGCAGCATCGGCGTTCGGCGACGACGCGCTGATCCTCGAGCGGCTCATCCGACGTCCACGACACATCGAGGTCCAGGTCTTCGGAGATGCCCACGGGACGGTCATCGCACTCGGCGAGCGCGAGTGCACCCTCCAGCGCCGTCATCAGAAGGTCATCGAGGAGGCACCGTCTGCGGGCATCCCCGAAGCGACCAGGGCTCGACTTCTGACCGCGGCGATCCAGGCGGCGGAGAGCGTGTCGTACGTCGGGGCCGGCACGGTGGAGTTCCTCATCGATGCGGATGCTCCGGAGCAGGTCTTCTTCATCGAGATGAACACGCGTCTGCAGGTCGAGCACCCCGTCACCGAGGAGGTGACCGGTCTCGACCTCGTGGCGCTCCAGATCCGGGTCGCCGAAGGAGGGCCACTCGACCAGCCTCCTCCCGTACGCGGGCACGCGGTCGAGGCCCGTGTCTACGCCGAGTCGCCGGAGCGCGGGTTCCTGCCATCCACGGGCCGAGTGCTGCTGTTCGATCCGCCTCACGGCGTACGGGTGGATGCCGCGGTGGAGACGGGCTCAGAGGTCACAGGCTTCTACGACCCGATGATCGCGAAGGTCATCGCCGTCGCCTCCGACAGGGAGACGGCACTTCGCCATCTGGATGAGGCGCTGGCGCGCACGGTCGTCCTCGGTGTGGACACGAACATCGCCTTCCTGCGCACGCTGTGTCGCGACTCCCGGGTGATGGCCGGGGATCTCGACACCGGCCTGATCGACACTCTGCTGCCTCTGACTGTTGAGCAGCCGACGACGGCGATGCTGGCCGCCGCGAGGGGCGGTGTTCTGCGCGACAACGTCCCAGGTTCAGACGACAGGACCTCCCGCCGTGCCGGCGCCGTATGGGCTGCGCGCAGCGGAGTCGCGCCGCGCGAGATCGCGTTCCTCACCGATCAGGACGAGGTCCTCTTCGCATCCGAAGCGCCAGACGCTCACCGCCAAAAGATCACCGTCGCCATCGACGGCGACGGCGCGGTCTGGGTGAGCGAGGACGGGCGCACCGCACGACTCCGGCCGATCGATCGCCGCCAGCGCATGCAGCGACGCCTGCAGGCACGGGATGAGCGCGCCGTGGCGACCGGCCCAGATGCCCGTGCACCGATGCCGGGGAGCATCGTCGCCGTGCACGTGGCCGACGGTGACTCGGTGACGGCGGGCACGCCGATCGTCTCGATCGAGGCGATGAAGATGGAGCACCCCGTGCTCGCCCCGCATGACGGGGTCGTGAGCCTGCTGGTCGCCGTGGGCGATCAGGTGCGGCGCGACCAGCCGGTCGCCCGCGTGACGACGGAGGAGAACCGATGATGGAAGATCTGAACGACGAGGAGCGCGAGCTCGCCGCGATGGTGCGCGACTTCGCTGACAGCGTCGTCGCGCCGCAGTCCTACGAGGCCGACCGCACGCACACGCTCTCGATGGACGTCGTGGGACAGATGGGCGATCTCGGGCTGTTCGGTTTGCCCTTCCCCGAGGAGCACGGCGGACAGGGCGGCGACTACATGGCCCTGGGCATCGCGATCGAGGCTCTCGGTCGCGTCGATCAGTCGATCGCGATCACTCTCGAGGCGGGCGTGAGCCTCGGAGCGATGCCGGTGTTCCGCTTCGGAACCGAGGAGCAGAAGCAGGAGCTGCTCCCGGATCTGCTCGCCGGTCGTGCTCTCGCGGGCTTCGGTCTGACCGAGCCCGAGGCCGGCAGCGACGCGGGGGCGACGCGCACGACGGCCCGCCTCGACGGTGACGAGTGGGTGATCGACGGGTCGAAGCAGTTCATCACCAACTCCGGGACCCCCATCACCCGATTCGTCACGGTCACCGCCGTCACGGGCAGCGAGGACGGACGCAAGGAGATCTCCACGATCATCGTCCCGAACGGCACCCCGGGTTTCACGGTGGAGGCGCCGTACGACAAGGTCGGATGGAACGCGTCCGACACGCATCCGCTGACCTTCGACGGCGCGCGCGTGCCGGCGGGGAATCTCCTCGGAGAGCGGGGGAGCGGCTTCCGCAACTTCCTCAGCATCCTGGACGAGGGGCGTATCGCGATCGCGGCGCTGTCGACCGGCGCTGCAGAGGGCTGCCTCGAGGCGGCCGTGGACTATGCGAAGAGCCGCACGATCTTCGGAAGTGCGCTCAGCACCCGTCAGAACGCCCAGTTCACCCTGGCCCGGATGCGCGCTCGGGTGCACACGGCCCGGCTCGCCTGGCATCACGCGGCGAGGCTGCGCGACGGGGGACGGCCGTTCGCCGAGCAGGCGGCCATCGCCAAGCTCGTCGCGGGAGAAGCCGCCATGGACAACGCGAGGGACGCGACCCAGATATTCGGAGGCAACGGGTTCATGAACGAGTTCCCGGTGGCTCGTCACTTCCGCGACTCCAAGATCCTCGAGATCGGCGAGGGCACGACCGAGGTCCAGCTCCTGGTGATCGCGCGCGCGCTCGGACTCGCCGGGTAGCGTGGCAGCATGCGACCTTCCCATCGATCGAAGGAGCCGAAGTGAGCGCACACGACATCGTCCAGCGGGGGCTCTACTTCGAGGAGTTCGATCTGGATGCCCGGTATCTCCACCGACCGGGGCGTACCGCCACCGAGGCCGACAACGTGCTCTTCACGACGCTCACGATGAACACGCAGGCACTGCACCTCGATGCGTCGTTCGCTGACGCGCAGCAGCCCTTCGAGGCACGCCTGATCAACTCGATGTGGACGCTGTCGACGATGGTCGGCGCATCCGTCGCCCAGCTCACGCAGGGAACGCTCGTCGCGCAGCTCGGCTTCGGCGACGTCGCATTCCCGCACCCGCTGTTCGCGGGCGACACTCTCTATACCGAGAGCGTGATCACCGAGAAGCGACTCTCGGCTTCGCGCCCCGGACAGGGGATCGTGACCATCGCCCACACCGGACGCAACCAGAACGAGACGGTCGTCGCCACGGCCACGCGTTCGGTGCTCGTGCACCGCCTGCCTGAAGGGGGAGCCCGATGACCTTCGAACTCGGACCGGCGCTGCTGTTCTGTCCGGCAGATCGCCCCGAACGCTTCCGGGGAGCGCTGGAGAAGGCGGATGCCGTCATCCTCGACCTCGAGGACGCCGTTCTCCCCGACTCGAAGGCGGCAGCCCGGGGCCACCTCATCGATGCCGACCTCGATCCCGATCGGGTGATCGTGCGGGTCAACCCGCCAGGGTCAGAGGCCTTCGCCTCAGATCTGTCGACGCTCTCCCAGACGGACTTCCGCACTGTCATGGTCGCCAAGACCGAGAGCCCCGAGAGCCTCGGCGCCTTCGATGAGAGGTTCTCGCTGGTCGCGCTGTGCGAGACGGCACGAGGTGTGCACGCGGCCGACCGGATCGCGGCGCATCCGCAGATCGTCGCGATGATGTGGGGCGCCGAGGATCTGGTGGCGTCTCTCGGCGGGACATCGAGCCGTCTTCCGACCGGCGGCTATCGCGACGTCGCTCGATATGCACGGTCTCGGGTGCTTCTGGAAGCCGGCGCGCACGGCAAGGCTGCGATCGATGCGGTGCACATCGACATCGCTGACATTGCGGGGCAGAAGGCAGAGGCCATCGACGCGGCGGCATCGGGATTCGCCGCGACCGCCTGCATCCACCCGAGTCAGGTCGCGGTGATCCGAGACGCCTACGCACCCGCAGCGGATGCTCTCGACTGGGCGCGGGCCGTGCTCGAAATGGCCGAGTCGGAGCGCGGTGTCTTCCGCTTCCAAGGACGGATGGTCGATGAACCCGTCCTCCGACATGCTCGTTCGCTGCTCTTGCGCGCGCGCTGAGTCGGCTCGGAGCGTCGAGTCGCGCCCTCTGCCAGCGAGTCAGATGAGGACGGACTGATCCAGCAGGCGCAGCACCCCGGGCGACACCTCGAAGCGGTGCGCGGATCCGTTGACGATCGGGTCGCCGGCGTGAGGCAAGGTGCCACCGGACACATGCGAGATGAGCGAGCGGATCACGCCGCCGTGAGCCACGACGATCACGGATTCGGCGACAGGCGTCGAGCGTCGACGAGAATCACGGGCGATCTCGTCCAGAGCATCCATCGCCCGCGCGGCCACCTCGTCGAGCGTCTCTGCGCCCGGCACCGGCGCCAGCCAGTCGCCGTAGGTCTTCATGTACTCGGAGACGAGCATGCCCTCTCCTTCGCCGAACTCACGCTCCCGGATGTCCGGCACGAGCACGGGCGCGCCGAGTCCGAGCTGGTCCGCGATGATCTCGGCGGTCTCCCGCGCCCGCAGAAGCGGGCTGCTGTAGATCGCGTGATGGGTGGTTCCCTCGAGGCGTTCTGCGGCGGTCCGCGCATCGGCGCGGCCTGTCTCGTTCAGCGGGATGTCGGTTGCGCCCTGGATCCGGCGAGCCAGATTCCAATCGGTCTGGCCATGGCGCACGAGGGTGAGCAGGGTCATTCGAGAAGCTCCTGGATGGCGGGGAGCACGTCGCTGGTGCCCGCGGCGATGGTGACATCGGCCCAGACATCAGCGCGCGTGGGCTCGCGGTTGATGATGATGAGGGGGATGCTGCGGCGGCGCGCGCGCTCGACCAGCCGGACCCCTGAGTTCACGACGAGGGACGAACCGGCGACGATCATCGCGTCACTCGCACGGAGCAGCGATTCCGCGGCCTTGAAGCGATCCTGGGGGACGTACTCGCCGAAGAACACGACATCCGGCTTCAGCATCCCGCCGCACACCGTGCAGACCGGGACGATGAAGCCGTCGGTGCTCTCGGGCAGCACGTCGCCGTCGGGTGCCAGCGCGACGTTCTCGGGCACCGAGATCCACGGATTGCGCTGTTCGATCTGCACCGCGATGTCGCGACGGTCGAACACCTGGCCGCATTTGAGGCACAGCACCCTGCGCATCGTGCCGTGCACCTCGATGACGTGCGAGCTGCCCGCGCGCAGATGCAGGCCGTCGACGTTCTGCGTGATGACTCCGCTGACCTGCCCAGACGACTCCATCGTTGCGAGCGAGAGGTGACCGGGATTCGGTTCCGCCCTCGCGAACGCGCGCCACCCGAGGTGCCCACCGACCCAGTAGCGACGCCGAGCGGCTTCGTCCCCCAGATACCGCTGGATGGTCATAGGGTCCGACCTGTTGCGGGAGCCCTCGCCGCGATAGGCGGGGATGCCGGAATCCGTCGAGATGCCCGCTCCCGTGAGCAGTGCGATCTTCCGTCCTCGAAGGAGTTCGGCGGTGCGAGCGATGGTGGCCGACAACTCGACCGGACTCGATGCGCTCACAGGACCTCCTTCTGCGAGTCTACGACGTGCCGCGTGGTCAAGGCTTCGCGGCCGACCGCGATGCGGCCGAGCGACCGATGGCAGACTGGGGCGCGTGGAACTGCTGCGCGTGACGAACCCGGACGATCGACGACTCGACGACTATCGCGCGCTCACCGACACGGCACTCCGGACCGCGAGCGACCCCGCCGGCGGTCTGTACATCGCTGAGTCGACCAAGGTGATCGCCCGCGCCGTCGCCGCAGGTCACCGGCCGCGCTCCGTCCTCGTGCAGGAACGTCGCATCGACGACATCAGAGCGATCGTCGGCGATCTCGATGTTCCGGTGTTCGTGGTCCCGGACGAGGTGGCCGAAGCGGTCACCGGTTTCGCCGTGCATCGCGGCACGATCGCATCGATGTATCGCCCTGAGCTGCCGACGGTTCGTGAGGTGATCGACGGCGCGACGCTCGTGCTGATCCTCGAGAACGTCGGAGATCACACCAACGTCGGCGCGGCCTTCCGAGCGGCGGCCGGGCTCGGCGCGGACGCGGTGCTGGTGTCGCCCGGGGGAGCGGACCCGCTGTACCGGCGCAGCGTGCGCGTCAGCATGGGAACCGTGTTCCAGGTGCCCTGGACCCGCATCACGGACTGGGAGTCGGCGGTCTCGGACCTACACGCGGCGAGGTTCGATGTCGCAGCTCTCGCTCTGCGCGATGATGCCGTGACGCTCGACGCCTATGTCGCCGATCGCCCTGAACGCGTCGCGGTCGTGATGGGAGCGGAAGGCGACGGGCTCTCCCGCACTGCCCTCGAGATCGCAGACACGGTCGTGACCATCCCCATGTCCGGCGGCGTGGACTCTCTGAACGTCGCGTCGGCCGCGGCGGTGGCTCTGTGGGCGCTCACGTCGGGCCGACTCCCGAGCAGGGCCGTCAGTCGAGGCCGGGGAACACGACCGGCGACGGCTCCGGACGCTTCGCCATGATGTGATCGCCCGAGGACTCGTGGCGCAGACGTCGCAGGACCCAGGGGACGAGGTGCTCGCGCGCCCAACCCAGATCCTCGGAGCGTGCCTCTCGCCAGGTGCGTATCGGCAGCGGCTCCGGCTGCATCGATTCGAGATCGTTGGGGACGTTGAGGGCGCGGAGCGCCATCCTCGCGATCTCGTGATGCCCGAGCGGGTTGTAATGCAGTCGGTCATCGTCGAAGAAGCGCATGTCCTGCACGACCTTGAGCGCCCACTGGTCCGCGACGATGCAGTCGTGGCGCTCGGCGATCGCTCGGATGTTCTCGTTGTAGATCGCGACCTTGCCGCGGAAGGCGCGGAAGACGGGGGTGAAAGCCGTATCGACGCCGGTGAAGAGCAGCACGGCCGCACCGGTGGAGGAGAGCCGCGCAACGGCATCCTCGAGCTGCACGGCGATGGCATCCGGATCTGTGCCGGGGCGGATCACGTCGTTCCCACCGGCGCAGATCGAGACGAGATCTGGGTGCAGGTCGATCGCCGGTTCGATCTGGTCGCGAACGATCTGGGCGATGAGCTTGCCGCGCACTGCGAGGTTCGCGTACGCGAAGTCGTCGACCTGCCGCGACAGCACCTCGGCGACGCGGTCCGCCCAGCCGCGATGATTCCCGGGGTGCGAGGGGTCGGGATCCCCGATGCCTTCGGTGAAAGAATCGCCGATCGCGACGAAACGTCGCCACGGGTGCACGCTCTCGTTGTCGAGATGCGGGGTCCGGGTCGAATCCTGGTCTGTCATCCAGCTCTCCTTCGCGAACGGACGCAGCACATCGATGGCGGCTGCGCAGTGACCGAGCCTACTCGTGTGCGAGCATCCGCGGCGAGGACGCGCGCGGCGGAGGCCGCGAGCGTGCCGAGTGTCGGCGGCAGCGATTATCGTTGTCTCGATGCTCTCTCCGTCCTTCCCACAGCGCGCCCCCTGGGGCACTGCGAACAAGCTGCGCGCGTGGCAGCAGGAGGCGCTCGAGCAGTACTTCCAGGCCGACCAGCGCGATTTCCTCGTGGCCGCGACACCAGGCGCCGGGAAGACGACGTTCGCTCTCACCCTCGCGGTCGAGCTCATGCGCATGGGCGAGGTCAACCGCATCATCGTGGTCGCCCCGACAGAGCACCTCAAGACGCAGTGGGCCGACGCCGCGGCGCGCGTGCACATCCGACTCGACCCCCGGTTCCGCAACAGCGACTGGGCGCCGGCGCGGCACTATCACGGTGCGGTGGTGACGTACGCTCAGGTCGCCGCCAAATCCTCGGTCCACCGGCATCTCACCGAGGACGCCAAGACGCTCGTGGTGCTCGACGAGGTGCACCACGGCGGCGACGCGCTCAGCTGGGGCGACGCGATCCGCGACGCCTACGGGCCGGCGAAACGCCGTCTGCTTCTCTCGGGAACCCCGTTCCGCAGCGACACCGCGCCCATCCCGTTCGTCGAGTACCACCCCGACGAATCCGGCGCGCGGATCTCGCGCACCGACTACAACTACGGCTACGGCCGCGCCCTCGCCGACGGTGTCGTCCGACCCGTGCTGTTCCACATGTACGCGGGCAAGATGCGCTGGCGCACCAGCACCGGCGACGAGCTCGAGACCCACCTCGGGCAGGACAACACCAAAGACGTCACGTCGCAGGCCTGGCGCACGGCGCTGGACCCCGAGGGCGAGTGGATGCCGGCGGTGCTGTCCGCCGCCGACCGCCGCCTCACCGAGATCCGCAACCATGTGCCGGATGCCGGCGGACTCGTGCTCGCCACGGATCAGACCGTCGCCCGCGCGTACGCCAAGATCCTGCACAGCATCACCGGTCAGCGGCCCACCGTGGTGCTGTCGGACGATGCGACCGCATCGGAGCGCATCGAGACGTTCAGCGCCAGCGAGGATCGCTGGATGGTCGCGGTGCGCATGGTGTCCGAGGGCGTCGACGTCCCTCGCCTCGCGGTCGGTGTCTACGCGACCTCGTCCTCGACTCCGCTCTTCTTCGCCCAGGCGATCGGTCGCTTCGTGCGTGCCCGGCGCCGTGGCGAGGCGGCGAGTGTGTTCCTGCCCCAGGTCCCGGTGCTCATGGGGCTCGCGAACGAGATGGACAAGCAGCGCGAGCATGCGCTCGACCGGCAGTCGAACGATGACGACGGTCTCGAGGACTCGCTGCTCGATGCCGCGAACCGCGAAGAAGAGACCTCAGACGCGCTGACCCAGGAGTTCAGCTATCAGGCACTGTCGTCGGTGGCGCATTTCGACCGCGTCGTGTTCGAGGGACAGGAGTTCGGTCAGCTCGCCGAACCGGGAACGCCCGAGGAGGAGGAGTTCATCGGATTCCCCGGGCTCCTCGAGCCCGAGCACGTGCACGAGCTGCTCATGCAACGCCAGGCGCGGCAGTCGCGCCTGCGAGAGGTCCGCGAGGCCGAGGCAGGACCCACCGAGACCACGACGCTGCCTGCACCTCTGCACCGCACCCTGCGCGAGCAGCGGCAGCTTCTGAACAGCCTCGTGGGGCTGTACGCCAGGCAGAAGGGCGAGCCGCACGGGTCTGTCCACGCCGAGCTGCGGCGCATCTGCGGCGGGCCGGCTGTCGCACAGGCGACCGTCACGCAGTTGCAGTCGCGCATCGAAGTTCTGCGCAAGCGCGTCCGCACCTGACGCCGGGCCGGTTCGACACTGACCGGCTCGGCACCGGGAAAACGCCCGGTTCGGATTCCCGAAAAGCTGGCAATCACGGCCTCCGTGACGACGCTGAGGCCGCCCGAAGCTAGCGTTGAACGGTTGCCCCGCTCGGGGCTCCACCGATCAGGAGACGTCATGACAGCCCCCGCTGCCGCCGAGCCCGCCGCTGCACAACCCACCCCCGCAGACCGCCGCCGCTGGGCCCGCTACCTCGTCGAGGAGCGTGCCGAGGGCATGATCTACCAGAACCTCGCGCATCGACGCACCGGCGAGGAGCGTGAGATCCTCCTCAGCCTCGCCGACGCAGAGCGCCGCCACGAGCAGCACTGGCTCGACCTGCTGGGCGCTGAGCCCTCGAGGCTGCCCCGAGCCGGCATCCGCTCCCGACTCCTCGGCTGGATGGCCGGTCGGTTCGGATCGATCTTCGTGCTGGCTCTCGCACAGAACGCCGAGGCGCGCTCTCCATACGACTCGGAGCAGTACGCGACTCCCGCGATGCGCGCCGACGAGAAGGTCCACTACGAGGTCGTGCGCGGCCTCGCCGCACGAGGCAGGCGGCGGCTGTCCGGGTCGTTCCGCGCGGCCGTGTTCGGCGCGAACGACGGTCTGGTCAGCAACCTCGCCCTCGTGCTCGGCATCGGGGCCACCGGCGTGAGCTCCGGATTCGTGCTCTTCAGCGGGATTGCGGGGCTGCTCGCGGGCGCACTGTCGATGGGAGCGGGGGAGTTCGTCTCCGTGCGATCGCAGCGAGAGCTCCTCGCGGCCACCGAAGCCAACGAGGATGCCGCTGCATCCGCGGCCGACCTCGACATCGACGAGAATGAGCTGGCACTCGTGTATCGCGCTCGGGGGATAGGCCAGGAAGAGGCCCTGGCCCGCGCGGGACGCATCGTCGCTGCAGCCCGAGCGGGTGCCGAACGCACTACGACGGGTCCCGTCAGCATCCACGCGGGCGACGACCATGAGATCGTCGGCAGCGACTGGACGGCGGCGATCTCGAGCTTCCTGCTCTTCGCCTCCGGTGCGATCATCCCGGTCCTGCCCTGGATCTTCGGTCTTGACGGTGCCACAGCCGTCATCGTCGCGCTCGTGCTCGTGGGCGTCGCCCTGCTGACGACAGGTGCCATGGTCGGGATACTGTCCGGCGGACCGCCCCTGCGTCGAGCTCTGCGACAGCTCGCGATCGGTTTCGGAGCCGCGGCGATCACGTACGTGCTCGGTTTGGTGTTCGGAGTGGGAACGGCCTGAATCGGGCAGGCAGCCGGCATATGAGGGTGCGGGGCGGGCTCTGGGAGGAGTTCCGCCCCGAGCGGCCCGACGCGAATCGTTCGCTGGGAACGAAGAAGGCTCCGGATATCGTGACGATATCCGGAGCCTGTCCGTGCGCGGAGGGGGACTTGAACCCCCACGCCCTTACGGGCACTACGACCTCAACGTAGCGCGTCTACCATTCCGCCACCCGCGCAGGTGTTGGATGTTCGTTGCCGAACGAAGATTTACATTAGCACGAGCTTCGAGGCTCCCTGAAACCGACGGCGACGCCCGGGCGCGCCACGGCATTTCGATAGCCTGGGCACATGACCGATCCGTCCCTTCCCGAGGTCGTTCGCATCGCGAGCGACCTGATCCGCTTCGACACTTCCAACTTTGGCGGAGGCAATGCGAAGGGCGAGCGCGAAGCCGCCGAGTACGTGGGCGCGTATCTGGAGGAACTGGGCCTCGAGGTCGAGTACTACGAACCGATCCCGCGGCGCACGAATGTGATGGCGCGCGTCCCCGGCCGGGATTCGAGCAGACCGGCTCTGGTCGTCCACGGGCACCTCGACGTCGTTCCGGCGATGGCCGAGGACTGGACGGTCGATCCGTTCGCCGGGATCGTCAAGGACGGGATGCTGTGGGGCCGCGGTGCCGTCGACATGAAGAACATGAACGCGATGATCCTCACTGCCGTCGCCGACATCCTGCGCGCGGGGGAGCAGCCCGAGCGAGACCTCGTCCTGGCGTTCTTCGCCGACGAGGAGAACGGCGGGGTCGAGGGTTCGGCGCTGGTCGTGCAGAACAAGCCCGAGTGGTTCGCCGGCGCCACCGAGGCGATCAGCGAGGTCGGCGGGTACTCGATCACCGTCGACGACCGCCGTGCCTATCTGCTGCAGGTGGGCGAGAAGGCGCTGATCTGGATCCGTCTCGTAGCGAAGGGGCGCGCCGGTCACGGCAGCCGCCTGCACGACGACAACGCCGTCACGAAGCTCGCCGAGGCCGTGGCGGCCATCGGACGGACCCGGTGGCCGCTGCGGTTGACCTCGACCACTGAGGCCCTTCTGCAGGGTCTCAGCGACCTCACCGGACGCTCGGTGGACGACCCCGATGCTCTGGCCTCCGCGGCAGGCCCTGCGGAGGCCTTCCTGCGTTCGTCGTTCCGCACCACCACGAACCCCACAGCTCTCACCGCTGGCTACAAGCACAATGTCATTCCCGAGCGCGCGGAGGCTCTGATCGACGTGCGCGTCATCCCCGGCACCGAGGACGATGTGCTCGCCGAGCTGCAGCGGATCGTCGGTGACGACATCGAGATCGAGATCGTCGTGCGCGACATCGGCATGGAGACGCCTTTCGCGGGAGAACTGGTCGACGCGATGGTCGCGAGCCTCGGTCGCCACGACCCGGGAGTGCCGGTGATCCCGTATCTGCTGGGAGCGGGCACGGACAACAAAGCGCTCGCGTATCTGGACATCACCGGATACGGTTTCGCTCCGCTGCAGCTTCCTGCAGACCTCGACTTCACGGGCATGTTCCACGGAGTCGATGAGCGCGTACCCGTAGAATCGCTTGTCTTCGGTCAGCGGGTGCTGGCCGATCTGCTGCGCACGTACTGAGCCTTCGGCTCGTCGTCCGCGCTCCACGATTCAGAAAGCTCCTCCATGCACCTGTTCGAAGCGCTCATCCTCGGCATCGTCCAGGGACTCACCGAGTTCCTGCCGATCTCCTCCAGCGCCCATCTGCGCATCCTCGGCACATTCCTGCCCTCAGGTGAGGACCCGGGTGCGGCGTTCACCGCGATCACCCAGATCGGCACCGAGGCAGCGGTCGTGGTGTTCTTCTGGCGCGACATCGTGCGCATCATCGCGCAGTGGTTCCGCTCACTGACCGGACGGGTTCCGCGCAGCGATCCCGATGCCCGCATGGGGTGGATGATCATCATCGGCAGCATCCCGATCGTGGTGCTCGGACTGCTCTTCCAGGACCAGATCGAGACCGTCTTCCGGTCGCTGTGGATCGTGGCGATCATGCTGATCGTCTTCGGCATCCTGCTCGGGATCGCCGACCACGTCGGCGCCAAGCGCCGAAAGCTCGACCAGCTGACGTACCCGCACGGCATCGCCTACGGATTCGCACAGGCACTCGCGCTGATCCCCGGCGTCTCCCGTTCGGGCGGAACGATCACGATGGGCCTGTTCCTCGGCTACGAACGTGCCGCCGCCGCCCGCTACGCCTTCCTGCTCGCGATCCCCGCGGTCTTCGGAAGCGGCTTCTACCAGGTGTTCAAGAGCTGGGACGAGCCGTCGTTCTTCTCGTTCGGCGACACGCTGGCGGCGACCGGCATCGCGTTCGTCGTGGCGCTCGGAGTCATCGCCTTCTTCATGAACTACATCTCGAAGCGCAGCTTCCTGCCGTTCGTGATCTACCGCATCCTGCTCGGAACCGTCCTGCTGGTCCTGCTCGGCACGGGCGTCATCGTCGCCTGAGCGGGGACGGGCCGTCAGAGACTAGCGCTTGTGGTGGTCCCCGGGGCCGTCGCCGCGGCGCTTGAGGTAGCGCTCGAAGGCCTGGGCGATCGCGTCGCCTGAGGCATCGGGGGAGTCCCACGTGTCCCTGGTGCGCTCGAGCTGCTGGATGTACTCCGTCATGTCCTCGTCGTCCGCGGCTGCGGCATCGATCGAGGCCTCCCACGCCGCGGCCTCGGTGCGCAGGTGATCGCGCGGCACGTCGACACCGGTCAGCTCCTCGAGGCGATCGAGCAGCGCGAGGGTGACCTTGGGCGACGGCGTGGCCGAGGCGACGTAGTGCGGCACGCTCGCCCAGAGGCTCGCGGTCGGGATGCCCGCGCTCTCGGCGAAGTGCTCGATGACGCTCAGGATCCCGACGGGGCCCTCGTAGAGAGAGCGCTCGAGCCCGTGGGCCTCGCGGACCTGCTCGTTCTG
Organism: Microbacterium sp. WCS2018Hpa-23; assembly: GCF_031843845.1. Taxonomy (NCBI): domain Bacteria; kingdom Bacillati; phylum Actinomycetota; class Actinomycetes; order Micrococcales; family Microbacteriaceae; genus Microbacterium; species Microbacterium sp. WCS2018Hpa-23. The sequence goes on from NZ_JAVTIZ010000007.1 coordinate 116,634, forward strand.
GCTCGAGGCGAAGATCGAGATCGGTCGGGTGTGGGGGACGTCCGACAGCATCGCACCGAGCGTCACGAAGCCGGTGATGTCGTCGCGGAGCGCGATGTCGATGAACTCCGAGGCGAAGGACTGCCATGTGCGTGCCGGTTCGACACCGGTCAGCACCCAGAATTCCGGGCCGGGACCCGGGTCGCGTGGACGCCACAGGCCGGCCTCCGGCCAGGTGAGCTGACGACGCCCCTCGGCATCCATCTTCGTCGCCGGGCGCGTGTACTGGTAGTCGAAGTACAGCTCGGGATCGATCGAGTGCACGAGGTCGTAGTCGGTGGTCTCGCGCAATGCGGCGATCGCTCCACTCGCAGCCTCACCCGCGTCGTTCCAGCCGTCGAAGGCGACGATGACGATGCGTGAACCGAGGACATCCATCATGGGCTCCCTTCGCGATATCGGATCGGTATCCCTCCAGGCTAGTCCGACCGCGCGAGGAGGGGGCGGAGCCACGGCTAACATGGTTCAGTGAGCAGACAGCCCCGCGCGATCCTCTGGGACATGGACGGAACACTCGTCGACACCGAACCGTATTGGATGGCTGCAGAGACGGAGCTGGTCGAGTCCTTCGGGGGCTCGTGGAGCCACGAGGACGCGCTCCAGCTCGTCGGAAACGGTCTGATCGACAGTGCGATCATCCTTCAGAACGCCGGTGTCGACATGGATGCCGAAGCGATCGTCGCTCTTCTCACCGACGGAGTGCAGGAGGCGCTGCGCACTCAGGGCGTGCCGTTCCGTCCGGGGGCGCGCGAGCTGCTGCAGGACCTGCGATCGGCGGGGATCCCGACCGGGCTCGTGACCATGTCCCTCCGCCGGATGGCGCTCAGCGTCGTCGACCTGATCGAGTTCGACGCGTTCGACATCGTCGTGGCCGGCGACGACGTGACCAACCCCAAGCCGCATCCGGAGCCGTACCTGCACGCCGCAGGGCTCCTCGAGATCGACATCGCCGACGCCGTCGTCATCGAGGACTCGCCGACCGGGCTCCGCGCCGGAATCGCCTCCGGCGCCGTGGCGCTCGGCGTCCCGCACATCGTGCCGCTCGACCATGTCGGAGCGCACGAGCTCTGGCCGACGCTCGAGGGCCGCACTGCCGCAGACCTGATCGACCTGTTCGATCGCAAGAACTCCATGACGGGAGCCACCCGATGACCTCCACCACCTCACAGCGGCCGAGCGGGCCGTTCCGAGAGGGCGACCGGGTGCAGCTGACCGGCCCGAAGGGGCGCCTGCACACCGTGACCCTCCGCGAGGACGGCGAACTCCACACCCACCAGGGCGTCCTGAAGCATCGCGACCTGATCGGTCTTCCCGATGGCTCCGTCGTGGCGAACAGCTCGGGGCACGACTACCTCGCGCTGCGTCCGCTGCTGCGCGACTTCGCGATGTCCATGCCCCGCGGTGCGGCGATCGTCTACCCGAAGGATGCGGCGCAGATCGTCATGCAGGCCGACATCTTCCCGGGCGCCGTCGTCGTCGAAGCCGGAGTGGGCTCCGGAGCGCTGTCGCTGTCGCTGCTCCGCGCGATCGGACCCGCCGGACGTCTGGTGTCGTTCGAGCGACGTGAGGACTTCGCGCAGGTCGCGCGCGGCAACGTCGAGACGTTCTTCGGCGCGACTCCCGACACCTGGGACGTCGTCGTCGGCGATCTGGCAGAGGCCCTGCCCGGCGAGTTCCCCGCAGGCTCGGTCGATCGGGTCGTCCTCGACATGCTGGCTCCGTGGGAGTGCATGGACGTCGTCGCCGACGCCCTGACGCCCGGCGGAGTCGTGCTCTGCTACGTCGCCACCGCCACCCAGCTGTCGCGTGTCGCGGAGTACATCCGCAGCACGGGGCTGTTCACCGACCCCGAAGCCTCCGAGACGATGGTGCGCGGCTGGCACGTCGAAGGTCTGGCCGTGCGACCGGACCACCGCATGGTGGCGCACACGGGCTTCTTGCTCACCGCGCGACGACTCGCTCCCGGTGCTGTCGCGCCCCAGGTCAAGCGTCGGGCGTCGAAGAGCAGCTACGGCGACGCCGATGTCGAGCAGTGGACGCCCGGCGCCGTCGGCGATCGCGAGATCAACGACAAGAACCTCCGAAAGCGCGCCCGTGAGGCGGCCAAGGCCGCGGAGGGCGCGCGTCTTGCATCCGGTTCGCGCGAATCCGAGCCGTCTACGGAATAGACTGGAGCGCGTGCGTAAAACGTCCGCCGTTCTGGCCACTCTCAGCCTCGCCGTCCTCACTCTGACCGGATGCGCCGCGGGTCCGACGTTCGCGGGCGAGGTCTGCGATCGGACCTCCCACGCAGGCTCCGTCGAGGACTCCGTGACCGTCGAGGGTGACCTCGGCGAAGCACCGGATGTCACCGTGTACACCCCGGTCAAGACCGATGAGACCGCGTTCGCGGACATCATCACGGGCGAGGGCGAGACTCTGACCTCGACAGTGCAGCCGATGGTGCTCGACATCGCCTTCTACGGCGGCGAGAGCGGCGAGAAGCTCTACGAGTCGGAGTACAACGGCGACACGAGCCGGGTGCACAACATCTCTTACTGGGCCCAGCGCTCTCCGGGCCTCGAGTCCGTGCTCGAGTGCGCCACCGGCGGTAGCCGTGTCGTGGCGGTGCTCACCCCCGAGGACTTCGGCGAGGCGAACGTCGAGGCCTTCGGCCTCGCGAAGGACGAGAACATCGTCGCCGTCGTCGACGTCCTCGACGTCTACCTCGCACACGCCGAAGGCGCGTCGCAGTTCAACGACGCACGGGGTCTGCCGACCGTCGTGCGCGCACCCGACGGCACGCCGGGTGTCATCATCCCCGACAGCGCAGCGCCCGAATCCGCCGTGACCCAGACCCTCATCAAGGGCGACGGCGCGAAGGTCGAGAAGGATTCGACCATCGTGACGAACATCATGGCGCTCGGCTGGGACGACAAGACCGTCACCTCGAGCACGTGGGGCGCGGAGCCGAACATCGGCCCCGCCGCGGAGGAGCTCGTGGGCGCGACCGTCGGGTCTCAGCTGCTGGTCGTCGTGCCCGCGGCAGACGGCAACCCGGCGACCGTGATCGTCGTCGACATCCTGGGCATCGTTCCCGTCCCGGAGCAGTGATGGCAGCCCGTATTCCGGCGGAAGAGCGTCTGACGAACCTCGTCGTGGCGCTCATGGCGACGGAGATCGGGCTCACGAAGCAGCAGATCCTCGACAATGTGTCGGGGTACCGTCAGCGAGCGGATGCCGGTGTGCGCTGGGATGCGCTCGAGAAGATGTTCGAGCGCGACAAGGACGAGCTGCGCACACTCGGAGTTCCCGTCGAGACGATCGGCGATCAGGCCGATCCCAATGATCTCCGCGAGGCGCGGTATCGCATTCCGCAGGCGGAATACGACCTGCCCAGCGACATCGAGTTCACGGCTGCCGAGCTCGCTGTGCTTCAGCTGGCAGGCAGCGTGTGGAGCGCGGAGTCCGCGTCGGGCGACGCCAAAGCAGGCGTTCGTAAGATCCGCGCGCTCGGGATCGACGGCGACGAACCGATCATCGGGTTCGCGCCCCGCATCACGGCCCGCGATGCGGCGTTCCCGCAGCTGCAGGAGGCAATCGAGAAGAGCCGCGTGGTTCTGTTCGACTATCTCAAGCCGGGAGAGGATTCGCCGCGCCGCCGCAGCATCCGCCCCCTGGCGCTCGTCGACTACGAGGCGCGCTGGCACGTGTTCGGCGTGGACGTCGACATCGAGGCCGATCGGATGTTCCTGCTGAGCAGGATCGTCGGCGACGTGAAGATCACACCCAAGAGTTTCGATCCGGAACTCCGGGACGGAGCGGGGGAACGCGCGCTGGCGGGTCTGGAGAACGTCGCAGCGCAGAACTCGGCTCTCCTTGAGGTGACGCCGGGCACAGAGGCGTCGCTGCGCCTCGGCCGTCGCGCGACGCCCGCTGCCACCCAGGGGATCCTCGTACCTTTCGTCGACCTGCACATCCTCGCGGACGAACTCGCCTCCTACGGACCGGAGGTGCGAGTGGTCGAACCCACCGCTCTCCGCGATGCAGTGGTCGCTCGGCTCACGGCCGTCGTCGCGACCCACTCGGATGAGGGGGAGTCATCGTGAGCGCTCAGCCGAAGCCGTTGCTCGCCGCTGACCGGGTGCGTGTCTATCTCACGCTGGTGCCATACCTGCTCGAGCACGGACAGGTCTCTCTCGCTGAGGCCTCAGAGGAGTTCGGGGTGACCCCGGGCGAGATGCGTCAGATGGTCGAGAAGCTCACGGTCATCGGTCTTCCGGGCGACTCGGGATTCTGGCAGCAGCCGCAGGAGATGTTCGACATCAACTGGGATCTGCTCGACGATGAAGACGTCATCGAGATCACGAACGACGTCGCCCTCCGACGAGTGCCGCGCTTCACCGCACGAGAGGCCGCAGCTCTGCTGGCCGGCCTGCAGATGGTCGCCGCGGTGCCTGCCGTGTCGGATTCCGGCCTGGTCAGCGGTCTCATCTCCAAACTTTCCCGCGGAGCAGCCGACGCGCCCGCAGAGGTGGTGGTGGCACCCACCGCCGTCGACGAGGTCCGCCAGGTGGTGTCGCGCGGGGTGCAGGACGGCGTGGCCGTCGCATTCACCTACCAGGCACCGGATGCGGCGCCGACGACTCGAACGGTCGACCCCGTCCAGGTGATCATCACCAACGCGCAGTGGTACCTCCAGGGCTGGTGTCACACACGGCAGGCCATGCGAACGTTCCATCTCGACAGGGTGAGCGACGCCCGCCTGACCGACATCCCCATCACCCATGCGGGTGACCAGGTGCCGGAGGCCTTCTCGGCCGTCGACGACGAGGGCGAGGTGCAGGTGCGCGTTCCTGAGAGGGTGGCACCGCTTCTGGGTGACTTCCTGACCGCCGACAACGTCGAGGTCGAGGGCGGAATCGTCAGCGCGCGTCTGCATCTGGCCGACCCGCGCGGCATCAAGAGACTGGCCGCGCGGTTCGGCGGAGCGCTCGAGGTCGTGGACCCCGGCGTCGCTCGAACGGCGACTCGTGAATGGGCCGAGGCCGGACTCGCCCTGTATCGCCACCCGGACAGCTCCAACGCCGGTTAGACTTCTACAAACGACGAAGGAGAATCATGGGCGCTTTCGGTTGGCCACATCTGCTGATCATCCTCGCCGTCATCCTGCTGCTTTTCGGTGCGGCGAAGCTGCCGGCACTGGCGAAGAGCCTCGGTCAGTCCGCCCGGGTGTTCAAGGGCGAGATGAAGGCGATGAAGAATGAAGACGCGAGTGACCCCGCAGAGCCGGGTGCTCCGTCGCCCACGGCTTCGGTCGCTGACACCTCGGTGACGGCCCGCGACACGGATCCGGGTCAGCCTCCTCGATCCGCATAGCCCGTGTCGGCTCTCGAATCCGCCGACCAGGAGGCTCCCGGTCGCGACAGGCGGATGTCTCTCGGCGCCCACCTCGTCGAGCTGCGTAAGCGGCTCTTCATCGCCGCAGGCGCACTCGTCGTCGGCATGATCATCGCGTTCATCGTCACGGAGCCGATCATCGAGCTCCTCTCGGTGCCGATCCGCACGATCGCTGCAGAAGCCGGGCGTGAGTACACGGGTCTCAACTTCACCACCGTCACGAGCGGCTTCGATCTGCGCATGCGGATCGCGTTCGCCATCGGACTGCTGGTCTCGGCGCCCGTGTGGCTGTGGCAGGTGTGGGCCTTCGTGATGCCCGGCCTCACGAAGAAGGAGACCCAGTACACCTGGGGATTCCTCGGTGCGGCCATCCCGCTGTTCTTCGGTGGCTGCACGGTCGCCTTCTTCGTGCTCCCGCACGTCATCGAGATCATGGCGGGCTTCGTGCCGAAGGGCATGGCGCAGTTCTTCGACTACTCGACGTACTACGACTTCGTCTTCAAGTTCCTGCTGGTGCTCGGCATCGCCTTCGTGCTCCCGGTCTTCCTCGTCGCGTTGAACGTCGCAGGAATCGTCTCCGGGCGCGAGATCCTCAAGGGGTGGCGGGTCGCGATCCTGGTCTGCACGATCTTCGCGGCCGTCACCACACCGCCCGCTGACGTCTTCTCGATGCTGCTGCTGATGGGATCCATGATCGTGCTGTACTTCGCCGCGACCTTCATCTCGATGCTCTTCGATAGACGCAAGCGCAAGCGCGATGCGGCAGCGGGCATCGAGCCCGTGACCGCATGAGTTCGCCCGCCGAGCGGTACGCGGCAGCGCGCGAGGCCGCGGGACATCCGGCGACCGTCGCGTTCGCCGCGAGCCAGAAGTTCGCACTCGACCCCTTTCAGATCGAAGGCTGCCACGCGCTCGAAGACGGGAGCAGCGTGCTCGTCGCCGCTCCCACCGGTGCGGGGAAGACGATCGTCGGGGAGTTCGCGATCAACCTCGCGATGCAGACCCCCAGCGACAAGGCGTTCTACACGACGCCGATGAAGGCGCTGTCGAACCAGAAGTTCCGCGAGCTGGTCGACGTGTACGGTCCGGACGAGGTGGGCCTGCTCACGGGCGACACGAACATCAACGGCAACGCACGGATCGTCGTCATGACGACCGAGGTGCTGCGCAACATGATCTACGCGGACTCGGCCGCGCTGCGCGATCTCCGATACGTCGTGATGGACGAGGTCCACTACCTCGCGGATCGCTTCCGCGGCGCGGTGTGGGAAGAGGTGATCATCCACCTCCCGCAGCATGTGCGGCTGGTATCGCTGAGCGCCACGGTCTCGAACGCCGAGGAGTTCGGCGACTGGCTCGACACCGTGCGGGGTGACACCGAGGTGATCGTCTCGGAGATCCGCCCGGTGCCGCTGGAGCAGCATGTGCTGGTGCGAGACGACCTGCTGGCGCTGTTCGACGACCGCGCGGGCATCGCCACGGCGCAGGTCAACCAGGAGCTGATGCGCATCCGCTCGTTCACGGGCTCGAACTACGAGAACAATCGTGACGCGCAGTCGTATCGCAGCAATCGCCATGCCGGAAGGCAGGCTCAGCGCCCGCCGCGGGGCGGACGGCGTCCTGTCCGCGCCTCGAACGTGCGGCGGATCGAGCGCATGGATCGTCCGGACGTGATCCGGTTGCTCGAACGCTCCAACCTTCTTCCGGCGATCTTCTTCATCTTCAGCCGCGTCGGCTGCGATGCGGCTGTACAGCAGGTCCGACGGTCGGGCGTGCGGCTCACGACCACCGAGGAGAAGGCCGAGATCCGCGCGATCGTCGAGGATCGCACCCGCTCCCTGCAGGACGAGGACCTCGGCGTGCTCGGATACTGGGACTGGCTGGAGAACCTCGAGCGGGGCGTCGCCGCCCACCACGCAGGTCTGCTGCCGGCCTTCAAGGAGGTCGTGGAGGAGCTCTACAAGCGCAAGCTCGTCAAGGTCGTCTTCGCCACCGAGACCCTTGCGCTCGGCATCAACATGCCCGCGCGCACGGTCGTGCTCGAGAAGATGGAGAAGTTCAACGGTGAGGCGCGAGTCGCCATCACCTCCGGCGAGTACACCCAGCTGACCGGGCGCGCAGGCCGCCGCGGTATCGACGTCGAGGGGCACGCGGTCGTCCAGTGGACCGAGGGGATGGACCCGCAGGCTGTCGCTGCGCTCGCCTCGCGACGAACCTATCCGCTGAATTCCAGCTTCCGGCCGACGTACAACATGGCCGTGAACCTGATCGACCTGTTCGGCAAGGCGCGCGCCCGTGAGGTGCTCGAGTCATCGTTCGCGCAGTTCCAGGCCGATCGGGCCGTCGTGGGACTCGCACGCCAGGTCCGAGAGGCCGAGGAATCTCTCGAGGGCTACAAGGCGGCCATGGTCTGCGATCACGGCGACTTCCTCGATTACGCCTCCATCCGACGCGAGCTCAGCGACCTCGAGAAGAAGAACCGCCAGGATTCGAATGCGCCCCGTGTCTCGCGGGACAAGCGGATGAAGCAGATCCAGAGTCTGCGCACCCGCATGCAGCGGCACGGGTGTCATCGCTGCCCCGATCGCGAAGCGCACGCGCGCTGGGCGGAGCGGTACTGGAAGCTCAAGCGGCAGAACGACCGCATCCGCCGGCAGATCGAGACCAGGACCGGAACGGTCGCGCGAGTCTTCGACCGTGTGGTCGAGGTGCTCGAGACGCTCGACTATCTTCACCGCGACGGCGACGATGTGACCACGCTCACTGATGCCGGGCGCACGATGCGCCGGATCTATGGCGAACGCGACCTGCTGGTCGCCGAGTCGCTGCGGCAAGGACTCTGGAACGGTCTCGACGCTCCCTCGCTCGCAGCCATGGCCTGCTGCCTCGTGTACGAACCGCGCAGGGACGAGGCGAACTCGGGGGAGAGGGACCTGCCTCGAGGTGCTTTCCGAGGCGCGTACGAGAAGACCACGACACTGTGGGCGGAGCTCGATGACCTCGAGAAGGACCATCATCTTCCGGGCAGCGAGCCTCTTGCGGCCGGCCTTGCGGGCGCCATGCACTCGTGGGCGCGCGGGGGAATGCTCGATCGCGTCCTGATCGATGCCGACATGGCTGCGGGCGATTTCGTCCGCTGGGCGAAGCAGACCATCGATCTGCTCGACCAACTGTCGATCGTCGCCGAGGACGGCGCTCTCGCTCGTAACGCGCGAGTGGCACTGGACGGCGTGCGCCGTGGCATCGTCGCCTATTCGTCGATGTGAGAATAGGACGGATGTCTGAACCCCGCGCGCGACAGCGCCCTCTTCTGCCGCTCTCGCTCGCTCTTCCCGCAGCGGCGATGGCCGCGCTCCTGATGGACCTCTCGTACCCGGACGCCGCGGTATGGGCGCTCGCCTTCCCCTCGACAGCGCTGCTGCTCATCGCGCTGATCGGCCGCCGGGCCGGGGGAGCGCTGCTGGTGGGCGCCGTCTACGGCATCCTCTTCTTCGGTCTTCTCGTGTCGTGGACCTCGCGCTACCTCGGCCCCGTACCGTGGGCTGCGCTGAGCATGCTCGAAGGAGCACTCACGGCGCTGGCGCTGGTCCTCATCACGCTCGCGTACAGGTGGATCCCGAAGGCGTTCTCCGGGCGCTGGGCGCGGCTTCTGCTGCTCCCCGCGGTGGTCGCGGCCCTCTGGGTAGGGCGCGAGCTCTTCGTGGGCTCCTGGCCGTACGGCGGCTTCCCCTGGGCTCGCCTCGGCATGACCCAGGCGGAGAGTCCGCTGGCGCCCGTCACGTCCTGGATCGGCGTGAGCGGACTCAGCTTCCTGATGGTGTTCCTCGTCGCCTCGGTGATCGAAGTGGTGCGCACGCGGGAATGGAGACGCCCCACCGCACTGATCACCCCGGTGCTGGTGACGATCGTGCTCCTCGTCACTCCGCTCTTCCCGACGACCGTCAGCGGGTCGATGCGCATCGCCGCTGTGCAGGGCAACGGCCCGAGCGGCTACTTCGACGAGCGCGAGCAGTACTCCATCGTGCAGGCGCAGACCGACGCGACAGCGCCGCTGTACGGAGAGGATGCGGATCTCGTGGTGTGGCCGGAAGGATCGCTCGACTACGACCCGTTCCAGTCCGATGCACTCGCTCGGCGCATGACTCTGGTCGCGACGCGTATGGGTGCTCCTCTGCTCGCGAACGCCGCGACGGAGCGGGACGGGCTGTACTACAACACGTCCCTGCTCTGGACAGAAGAGGGAACCGCCGAGCAGATCCACGACAAGCGGCACCCCGTTCCCTTCGGGGAGTATGTGCCGGACCGAGCCTTCTTCAACGCTCTCGCCCCTGATCTGATCGGTCTCATCCAGCGCGAGTACACCCCGGGATCTAACCCTCCGGTGGTCGATGTCGACGGCGTGAAGGTCGGACTCGCCATCTGCTTCGACGTGATCTACGACGACGTGATCAACGAGGGGCTCGGCGCCGGCGCCGAGGTACTCGTGCTCCAGACGAACAACGCCGACTTCCGCGGCACCGACGAGAACCTTCAGCAGCTCTCATTCGCTCGAATGCGCGCCATCGAGACGGGCCGCAGCGTGGTCAACATCTCGACTGTGGGCACCAGCCAGATCATTCGCCCGGACGGCTCGACCGTCGCGAGCCTGGATGCGGGAAAGGCCGGAGCGCTGCTCGAGGATGTCGAGCTGCGCTCCGGCCTGACAGCGGGAGTGGTTCTCGGCCCGTGGATCCAGCAGACTCTGCTGTGGGGCGGGCTGGGCGCGCTGGCCTTCGGGTGGCTGCGCGCCAGGAGGCGCTAGGCGCCGATCTTCTCGCGGGTCGGGTCTTCGCCGGCTCCGCGACGTGCGCGGATGAACGCGAGACGCTCTTCGAGGAGCTCCTCGAGCTCGGCGCGCGTGCGGCGCTCCATCAGCATGTCCCAGTGCGTGCGTGCGGCTTTCTCGTCGCTCGCATCGAGCGTGACGGCCTGGCCGTCGACGTTCAGGCGGGCGTCAGCGCCACAGGCGCGGCATTCCCAGGTCTGAGGCGGCTCGGCGTCCGCCGCGAACATCAGGTTCGTGACATGGCCGCAGGCGTCACAGGTGTAGGTGGTTTCACGGCGCTCCATGAAAACGACGCCCTCTTCGCTCTGTAGGCTCTGGGCGCCGAGTCGGATGCCGCGTAGGCTGCGATCTGCCATTGTGTGGTCCTCTCGTCGCTGTCAGGTATAACGCTCCAGCCTGTGCGCTTCATCCACACAGCCGGGTTCTCGGTGCTATTCACAGCGGAATCCCAGCGCGAGAGCGTATGGGCGGCGTGGCGCGCTCAGCGCGCGAAAGTGGCCAGCGCGAGGTCTGCGCGGTCCGACACGATCCCGTCCACGCCGGATGCGACCAGCCGACGCATGTCGTCGACATCGTTCACCGTCCAGACATGGACCTCGACCCCATGTCGGTGCGCAGCCCGGAGCAGGGCGGGCGTGAGGATCCTGAGCCCCGAGTGCCGCTCCGGGATCTGCAGCGCGTCGATGTCCCGCAGCACCCGAGCGGGGGAGAGGCGGAGAGCGGAGAGCGAGCGGAGCGCGGCGATCGTGCGGCTGCCGCCGGATGTGGCCGGGCGCAGCGCCGCACCGGCGCGCAGCGTCGAGGCGATCGCAGCGCGGCGGTTCGCGTCCGAGAAGCTGGTCACGAGGACGCGGTGCGTGTGGTCGACGAGAAGCGGACCGATGAGATCGGGGGCCTCCGCGGTCTTGACGTCGATGTTGAAGCGGGAGGTCGGAAAGGATGACAGCGCCTCCGCGACCGTGAGCAACCCGCCGTGGTCGGCGAAGATGCGCGCGAGCTCGCGAGTGCGCACCTCGCGGATCGCCCGAGGATCGCCGGTGAGCCGCTCCAGGGTCTCGTCGTGGAAGAGCACGACGTCGCCGTCGGCCGTGACCTGGCAGTCCGTCTCGATGTACTCGGCACCGGCCGCGTGCGCTGCGGCGAAGGCGGCTGCGGAGTTCTCCCACACACCGGAGTCCTCGCCCGCCGCGGTGACCAGACCACGGTGAGCAAGGACTCGGGGGTGTCGCGCCTTCTCGAAGTACGGGTGCGTCACGCGCCCGGATAGTTCGTCGGAGGCTGCCCGGGCTTCGGAGTGAAGGCGCTGCCGATTCCCTTGAGCGCCTCGGTCAGTTCGCTCGGGATGATCCAGAGCTTGTTCGACTGCCCCTCGCTGATCTTCGGCAGCATCTGGAGGTACTGGTACGCGAGCAGCTTGTCGTCCGGCTCACCCTGATGGATGGCGGTGAAGACGTTCTGGATCGCCTCGGCCTCACCCTGTGCGCGAAGCACCGCGGCCTGCTTGTCACCCTCGGCGCGAAGGATCTCGGCCTGACGTGCGCCCTCGGCCTCGAGGATCGCGGACTGCTTCGTGCCCTCTGCCGTGAGGATGGCGGCACGACGGTCACGCTCTGCGCGCATCTGCTTCTCCATCGAGTCCTGGATGGAGATGGGCGGGTCGATCGCCTTCAGCTCGACACGGCCCACGCGGATGCCCCACTTGCCGGTCGCCTCGTCGAGCACGACACGGAGCTGCCCGTTGATGTTGTCGCGGCTGGTCAGCGCCTCTTCGAGGTTCAGGCCACCGACGACGTTACGGAGCGTGGTCGTGGTGAGCTGCTCGACGGCACCGAGGTAGTTCGCGATCTCGTACGTCGCGGCGCGGGCATCCGTCACCTGGAAGTACACAACCGTGTCGATCGAGACGACGAGGTTGTCCTCGGTGATGACGGGCTGCGGCGGGAACGAGACGACCTGCTCGCGCATGTCGATCAGCGGACGGAGCCGATCGATGAACGGCACGAGGATGTTGAGACCGGGCATGAGGGTCTTGTGGTAGCGGCCGAGCCGCTCGACCACGCCGGCTGTCGCCTGCGGAATGATGCGGATGGCTCGCGCCAGCGTGACCACCACGAAGATGATGATCGCGATCACGAGGATCCACAGGATCGCGGTCGGGATGAACGAGGAATCGTTCACGGAACTCTCCTACCTAGTCGTTGACGGGACGGACGATGGCGGTGGCTCCGTTGATCGCGGTGATCGCGACGGGGGAGCCCTGGGGGATGGCGACGATCGAGCCCGATCGTGCGGTCCAGGTGTCGCCGTTGCTGAGCTTCACCTGGCCGGAGATCTGGGTGACGTCCTGCAGGGCGATGCCCCGGAGATCGAGCAGAGCGTCGACGTTCGACTTGGTGGGATCTTCGCCGCGCCGCAGGCGCCGCAGCAGAGGAGGACGGAGGAAGAGGATGAACGCCGCCGCGGCCACGGCCGCGATGATGACCTGCGCCCAGACCGGGAGGCCCACGAGATCCGTCACGAGTCCCACTGTGCTGCCGAAGCTGAGCATGAGGAAAGTGAAATCGAGCGTGAGCATCTCGATCACGAGGAACAGTGCGATCAGGACCAGCCAGCCGATCCATGCCCAGTTCTCGACCAGATCGATGAAGACGGGGAAGTTGTCCATGCGGCCTCCTTTGCGGTCAACCTATCACGCGGTCCCGCCGCGCCTCGGGCGCCGCAGCGCCCGCTTGGTAGTCTGGAACGGCCGTGCGATCACGGCGTTCCGCGCATTCAAGGAGTCACCGTGACCGACGTTCTTCCCGCAGGTTCCCTCGACGGCAAGGTCGCCCTTGTCACCGGCTCGTCCCGGGGCATCGGCGCCGACACGGTGCGCTACCTCGCTGAGGCCGGCGCTGACGTCGTCATCAACTTCCGGAACAAGGCTCCTCGTGCCGAGAAGCTCGCCACGCAGCTGCGCGAGCTCGGACGCCGCGTGCTCGTCGTCGGTGCCGATCTGACCGATCCTGCGTCGGTCGGCGAGATGTTCGACGCCGTGAAGGCCGAGTTCGGTCGTCTGGACGTGCTGGTGCTCAACGCCTCCGGCGGCATGGAGTCGGGGATGGCCGAGGACTACGCACTCCTTCTGAACCGCGACGCGCAGCTCAGCGTGCTCGACGCAGCCACGCCTCTGCTCAGCGACGATGCGCGCGTGGTCTTCGTCACCAGCCACCAGGCGCACTTCATCCGCACGACGCCCACGATGCCCGAGTACGAGCCGGTGGCGCTGTCGAAGCGCGCGGGCGAGGATGCCCTCCGTGAGCGCATCCCCGGCCTCGCCGAGAAGGGGATCGGCTTCACCGTCGTCTCGGGCGACATGATCGAAGGAACCATCACCGCCACGCTGCTCGAGCGGGCGAACCCCGGCGCCATCGCGGAACGCCGCGAGTCGGCAGGCAAGCTCTACAACGTGTCGGAATTCGCCGCCGAGGTCGCTCGTGCAGCGGTCGACGCAGTGCCGGCGGACAATACGCGTCTCGTAGGCGATGTAAGCGCGTTCGCCGCCGAGTGATCTGCGTCGACTCCGAATGATCGGGGAGAACGACAAGAGGGCCCCGTCCGAGTGGACGGGGCCCTCTTGTCGTTGGCGGGGCGTCAGCGGACGGCGTCGGACTCGACCGAGGCGACGAAGCCCTTCGCGTCCTTGCCGAGCGTGATCGCACGAACGATCTGCACGATGCCGAGCACGACGAGCGAGATGCCGAGCACCAGCCACAGCACGGCGGCGGCGTACAGCGGCGAGAAGAGCACCACGATTCCGGCGATGATGCTGAGCAGCGCGTACAGGAGAGTCCAGACGCGAGAGCCGTCCTGCCCGAGGAGCGACAGGGCGACCACTCCGTCGACGATCCAGCTGATGCCGATGAAGATCACGACGACGAGGGCGAGGGTCGCCGCGGCGACTCCGAGGTTCGCGAACGCGATGACACCGGCCACGATGTAGACCAGACCGAGGACGATGTGCCCCACACGGGCCCAGCCTCCCTTCGCCCGGGAGAAGATGCCGAGGCCGATGTAGACGAGGCCGGCGACCACGAGGTAGGACGCGAAGATCCCGGTGACGATGACAGCGGACTTGGCCGGCCAGACGAGCAGGATGATGCCCGCGATCAGGGCGATGACGCCGGAGACCGCGAGGACGATGCGGATGGACTTGAACAGTGACTTCGCTTCGGTAGCGAGTGGATCAGACATGGTTGGGGACCCTTTCTGAGAAATCCCTGTGAGGGATGCTGCCAGAGTAGCGCTGTCCGAGCCGGAAGTGGGGGAGGGCAGTATCGATATGTCGCACGTCTTCACAGTGCGACCCCGGGCGTCATGGCAAAATCTAGTCGTGACCCCTGACGACGACGCTCGTATCCGAGAGCTCGTCGTCATGCGCAAGGTGCGAGACAGGATCGATCGCGAGTACGCGAAGCCTCTCGACGTCGAAGCCCTCGCGAAGGGCGCGCACATGAGCGCCGGTCATCTGAGCAGGCGGTTCCGGGACGCCTACGGAGAATCTCCGTACTCCTACCTGATGACACGTCGGATCGAGCGGGCGATGGCGTTGCTGCGGCGAGGCGATCTCTCGGTGACGGAGGTGTGCTTCGAGGTCGGGAGCTCGTCGCTCGGCACGTTCAGCACGCGGTTCACCGAGCTCGTCGGTGTCTCACCCCGCGTGTACCGTGAACGCGCGACACACGTCGAGGGCATTCCGACCATCCATGCGAAGCACGTCATCAGACCGATCAGGAATCAAGAAGCACCGCGCACGGACGCGCACCTAACCTGAACCCATGAACATCAGCATCCACTACGCATTCCTTCCGCACACGGATGCCGAGGCAGCCCTCGGCTTCTATCGTGACGCCCTCGGATTCGAGGTGCGCAACGACGTCGGCTACGACGGTCTCCGATGGCTGACGGTCGGCCCCGAGGGCCAGCCGGGGACCTCGATCGTGCTGCACCCGCCGGCGACCGACCCGGGGATCACGGATGCCGAGCGGCAGACGATCCTCGAACTGATCGCGAAGGGCAGCTACACCGCACTGACGCTCGCGAGCGACGACCTCGACGGTCTGTTCGAGCGACTGGTCGCGCAGGGCGCCGACGTCGTGCAGGAACCCATGGACCAGCCGTACGGCGTGCGCGACTGCGCCTTCCGCGATCCCGCGGGGAATCTTCTCCGTATCAATCAGGCCGGCTGAGCAGGCCGAGAAACCCGAGGACGACCATGACACACGCTGCAGACGGCCACGACCTCATCCGCGTTCAGGGTGCCCGCGAGAACAACCTCAAAGAGGTCAGCGTCGACATCCCGAAGCGTCGGCTGACGGTGTTCACGGGCGTCTCGGGATCGGGCAAGAGCTCGCTCGTCTTCGACACGATCGCCGCCGAGTCGAGGCGGATGATCGACGAGACCTACAGCGCCTTCGTGCAGGGATTCATGCCCTCAGTGCCTCGGCCGGACGTCGACGTCCTCGAGGGACTCACGACCTCCATCATCGTCGATCAGGAGCGCCTCGGGGCGAACCCTCGCTCGACCGTCGGCACGGTGACCGATGCGAACGCGATGCTGCGCATCCTGTTCAGCAAGCTGGGCCAGCCGTACATCGGCGGACCGACGGCGTTCTCGTTCAACATCCCCACCCAGAAGGCCAGCGGCGTGATGACGGGTCCGGGTGGTGAGAAGAAGATCGTCAAGGACGCGATCTACCTCGGCGGCATGTGCCCCCGGTGCGAGGGCAGGGGAGCGGTCTCGGACCTCGACCTCGCCCAGATCGTCGACGAGTCGAAGTCGCTCGACGAGGGCGCGATCATGGTTCCCGGTTACACGGCGGACGGCTGGATGGTGAAGGGCTTCTCCGCGTCCGGCTTCTACCCGGCCGACAAGCCCGTCGCCGAGTTCACTGAGAAACAGCGGCAGCTGTTCCTGTACGGCGAGGTCACGAAGGTCAAGATCTCGGGCATCAACATGACCTACGAGGGACTGATCCCGAAGATCACGAAGTCGATGCTCTCGAAGGATCTCGACGCGCTGCAGCCCCACATCCGTGCGTTCGTCGAGCGCGTCGCGACCTTCGCGACCTGCTCCGAATGCGACGGCACCCGACTCACCGCAGGCGCCCGTTCGTCGAAGATCGACGGGATCAGCATCGCGGACGCATGCCGGATGCAGGTGACCGACCTCGCCGCGTGGGTGCGCGGTCTCGAGCTTCCCGGTGCCGCGCCTCTGCTCGAGGCGCTGAGCGCCAACCTCGATGCATTCGTCACGCTCGGCCTCGGCTACCTGAGCCTTGAACGCCCTTCGGGCACGCTGTCGGGGGGAGAGGCACAGCGCATCAAGATGCTCCGCCACCTCGGCTCGTCGCTGACGGACGTGACCTATGTGTTCGACGAGCCCACGATCGGACTCCACCCGCACGACATCCAGCGGATGAACACGCTGCTCCTGCGGCTGCGCGACAAAGGGAACACGGTGCTGGTGGTCGAGCACAAGCCCGAGACGATCGCGATCGGCGACCACGTGGTCGACCTCGGCCCTGGCGCGGGAAGCGCGGGTGGCGAGATCTGCTTCGAGGGCACCGTCGAAGAGCTCAAGGCCAGCGGCACGCGCACGGGAAAGCACCTCGACGACCGTGCGGCCCTCAAGTCTTCCGTGCGCACGAGTGACGGAGCGATCGAGGTGCGGGGCGCCACGGCGAACAACCTGCAGGATGTCGACGTCGACATCCCCACCGGCGTGCTCACCGTCGTCACCGGCGTCGCAGGTTCGGGCAAGAGCTCGCTCATCCATGGCTCGGTGTCGAAGCGCGAGGGAGTCGTCGCTATCGATCAGGGTGCGATCAAGGGCTCACGTCGCAGCAACCCGGCCACCTACACCGGACTGCTCGAGCCGATCCGGAAGGCGTTCGCGAAGGCCAACGGTGTGAAGCCCGCCCTGTTCAGCGCGAACTCCGAGGGTGCCTGCCCGACCTGCAAAGGCGCGGGCGTCATCATCACCGAGCTCGGCTTCATGGACACCATCGAGACGCCCTGCGAGGACTGCGGCGGCAAGCGCTTCCAGGCGGCTGTGCTGGAGTACAAGCTCGCAGGCAAGGACATCACCCAGGTGCTGGATCTGCCGGTCTCAGAGGCGCGCGTCTTCTTCTCCGAGGGCGACGCGAAGCTGCCGGCGGCCGCTGCGATCCTCGGGCGGCTCGAAGACGTCGGGCTCGGCTACCTCTCGCTCGGACAGCCTCTGTCGACACTCTCGGGTGGTGAGCGCCAGCGCATCAAGCTGGCCATCCAGATGGGGGAGAAGGGCGATACCTACGTGCTCGACGAGCCCACCACAGGGCTTCACCTCGCCGACGTGCAGAACATCCTGGGGCTGCTCGATCGGCTCGTGGAGTCGGGCAAGACGGTGATCGTCATCGAGCACCACCAGGCCGTGATGGCACACGCCGACTGGATCATCGACATCGGGCCGGGAGCCGGGCACGACGGCGGGCAGGTCGTCTTCGAAGGAAGCCCTGCCGATCTCGTGGCGGCGAAGTCGACGGTGACGGGGGAGCACCTCGCCGCGTACGTCGGAGCGTAGAGCGGAGCCTGCCTAGGCGACGTCGGGGCGGGTCATCAGCGGAGACGTCGCATGGGTGATCAGATCGGATCCGGTCAGAGGAACCGTCACCCATGTCAGCGCCGCCGTCGCACCACGGAGGGTCAGACGAACGCGATGTGGCGTGTTCACGAGGTGGATCTCCGCCACGAAGACGTCTCCCTGCCATGCGCCGGCTGATGCGAGCGTACGTCCGAGCGGGGCGCTGCGTTCCCAGTGGCCGAAGCCGACCGGCACCGCGAGGCGCGGCCCGATCCTGAGCAGCCAACCGCCCGACTGCGGACGAAGGAGCACCGGTGTGTCCCTCGGGACCGCTGAGTCGGGGTGCGTGGCATCCACGACGGCCTGGGAGTCGGTCGAAGTGGATCCCCGGTTGCCGTGGATCATCGGCAGAGCAAGGTGTCGGAGTCTGCACGTGAGCTCGGCGTCACCGTCGGGGTCTCCCACGGCATCGATTCCGGGCAGAAGGTGTTCCCAGATCGCGTCGAGAGCATCCTGAGCATGCCGTATCTCTGTGTGCGCCGCGGTGAGGACGACGACCAGCTCGAGGTCAGGCACGACGACGCACTGCTGGCCGTACGCCCCGTTGCCGTGGAAGCCGTGAGCGGACAGCCAGATCTGATATCCGTAGCCTGAATGGAAGTCCGCACCCGAGGCTCCTGGGGAGTAGTGCCAACTGTCGATGTGTTTGCGCGTCGCCGAAGCCATCCACGTGCTCGACAGCAGCTGGCGCCCCTGCCATTCGCCGCCGCGCAGCATCAGTTCGCCGAAGGCTGCGACCGCTTCGGTGGTGAGATGCAGCCCGTGGAACCCGAACACGGCACCGCTGCCGACGCGGTCCCACTCGACATCCGTGATGCCCATCGGTGCGAACAGTCGCTCGTCGAGCAGGTGAGGAAGCGTCTGCCCCGAGACACGCTCGATCATCCGTGCCAGAACGAAGGTCGTCGCGTTGTCGTAGGTGTGTCGCGTACCGGGCACTGCTGTGAGCGGCATCCGGAGGAACCCGCGCACGAGATCGCTCGGTTCGAGCGTCCATGCGCCGTCGAGCGTGTCTTCGGCATGTCCGGCGGTCATCGTCAGCAGATGCTCGACGGTGAGAAGGCGCGCTTCTGCCGGAATATCGTCGGGAACATGATCCGGCAGTATGTCGACGACTCGATCATCGAGGCTCATGAGGCCGTCATCCACGACAAGACCGACTCCCATAGCGGTGAAAGACTTCGTCAGCGAGTACAGCAGATGCGGGTCGTCAGCGGCGTAGGGAGCCCACCAGCCTTCTGCGATGACGTGGCCGCGCCGAACGATCATGAGCGAATGGCACTCGATCCCCATCAGGCCGAGACTATCCAGGAGCCCGTCGATCGCCGGGGAGGATACGTCGACGGATGCGGGGGAGGTACGTGGCAGAGACACCCGGTCATCGTACGGACCCGACACCGATATGGCAGGCCCGCGTGCGTCAGTCCTTGCGTGCCACGATCGTGAATGTGCAGGGGATGAGGTTTCGTTCGGCCTCGGGCCAGGCATAGCCGCGCGGGACGTCGACCATTCGGGGGCTGAACCGCCAGGGGAGTGTGCGCCCCTCGTCGAAATGGACGAGTCGGAGCCCGGCGCGGAGCAGCGCGCCGAGAATCTCGGACAGCGGATGCGGCCACTCGTAGGTTCGCGCATGTGCGACTTTCCCGTCTCCGGCATAGGTGGACTCGTCATCCCACTGCTGTGCGCGACCGTCTCCGAAGTACGAGTACCGCGTGGTGAGTCCCTCCGCATCCTCGTCGAGCGCGAGCAGTGCAGGATGACCGTCCCTGATGAAGAACGTCCCACCAGGACGCAGCAGGGCGATGATCTGAGCAGCCCAGCGATCGAGATCCTGCAACCAGCAGATCGTGCCGATGCTGGTGTAGACGACGTCGAAGTCGCCCGCCACCGCGTTTCGGGCATCGAGAACATCGGTCTGGACCCATGTTGCTGCGACTCCGGTGCGCTCAGCCAGAGCCGCTGCGACGCGCAGCGCAGGCTCGGAGAAATCCGCGCCGGTCACGCGGGCGCCGGCACGCGCCAGCGAGATGGTGTCCGTACCGATGTGGCACTGCAGGTGACACAGGTCGAGTCCTGACAGGCTTCCACCGGTGACGAAGCGCTCGAGCACCGGCAGGTCATCGCTGACGACGTCGCTGAGATGGCTCGGTTCGTCGAACGCATCCAGACCGTACGCGGCCTCATGCAGCGGAACGCGGTCGTCCCAGTTCTGGAGGTTCGCGGTGCGTGCTGCTTCCCAGTCGATCTCGACGTTGCTTCCGTTCACGCGTCGAGCCTACCGACAGTCCCGATCGGTGTGATCACCGCGATCGTATAAACACCGATAATGCACATTATGTCAGATCAAGCGAAGAAGCGGCTCCCCTGAAGGTGCCCTCGGCGTCGTGCGTGAGGATCACCAGGGTGTGCCATTCAGGTCGATGTCGCCCGGCGGCCACTGCTCTGCTCGCGCCCCCGGGTCCGCGTGGGCGGCGAAGATCAGGATCGGCCCATCGGCAGACGTCACGGTCGCGTTCGCGTCGATCATCGACACATGACGCTCCACGGCGTTCACTCGTGACCAGCCGGTGCGCTCGTAGAACGGCGCGACCTCTTCTCGGCACCCGAGGTAGCCGAAGTCGACGCGATCGTCGTCGCGCATCGCCTGCTGGGCGTGGGCCATCACGCGGCGGCCGACTCCGTCGGAGCGCCAGTCCGGATGAACCAGCACTCCCCCGGTTCCAGCGACCGTGACCTCGCGTGCGCCGACGCGTATGACGCGCCGTTGAAACCCGACGTGCGCGACTGCGATCGAGTCATGGAAGATCACCGTGTGGACATCCGCCGGCGAATATCCGTACGGGCGGTCAGGTGTCCACTCTCCGTGCTCCGCTCGGTACTCACCGTCGAAGAGGACTTTCAGTGCCGCCGACACCGATTCGGACAGGGCGTCATGCTCGACGATGACGATGTGCTCCGTCATTCAGGATCCTCCGCGCGTCGGAACGACGACGGTAGGCGTCGGACGTAGCGCCGTCACTGTCAAGATGTTCCTCCCATGCTCGCTCGCGGGGCGATCATCGCCTGAGTCCACGAAGCCGAGCTTCTCGAGCACGCGGCGCGAGGCGACGTTCCATTCCCAGACGCTTGCCCACGCTCGTTCATGGCCTGCCGTGCAGGCCCACACGAGAACGGCTGTGGCGGCCTCCGTCGCGTACCCGCGATTGTGGGCGCTGCGCAGAAGTTCGAAGGCGATCTCCGGCTCGCCCTCTGCTCCGTTGCCCTCGAAGATGAGTCCGCAATAGCCGTAGACCTCGCCCGTCGAGGCGTCCTCTACAGACAGCAGGTCGGAGCGCTCGCTCTCCTCGTTCGCGATATGGGTCGCGATGTCAGAGACTGTCGGGTGGCCTTCGGCATCGAGCTTCCGGTGAGCCGGCACGCGCTCGTCACGTTCGGTCCACAACCGGTGGAACACCTCCGCATCCGTGACTGCCTGTGGCCGGAGGATCAACCGCGCCGTCCTCAGCGTCTCCCCGCCCAGCGCGCCCCGCGCCCGGAGACCGGCGTTCATGCTCGTGTCGCCGACTCGGATTCGGCGAGGACAGCCAAGGCCGACGTCACCGAACCCCACCCTTCAAAGAAGCCGAGATCCTCGTGCAGGTTGCGTGCAGCGGGATCGCCATGCCGAACGACCACGCGGTAGGCAGTGCCGTCGGCATGCTCTTCGAGGACGATCTCTGCCGTCATCGAGACCGGTTCGGGCTTCGCAGGCCGCCACGCACTGTCGATCACGTTTGTGAAGACCAGTCGCCGACTGGGCTCGACGACGAGGAAGATCCCGTCTGTGTGCGGGAAGTACTCCCCCGCAGGCTCCCTCATGCTGGTGACGAAGCCACCGCCGGGCTGCACGTCGAGGCGATCGACGCGCGCCTGCATGGGGGCCGGGATCCACCACTGGGCGAGAAGCTCCGGATCTGTCCACGCGCGCCACACCGTGGACGGCGACGCCCGGATCGTCCTCTCCAGAGTCAGATCGAGCCGCGGGTCGAGAGTGGTGCTGGTCATCGTGTGTCCTCCAGGTCGGTCGCGAGAGTCTCGAGGCGGTCCGTCCGCTGATCCCAGAGACGGCGCTGTTCGTCGAGCCAGTCGCCGATGACGGCGAGGCGGTCGTGGTCGAGTGTGCAGGTGCGCACGCGCCCGCTCTTCGAGGTGCGGATGAGTCCGCTGTCCTCCAGCGCGCGAATGTGCTTCATGAACGACGGCAGCGTGATCGCGAACGGCTGGGCGAGCGCCCCCACACTAGCGGGGCCGCGCCCGAGTGTGCGGATGACCTCGCGACGGGTCGGATCTGCGAGCGCGAGGAACACCTCGTTCACGCCGTCATGGTTTGCCATGGGGATAAGTATTGCTCAGGCAGAAAGTTAGCGCAAGGGCACAGTATGGCCCGGTCGCACCATGCAGATGAGTCCCTCGCGGTCATCCCACGACTCGACCCGCTCGAAGCCGCGGGATTCGTACAGTCCGATCGCCGGAGCTCGCCAGTCCCAGACCGACAGGCGAACCGGTCCGGACGTCAGCGCCAACGCCGCGTCCAGCAATGCGGACCCGAGACCACGCCCGCGAAGATCCGGATCCGCCCAGAGGCGCTTGATCTCGGCTTCTCCCCCATCGATTTTGACGATCACAACCCCGACCGGATGCTGCTCGATCGTGGCGAGCAGCGTGGTGCAGTCGGCGTAGGAGGCGCGCGGATCGACCACCTCCCGCTCGTATCGTGGCGGCAGCGCCATGATCGACGCAGGCGGCTCGGCTCGACCGTACTCGTGCTTCTCCGATTCCGTCTGCAGGAGATAGGTGCGCACGAGCGCACTCACCGCAGTCGTATCGGCCTCGTCCCACCTCGATTCCCGAACGCGGATCGACAGCCGGAGTTCGTCAGGCGACGAGTGCAGATGGGGCGAGGTCACACCTCTATTCTGCTCTCACTGGGCTGCCCAGACGCCCAGCTCGTTGCCGCTCGGGTCCACGAAATGCAGTCGTCGACCGCCGGGGAAGTCGTATGGGCCCTGCGTGACTGCGCCACCGGCTTCCGCTATCACGGTGTGCGTGGCATCGAGGTCATCGGAGTACAGGAGCACGAGCGGACCGCCCGCGGGACGCGCCTGGTCGGACAGCAGAAGGCCGCCCACCTCGGACCCATCGCCGGTAGGCGAGGCGATGCCCGCATAGGCGGGCCCGTAGTCGACGAAGACCCATCCGAAGGTGTCGCCGTAGAAGCGCTTCGCGGTCTCGAGATCGTTCACGACGAGCTCGACGTAGTTGATGGAGTGGTGCACGGGTGCAGGTGTCATGCGGCCACGGTAGCGACAGCATCCGACATCCGGAAGAGCATGCCGCGGCGCTGCGAGCGACCGGCGGGGCCGCGCACCAGGAGTAGCGTGGAAGGGTGCAACAGGTTCCCCACTCCCCCGTGACTTCGCCGGGGTGGAGGGCCTGGCTCATCTGGGGTGTGGGTGTCGCCGCCTACGTTCTGGCGATCACCAATCGCACCTCGTTGGGAGCGGTCGGCGTCGAAGCGGCCGACCGGTTCCAGGCTGATGCCTCCACACTCGCGCTGTTCGCCGTGGTGCAGCTCGCGGTCTACGGCGGCATGCAGATCCCGATCGGGATCCTCCTCGATCGTTTCGGGTCGCGCCCCATCATGACGGTCGGCATGCTGCTCATGGCTGCGGGGCAGCTCACCATGGCGCTCTCCCCCAGCATCGGCATCGCTGTGTTCGCGCGCATCCTGCTCGGCGCGGGGGACGCAGCGATCTTCCCTGCGGTGCTGCGTCTCGTCGCCACGTGGTTCCCCGCGCAGCGAGGCCCGATCATGGTGCAGTTCACCGGCATCATCGGGCAGGGCGGACAGCTCATCGCTCTCGTCCCGCTGGCCGCGCTCCTGCACGCGACGACCTGGACGATCACGTTCGGCAGCATCGCCGGACTCGGTGTGCTGTTCACGATCCTCGTCGCGCTCCTCATCCGCAATCATCCGGCCGAACGCGGCGCAGACGTCTCGGTCGACACCGACACGGGCGTGATCCGAGTCGTTACCTCGGCGATCGACACGGGCGTCGGCATCCGCGCAGCATGGGCCCACCCGGGCACGCGACTCGCCTTCTGGTCTCACTTCACGGCGCCGTTCGCCGGCACCGCCTTCATCCTGCTGTGGGGAATGCCGTTCCTCACGGCGGCCCAGGGACTCGATACCGCCCACGCGGCCGGGATCATCTCGGTCTATGTGGTCGCGGGCATGGCACTCGGCCCGATCATCGGCGACCTCTCGAGACGCCTTCCCAACCAGCGCTCCGTCGCGCTCGTGCTCCCGGCGGTCGGAGTGCAGTTCGTCGCGTGGGTCGCCGTCATCGCCATGCCGGAACCCGCGCCGATCTGGCTTCTATACGTGCTCGCGGTGGCTCTCGCCACGGGCGGCCCCGCGAGCATGATCGCCTTCGACCACGCCCGCACGCACAATCCGTCGCACCGTCTGAGCACGGCGACAGGAGTGACCAACGCCGGCGGCTTCATCGCCGCGCTCATCGCGATCTGGCTGATCGGTCTCGCGCTCGACATCCAGGGCGCCGGAACGCCCGAGACCTACACGTTCGAGGCGTTCCGCATCGCGTTCCTGATGCCGATCCCGCTCTGGATCCTCGGCGTCACGTTCATCGTGATCGAACGCAAGCGCACCCGCATCCGGATGGGCCTGGACCCCGAGAAGCGACGCTGACATCTCCTAGGATGAAGCGCATGTCCGCAGCTTTCACGTTCTCCACCGACCCGTCTCTCATCGACCGCGACCTGGTGCACCACTGGCTCAGCGTCGAGTCCTACTGGGCTCAGGGGCGGACCAGGGAGACCCAGGATGCCGCGATCGACGCGTCGAGGAACTACTCGGTGTGCGATTCCGACGGCCGACAGGTCGCGTACGCACGCGTCGTCACCGACGGGGTGACATTCGCATGGTTGTGCGATGTGTTCGTCGACGAAGCTGCTCGTGGCAACGGCGTCGGTCGGATGATCGTCGAAGGTGTCATCGAGGACCTGCAGGACTCGTCGACCGTGAAGAGGATCGTGCTCGCCACGAGTACCGCAGACGGCCTGTATGCGCAGTACGGATTCGCCGAGTCTCCGGGGCCGAACCGTTACATGATCAAGCAGATGCCGCGCGGCTGAGGATCTGCGGCCTCGACGAACAGTTCAGCGTCCTGGACGTCGCAGCGGCGTCCAGCCGACCGGCACCGGGCCGTCGAACGCGGCCCGTTCACGATCGGCGCGGTCCGACCAGCCCTGCGCCTCTCCCTGCGTGTCGAAGGCGCCGCGGGCCACGCGGAGTCCGACATCCTCGTGGTGCATGCGCGGGGCGCCGCCGCGCCGGACGGACGCACGGACGCTCCATGAGTCGTCTGCGAAGCCTCCGCCGCGGAACACACGGTAGTCGTCGTAACGGGCGGGATCGAGCAGATCCCAGCACCACTCCCACACGTTGCCGAGAGTGTCGAACAGCCCGTGGAGGTTGGGCAGCTTGCCGCCCACATCCTGTGGCGTCGCGACCCCGTCTGCGCTCGTCCAGGCCGCGTCTGCCAGTGGGGCATAGTGCGGCCCGGTCGAACCGGCCCTGCAGGCGTACTCCCATTCCGACTCGGTGGGAAGCCGATAGCCATCACCCGTGACATCCCAGGAGACGTCTTCGCCGTCAAAGCGATATACCGGATCGAGCCCTTCCCATTCGGATGCCGCGTTGCAGAAGTGCACCGCGCGAAGCCAGCTCAGATCTGCGGCCGGTCGACGGGGATGTCTCGAAGGGATCGGCAGCACCTCGGCGAACTGCTCCTCGGTGATCGGGAACACGCCGATCTCGAAATCCTCGACATCCACGGTGCGCTCGACCTTGCGACGCGCGTCATGCAGCGTCACCGGCCCACCGCTGATGCGGCGCATCTCGATGTCGGTCACGCCTGAGGCACTCTCTCGACCCATTCCGGGTACTTCGCGGCTCGGCCATCACCGGACGACGTGCGCGTGACGCGCCGCCTGACCCAGGGGCCGACGAACTCGCGGTAGTAGGCGAGACCCGCGGGTCCGCCCGCGGTGAGCGACGTCGGCGACCACCAGGTCGACGGCGGCTCGAAGCCCAGGCCGTGCAGAACGCGAGCGGCGACTCGATGATGGCCGGCCGCGTTCATGTGCAGGCGGTCCTCCGACCAGTATTTCGCGCCGGCGAGCTCGCGATCCGGCCAGTTGAGCGCTCGCACCACATCGTCGCGCCCCTCGACCCTGCGCAGCACGGCATCGGAGAGCTGGTCGCCACGTCGCTGCACGAGTGACCCCATCGGCAGCTGCCCGCTCGGGTTCGCACCCGACAGCAGGATCAGCGTCACGCCCTCTTCATCGCACCGCCGGAGCACTCTGCTGAACGCGTCGGCGATGTGCTCGAGATCGGTCCTCGGACGCAGCATGTCGTTGCCGCCGCCGTTGAAGGAGAGGTGCGTGGGTCGAAGAGCGAGTGCCGGTTCGAGCTGCTGCTCGACGATGGGCCAGGCGAGCTTCCCGCGGATCGCGAGGTTCGCGTAGCTGATCGAGTGCCCTGCGGCATCCGCCCACCCCTGTGCGACGAGGTCGGCCCAGCCGCGTTCTCGTCCGTCCGGCAGCACATCACCCACTCCCTCGGTGAAGGAATCGCCGATGGCCACATAGCGCACGTCTGTCACCACGACAGCCTATTCCCGCTCCTGGACATGCGGCTTCATCAGCGGTCGTCGAGTGCGACTCCCCCACGATCGACCAGGCCCCACGCGGCGGCCGCCGCGGCGACGAAACATGCTCCGAACACCACGAACAGCGCGGGCGCTCCCCCGGCCACGAGGATGACGGGAACAGCCAGAGGGGCGACGATCGAGGCGATGCGCCCCACACCGGCCGCCCAGCCGGCGCCCGTGCCTCGGAGCGACGTCGGGTAGATCTCGGGAGTGACGGCGTAGAGAGCGCCCCACGCGCCGAGATTGAAGAACGAGAGCGCCATGCCGGAGCCGATGATCGCGGCCTCGGTGGTCGACGTGCCGAAGAAGACGGCAGAGATGGCGGAGCCGACCAGGAACACAGACAGGGTCGTGCGGCGTCCCCAGACTTCGATCAACCACGCGGCGACGGCGTAGCCGGGCAGCTGGGCGAGCGTGATGATCAGTGTGAACCCGAAGGAGCGGACGAGATCGAACCCCGCGTCGACGAGGATGCTGGGGATCCAGATGAATGCGCCGTAGTAGGCGAAGTTCACGCAGAGCCAGACGATCCACAGGCACAGCGTGCGAACGCGGAACTCGGCGTTCCAGAGGGTTGTGAGGCGTGCCCTGGTGGTGATGGCGATCGCACGCGAGACCGGCTCTCGTCTGATCGCCGGCCCCGGCTCGACGCCGGCATCCGCCTCGAACGTCGAGACGATGCGGTCGGCCTCGGCGATGCGGCCACGGGATGCGAGCCACCGGGGCGACTCCGGCAGACCCCAGCGAACGACCAGCGCATAGACGGCGGGGATCGCGCCGAGCGCGAAGGCCCAGCGCCATCCGTCGTCGGATGCGGGGATCACGAAGAAGCCGATGAGCGCCGCGGCTGTCCACCCCAGGGCCCAGAACGCCTCGAGGATCACGATGAGTCGCCCGCGTATCCGCGCCGGAGCGAACTCGCTCACGTAGGTCGAGGCCACGGGGAGCTCCGCGCCGAGCCCGAGACCGACGAGGAATCGCAGCACGAGGAGAGCGGCCAGTCCGCCGACGAGGGCACTCGCGCCCGTGGCGATCCCGTAGATCAGGAGCGTGAGCGCGAAGACCTGGCGTCGCCCCAACCGGTCGGCGAGGAGGCCGCCGAGGGTCGCACCGAGCGCCATGCCGATGAACCCCACGGATGCGATCCATCCGGCATCCGTCTTGGTCAGGCCCCACTGCTGGGTGAGGGCGGCGAGGATGAACGAGATGAGGCCGACATCCATCGCGTCGAGCGCCCAGCCGACACCGGATCCGGTGAGCAGCCGTAGATGGCGACGCGTGAACGGAAGGTCGTCGAGACGCCCGGCGATCGATGCCCGGCTCGGCAGCGCGGTGTTGGCCATGCCTACATCGTAGGGGCGTGCACCGGGCCGCCGAGCCCGTGGGCCAGTCAGTCGCGGTCGGCGAGCAACCTGCGCACGCGCGGGATGACCTCGGAGCCGTAGAGCTCGATGCTGCGCATCATCGCCTCGTGCGACAGGGTTCCCGTGGCGTACTTCATGTCGAAACGGCCGAGGCCCAGTGTCGTGACCGTGTCGGCGATCTTCGCGGCGACGCGATCAGGCGAGCCGACGTACAGCGCGCCGGCCGGTCCGATGTCGTTCTGGAACCGTGCGCGGCTGTAGGGAGGCCACCCGCGCTCGCGTCCGATCGTGTTGTTCATCGCCTCGAAACCGGAGTACGCGGCCTCCCACGCCTCGTCATCGGTGTCGGCGATGTGCCCCGGCGAGTGCACGGCGATCGGGTGCGAGGTCGTGCCGAACGATGCCACGGACCGATGGTAGAGGTCGACGAACTGCCGGAATCGCCCCGCGGGCCCCCCGATGATCGCGAGCATCAGACCGAGCCCGTGCCTGGCGACACGCACGACGGACTCCGGGCTTCCGCCGACGCCGACCCAGGTGCGCAGGCCGTTCTCGCTCTTGGGGAAGACGTTCGCATTCTCTAGCGAGGCGCGCATGGTTCCCGACCACGTCACCGGCTCCTCCTTGAGCAGCTCGACGAACAGCTCGAGCTTCTGCTCGAACAGCGCGTCGTAGTCGCGCAGGTCGTAGCCGAACAGGGGGAACGACTCGATGAACGATCCACGGCCGAGGACGACCTCGGCCCGGCCGTTCGAGAGCGCGTCGAGCGTCGAGAAGCGCTCGAACACGCGCACCGGGTCGTCCGAGGACAACACGGTCACCGCGGTGCCGAGACGGATGTCCTTCGTGCGTCCGGCGATCGTGGCCAGAACCATTTCGGGAGCCGAGACGGCGAACTCGGTGCGGTGGTGCTCCCCCACTCCGAAGAAGTCGACGCCGACGCTGTCGGCCATCTCCGCCTGCTCGACGATGTTGCGGATCGTCTGCGCTCCCGTGAGGAGTTCGCCGTCGGCGCCCCTCGTGATGTCGCCGAAGGTGTCCAGCCCGAACTCGATGCTCATGTCAGCCCTTTCTATTCAACTGAATGAACACAGGTCGGGCCGGACACATTCCCTCACCGTGAGAGAAGAGCTGTGCGAAGCGTGTCGAGGCCGACACCGCCCATGTCGAGAGCCCGCTTGTGGAACTCCTTGACGTCGAAGTCGGCTCCGCGTTCCGCCTGGTAGGCGTCGCGCACCTGCTCCCAGATGCGCTGACCGACCTTGTACGACGGCGCTTGCCCTGGCCACCCCAGGTAGCGGTTGACCTCAAACTGCACGAACTGGTCGGACATGTTCACGTTCTTGCGCATGAAGTCGAGTGCGTAGTCCGCATCCCAGATGCCTTCGCCGTCGAGACGGGGCTTGCCGAGGTGCACCCCGATGTCCAGCACCACGCGAGCCGCGCGCATGCGCTGACCGTCGAGCATGCCGAGTCGATCGGCTGGGTCGTCGAGGTAGCCGAGCTGCTGCATGAGACGCTCCGCGTAGAGGGCCCAGCCCTCGGCATGGCCCGACGTGCCGGCGAGCAGGCGCCGCCATGAGTTGAGTTCAGCCCGGTTGTAGACCGCCTGGGCGATCTGCAGGTGATGTCCCGGAACGCCCTCGTGGTAGACGGTCGTGAGCTCGCGCCACGTGTCGAACTCGGTGACACCCTCCGGGACGGACCACCACATGCGCCCGGGGCGCGAGAAGTCGTCTGTCGGGCCCGTGTAGTAGATGCCACCCTCCTGGGTGGGGGCGATCATGCACTCGAGCGTGCGGATCGCTTCGGGAATGTCGAAGTGCGTGGCTCCGAGCTCGGCGACCGCTCGGTCGCTTGTCTCCTGCATCCAGCGCTGCAGCGCCTCTGTGCCGACGAGCTTGCGGGCCGGATCTGCCTCGAGGTGGGCGACGGCCTCCTCGACCGTGGACCCGGGAAGGATCTCGTTCGCGATCGCGGTCTGTTCCGCGACCATGCGCGCGAGTTCCTCGCGTCCCCACTCGTAGGTCTCGTCGAGATCGATCGTCGCGCCGAGGAAGCGGCGCGAGTTCAGGGCGTAGAGCTCGCGGCCCACGGCGTCGACCTCGGTCGCGGCAGGAGCCAGCTCCTCTGCGAGGAAGCTCCGCAGCTCGTCGTAGGCCACGCGTGCCGCCGCCGAGTTGTCGGCCAGGGTGCGGGCGAGGGATGCCGGGAGGTTGCCCTCCTGCGGGGCGGCGTCCGCGACGAAGGCGGCGAAGAATCCGTCATCGGCCGTGTAGCGATCGATCTGAGTGGCGACCTCGACGACCTGACGACGCGCGGGCGTGACGCCGGCGGCGATACCGGCTCGCAGCGTCTCGGTGTAGCCGCGGAGCGCATCGGGCACCGCAGCGAGTCGCGTGGCGATGACCGACCAGTCGTCTGCGGTCGCGGTGGGCATCAGGTCGAACGCCGAGCGGACGTCCTGCGCCGCCGAGGCGATCACATTGAGGTCTCGCAGGTGCCACTTCGCGTCGTGCAGCTCGAGATCGAGGCCGAGCTCAGCCGAGAGGTCGGTCTTGGTCACCTCGTCGATCGCGTCGACCGGCTCGAGGGCGTCGAGCTTCGCGAGCGTTGCACGGGTGGCCGACGCGATCTCCTCGTGACCGGCGGGGCTCAGGTCGCCGAACCGGTCGTTGACCTCGTCCCGACCGATGTAGGTGCCGAGCGTCGGGGCGAGCACCGCGATGGTGTCGACCCACTCATCGGCGACTTTGTCGATGGCAGACGGGGTGCGGGGTGATGAGGTCATCCCTCCAGCGTAGCCCCGCACCCTCGACGCAGGATATCGGTCTGGTGCGCGTGCCCGAGGGTCAGTGCGCGGCTTCGTTCCAGTCGTGTCCTCGTCCGACCTGCACGTCGAGTGGCACCGTGAGATCGGCCGCATCGCCCATGCGGGCGCGGACGATCCGCTCGGTCGCATCCCACTCCCCCGGAGCCACTTCGACCACGAGCTCGTCGTGGATCTGCAGAAGGGCGCGCGAGCTGAGGCCCTCGGTGCGCAGATCCTCGTGGATGTGCAGGAGGGCGATCTTCATGATGTCCGCGGCGCTTCCCTGAATGGGAGCGTTGAGCGCTGCTCGCTCGGCGTTCTCCCGCAGCACGCGGTTCGGGCTCGCGAGGTCGGGGAACGGACGGCGGCGTCCGAAGATCGTCTCGGTGTACCCGACCTCCTTGGCCTTCATCACCGACGCACGGAGATAGTCGCGCACCGCACCGAACCGCGCGAAGTACTCGACCATCAGCTGCTTCGCCTCGGATTGCTCGATGCGGAGCTGCTTCGACAGGCCGAACGCCGACAGGCCGTAGACGAGCCCGTACGACATCGCCTTGACCTTGGTGCGCATGGCCGCGGTCACGTCGCCCGGCTCTACACCGAACACGCGCGCCCCGACGAACCGGTGCAGGTCCTCGCCGCTGTTGAACGCCTCGATGAGGCCCTCGTCTCCGGAGAGGTGCGCCATGATGCGCATCTCGATCTGCGAGTAGTCCGCGGTGAGCAGTGACTCGTAGCCTTCCCCGACCTGGAACGCACTGCGGATGCGGCGCGATTCCTCCGTGCGCACGGGGATGTTCTGCAGGTTCGGATCGGTGCTCGAGAGCCGGCCGGTCTGACTGCCCGTCTGCACGTAGGTGGTGTGCACTCGGTCGTCGTCCCCGATCGCCGTGTCGAGCGACTCGATGATCTGCCGCAGCTTCGTGGCCTCGCGGTGCTGGAGCAGGAGTCCGAGGAACGGATGCGGGTGCGA
This sequence comes from Microbacterium sp. WCS2018Hpa-23, assembly GCF_031843845.1. Lineage (NCBI taxonomy): Bacteria > Bacillati > Actinomycetota > Actinomycetes > Micrococcales > Microbacteriaceae > Microbacterium > Microbacterium sp. WCS2018Hpa-23. The sequence goes on from NZ_JAVTIZ010000007.1 coordinate 148,472, forward strand.
CTCCTGCAGATCGGCCAGCACCGCGGCATCCGTCGAGTACCCCGTCTTCGTCTTGCGGGTCTTCGGAAGCTGCAGGTCGTCGAAGAGCACCTCCTGCAGCTGCTTCGGCGAGCCGAGATTGAACTCGCGGCCGACGATTCCGAACGCCTCCTGCGCGAGCCCCTCGGCGCGCGTGGCGAGTTCGCCCGAGAACGTCGAGAGCACCTCGTGCGACACGGCGACGCCGGCCACCTCCATGTCGGCGAGAGTCAGCAGCGTGGGAAGCTCGATGTCGGTCAGGACGGCGGCCACCGACTCGGGGATGTCCTCGCGCAGCGCAGTGGCGACGCGCAGGGCGAACCAGGCCTCCTGCGAGGGAGTGGCGCCTTCTGTCTCGGGGACCAGCTGAGACGGATCCGCCTCGGGGAGCTTCTCGCCGAGGTACCTCTCGACGAGGTCGCCGAGAGTCTTGTCGGGGAAGCTCGGGCGCAGCAGCCAGCCGGCGAGGCTGGTGTCGTACGCGAGTCCGTGCACGCGGACCCCCTGTCGCAGCAGCGCCTTGACCTGGGGCTTCGCGTCGTGGAGCACCTTGGGGCTCGTCGACTCGAACCACGGGCTCAGCACCTCGACGGCGTCATCGGTCCAGTCGAGCTCGCGGAGCTCCTTCTCCGTCGCAGCACCCACTCGGGTGGGCGCCCCGCCCTGGATCAGGATCCGCACCGCGACATCGCCTGTCTGGGCGTCCGCCCAGGTGACGAACTCGGCAGGCGTGACCTGAACGGGCTCTGGCAGGACGACTGCCGCGGCCGGATCGTCGGCGACCTCGCCGGCTCCGACGGCCTCGAACACGCGTGGCAGGAGCGTGCGGAACTCGAGACGGGCGAAGATGTCGCGGACTGCCTGAGCGTCGATAGGCGCCACCGCGAGGTCGTCGGGAGCGACGGGGAGCTCGACATCCGTCAGCAGTCGGTTGAGTCGACGGTTGCGCCGGACGTCCTCGATATGGTCGCGGAGGTTTCCTCCCACCACGCCCTTGATCTCCTCGGCTCGCTCGAGCAGATCGTCGAGAGACCCGAACTGCGTGAGCCACTTGACGGCGGTCTTCTCGCCGACCTTGGGCACACCGGGCAGGTTGTCGCTGGTCTCGCCCACCAGGGCGGCGATGTCGGGGTACTGCTCGGGGCGCACTCCGTAGCGCTCCTGCACGGTCACGGGGTCGTATCGCTTGAGCTGCGAGACTCCTTGCACCGAGGGGTAGAGCAGTGTCACGTCATCGGTGACGAGCTGGATCGTGTCCCGGTCTCCGGAGACGACGAGGACGTCGTATCCCTGCTCAGCACCCTGGGTCGACAGAGTGGCGAGGATGTCGTCGGCCTCGAACCCCTCTTTGGTGAGCACGGGGATCGACATCGCGGCGAGGCAGTCCTGCAGCAGCGGGATCTGGCCGCGGAATTCCTGGGGCGACTCGGACCGGGTCGCCTTGTATTCGGGGTACTGGTCGGTGCGGAAGGAATGACGCGAGGTGTCGAAGGCGATCGCCATGTGCGTGGGCTGCTCGGCCTTGATGAGGTTCACCAGCATCGACAGGAAGCCGTAGATGGCGTTCGTGTGCTGGTTGTCCTTCGTGGTGAAGTTTTCGACCGGAAGGGCGAAGAAGGCACGGTAGGCGAGCGAATGGCCGTCGACGACCATGAGGGTAGGCTTTGCGGAGTCCGTCACCCTGTCAGCCTAACGAGGACGACAGACACCCGCTGAGGAGGATCCATGACCGAGACCGCGACGAGCGCAGGACTCGACTGGGCGACAGCCCGTGGGATGGGCGCACTCGCCCAGAAGATGGGCATGGAGTTCCTCGAGTTCACCACCGAACGCTGTGTCGCGACACTCCCGGTCGAGGGCAACACGCAGCCCGTGGGCCTCATGCACGGTGGTGCCTACGTGGTGCTGGGCGAGTCGCTCGGCTCGATGGCCGCGAACCTGCACGCGGGCCCCGGCCGGCTCGCGGTCGGAGTGGACATCAACGCCACCCACACGCGCTCCGCCACGTCGGGCCTCGTGACGGGTGTCTGCACGCCGGTGCATCTCGGACGGAGCATCACGGTACACGAGATCGTCGTCTCCGACGATCAGGGTCGCCGGTGCTCGACGATCCGGATCACCAACATGATCAAGGACGCTCCGGAGGCACGCTGACCGGCTCATCCAGCAGCAGCTGGAACAGCAGGTGATCCTGCCAGTCCCCCGCGATCCGCAGATACTGCGCCGCGATGCCGATGCGCTCGAAGCCGGCGTCCGCGAGGACACGCTGAGACCCGGTGTTGTGCAGCAGCGTCGCAGCCTGCAGGCGATGCAGCCTCACCTCGTCGCGTGCGTAGGCGGCGACCCGACGTACGCTCTGCGAGGCAAGACCACGACGTAGTCGCGTCCGGTCGATCCAGTAGCCCAGATCAGCGCTCCAGAACGCACCACGGACGATGTTGTTGAGGTTGATCCGTCCACGGATCTCGCCGTCGGACGACTCGATCACGAACCGGATGTTCCGACCGGCGGACGCTTCGATCACACACTGCTCGGCGTGAAACTCCTGCCAGTGCGGCGTGAAGAACTCCGGCTCCCTGAGCGGTTCCCATGGCGCGAGATGCTCTCGATTCGCGGAATAGGCTCTCGCGAGCGCAGCGCCGTCGCCGGTCTTGACCGGCCGCAGAACGTGCTCCGCGTCGAGCGGAAGCACAGACTACTTCTTAGGCGCGAGCTGCTCGATGATCGCCTTCGCGACGTCCTGCATCGTGAGGCGGCGGTCCATGGACGCCTTCTGGATCCAGCGGAACGCCTCGGGCTCAGAAAGGCCCATCTTCTCGTTGAGCAGACCCTTCGCCCGGTCGACGAGCTTGCGGGTCTCGAAGCGCTCGACCATGTCGGCGACCTCGGCCTCGAGCGTGATGATCTGCTCGTGGCGTGCGAGAGCGATCTCGATCGCCGGCAGCAGGTCGTTCGGGGTGAAGGGTTTGACGACGTAAGCCAGTGCTCCGGCCTCGCTCGCGCGCTCCACGAGCTCTTTCTGGCTGAAGGCCGTGAGGAGCACGACCGGGGCGATGTTGCCCTTGTGCAGCTTCTCGGCGGCGCTGATGCCATCGAGCTGCGGCATCTTGACATCCATGATGACGAGGTCGGGGCGCAGCTCGGTCGCGAGTGCGACGGCGGTCTCACCGTCACCGGCCTCGCCGACGACATCGAAGCCGTTGTCGCGGAGGATCTCGACGATGTCGAGACGGATCAGCGACTCGTCCTCGGCGACGACGACGCGTCGGGGTGCGGATGACGTGGGCTGCTCGGCTGCCTGTTCTTGCTCGGTCACAGATCCATCCTAGTGGAGTCGGTCTCCGAGGTCCCGATGGGCGCGGCGCGCGCCCGTGATCGTGCGCGCTCTGCGCTACAGTCGAAGACGCGATACACGAGCCGGCGTGGCGGAATGGCAGACGCGGAGCACTCAAAATGCTTTGTCCGAAAGGGCGTGTGGGTTCGAGTCCCACCGCCGGCACATACAACGTGATCGAACCGGGTGCGGTGCCGGATGCCCGGCTGAGCCGACTCCGGTCGAGATCACTCCCCCGGAGCGGACCCGACCCGGACCCAGATCTCTCCGTCGATCAGCAGATACCGGTCCAGCGAAGGACGCATGACACGGAGCAGTTCGCGCTCCGCGGCTGCAGGGCTGTCAGCTTGAAGCAGGCCGATGGGGACGAGGCTCTGGATCAGAGCGTCGAGGTTCTCGTCCGACGCCTCGACCGCAGCGCCGTCCACCAGCACTGGTCCGTACGCGCGACCGCTGTGGATCCGCTCGCCGCCCGTTCCGAGGACCGTATCCGCCCCGCGTGTCTGCGCGACGTAGGTCGGCACGCACGCGAACGCATCGCACGAGCGGAACCTTCGCTTGAGCCGATAGCGGACTCCGATGCTCCCCGGCTTCATCGGCGGCAGCGGCTCGTCCGCCGAGTCGGCGGATGTCCCCGAGAGAGCTCCCCCGGGCGCGCTGAGGAGGAGCGGGTCGCCGTCGAGGCGTTCGCGCGTGTCGGGTTCGAAGGTCACGTCATCCATAGGTGGGGCGAAGACGTGTCGGCCACGGCAGCACCTCGACCAGAGTAGCCGTCCTGCCGTCGGTCGTGCATCTGTCGCGCGCCGGATCGATGCGCTAGACAGATCCCATGCACTCGCGCCGATCCGCCGACATCTGGTACCGCACCAGAGCTCGGCGCCGCGGGTTCCTCATCGTTCTGCTGGTCGTCGCGCTGATCGCCGGTGTCTTCGCCGTCGATGCCGTCCGGCGACACGTCGAGGGCGAGGCCGATCTGCAGACCGACCCTGCCTTCTACACCGTTCCGGATCCGCTTCCTGCAGGCGACCCAGGAGAGATCATCCGCGTCGAGGCGATCGCCAGCGCTCCCCTCGGGTCGACCGCCTGGCGCGTGATCTATCACTCGCGTGACGTCTCCGGAACGGACATCCCGGTCTCCGCGGTCGTGATCATCCCCGATACGCCGGCTCCTGCGCAAGGACGGACCGTCGTCTCCTGGGGGCACCCCACGACGGGTGCCGCGCAGAAGTGCGCGCCATCGCTCGGCGTCGATCCGTTCCAACTGATCGAAGGCGTCCACGAGCTCCTTCTCGAGGGATACGCCGTGGTCGCCACCGACTATCCAGGGCTCGGTGTGCAGGGGGCTTCGTCGTATCTGCTCGGCATCCCCGAGTCGAACAGCGTCCTCGATGCGGTGCGCGCGGCACGGGCGATCAAGGACGCACAGATCGGCGAGCGGTTCCTGCTCTGGGGACACTCGCAGGGTGGGCAGGCGGTGCTCTTCGCCGCCGAGCGCGCCGAAGAGTACGCTCCCGAGCTGACCCTTCTCGGGGTGGCAGTCGCCGCTCCCGCCGCTGACCTCACCGAGCTGATGAGCGACGACATCGTGGACGTCTCCGGCGTCACGATCGCCTCCTACGCGATCCCGGCCTACGAGGCGGCGTACGCGGACAGGTACTCCGCCGATGAGCTCGCGGGCATTCTCACACCCGCGGGTATCGCGGCCACCCCCGACATGGCGGCGCTCTGCCTGCTCTCCGAGAACAAGGAGATCCACGCGATAGCCGACCCGCTCATCGGGGGCTACGTGACGAGCGACCCGTCTACAACCGAACCCTGGAAGACTCTGCTGACGGAGAACAGCGCGGGCTCGACACCCATCACGGTTCCCGTGTTCGTCGGACAGGGGCTGGCAGACGAACTCGTGAAGCCGGCAGCCACCGAGGACTACGTGACGCTCCTCTGCTCGCAGGGGGTCGATGTCAGCTCCCATCGGTATCCGGACGTCGATCACGGTCTCGCCGCGTACGCGGCGTTGCCCGAGATGCTGATCTGGCTCTCCGGCGTGACGTCGGGCGCCGCTCCGACGAGCGACTGCCCCTAGCGCGGATCAGCCCTCGGCGAGGCCGGCGACCTCGGCGAGGACGCGAGGGTCCGCCAGGATCCGGAAGTGCCCACCGGTCTCGATGCGCACGTTCTTGCGTGCACCGACCAGCTCGCTCCCCTCGGGGATGTGCGGGTCGAAGACGGCATACACCGACACGATCCTCTCGTTCACCTCGAGATGCTTCGCGAGCTCGACGATCGACGGGTCCGAAGGCGAGAACGCCCACAGCGAGCGGACTGGGAGGAGCCGCGCGTAACGGGAACCGCCGAACGGCGTGGCGACCGCGAGCATGGCACGGATGCGGCCTCCGGAGACACCGGCCATCGCGAGCTTTCCCGCAAGCCCGCCCTTGCTGTGAGCGACGAGGATCACATCGGTCATCCGGTTCGTCTCGAGGAACTCCTCCACGACCCGCGCGGCGTCGTGCACCGGCCGCTGATTGCGTTCGAGACCGTCGAGGACGTGAACGGGATGACCGCGATCATGCAGCGCGGTGATCAGCGGCTGCATGAACCTCCAGGTCTCGTAGACCCCCGGAAGGATGAGCAGCGGTGCAGCATCACCGGTCTCGAATGCTTTCGCGTCCTGTCGATCGAAGGCCGCCCGGAACTGCCAGTACACGGCATACGCGTAGTCGGCGATCCACCACCCGGCTCTCTTCACGAGAAAGATGATCCACTCCCCTGCCACTCTCGTCGACGCAGGTGCGTCCCGCTCGACGATACGCCGGAGGTGATCGTAGGCGCGGCGCCGCCCCGGGGTACGACGAAGGGGCGGAACAATCGTTCCGCCCCTTCGCTGTGAAATCCGGTCAGACCGTGGCTTCCTTGTAGATCGGAGCCGCGCCGTTCACGGCGTCCCCGACCTTGTGCACGCGGATGTCGTTGGTAGACCCCACGATTCCGGGAGGAGAACCGGAGATGACGACGACCTTGTCTCCCTCGACGGCGAGGCCGCTCGAGAGCAGGTAGTCGTCGACCTGCAGGTACATCAGGTCGGTGTGCTGGACCATGTCCACGAGCTTCGACTGGATGCCCCAGGTCAGTGCCATACGGCGACGGATGTTCGGCTCAGGCGTGAACGCGATCATCGGGATGCGCGAGCGCAGCCGCGACAGACGACGCGCCGAATCGCCGGACTGGGTGAAGACGCAGAGGTACTTCGCTTCGACGAACTCGGCTACCTCGAGGGCGGCGAGGGTGATCGCACCTCCCTGCGTGCGGGGCTTGGTCGTCAGGGGCGCGATGCGCTCCAGGCCATGCTCCTCGGTCGACTCGATGATGCGGGCCATGGTCTCGACCACGACGATCGGGTAGTCGCCCACGCTGGTCTCGCCCGAGAGCATCACGGCATCGGCACCGTCGAGAACCGCGTTCGCGACGTCCGAGGTCTCGGCGCGCGTGGGCACGGGGCTGTTGATCATCGACTCGAGCATCTGCGTCGCGACGATGACCGGCTTCGCCATGCGGCGCGCCAGCTCGACGGCGCGCTTCTGCACGATCGGCACGGCCTCGAGCGGGAGCTCGACGCCGAGGTCACCGCGGGCGACCATGATCGCGTCGAACGCGTCGACGATCCCCTCGAGCGCGTCGACGGCCTGCGGCTTCTCGACCTTGGCGATGACGGGGACCTTGACGCCCTCCTCGGCCATGATCTCGTGCACGCGACTGACGTCCTCCGCGTTGCGGACGAACGACAGGGCGATGAGGTCGGCGCCGATGCGCAGACCCCAGCGGAGGTCGTCCTCGTCCTTCTCGCTCAGAGCGGGGACGTTGACCGCGACACCGGGGAGGTTGATGCCCTTGTTGTTGGACACGGCTCCGGCGACGATGACGCGCGTGGTGACGGTGACGCCGTCGGTCTCGACGACCTCGACGCGGACCTTGCCGTCGTCGATCAGCAGGAAGTCGCCCGGCTTGACGTCCTGGGGCAGGCCCTTGAACGTCGTGCCGCAGATGTCCTTGTTGCCGATGATGTCTTCGGTCGTGATCTTGAAGATGTCGCCCTTGGCGAGCTCGTAGGGGCCGGCCTCGAACTTGCCCAGGCGGATCTTCGGTCCCTGCAGGTCGACGAGGATGGCGACGGCGCGGCCCGCGTCGTCGGCTGCCCGACGCACGTTGGCGTAGTTGTTCTCGTGCACGGAGTAGTCACCGTGGCTGAGGTTCAGACGGGCGACGTCCACGCCGGCGTCGATGAGTGCACGGACGGTCTCATACGTGGATGTGGCGGGGCCCAGGGTGGCGACGATTTTCGCGCGTCTCAAAGATTGCTCCAGGGTAGTGGGGGATGGAAATCAGGCGACGGTGCCGCGGCTCAGCCTACGCGGGCTGAAGGCCGATAGCGACTTCATGCGGACGCACCGGCTCGGGGAGCACGGTGGTTCCCATGAGGAACCGGTCGACGTTCGCCGCCGCCGCACGTCCTTCGGCGATCGCCCAGACGATGAGCGACTGCCCGCGGCCCGCGTCTCCGGCGACGAAGACGCCGGGAACGGTGGACTCGTAGCTGTCGTCGCGGCGGAAGGCGCCGCGGTCGGTCAGCTGCGGGAGCGTGTCCTCGGTGTAGCCGTCCTGCTCGGGGCCGGTGAAGCCCATCGCGATGAGGACGAGGTCCGCGGGGATCTCGCGCTCAGTGCCGCTCTTGGGCACGCGACGGCCGTCGATGAACTCGGTCTCGGCGACGCGCAGCGCACGGACCTCTCCCACGTCGTTCGAGAGGAACTCGACGGTGGAGGCGAGGAAGACGCGCTCACCACCCTCTTCGTGAGCGGAGGCGACCTCGAACAGCGTCGGCATCATCGGCCAGGGCTGGTGCCCCGGACGCTCGGTGCCAGGCTGCTTGCCGATCGCGAGGTTGGTGACACTCAGCGCGCCCTGACGGTGCGCCGTGCCGATGCAGTCCGCACCGGTGTCTCCACCGCCGATGACGATGACGTGCTTGCCCTCGGCCGTGATCTGCTCGGGGACCTTGTCACCGGCCACAGCGTGGTTGGACTCGACGAGGTACTCCATCGCGAAGTGCACGCCGTCGAGATCGCGGCCGGGAATGGACAGGTCGCGGGGAACCGTCGATCCGGTGGCGATCACGATCGCGTCATAGCGCGCCCGGAGATCGGCCCACGAGATGTCCTTGCCGATCTCGACGCCGGCGCGGAAGCGGGTGCCCTCTTCCTGCATCTGGCGAAGGCGCGATTCCAGCTGCCCCTTCTCCATCTTGAAGTCGGGGATGCCGTAGCGCAGGAGGCCGCCGATGCGGTCGTCGCGCTCGAAGACCGCGACGGTGTGGCCGGCGCGGGTCAGCTGCTGAGCGGCGGCGAGACCTGCGGGGCCGGAGCCGACGACGGCGACCGTCTTGCCGGTCAGCCGAGCAGGAGGCTGCGGCTCGACCCAGCCCTTGGCGAAGGCCTCGTCGATGATCGAGACCTCGATCTGCTTGATCGTGACCGCGGGCTGGTTGATGCCGAGCACGCACGAGCTCTCACACGGGGCGGGGCACAGACGACCCGTGAACTCCGGGAAGTTGTTCGTGGCGTGCAGGCGATCGATCGCCGCGCGCCCCTCACCACGCCAGGTCAGGTCGTTCCACTCGGGGATCAGGTTCCCGAGCGGGCAGCCCTGGTGGCAGAACGGCACACCGCAGTCCATGCAGCGACCGGCCTGGCGCTTAAGGACCGCCTGATCGCCCGCCTCGTAGACCTCTTTCCAGTCCATGATGCGCACCGGCACGGGGCGACGCTTCGGGAGCTCACGCTCCGTGGTCTTCAGAAAGCCTTTGGGGTCAGCCACCGGTCACCTCCAGGATGCGGTTCCAGACGATGTCGCCGTCGGGATCGATGCCCTCGGCGACTGCTTCCTCGCGCATGCTGCGCACTGCGGCGTAGTCCCGCGGAAGCACCTTCGTGAACTGGCCGGCGGTCTCATCGAACCGCGCCAGGATGTCGGATCCGAGCGGCGATGCCGTCTTCTCCACGTGTGCGACGATCAGGCTGCGCAGCACCTCGAGATCGGCGCGGTCGAGCGGCTCGAGCCGAAGCTCGCCGCTGCCGAGCGACTGCGCGTTCACCTTGCCGGTGTCGAGCGAGTGGATGTAGGCCACTCCCCCGGACATACCGGCACCGAGGTTGCGGCCCGTCGATCCGAGGATCACCGCGACGCCGCCCGTCATGTACTCGAGTGCGTGGTCTCCCACGCCCTCCACGACAGCGGTGGCTCCCGAGTTCCTCACGAGGAATCGTTCGCCGACGACACCCGACAGGAACATGGTCCCCGCCGTCGCGCCGTAGCCGATCACGTTACCGGCGATCACGTTCTCGTGCGGCTCGATGGCCGAGCCCCGTGCCGGACGGATCGTGATGTCACCACCCGACAGCCCCTTGCCGACGTAGTCGTTCGCGTCGCCTTCGAGACGAAGCACGATGCCCGAGGGCAGGAACGCACCGAGCGACTGACCGGCGGTGCCGTGCAGAGTGACGTCGATCGTGCCGCTGGGGAGCCCTGCGGCGCCGTGACGAGACGTGACCTGGTGGCCCAACATGGTGCCGACCGCACGCTCGGTGTTGGCGATCGGCAGCTCGACGACCACCGGCTCGCCGTTCAGGAGAGCGGGCTTCGCGATGTCGATCAGCTGCACGTCGAAGTGCTTCTCGAGCTCGTGATCCTGGGTGCGGCGGCTGCGACGCGGCTCGCTCGCCGGGAACGCCGGTCCTTCGAGCACCGGGCTCAGGTCGAGGCCCTCGGCCTTCCAGTGCTCCAGGGCCGCGTTCGCCTCGATCAGCTCTGCGCGTCCGACGATCTCGTCGATCGAGCGGAAGCCGAGCTCTGCGAGCAGCTCGCGCACCTCTTCAGCGATGAACTCCATGAAGTTCACCACGAACTCCGGCTTGCCCGTGAAGCGCTCACGAAGAACCGGGTTCTGGGTGGCCACGCCCACGGGGCAGGTGTCGAGATGGCAGACGCGCATCATGATGCAACCGCTGACGACGAGGGGTGCGGTGGCGAAACCGAATTCCTCCGCGCCGAGCAGCGCGCCGATGATGACGTCGCGGCCTGTCTTCAGCTGACCGTCGACCTGCACCACCACGCGGTCGCGCATGCCGTTGAGCATGAGCGTCTGCTGCGTCTCGGCAAGACCGAGCTCCCACGGGGTTCCCGCGTGCTTGAGGGAGTTCATCGGGCTCGCACCCGTGCCTCCGTCGTGACCGGACACGAGGATGACGTCGCTGAGCGCCTTGGCGACGCCCGCGGAGACCGCTCCGATGCCGGACTGGCTGACGAGCTTGGTGTGGATGCGCGCCTCGGGGTTCGCCCGCTTCAGGTCGAAGATGAGCTGCTTGAGATCTTCGATCGAGTAGATGTCGTGGTGCGGAGGGGGCGAGATCAGACCGACACCCGGCGTACCGCCACGCGTGCGGGCGACCCAGGGGTAGACCTTCTGCGGGGGCAGCTGACCGCCTTCGCCGGGCTTGGCGCCCTGAGCGAGCTTGATCTGGATGTCGTCGGCCTCGGTGAGGTACAGGCTCGTGACGCCGAAGCGCCCCGATGCGACCTGCTTGATGGCGCTGCGACGCTCGGGGTCGAGCAGACGGTCGGCGTCCTCGCCGCCTTCACCGGTGTTCGACTTGCCGCCGATCCGGTTCATGGCGATCGCGAGGGTCTCGTGCGCCTCCTTGGAGATCGAGCCGTAGCTCATGGCCCCCGTGGAGAAGCGCTTGACGATCGCGGACACAGGCTCGACCTCGTCGAGCGGAACCGCCTTGCGGGTGCCTGTGCGCAGCGTGAACAGTCCACGCAGCGTCTTGAGCTCGGCGGCCTGGTCGTCGACGAGCTTGGTGTACTCGCGGAAGATGTCGAAGCGGCGCTCGCGCGTGGCGTGCTGCAGCTTGAACACGGTCTCGGGGTTGAAGAGGTGCGGCGAGCCGTCACGACGCCACTGGTACTCGCCGCCGGTCCACAGACGCTCGTGGGCACGAGCGGCCTCGTCTTCGGGATAGGCGTAGTCGTGACGCGCCTGGTTCTCGATGAAGATCTCTTGGATGCCGATCCCGCCGAGCTTCGACTCGGTGCGCGTGAAGTAGCGGTCGATGAACTCCTCGCTCAGACCGACGGCCTCGAACACCTGGGCACCCGCGTACGAGGACACCGTGGAGATGCCCATCTTCGACATGATCTTCAGCACGCCCTTGCCGAGCGCGTAGATCAGGTTGCGGACGGCCTTCTCGGGGCTGATGCCCGTGATGTAGCCGGTGCGCACGAGGTGCTCCACCGTCTCCATCGCGAGGTACGGGTTCACCGCCGAGGCACCGTAGCCGATCAGGGTCGCGACATGGTGGACCTCGCGGACGTCACCGGCCTCGACGATCAGACCGACCTTCATACGGTTCTCACGACGGATCAGGTGGTGGTGCACGGCCGAGACCATGAGCAGCGACGGGATCGGGGTCAGATCCTTGTTCGAGTCGCGGTCGGACAGGATGATGAACTCGGCACCCTGCTCGATGGCCTCGTCGACCTCGTCGCACATCTCTGTCAGACGCTTCTCGAGCGTGTTCGACCCCGCGTCGAAGTGATACAGGCCCTTGATCGTCACGCTGGAGCGATCGGGCATCGCCTTGTCGATGTGGCGGATCTTCGCCAGCTCGTCGTTGTCGATCACCGGGAAGTCGAGCGACACCGTGCGGGTGTGGTCGGGTCCCCAGGTGAGCAGGTTGCTCTCGGGGCCGAGGCCGAGCTTCAGGCTGGTGACGACCTCTTCGCGGATCGAGTCCAGCGGCGGGTTGGTGACCTGCGCGAACTGCTGCGTGAAGTAGTCGAAGAGCAGGCGCGGACGCTTGCTGAGCACGGCGATCGGGGTGTCCGATCCCATGGCGCCCAGCGGCTCCATCCCGGTCTGCCCCATCGGGGTGAGGAGGATCCGCACCTCTTCCTCGGTGTAGCCGAAGGTGCGCTGACGACGGGTGATCGATGCCGGCGGGTGCACGATGTGCTCACGCTCGGGGAGATCGGCGAGACGCACCGATCCGGCATCCAGCCACTCCTGCCAGGGGTGCATGGTGGCGAGGTCATGCTTGACCTCTTCGTCCTCGATGATGCGCTTCTGCGCCGTGTCGACGAGGAACATCTTGCCGGGCTGCAGGCGCCCGCGGCGCTTGATGCGCTCGGGCTCGAACGTGAGCACACCGGTTTCGGAGCCGATCACGATCAGGCCGTCGGTGGTCTCGGTCCAGCGCCCCGGGCGCAGTCCGTTGCGGTCGAGCGTCGCACCGACGACCGTGCCGTCGGTGAAGATGAGGGCTGCGGGACCGTCCCACGGCTCCATCTGGTTCGAGTGGTACTCGTAGAACGAGCGCAGCTCGGGCGAGATGTCGGACTGCTTCTCGTAGGCCTCCGGGACCATCATCATGATGGCGTGCGGGAGGCTGCGTCCTGTGAGGGTCAGCAGCTCGAGCACCTCGTCGAAGGACGCCGAGTCGCTGGCCCCGTCGGTGCAGATCGGCAGCAGGGGCGCGACGTCGCCGAGCAGCTCGGACTCGAGCTGGGACTGACGGGCGCGCATCCAGTTGCGGTTTCCGCCGACCGTGTTGATCTCGCCGTTGTGCGCGAGCATCCGCAGCGGCTGCGCGAGCGGCCACGACGGGAACGTGTTGGTCGAGTAGCGCGAGTGCACGACCGCGAGCTCGGACATGAAGCGCTCGTCCTGCAGGTCGGGGTAGAACGGCTCGAGCTGCAGGGTCGTGACCATGCCCTTGTATCCGAGGGTGCGGGCCGACAGCGACACGAAGTAGGCGCCGAGCTCGTGCCCGGCGCGCTTACGCAGGCGGTAGGCGACGCGGTCGAGGGCGATCCCCGTCAGAGGGGCCTGCGAGTGCGTCGCTCCCCCGGCGCTCACGAAGAGCTGCTCGAAGGCGGGGCGCGCCTCGTCGGCGAGCTTGCCCAGGTTGTCGTTGACCGTGGGCACCTCACGCCATCCGAGGACCCGGAGGCCCTCGGCGCGGGCGATCTTCTCGATGCCGGCCTTCTGCTGGCGGCGTTCGCTGGAGTCACGCGGGAGGAACGCCAGACCCGCGGCGTATTCGCCGACCGGGGGCAGTTCGAAATCGGTGACCGCTCGCAGGAACGCGTCGGGCATCTGCGTCAGGATGCCCGCGCCGTCTCCGGTGCCGGCATCCGAGCCGATCGCACCGCGGTGCTCGAGGTTGCGCAGCGCTTCGAGCGCCAGCGCGATGATGTCGTGGCCGGCTTCGCCACGAAGGGTCGCGACCATGGCCAGGCCACAGGCGTCCTTCTCGAACGCCGGGTTGTACATGCCCTGCTTCGGCGGGTAAGCGCCGGAGGCGCCGTAGGGAGGCTGAAAATACACCAGTACCGTCCTCAGATCTTCAGATGACCCGGGGACGTCATTGGCCGGGTGGATGCGATGGGGTCCGCACGGACCGGTCGGCTATCGAGCGCCTTCCGTATCCGTGGGAGCGGTGCTTGTGGCGCTGGCTCCTGCGGCGACTTCTTCGGACGGAGGCTCACTCACGTCCACGAAATCGGAGGTATTGTCCTGCGATTCTACATCAGCGTCCAGGTCCTTCCGGCCGCGACCGGGCTGGTACGGCGAAGGCTCGAGTCCGGGGTGACGGCGGGACTGCACCACGAGGATCGCGAGTCCCACCACGATGCCGATGATCGCAGCCCAGACGTTGCTGCGGAGCCCCAGGATGATCTCGCTCGGATCGATGCGGATCGACTCCCAGACGACGCGGCCGGCGCTGTACCAGATGAGGTAGATCGCGAAGAGCTTGCCCCACTGGAACGCGGTCGCCTTGCGGCTCAGCCACAGGAGCACGACGACGCCGAGGACGTTCCAGATCACTTCGTAGAGGAAGGTCGGGTGGAACAGCGTGCCCTCGGGAAGACCAGGGGGGAACGCCGAGTTGTCGGAGGGGATCTCGAGACCCCACGGCAGGTCGGTCGGGAGCCCGTAGAGCTCGTTGTTGAACCAGTTGCCGAACCGACCCATGGCCTGCGCGAGCAGGAGGCCGGGTGCCAGCGCGTCGGCGAAGGTCCAGAAGCGGATGCCGGTCCAGCGGCAGCCCAGGTACGCGCCGATGGCGCCACCGATGAGGGCGCCGAAGATGGCGATGCCCCCCTCCCAGATCGCCCAGACGGAACCGGGCTCGAACGGGTTCCAAGTGTTCTTGCCCTCGCCGAAGTAGAAGTTCGGGTGCGTCAGCACGTGGAAGATGCGGGCGCCGATGATCGCGATCGGAACGGCGAGGATCGAGATGTCGATCACGACCCACGGCTCTGCCCCGCGCTTGGTGAGGCGGCGGTTTGTCAGCAGCACGGCGGCGATGATGCCGGCGATGATGCAGAGCGCGTAGAAGTGGATCCGGAGCGGGCCCAGATCGATGTACGAGACCGAGGGGCTCGGGATGCTGGCGAGCACGCCGCTGAAGGTGCTGTGGAGCGCGAGGGACATAATTGCGATTCTAGTTCTCGTGTACGGGGCGCGACGACGACGTGCCGACCGCCAGGCTTCGGGTGACCTCCGCAAGGGCGGTGATGCCGCCGTCACGAAGGGCTCGGACGAGTGCGGTGCCGACGATGGCGCCGTCCGCATACTCGGAGACGCCCGCGATCTGCTCGGCCGTCGAGATGCCGATGCCGACGCAAGCGCGGATGCTGCCGTGTCGGCGCAGTCGGCCGACCAGCGTGCGCGCCGCACGATCGAGTTCGGTGCGCTCCCCCGTGATACCCATTGTCGAGACGGTGTAGACGAAGCCCGTCGAGGACTTCACGACGAGCTCGAGACGCTCATCGGTCGACGTGGGGGCTGCGAGGAAGACGCGGTCGAGGCCTGTCCGCTCGCTCGCGGCGATCCACTCGCCCGCGACATCGGGTGTGATGTCGGGAGTGATGAGTCCTGCTCCGCCGGCCGCCAGCAGATCGTCGGCGTAGCGATCGACGCCGTACTGGAACACCGGATTCCAGTACGTCATCACCAGCACCGGGACATCGGTGGCGGCGGTGATCGCCCGGACCGCCGTGAAGAGGTCCTTCATCTTGAACCCGTTCGCGAGGGCAGCGGTGGTGGCCTCCTGGATCACGGCGCCGTCCATCACGGGGTCGCTGTAGGGCGGGCCGAGCTCGATGATGTCCACGCCGTTCTCGGCGAGGGCGATCGCGGCCTGGATGCTCGTCTCGAGATCGGGGAACCCGACGGGGAGATACCCGACGAATGCGCTCCGACCCGAGTCGTGCGCGGCGGCGATCGCCTGTTCTACGCGGCTCACAGCTCCGGCTCCCCCTTCGACACCGACTGCTCTTCGGCGCTCTCCTCGGCGACGTCGTGCGCGAGTGCCTCGGCGTCGTAGAGATCGAAGTAGCGTGCGGCGGTGTCCATGTCCTTATCGCCGCGGCCCGAGAGGCAGATCGCGATCACGGCATCCGGCCCGAGCTCACGCCCGATGCGCAGCGCACCGGCCAGCGCGTGTGCCGACTCGATCGCGGGGATGATGCCCTCGGTGCGACTCAGCAGTCGCAGCGACTGCATGGCCTCGTCGTCTGTGGCGGGGATGTACTCGGCTCGCCCGATGTCGGCGAGCCAGGAGTGCTCCGGGCCCACACCCGGGTAGTCGAGCCCGGCCGAGATCGAGTGCGACTCGACGGTCTGACCGTCCTCGTCCTGCAGCACGTAGGTCTTCGCGCCGTGGAGGATGCCCGGGCGTCCGCGCTCGATGGACGCGGCGTGACGGGGCGTGTCGACGCCGTCGCCTGCGGCCTCGACGCCGTAGAGCTTCACTCCCTCGTCGTCGAGGAACGCATCGAACATGCCGATGGCGTTCGACCCTCCACCGACGCATGCGACCACCGCGTCGGGCAGACGGCCGACCTCGTCGAGCAGCTGCTGACGGGCCTCCTCGCCGATGATCTTCTGGAAGTCGCGCACCATCGCGGGGAACGGATGCGGACCCGCGGCGGTGCCGAAGATGTAGTTTGTGGTCTCGACGGTCGCGACCCAGTCGCGGTATGCGTCGTTGATGGCGTCCTTCAGCGTGCGGGACCCCGACGTGACCGCGATGACCTCGGCGCCGAGCAGTCGCATCCGCGCGACATTGAGCGCCTGGCGCTCGGTGTCGACCTCGCCCATGTAGATCGTGCACTCGAGCCCGAAGAGCGCGGCGGCGGTGGCCGTGGCGACGCCGTGCTGGCCTGCACCCGTCTCGGCGATCACGCGCGTCTTGCCGAGGCGCTTGGTGAGCAGCGCCTGACCCAGCACGTTGTTGATCTTGTGCGAGCCGGTGTGGTTGAGATCTTCGCGCTTGAGGAAGACCCGCGCGCCGCCGGCGTGCTCGGCGAACCGCACGACCTCGGTCAGCGGCGACGGGCGTCCCGCGTACGAGCTGAGCAGAGACGCCAGCTCGGAGCGGAAGGCCGGGTCGGCGATCGCGTCGGCGTATGCCGCGGAGAGCTCGTCGATCGCGGCGATCAGCGATTCGGGCATATACCGTCCGCCGTAGTCGCCGAACAGTGGACCATGCTGATCACGCAGGCTCATCACGCCTCCAGGAAGCTCTTGAGAGTGGCGACCGGGTCGCCCGTGACGAGCGCCTCACCGATCAGGACGACGTCGGCACCCGCAGAGCGGTAGTGCGTGACGTCTGCGGGGGTGAGCACGGCGGACTCGGCGATCTTGACCGCGGAGTCCGGGATGCGCTCGACCAGACGGCCGAACAGGTCGCGGTCGAGCTCGAGGGTCTTCAGGTCGCGAGCGTTGACCCCGATCAGCGGCGCGCCGAGGTCGATCGCGACCTCGAGTTCGTCTGCCGAATGCGTCTCGACCAAGGGGGTCATGCCGAGCTCGGTGATGAAGCCGAAGAGGTCCTCGAGCACTGGTCGCTCGAGGCCGGCGACGATCAGCAGCACGAGGTCGGCACCTGCGGCGCGCGCCTCGAGCACCTGGTAGCGGTTCGCGATGAAGTCCTTGCGGAGCACCGGAAGTGAGACCCGCGCGGTGACCGCCTCGAGGTCCGACAGACTGCCGCCGAACCGGCGCTCCTCGGTGAGGACGCTGATGGCCGAGGCTCCCCCGGTCTCGTACAGCGACGCCTGCAGCGCCGGGTCGGGAATCTCGGCGAGGGCGCCACGAGACGGGCTCGCGCGCTTGACCTCGGCGATGATCTTGACCCGCTCGGCAGGAGCGAGGAAGGAGAGTGCGTCTTTGGCGGCGGGGCGCGCCAGAGCATCGCGCTCCACCTCGGCCAGCGGCCGGGTGAGTGCGCGACGTTCTGCGTCAGCGACTGCGCCGGCCGTGAGGTCGGCGAGGACCATTAGTGCGCCTTCGGCGAGTACTTGGGGCCCTTCACGCCGTAACCGGCCTTCGCGAGCAGCCAGCCCACGAGCGCGCCGATCGGGACGATGGCGGCGCCGACCCAGATCAGGGCGACCCACACGGGGCTGAACTCGGCGAGGCAGAATGCCAGCGTGCCGATCGTGAAGCCCGCGAGCATGATGATCACGGCGGTCCATGCTGCCGGCGAGTGTCCGTGGCCGGGGTCAGCGATCGGGTTGGTCATGGTCTCCTCCGGGGGACGACGTGGTGGGTCGGTTCAAGTCTATCGGGGTCATCGTGTGGGGTCGGTTCCGCGAGACAGGTCGTCCCACGAATCGATCGCGTCCACAGGGCCCGCGGCGGCCTCGACGTGCGCGGCATCGGTGCGATAGCGGCGTCCGCCCTTCTTCCAGCGACGCCAGGTGAGCAGGACCACGAGGGCGGCGACCAGCAGCACAACCCACCCGATCAGCGTCATGACCGGCCAGGCCGAGAGCTCGATGCCCGCGACGACGTCGGCGATCGCCGAGCTCCCCGCGAGTCCGGTGGTCTCGGTCACCGTCGGTCCGACGGCGCCCAACGGTTCGGAGAGCAGCAGTTGGAAGGTCGTCCACCCGAGGAACAGAGCGCTGGCAGCGCCGAGCACGCCGAACACGAGGCGGACCACGGGGCCCACGATCGACAGGGCGATGCCGAGTGCGAGCACGGCCAGGCTCAGCGGTGCGAGAAGCGGCAGCGCGGAGGCTCCCGGAACCAGGATCGCCTCGCCGGCGTCCGCGCGCTCGACGATCAGCCAGGTCTGAGTCGACGAGATGATCCCGATCGCCCCCGACAGCAGGAAGCCGGAGACGGCGATGGAGCGGCCTCGACGGGCGAACGTCATGCGGATGCGCCCCCTTCGACGGCCTCGAGGTCGTTCGAGTCGAAGCAGGTGCGCGTGCCGGTGTGGCAGGCGGGTCCGGTCTGGTCGACGCGGAGCAGGATCGCGTCGCCGTCGCAGTCGAGGCGGGCCTCGTGCACGACCTGGATGTGGCCGGAGGTGTCGCCCTTGCGCCAGTACTCCTGCCGCGACCGCGACCAGTAGACGGCGCGGCCCGAGGTGAGGGTCCTGCGCAGCGCCTCGGCGTCGACCCACGCGAGCATGAGGACCTCTGCGGTGTCCCACTGCTGCACGATCACCGGGGCGAGCCCGTCGGCGTTGAAGGCGACCTGAGCGATCCGCTCCTCGATGTCGGTCATCGGACGATCACTCCCTCGGCGCGCAGCGCGTCCTTCACGTCTCCGACGGTGAGAGCGCCGGTGTGGAACACGCTGGCTGCGAGCACGGCATCCGCCCCCGCCTTGATCGCAGGCGCGAAGTCGGACGCCTTGCCGGCTCCGCCCGAGGCGATGACCGGCACGGATGCCGCCTCGCGCATGAGCTTCACGAGTTCGAGGTCGAAGCCGTCGCGGGTGCCGTCGGCGTCGATCGAGTTGACCAGGAGCTCTCCGGCACCGCGCTCAGCGGCCTCCCGCGCCCAGTCGAGGGCGTCGAGCGTCGTCTGCGTGCGCCCACCGTGCGTGGTGACCACGAACCCGGAGGGGGTCGTGTCCGCGCGCTTGACATCGAGCGAGAGCACGAGCACCTGCGCGCCGAAGCGATCGGCGATCTCGCCGATGAGCTCCGGTCGCGCGATCGCGGCGGAATTGACGCCGACCTTGTCAGCGCCTACCGAGAGAAGACGCGCCACGTCGTCGACGCTGCGCACTCCCCCGCCGACCGTCAGCGGCACGAAGACCTGCTCCGCCGTTCGCTGCACCACGTCATACGTCGTCGCGCGGGCATCGACGGTCGCTGTGACGTCGAGAAAAGTGATCTCGTCAGCGCCCTGCGCCGCATAGTGCCGTGCGAGCTCGACGGGGTCGCCCATGTCGCGGAGGTTCTCGAAGTTGACACCCTTGACGACGCGCCCGTCGGCCACATCGAGACAGGGGATGACGCGGCTCGCGAGCGTCATCAGAGCCTCGCGTTGTGGATCGCCGTGACGAGGATCGCGCGGGCGCCGAGCGCGTACAGCGCGTCCATCACGGGGTTCACGCGTGCCCGGGCGACCATCACGCGAACCGCGACCCACTCCGGGTCCCGCAGTGGTGAGACCGTCGGCGACTCGATGCCCCCGGCGATCTTCACCGCGTCGTCGAGCAGCGCCAACGGCAGGTCGTAATCGATCATCACGAATCGGCGGGCGACCATCACGCCGCGCAACCGACGCAGCAGCGTCTCGGAACCCTCGGCGTCCTGTGGGCCGGCGATCAGAACCGCTTCGGACTGGAGGATCACGGGACCGAAGACGTCGAGCCCCGCCTGACGCAGGGTCGTGCCGGTCTCGACGACGTCCGCCACGGCGTCCGCGACGCCGAGGCGCACGGCCGACTCCACGGCTCCGTCGAGCGGGACGAGATCGACCGCGATGCCGCGCTCGTCGAGGAAGGCGTCGACCAGCCCGGGGTATGACGTGGCGATGCGGAGCCCGTCGAGCTCGGAGACGTCGGTGTAGCGACCGGAGGGCGCAGCGAAGCGGAACGTGGATCCGGCGAAGCCGAGCGCCTCGATCTCGCGGGCACCCGGCATCCGGGCATCGAGCAGCAGATCGCGACCCGTGATGCCGACGTCGATGGCTCCCGAGCCGACGTAGGTGGCGATGTCCTTGGGACGGAGGTAGAAGAACTCGACGTCGTTGTCGGTGTCGACGACGTGGAGGGTCTTGGGATCACGACGACCGGCGTAGCCGGCCTCCGCGAGCATGTCGGCGGCCGTCTCGGAGAGAGAGCCCTTGTTGGGAACAGCAATGCGCAGCATGGGATGCCTTCAGATCGAAGCGAGTGGGGCGGAGCGCTTCACAGATGTCGGTAGACGTCCTGAAGGCTCAGGCCCTTCGCGATCATCATCACCTGCACGTGGTAGAGCAGCTGGGAGATCTCCTCGGCCGCGGCCTCATCGGATTCGTACTCGGAGGCCATCCAGACCTCAGCGGCCTCTTCCACGATCTTCTTGCCGATCGTGTGCACACCGCCGTCGAGCTCTGCGACCGTCCCCGATCCCTCGGGTCGGGTCTCGGCCTTGAGGCTGAGCTCGGCGAACAGCTCGTCGAAAGTCTTCACGATTCCAGGCTAGCGGCTCTGGCGCGGTCCCTGAGCCGAGTGACGGCAGCTTCGACGTCATCCGCGCCGTACACGGCGGACCCGGCGACGAAAGTGTCGGCTCCGGCAGCCGCAGCGGCCTCGATCGTCGCATCCGAGATGCCGCCGTCGACCTGCAGCCAGACGTTCGAACCTCGCCGCTTCGCCTCGTCCGCGAGGGCGCGGAGCTTCGGCATCGTCTCGGGCATGAATCCCTGGCCGCCGAAGCCGGGCTCGACGGTCATGACGAGGATCTGATCGAACTCCTCGAGAACGCTGTAGAGGCCCTCTGCGGGAGTGTCGGGCTTGATCGCGACGCCCGCGCGAGCGCCCATGCCGCGAAGCGTGCGGGCGAGTGAGATCGGGTCGGCGGCCGCCTCGAGGTGGAACGTGACACTCGCCGCTCCCAGCTCGGCATAGCCGGGGGCCCATCGCTCGGGGTCGGTGATCATCAGGTGCACGTCGAGAGGGATCGGGCTGGTCGCCTGGATCCTCTCGACCATCTGCGGCCCGAAGGTGAGGTTCGGAACGAAGTGGTTGTCCATGACGTCGACGTGCGCGAAGTCGGCCGTGGCGATCTTCGCGAGATCACGCTGCATGTTCACGAAGTCGGCGGCGAGGATGCTGGGGTTGATGCGCGGTGCGCGAGGAAGATCCACGTCTCTAGTCTCCTTCTTCGGCGTTCGCGCCGCTCGACGGTGTAGCTGTGCGCTGAAGGAGCGCGAGGAACATGGCGTCGGTGCCGTGACGGTGCGGCCACAGCTGCACGCGACCCGACCCGTCGCTCGCGAGGTCGATCGGCGATTCGGAGACGCCCGCGACCACGGCCCGCGCGTCGAGTTCCGTGATGTCGCTGCGCCCTCGCAGGACTTCCTGCACCACGCCGGTGGTCTCGGCGAGATGCGGAGAGCAGGTGGCGTAGGCGACGATGCCACCAGGGGCGAGCGCGTCGAGCGCGGAACTCAGGAGCTCGACCTGCAGCGGCACCAGCTCGGCGACGTCGGCCGGGCTCTTGCGCCACCGCGCCTCAGGGCGCCTCCTCAGGGCCCCGAGACCGGTGCAGGGGGCATCGACGAGGATGCGATCGAACGTCCCGGCGTGCGAGTCGCCGAACGATCGGCCGTCCTCCTCGTGCACCACGACCTCACCGGGCACGGCCCTCAGCGCGTTGCGCACGAGCCGGGCGCGCGTCGGGACGATCTCGTTGGCCTCGAGTGTCACATCGTGCTCGCGGGCGATCGACGCGAGCAGCGCGGTCTTGCCTCCGGGGCCCGCGCAGAGGTCGAGCCATCGCTCGCCCGCCGCGATCGGCGTGGCCCCGGCCAGTGCGAGAGCGACCAGCTGGGACCCCTCGTCCTGCACGCGCACGGTGCCCCCGGACTCGGAGATCACCCGATACGGGTCTCCGCCCGGCGAGCCGTACGCCGTCGGCGCATACGGCCGCCGCGGCTCGCCAGGCGCGGCGAGACCCGGCAGCGCCACGAGCGTCACCTCGGGCGAGGCGTTGTCCGCGTCGAGGAGGTCATCGAGCTCATCGGCTCTGTCCTCGGCTGCCAGCGCACGGCGCAGGGCACGGATGACCCACACAGGATGGGCCGTCCGCAGAGCGAGCCGCTCGTCGTCCGAGCGGGCGGAGCCCTCGATGCGTTGCTCCCACTCCCCCTGAGTCTCGCGCGAGATCCGGCGAAGAACGGCGTTCGCGAAACTCGAGGCGCCTCGGCCGTGCGCCTCGGCGACCAGGTTCACGGACTCGTTCACGGCGGCGTGCGAGGCGACCCGGGTCGCGAGCAGCTGATGGGTCGCCAGCCGGAGAGCATCCAGCACCGCCGGATCGATCTCCTCGGCAGGACGGTCGGCCGCGGACGAGATGATCGCGTCGTAGGTGCCGCGACGGCGGAGCGTGCCGTAGGCGAGTTCGGTGGCCAGCGCCGCATCCTGCGGGTTGAGACCCGCCTCGGCGATCGCGGGGGGCAGGATCAGATTGGCGTACGCATCCGACTCCGACACCGCGCGGAGCACGTCGTAGGCGACCCGACGGGCCGGCTGCACCGTGCGCTGCGGGCCCGTGCGCTGCGGGCCTGTGCCTTGCGGGCCTCGCTGCTGGGCATCACGCGGCTGCGGGGTTCCTGAGGAGGACTGACCGCGCTGGCCTTGCGACGAACCACGGCGTCCCTGCGAACGACCTCGGGGGTCTCCGGTGCGTCCGGGGCGACGCGGACGGTCGCTCTGCTCGCCGCTCATGCTCCGGCCCGCACGTTATCGGTGTCGCGCTGACCACGCCACCAGTCGACCGCATTCATGGCGCCCTTTCCTGCGGGCTGCACCCGCGTCACCGACAGGGGTGCTGATGCCGTTCCGATGAGCAGAGCCGCCTTGGTCGCGACGATCTCGCCCGGCTCCAGCGCCAGACCGTCCCCGGCAGGCACCGCCTCGAGGATCTTCAGCCGCAGACCGTCGACGGTCGTGTGGGCACCGGGTTCGGGAGTGACTCCGCGGAAGCGCGCGAAGACACGGGCGAGCGGCTCATTCCACTCGAGCTGTCCGTCGTCGAGGCTGAGCTTCGGCGCCACCGTCGGCTCACCCTGCTGCGGCACCGATCGAGCCGTGCCGTCGGCGATCGCGGCGACGACATCGGACGTGAGCTTCGCGCCGTCGATCGCGAGGGTCTCGAGCGCCGCATCGGCCGTGGCCTCCGAGGGGACGTCGACGATGCGGGTGGCGAAGACGTCACCTGCATCGAGCGCGGGGACCAGCTGGAAGACGCTGGCGCCGAGCTGTTCGTCCCCGGCGATCAGGGCTCGCTGCACCGGGGCTGCTCCTCGCCACTGCGGCAGGAGAGAGAAGTGCAGATTGATCCAGCCCTTGGCGGGGGTCGAGAGCAGCGGCTCGCGGACGAGTCCGCCATAGGCGACGATGACGCCGAGGTCGACGGCGAGGGCAGCGATGGCATCCGTGGCTTCGGCATCCAGGCGCGCAGCCTTGATGATCGGCAGACCGAGCTCGGCGGCGACCTGGGCGACCGGCGACGGCGTCAGCACCCGCTTGCGACCCAGCGGCGCGTCGGGCCGCGTGACGACCGCGGCGATGTCGTGCTCCGTCGCGAGGCGACGGAGGGTGGGGACGGCTGCCGACGGTGTGCCGGCGAAGACGAGACGCATGAAGGTGCTCCGGAGGGATGCGGGGGCGGATCGGGTGAGGACTGACGGGGTTGTTCTCGATCAGAGCTCTGGGTCGAGGATATCGAGCCGAACCGAGAGCGCGCTCCGAGTCGACTTGCCCTTGCCCCGACGGGCGCTCACGGCTTCGTCGACGACGGAGGCGCGAAGTGTCGTCGCGACCTTCGCCCCTGCGCCGTATTCGAAGCGCACGAGCGCACGGACACGGGGCGGATGGTCGTCGGACTCGATCGGCACGGGGCCGAGAACCGCATCGGCCGGGAGCGTGAGTTCCTGCAGCGACGCCAGTGCGCGGGCGACGGCTGCCGTGGTGCCTTCGACGAGCGCCACGCGAGTCGCGGGCGGCATGTGCAGCGGTGCGCGCTCGGCGAGCTCGGACCGCGCGTATCCGGACTGGTTCCAGGTGGCGAGTGCCCGAGCGATCGAGCCGTCGACTCCGACGAGGTGGATCGGGGCACCGGGAGCCGCGAGGGCTGCGGCATTGGACCACCAGCGCAGGCAGGCCTCTCCGATGCGGAGATCGGGTGCCTGAAGCATCCGCGGACCGTCGAGCAGGACGACCGCCCGGTACCCGCCGTCAGCCAGCGGCTCCGCTCCACGCGTCGCGACCACGAGCGACGGCTTGTCCGCGACGTGTTCCACGGGGTGCGCGCTGTCGGCCACGATCACGCGGATGCCGGGGAACGCCTTGCCCAGCTCGTCGGCCGTGCGCTCACTGCCCGACGAAGCGAGGCGCAGCTTCGTCGACGAGCACGCAGGGCAGGCCCACGCCCGTGCGCCGCGCCCGCACCAGGCGCAGACGGGGACGGCACCGCGATGCTTCGCACCCAGAGGACCGCCGCAGTGGGCGCAGCGGGCAGGAGCCCTGCACTCGGCGCAGACCAGCGAGGGCGCGAACCCGGGTCGGGAGACCTGCACCAGCACTGGCCCCTCTGCGGCGGCGTTGCGAGCCGAGAGGAACGCGGACGACGGCATCCGCTGCGCTGTAGGCGCATCCATCTCCTGAGGCGTGCTCAGCACCACTCTCGGGAGGACCCGGCGCGCGGCCCGGACATCCTGCAGCCAGCCGTGCACGACCAGACGTTCGACGTCTGTGGTGCGCGTGTGCCCGACGAAGAGCAGCGCTGAGTCCTCCTGCTCCTGACGGAGAAGCGCCGAGTCCCTGGCGTTGATGTAGGGCGCGAGCGGCTCTCCGAGCAGCGGATCTCCGTCATCCCACACCGCGACGAGCCCGGCACGCACGGGTGCGTACACGGCGGAGCGGTTGCCGACGACGATGCTCGGTGCGTCTTCCAGCGAGCGGAGGAAAGAACGATAGCGATCGGGATTGGTCTGCCGCGAGTCGTAGCGAGCGACGGCTTCGGCGGGGACGGTCGTGGCGAGCACGGCGAGGAGCTGATCGAGATCGCGGTGATCCGGAACGACCAGGATGCTCGACTTGCCGGCAGCGAGCATGCGTGCTGCCGATGATGCGAGCAGCGCCGCCCAGCCAGGCGCGCCGTCGTGGTGCACCGGGATCGCCTCGACGGCGGCGCGCCCGCCCGATTGCAGCACCTCTTCGAGACCGTCGTATGACGCGATCAGTCCGACCGCTCCCGAGAGTGCCTCGTCGGTCGGAACGACCGGCGGCGAGTCCGCCTTCCAGGCCTTCTCGACGCGCACCTGTCTCTTCGGGATGACGAGTCGGAGCACGTCGGATGCCGAACCCGCCGCTCGGTCTGCGGCACGGCGCGCGAGACGGTACAGGCGGTCGGGCAGCACCGGCACCTGCGACACGATGCCGTCGATTTCGGACAGCGGTCGATCGGCGTCGTCTTCGGTGTCGACCTCGATGACGTAGCCGTCGATCACCCGACCTGCCGTGCGCAGGGGCACGCGCACGCGGACCCCCGGCGCAACGTCGCCGAGCTCGTCCGGCAGCGCGTAGTCGAACAGTCGGTCGAGCTGCGGGAGCGGCGAATCCAGGAGCACCCGCGCGATGCGTCGGCTCTGCGTCGTCATGGGCGGAGCGCTGTCATCTGGCACCTGCCCGTCGGAAGGCAGCGGTTCCGGCCCGTCGGAAGGCATCGGTCCGTCAGATGGCAGCGGTCCGTCAGATGGCATCGGCCCGTCAGATGGCATCAGGCCACCTGTCAGAGGCCGGCAGCGCGTCGCAGCTCTTCAGCGCGGTCGGTGCGCTCCCACGTGAACTCCGGCAGTTCGCGCCCGAAGTGTCCGTAAGCAGCGGTCTGCGCGTAGATCGGGCGGAGCAGGTCGAGCTGCTCGATGATCGCCTGCGGGCGCAGATCGAAGACCTCGCTGATAGCCCGCGTGATGACCTCGTCCGAGACCTTGCCGGTGCCGAAAGTCTCGACGTAGAGGCCGACGGGGCGTGCGACGCCGATCGCGTACGCGACCTGCACCTCGAGACGGTCGGCGAGACCGGCGGCGACCGCGTTCTTCGCCACCCACCGGGTCGCATAGGCACCCGAGCGGTCGACCTTGGACGGGTCCTTGCCGCTGAACGCGCCACCACCGTGACGGGCTGCGCCGCCGTACGTGTCGATGATGATCTTGCGTCCGGTGAGACCGGCGTCTCCCTTCGGGCCGCCGGTGACGAACGGCCCCGCGGGGTTGATGTAGTAGGTGATGTCGTCGAGGTCGAGCCCCGTGGATTCGAGGACCGGGGCGATCACATGCTCACGCACCTGCGCCTTGAGTTCGTCCTGCGAGATGTCGGGGTGGTGCTGCGTCGAGAGCACGACCGCGTCGACGGTCTTCGGAGTGAAGCCGTCGTACCCGAGCGTGACCTGCGTCTTGCCGTCAGGGCGCAGGAACGGCAGCACTCCTGAGCGACGGACCTCGGTCAGGCGCTCGGCGATGCGATGTGCCGTCCACGCCGCCATCGGCATGAGCTGCGGCGTCTCGTTGGTGGCGAACCCGAACATGATGCCCTGGTCGCCTGCTCCGAGGCCGTCGAGGGGATCGATCGATCCGCCGTCGCGGTGCTCCTGCGCGCTGTCGACGCCGTGAGCGATGTCCGTCGACTGCTCGCCGACCGAGATGCTGACGCCGCACGAGTCTCCGTCGAAGCCGGTCTCACTCGACGTGTAGCCGATGCGGTTCACGACCTGGCGGACGATGGTCGGGATGTCGACGTAGGCCTCGGTGCGGATCTCACCGGCGACGTGCACGAGTCCCGTGGTGACGAGTGTCTCGACCGCGACCCGGGAATCCCGGTCCTTCGCGATGAGCCCGTCGAGGATGCTGTCCGAGATCTGGTCGCAGATCTTGTCCGGGTGCCCTTCGGTGACGGACTCGGACGTGAACAGACGCAGGGCGCTCATCAGGGCTCCAGAACGGGGTCGGACGAAAAGAAGGGGGTGGCTCCCATGATGGACCGCACCGCCGACATCAGCCGGCGGTGCGGTCATCGGACGTCACTCGGCGTGACGGAGGCGGAGCTTGTCCTCGTTGATCTCGTGCAGAGCGATCGTCAGCGGCTTGTCCTCGACCGAGGAGTCGACCAGCGGACCGACGTTGTCGAAGAGGTTTCCCTCGTGCAGGTCGGAGTAGTAGTCGTTGATCTGGCGCGCGCGCTTGGCGGCGTAGATCACGAGCTCGTACTTCGAGTCGACACGGTCGAGCAGGTTGTCGATGGGGGGATCGATGATTCCGTTGGTGTGGTGTCCGGCCATGGTGGGACCTCCTGATCAGGCGACGGGATCGTCGCGAAGACGGTGCAGCGGGCGCGCGAAGACGCTCAGCGCGCAGAGCTCGAAGACAATTCTACGACCTCTGCGGCCGCGGTGGCGACGTCCTCGTTCACGATCAGGTGGTCGAACTCGTTCTGCGCGGCCAGTTCGACCTTCGCGGTGCGCAGCCGGCGAGCCCGTTCCTCGGCGCCTTCGGTGCCTCGTCCGACCAGTCGCTGGACGAGTTCGTCCCACGTCGGCGGCAGCAGGAAGATCAGGGTCGCGGCGGGCTCGGCCTTGCGCACCTGACGGGCGCCCTGCAGATCGATCTCGAGCAGAACCGTCTTGCCCTCGGCCAGTGCGGCATCGATCGGCGCCCGGGGAGTGCCGTAACGCGAGCGGTTGTGCACGACGGCGTACTCGAGGAGTTCGTCTTCGGCTATCAGCCGGTCGAACTCGGCGTCGTCGACGAAGTAGTAGTGCACCCCGTCGACCTCGCCCGGGCGAGCGGGTCGGGTGGTGGCCGAGACCGACAGGTGGATCTCGGGATTGTGCTCGCGGATGTGGGCGGCGACCGTGCCCTTGCCCACCGCGGTCGGCCCCGCCAGGACGAGCAGGCGGCTGCGGGCTCCGCGCGGTTCCAGCACAGGGAAGCGCGAGTCGAGCCACTGCGAGAGGGCGACGCGCTGACGCACTCCCAGACCACCGAGTCGCTTGACCGGCGAGATGTGCAGCTCGTCGAGGATGCGGTCGCGCTTGCCCGCGCCGATCGCCGGGAGGGCGAGCAGGAAGTCGGTGATCCGCATCGAGCCCTCGACCGAGTCCGGGTCTGCCGTCGCGCGTTCGAGCACGGCCTGCGGGGTCACGACGCGCATGGTCAGATCGCGCTTGAGCGAGGCACGTGCACGTCGTCGCTCGACGGCCTTGCGGGCGGCGGCGGCGCGATCGACCTCTGGGACCCGACGAGACTCAGCCACGGTCGGCCTCCCTGTACTCTGCGACGCGAGCGTCGATGGCGGCGACGAGGCCGGCGGGCCCCGCCGAGAGGATGCTGCGGCTCTCGCTGGCGATGACCGCACCGCTCATCGGGCCGAATCGTCGGTGCAGGTCTGCGGGGGTCGCACCCTGCGTCCCGAACCCGGGCGCGAGGATGGGCGCCGTCGGCGCGAAAGCGGCGATGCCGGCATCCGCCCAGTCGACCGTGGCGCCGATGACGAAGCCGAAGCTCCCCCACTCCCCCGTGTCCGACTGCTCCGCGTTGCGGGACGAGACCACGGCGATGATGTCGGCCGACACCGCGCGCCCCGTCTCGGAGACCGCGCGCTGCAGGCCCTCCGCCTCGGGGTTGCTGGTCGCCGCGAGGACGAACAGCCCCTTGTCGTGCTGCTGCGCGAGGGCGAAGGCGCCGTCCAGCGCTCCCACGCCGAGGAACGGGTTCACCGTGAGCGCGTCGGCCTCCAGCGGAGACCCCGGCGTGAGCCAGGCTTCGGCGTACGCATCCATGGTGGATCCGATGTCGCCGCGCTTCGCGTCGGCGATCACGATCAGACCGGCGGCCCGTGCCGCGGAGAGGACATCTTCGAGGGCGGCGATTCCTGTGGAACCGAACCGCTCGAAGAACGACGCCTGCGGCTTCACGACGCCCACGCGGCCTGCGGCGGCCTCGACCGTCCGCAGCCCGAAGTCGCGGACTCCGCGAGCGTCATCCGTGAGCCCCCACGACTGCAGGAGCGACGAATGCGGGTCGATGCCCACGCAGAGCGGGCCGTGCGCCGATACGGCGGCACGGACCCGCTCACCGAAGCGTGCGCTCACAAAGCGGCCTTCCGGTCGAGGGCGTACTCCTGCAGGCTCTTGACCTGGAAGCCCTCGTGCGCCGCATCCATACCGCTCACCGCTGCGCCGAGAACTGCCATCGTGGTGAACAGCGCCTTGTCGGCAGCGACGGCTGCCGCGCGGATCTCGTAGCCGTCCGCACGCGCCGCTCCACCCGAGGGGGTGTTCACGACGATGTCGATCGCACCCTCGTTGATCAGGTCGACGATGTTCGTCGCGCCCGACTCCTGGGTCTCGCTGTACTTCTCGACGACGGTCACGGCGATGCCGTTGCGCGACAGGATCTCGGCCGTGCCCTCTGTAGCCACGATCGTGAAGCCGAGCTGCTGCAGACGGTGCGCCGGAAGGATGACCGCGCGCTTGTCGGAGTCGGCGACCGAGATGAACACCGTGCCGGAGGTCGGCATCCCGCCGTAGGCGGCCGCCTGGCTCTTCGCGAATGCCGTCGGGAAGTCGCGGTCGATGCCCATGACCTCGCCGGTCGAACGCATCTCCGGTCCGAGGATCGAGTCGACCGTCTTGCCGTCTGCGGTGCGGAAGCGCTTGAAGGGCAGCACGGCCTCCTTGACCGACACAGGAGCATCGAGCGGCACGCGCGAACCGTCCTGCTCGGGCAGCATGCCCTCGGCGCGCAGCTCCGCGATCGTCGATCCGACCATCACACGGCTCGCGGCCTTGGCCATCGGGATGCCCAGCGCCTTCGAGACGAAGGGCACCGTGCGGCTCGCGCGCGGGTTCGCCTCGATCACGTAGAGCACGCCGGCACTGATCGCGAACTGCACGTTCAGCAGGCCACGGACGCCCACGCCCTTCGCGATCGCCAGCGTCGCCTCGCGGACGCGGTCGATGTCGGTGCGCCCGAGCGATACGGGAGGAAGGGTGCAGCTCGAGTCGCCTGAGTGGATGCCGGCCTCTTCGAGGTGCTCCATCACGCCGCCGATGAACAATTCGGTGCCGTCGTAGAGGGCGTCGACATCGAGCTCGATCGCGTCGTCGAGGAATCGGTCGACGAGCAGGGGCTTGCCCTCCTCGATGATGACCTCGCCGGCCGTCCGCACGAAGTACTCGCGCAGCGACTCCGAGCTGTAGACGATCTCCATGCCGCGTCCGCCGAGCACGAAGCTCGGGCGCACGAGCACCGGGTATCCGATCTCCTCGGCGACTGCCACCGCGCCGTCCGCGTCCACAGCGGTGCCGTGGCGCGGGGCGATGAGGCCTGCGGTGCCGAGGAGCTGCGAGAACAGCTCGCGCTCTTCCGCGATGTCGATGGCCTCGGGGCTGGTGCCCAGCACCTGGTAGCCGGCTGCCTCTATGCCCTTCGCGAGCCCCAGCGGTGTCTGACCGCCGAGCTGGCAGACGACGCCCAGGATGGTGCCGCTGGCGGCTTCCGCATCGAGCACCTCCAGCACGTCCTCGAGCGTGAGCGGCTCGAAGTAGAGCCGGTCCGACGTGTCGTAGTCGGTGGACACCGTCTCGGGGTTGCAGTTGACCATGATGGTCTCGAAACCGGCATCCGAGAGGGCGAACGACGCGTGGACACACGAGTAGTCGAACTCGACGCCCTGGCCGATGCGGTTCGGACCCGATCCGATGATCACGACCTTGGTGCGATCAGACGGCGTGACCTCCGTCTCGAAGTCGTAGCTCGAGTAGTGGTACGGCGTGAGAGCCGGGAACTCGCCCGCGCAGGTGTCGACGGTCTTGAACACCGGGCGGATGCCGAGCCCGTGACGCACACCGCGGATCTCGGCCTCCTTCTCGCCTCGCAGCTCGGCGATCTGCGCGTCGGAGAAGCCGTGCTGCTTGGCGTAGCGGAGCGTCGCGGCATCGAGTTCCGGCGCTGCGGCCACGATCTCGGCGACCTCGTTGATCAGCACGATCTGGTCGATGAACCACGGGTCGATCGCCGTGGCGTCGAATGCCTGCTCGACGGTCGCGCCCTTGCGCAGCGCCTGCTGCAGCGTGACGATGCGGCCGTCGGTGGGCACCTTCGAGATCTCGAGCAGTTCTTCGACCGAGCGCTCCTCGGCGCCCCAGTGGAAGCTGGAGCCGCGCTTCTCGAGCGAGCGGAGCGCCTTCTGCAGCGCGGTCGCGTAGTTGCGTCCGATCGCCATGGCCTCGCCGACGGACTTCATGGTCGTGGTGAGCGTGGCGTCCGCGGCCGGGAACTTCTCGAACGCGAACCGCGGCACCTTGACGACGACGTAGTCGAGCGTGGGCTCGAAGCTCGCCGGGGTGACACCCGTGATGTCGTTCGGAATCTCGTCGAGGCGGTAGCCGAGCGCGAGTTTGGCGGCGAGCTTGGCGATCGGGAACCCGGTCGCCTTCGAGGCGAGGGCGCTCGAACGCGAGACTCGCGGGTTCATCTCGATCACGATGATGCGGCCGTTGCTGGGGTCGACGGCGAACTGGATGTTGCAGCCACCGGTGTCGACGCCGACGGCGCGGATGATGTCGATGCCGATGTCACGGAGCTTCTGGTACTCGCGGTCGGTCAGCGTCAGCGCCGGCGCGACCGTGATCGAGTCGCCCGTGTGCACGCCGACCGGGTCGACGTTCTCGATCGAGCAGACGACCACCGTGTTGTCGGCGGTGTCGCGCATGAGCTCGAGCTCATATTCCTTCCAGCCGAGGATGGATTCCTCCAGGAGCACCTCGGTGGTCGGCGAGTCCCGGAGCCCGGCGCCACCGATGCGACGCAGGTCTTCTTCGTCGTACGCGAAGCCGGAGCCCAGGCCGCCCATGGTGAACGAGGGACGGACGACGAGCGGGTAGCCGAGCTCAGCGGCGCCCTCGAGCAGGTCGTCCATCGTATGCGCGATGATGCTGCGCGCCACGTCTGCGCCGGCATCCAGCACCAGCTGCTTGAAGATCTGACGGTCCTCGCCCTTGTTGATCGCCTCGAAACTCGCACCGATCAGCTCGACGTCGTACTTCTCGAGGATGCCATGGTTGTGCAGCTCGATCGCGGCGTTCAGCGCGGTCTGACCGCCGAGGGTCGGGAGAATCGCGTCAGGACGCTCCTTGGCGATGATGGTCTCGATGACCTGCCAGGTGATCGGCTCGATGTACGTCGCATCGGCGAAGTCGGGGTCGGTCATGATCGTCGCCGGGTTGGAGTTGACCAGGATGACCCGCACGCCCTCCTCGCGGAGGACGCGGCACGCCTGGGTGCCGGAGTAATCGAACTCGCAGGCCTGACCGATGACGATCGGGCCGGAGCCGATGACGAGAACGGAGTTGATGTCGTCGCGCTTGGGCATTACTTGGCGTCCTTCTTGCTGGCGATGACCATGTCGCGGAACCGGTCGAAGAGGTAGTTGGCGTCGTGGGGGCCTGCGGCCGCCTCCGGGTGGTACTGCACCGAGAACGCGGGGATGTCGAGGGCGCGGAGGCCCTCCACCACGTTGTCGTTCAGACCGACGTGGCTGACCTCGACCTTGCCGTAGCCGTTCGGGCTGTCGAAGGAGCCCTCGAGCGGGGCGTCCACCGCGAAGCCGTGGTTGTGCGCGGTGATCTCGACCCGACCGGTCGACTTGTCGAGCACGGGCTGGTTGATGCCGCGGTGACCGAACGGCAGCTTGTAGGTGCCGAGGCCCAGCGCGCGACCGAGCAGCTGGTTGCCGAAGCAGATGCCGAAGAACGGCAGGCCGTCGTCGAGGACCGCACGGAGCAGCTCGACGTGGTCGCCGGACGCTGCGGGGTCGCCGGGTCCGTTCGAGTAGAAGACAGCGACCGGATCGATCGAGCGGATGTCGTCGATCGTGACGTTCTGCGGCAGTACGTGCACCTCGAAGCCACGGGCCGCGAGGTTGTCGATCGTGGCCTGCTTGACGCCGAGATCGAGGACAGCGAGGTTGCCGACCCTCTCACCCATGGCCGTCGTCACCGTGGCGACGTCGACGGACACCTGCGCCGAGAGGTTCTGACCGGCCATCTGGGGCGCTTCGCGCACGATGCGCAGCTGCTCCTCGGCGTCGAGCCGTGCGGCCTCTCCCGAGAAGATGCCGCCGCGCATGGAGCCGGCCGACCGGATGTGGCGCGTGATCGACCGGGTGTCGATGCCGCTGATGCCGACGATGCCGTCCTGCACGAGCACCTCGTCGAGCGAGGCGTTCGCGCGCCAGTTCGAGACGACGCGCGAGGGGTCGCGCACGATGTAGCCGGCCACCCAGATGCGTCGGGACTCGGGGTCCTCGTCATTCATCCCGGTGTTGCCGATGTGCGGTGCGGTCTGCAGCACGATCTGTCCGGCATAGGACGGATCGGTGAGCGTCTCCTGGTAGCCGGACATGCCGGTGGCGAAGACGACCTCGCCGATCGTCGTTCCCAGCGCGCCGTATGCGCGGCCGGTGTGGCGGGTCCCGTCTTCGAGGACGAGGACGGCGGGTTCGGGGAGGGCTGTCATGACGTTGCTCCTGTGTCGGGGGCGGCGGTTTCGTCCGAGGCGCCGGAGGCGGGGACGAGTCGCTGCAGTTCTGAGATGAAGTTCTGGGGGTCTCCGTCGGTCAGACGGAGGTAGGAGTCGACGATCGTGTCGTCGTCGGTGCTCCAGGCCACGCGGACGAGGCCGCCGGGCTCGACCACCCGATCGATCGTGACCGTCGCACGGTCGACGCTCTCGAGACGGGACGAGGCCAGGAAGACCGTCGGCGCGCCGTCGAGGCACAGTGCGAGACCGCGATCGGTGACCGCGACCTCTCCTCGGGCGCGGTACGCGAGAGGAGAGAGCGTCAGCCGCTCGAGCGGCTGGTCGTGCTTCGTGGTCGACACGTACAGCACCTCGTGGCGGTCGAGGACCTCGGCGTGCTCGGGAACCCCGAGGGGGGCTGCGAGGCCGGAGTCGCGTCGGAGTCGTCGTCGCCATGCGGCGAACATCGCGAGCAGGACGAGCGCGGCCACGGCGATCGTGATCGCGATCGCTATGTCCCTGGTGCTCATGCGTTCAGCTCCTCGACGACGGCGCCGCCGGCGACCGTCACGACTCCGCGGTGCACGGTGTACTCGACGCGTCCGGGCAGGTCACGCCCGAGGTAGGGCGAGTTCACGCTGCGGCCATGCAGATCCGACTCCGTGAACACTCCGGCGACCGAGGCGTCGTAGAGCGCGATCTGCGCGGGAGCGCCGACCTCGAGCGGCGCGCCGTGGCCTGAGAGGCGACCGATCCGCGCGGGTGCCGCACTCATCACCCGTGCCACATCCTCCCAGCCGATGAGTCCGGTCTGGACCATCGACTGGTGCACGACGCGCAGGGCACTCTCGAGGCCCACCATTCCGTTCGCGGCGGCCTGCCACTCGCATGCCTTGTGCTCGCTCGGGTGCGGTGCGTGGTCGGTCGCGACGATGTCGATCGTGCCGTCAGCGAGGCCCTCGCGCACGGCGAGCACATCTTCTTCGCGGCGCAGGGGCGGGTTGACCTTGAACCGGGCGTCGTAGCCGCGCACGAGCTCGTCGGTCAGCAGCAGGTGGTGAGGGGTGACCTCGGCGGTCACGTTGATGCCGCGCTTCTTGGCCCAGCGGATGATGTCCACCGAACCCGCGGTCGAGAGGTGGCAGACGTGCAGGCGCGAGCCGACGTGCTCGGCGAGGAGCACATCGCGCGCGATGATCGACTCCTCCGCCACGGCGGGCCATCCGGCGAGTCCGAGCTCCGCCGAGACGGTGCCCTCGTTCATCTGGGCGCCCTCGGTGAGGCGAGGATCCTGCGCGTGCTGCGCGATGACGCCGTCGAAGGACTTCACGTACTCGAGCGCGCGGCGCATGATCAGCGGATCGAAGACGCAGAAGCCGTCGTCGCTGAAGACGCGCACCTGGGCGCGCGACGTCGCCATCGCGCCCAGCTCGGCGAGCCGCTCGCCCTTCTGCCCGACGGTGACCGCGCCGATCGGCTGGACCGTGGCGTAGCCCGCGGCCTCTCCGAGAGCGAGCTCCTGCTCGACGACACCGGCGGTGTCGGCGACCGGCGAGGTGTTCGGCATCGCGAACACGGCGGTGAAGCCACCGGCTGCCGCCGCGCGGGTTCCCGTGAGGATGGTCTCGGACGCCTCGTATCCGGGCTCGCGCAGATGCGTGTGCAGATCGACCAGCCCCGGAAGCGCGACCAGCCCCGCCGCGTCGATGACGCGGGCGCCCGAGCGACTGAGTCCTGCGCCGATCTCGGAGATCACCCCGTTCTCGACGATGATGTCGGCGCTCTTCGCACCGAGAAGCTGTGCGCCGGTGATGACGAGGGTCTCGCTCACTGGTCTCCCCCTCGTTCGTCGTCTCGTTCTCCTGCAAGAAGCAGGTACAGCACTGCCATCCGGATGGACACCCCGTTGGTCACCTGTTCCAGCACGGTCGAGCGCGGGGAATCGGCGGCTTCGGAGGAGATCTCCAACCCACGGTTCATGGGTCCGGGGTGCATCACAATGCTACCGTCCGGAAGGCCGGCGACTCGCAGTGCGTCAAGACCCCACCTCCTGGAATACTCCCGCTCAGTGGGGAAATACGCGGCGTTCATCCGCTCGAGCTGGATGCGCAGCATCATCACGGCGTCCGGGCCCTCCGCCAGCGCCTGATCGAGGTCGTAGACGACCTTCGCAGGCCAGAGCGAGACGTTCTGCGGCACAAGGGTCGGCGGGGACACCAGGGTGACCTCGGCGCCGAGGGTCGCGAGCAGCCAGACGTTGGAGCGCGCGACCCGCGAGTGCAGCACGTCCCCGACGATGACGACACGGACGCCGGCCAGATCACGGCCCCGGCTGTCGACGCCGAAGCGGCGCTTGCGGATCGTGAACGCGTCGAGAAGAGCCTGCGTCGGATGCTCGTGCGTGCCGTCGCCGGCGTTCACGACACCGGCTGAGATCCAGCCGCTCGTGGCGAGCGTCTGCGGGGCGCCCGAGGCGGGATGACGGATGACGACGGCATCCGCCCCCATCGCCTGAAGCGTCTGGGCGGTGTCTTTGAGGCTCTCGCCCTTGGAGACGCTGGAGCCCTTGGCCGCGAAGTTGATCACATCGGCCGAGAGGCGCTTCGCCGCCGCCTCGAACGAGATGCGGGTGCGCGTCGAGTCCTCGAAGAAGAGGTTGACGACGGTCTTGCCGCGCAGCGTCGGGAGCTTCTTGATCTCGCGCGACTGCGTGTCGGACATGTCCTCGGCGACGTCGAGGATGCGCAGAGCGGTCTCGCGGTCGAGGGTGCGGGTGTCGAGGAGATGTCTCATGCTTCGATCGTCACCTCTTCGGCGCCGTCGTCTTCGGCGAGCCGCACGTTGACGCGCTCCTGCCGGGACGAGGGGATGTTCTTGCCGACGAAATCAGGGCGGATCGGCAGCTCGCGGTGGCCCCGGTCCACGAGGATCGCCAGGCGCACGATCGCAGGCCGACCGATCGACTGCAGCGCGTCGAGGGCTGCGCGGATGCTCCGACCGGAGAAGAGCACGTCGTCGACGAGGACGACGGTGCGTCCGTCGATGCCACCGGCAGGGATATCTGTGGGACGCGGCGATCGGGTCGGGTGCTTGGCGAGATCGTCACGGAACATCGTGACGTCGAGCGCTCCCACCGGCACCGAGGTCTGTGCGATCTCGCCGATGACGGCGGCGAGGCGACGGGCGAGAGTGACGCCGCGGGTCGGAATGCCCAGCAGGACGAGGTTCTCAGCCCCTCGGTTGGATTCGAGGATCTCGTGTGCGATGCGGGTCAGAGCCCGCGAGATATCGGCTTCGTGCAGAACGGTGCGTGCACTCATCAGCCGCTCCCTTCTCCGCCTCACAGGACGGTGTTAAAGGTTGCTTGATGCGTCCAGTCTAGCGCGCGGTCAGCGCCAGCCGAGAACCTCACGGACGACCGCCTGGGAGGCGGGCGATCCGTCGTTCGCGATGCCGCGCAGGGATTCGTGCGAGAGCATCGCACCCTCAGCCCCCGCCGCCGCGGTGATCTGCTCGAGAGCTGCGGCAACCCGTGGCGCCGCAGCTCGCGCATGGGTGGCGTCGCCGCGTGCGGACGTGTGAGGGAAGACGACGAGCTCTGCGACGCCCGCGGCCACCGGGCGCGCGGAGGCGACGACCAGGGTCGGCGGAAGCACATGCTGGAGTGCATGCGGCATCGGGAACGGCAGCTCGTCGGTCAGAAGCCCGCGCCACCAGCTGCGATGCGAACGCTTCTCATCGCCGATCTCGAGGGCTGTCGCCGTCCACTCCGAGCCGCGCTCGCGCAGACTGTCGGCGAATCCGTCGGAACGCGCCTCGAATCCCTCCTCGGTGAGAAAGTCGGCGGCTATGCGCACGAGGCGCTCAGAATCCGAGCGCACGATCCACCGAGCACCCAGCCATGGTCCCTTGTACTCGAGCCGCGACGTGCGTGCGTCACGGCCGGAACCCTGCGGGTGCGGGGAACGCGGCACGTCAGCTTGCCTCGCTGAGCACGGCGTCGGTGACCTCGTCGATCTTGGTCGAGCGGATCGGATGGCCGCTCGTCGAGAGGCAGCGACCGGTCTTGAGGTCCCATTTCCAGTCGTGCATGCTGCACGTCAGGATGCCGTCCTCGTCGACTTTCCCGGTCTTCGTGAGGTCGGCGCGCAGATGCGGGCAGCGACGCTGCACGACCCAGTCGCCGACTTCGGCGTCCTCGGTCTGGTCGGTCTGCTCCTGATACCAGTTCTCGACGTACTCGATGCGGTCGACCGAGAGGCACTTGAGGAACGTCGTGAGGAACTCGTTGAACTTGCCGCTGCGTCCGACCTGGAACTGCATCGACAGGAAGATCGAGTTCGACCAGTCGATCTCGTGGTCGCGGATGTTCGTCGAGACGAGATCGGCGGGGATCGTGTACCAGTAGATGCACTCCTCACCGGCATACTCCCGCACCTTGGCGCGGGGGAAGTCGACGACCATGTCGAGGTCGCCGATCTTGAACCGGACGCACCCGCCGACGCCGAGGCGGATGGTGCGCGACTTCTTCAGCAGCGGCTCCCACCAGCCCTTGAGGGCTTCGAGGATCTCGGCGGCGGGAAGGACCTCGGCGCGCGATGCCTCCTCGTCCTGGATCTCCTGCTGCCGCGACGACCGCTGCTCCTCGAGGTAGTCCCACTTCTCGTCGAAGATGTGGGCGAGCTCCGCCTCGGTGTAGAGCGACTGCTCCGTGGCCACGTCTCCCCCGGCGACAGTGACGACCGTGCCGGGGACGAACAGGTGACCGTCGTACTGCGGCGACAGCTCGTTCATGTGCGCGAGGAACTGCTTCTGATCCGTGAAGATCGACTCGCCGTTGCGGCCGATCCCGTTGAAGTCGAAGAGATCGTCGCGCAGGAACATGGGCGGCCCTGCCATCGGGAACACGTGCCGGGCGTCCACCTTGTCGATGTAGTACATCGCTCGCTTGTTCTGAGCGTCGCGCTTGAGCTTCGCGAAGTTCTGCTTCGCGTCCATCGGCAGGTCGTAGACCATGGGCCACCAGATGGCCCCGGAGACCTGCGTGAAGTAGGCGTCGGGCTTGCCGAAGTGCAGAAGCGTGTCGAGGTCGAGAGGGTGCGAGTCGTTCTGATTGAGGATCGACGCCGTTCCGTCGTCGACGCTCAGCGACGAATCGCCGATCGGGCCGTCGCTCGGGGCGCGCAGCGGCGTGATCATGATCTTCAGCTCGCCGCGCTGGATGATCTCTCCGGCGGGGGCATAGGTGATGTTCGTGTAGCCGAGCGCCCTGATGTCCTGCTCGAGGTCGTCGATCGGGTACTCGGGCAGGAGCACCTCGATGTCCTTGCGGATGTACCGCTCGAGCAGCTTCGGGTCGAAGTGGTCGCGGTGGCGGTGCGAGATGTAGAGGAAGTCCGCCTCACGGCCGAATCGCTCCCAGTCGAGGCCCCGGTTGTCGGGGAACGGGAACCACGAGCCGAAGAAGGAGGGTCCGAGAACGGGATCGCAGATGATGTTCCCGCCGACCGTCTCGATGAACATCCCGGCGTGGCCGAGTCCCGTGATCCGCATGCATTCCTCCTGAAGTGAACCGTTCGATTCTACCGATGGGCCCCTGAGCGGACGCGGTGACCGGGCCGGAACAAATCACCGATCCTCGAAGAGGCCCTTGATGTCATCGGCCGTGATCGACTGCGCGAACAGCTCGTCGTCGTCCATGACGGCGGTGAAGAGGCGGGCCTTGCGCTGCTGCAACTGCAGGACCTTCTCCTCGATCGTGCCGGTCGAGATCATCCGGTAGACGAACACCTGACTGGTCTGCCCGATCCGGTGCGTGCGGTCGATCGCCTGCTCTTCAGCGGCCGGGTTCCACCACGGATCGAGCAGGAAGACGTAGTCGGCCTCCGTGAGCGTCAGACCGAATCCTCCGGCCTTCAGACTGATCAGGAACACCGGCTGCTCCCCCGCCTTGAACGCGTCGATGACCTGCTCCCGATGCCGTGTCGATCCGTCGAGGTGCGCGTACGGGATGCCCGCAGCCTCGAGGCGCGCAGCCGCGAGATCGAGGAACGAGGTGAACTGGCTGAAGACGAGTGCCCGGTGGCCCTCCGCCTGCAGCTCGATCACCCTCTCGAGCAGCGTGTCGAGCTTGCTCGAGCCGATCTCCGCGTCCGCCTCGTCGACCAGACCGGGAGCGAGGCTCAGCATCCTCAGCAGAGTCAGCGAACGGAAGACGATGAATCTGTTGCGGTCGAGGTCGTCGAGCAGGCCCAGCACCTTCTGACGCTCCCGTTGCAGCACCACGTCGTAAAGCGCCCGATGCTCGGGGCTCAGCTCCACCTCGAGCAGCTGCTCCTGCTTCGCCGGCAGATCCGAGGCGACGAGCTCCTTGGTGCGGCGCAGCATGAGGGGCCGGACGCGCCGACGGAGCTGAGCGAGGCGCCCGGCGCGGTAGTCGCCGCCCTCCTCGTTCTCGGGGACCTTGCCCTTCTCGATCGGCTGGATGTACCGGTCGCGGAACTTGCGTGCAGACGGGAACAGTCCGGGAGCGGCGAGAGACAGCAGCGACCAGAGCTCCGACAGGCTGTTCTCCATGGGAGTGCCGGTCACCGCGTACGTCACGTCGGATCGGAACGTCGCGATGGCCCGGTGCAGACGCGTCTTCGGGTTCTTGACGAACTGGGCCTCGTCGAGGATCAGCGCCGCCCATTCGACGGTGCGGAACTCCTCCTCGTCGAGCCGCGCGACGGTGTAGGAGCTCACGACGAGATCGGCCGTCTTCGCCGCGGTGCGGAGCGCGTCCGCGCGCCTGCCGCTGGTGCTGTCGACGATCGACACCCGCAGCCCCGGCGTGAACCGCGCTGCCTCCGACCGCCAGGTGCTCAGCACCGAAGTCGGGGCGAGCACCAGGAACGGACGCGTCTCGCCCTGGTCTTTCGCGTGCTGGATGAAGGTCAACAGCTGCAGCGTCTTGCCGAGGCCCATGTCGTCGGCGAGGATTCCGCCCATCCGGTGCCGCCACAGGAAAGCGAGCCAGTCGAAACCGGTCTTCTGATAGGGCCGCAGCTCGGCCTGAACGCCCGCGGGCACAGGGGTCTCGGGAACACCCGTGGCCTGACGGAGCCCCTCGGCCGTGGCACGCCAGTTGACCGCAGGCTCGGCCTCGTCTGCGAGGTCTTCGAACTCCTCCCAGAGATCGGTCTGGTACCGGCTGATCCGGGGCCCCGTCTCCCATTCCTGCAGCTCACCGGCCTCTTCGATCAGGTCGCGCAGGCGATCCAGTGCCGGGTGGTTGAGCGAGAAGTACCCGCCGTCGGCGAGCAGCAGCTTCTTGCGGCCCCTGCTCAGCGCGGTGAACAGCGGACCGAACGGGATCCGCCTTCCGTCGATGGTCACGAGGATGCCGAGATCGAACCAGTCCGAGTCGGTCGTCTCGACCGTCGTGACCTTCACCTCGGGTGCGCCGGTCAGCTCGCGGTACTCCTTGGGCGCGCCGATCGATTCGACGCGCACGCCCACCGCCTCGAGGGCGGGGACGCCTTCGGCGACGAACGCCGCGGCGTCGATGTCGTGGAACGAGCCGGCCGGCCGGAAGTTCGTCGCCCTGAACTCCTGCCAGGCCTCCTCGATCCGTGCTCGCGAGGTGGTCTCGGCGGCGGCGTCGCGCACTGCGGCTTCAGTCCAGGCGAACGGCACCCGCCCGAAACGGCCGTAGGACCATTCGAACGAGTAGCTGACGACATCGCCGCGCTCGTAGGTGATCGTCAGGACGGGCTTCGGATCGGGCACCTCGGGCAGCGAGACGGCGCCGACCGTGCGCACCACACCGCGCCTCGCGAGCAACGGGTAGGCGTCGGAGATGAACGCCTGCTCGTCCGACGCCGGGACGACGATCTCTTCGGGGGCGGCCAGCAGCGCGCGGATCTGCTCACTCAGTGGCGCCTCCGCGAGCACGATCTCGATGCGTGCGCCGATCAGGCCCGCCGAGTACACGCCGGTGCGGCCGATCGGATGCACCACGGATGCGGCGACAGGGGCGCCGTCGATCTGCACCTCGGCTGCGACGGTCAACGAACCATCGTCGACCCGCGTGATTCGCGCCGACGCCTCGGCGGACGTGGCGAGCCGCACGGATGCGCTCTTCTGACTCGCGACCAGCGGTATGCCGAGCTCCGCACCC
Source organism: Microbacterium sp. WCS2018Hpa-23 (assembly GCF_031843845.1). Lineage (NCBI taxonomy): Bacteria > Bacillati > Actinomycetota > Actinomycetes > Micrococcales > Microbacteriaceae > Microbacterium > Microbacterium sp. WCS2018Hpa-23. Next base: position 190,645 of record NZ_JAVTIZ010000007.1, read on the forward strand.
GAGCGGAGCTGGCCCCACAGCAGCGGCGACTCGACCTGATCGAGCACGAGCCAGTCGCCGGCGTTGCCCGAGAGCAGCGAATCGCGGGAGATGCTCAACAGGTCGCCGAACCAGCGATTCTGCATGCGTCCGAACTGAGCGGCATCCCGACGCACGGCATCCCACCCCGCACCGCCCTGAATCCAGGATCCTGTCTGCGCGCTGCGCATCAGCGGCCGGATCGCGAGCAGCAGCTCGCCGGTCGGCCGGGCGAGGTCCCGCGCGGTCGCCGCGCGCACCGGGCGCGGACCCCAGTGGTTCTCGGACCTGGACTCCCGATGACGCAACTCGACCCCGAGCGCCAGCGACTGCGGATGCCGGGAGACGGCCGGGTCGAGCAGGCTGCGCCACGACGGCGTCGCCGCGGCCTGCGTCGGTGCGGGAACATCGATCGGGTCGGCGGGCCTCTTCAGCGCAGCGGCCTGCTCGGTGTACTCGTGGACGTTCGATGCGAGCAGCGTCGCGACGACGTGCTTGCATCCGCTGCGCACCGGGCACGAGCAGCGCGTCGTCCGGACGCGCCGCGTGCCGTTCGACGACAGGAAGACGATCTCGGTCTGGTACTGGGCGTCGCCGCTGCCGCTGACGTGGCCTTCGAGTTCGAGGAGATCCTCATGCCAGACGACGTCGAGCACATTGCCCTCGCGGAAGTACGCCAGACCGCGCTGATACCCGCCCACGTCCGTGATCTGCATGAGGTCACGGAGGTCGACGTGCGGCGCAGGCATGACCCCATCCTTCCCGCGGCCCCGGACATCGAGGTCGCCGCGGCCCGAAGACTCGCTCAGGCTGCGCGAGAGACGCGTGCGAGCACGCCGTGCACGAACGCACCCGAATCGTCGGTCGAGAACTCCTTCGCGAGCTCGACCGCCTCATCGATGGCGACCGCGGTGGGCACCGCGTCGTTGAAGAGGATCTCCCAGACGCCGATGCGCAGCAGAGCGCGATCGACGGCCGGCATGCGCTCGATCTTCCAGTCGCGGCTGTGCGTGGTGATCTGCTCGTCGATCTCGTCACGATGGTCGATGATGCCGTCGACGACCTCGCGGGCGTACAGCCAGGAGGCCTCACGGGCAGGCTCGCTCGCGGCGCGCTGGGCTTCGGCGGCCAGAGTCACCGCGACCTCGTCGCCACGGACGTCGGCGGAGAACAGGATGTCGAGTGCGCGCTTGCGCGCCTTCGTACGGGCGCTCACGCCTTACTTCTCGCGACCGAGGTAGTCGCCCGTGCGCGTGTCGACCTTGACCTTGGTGTTGGTCTCGACGAACAGCGGAACCTGGATCTCGTAGCCGGTCTCGAGTGTCGCCGGCTTCGTGCCCGCCGACGAGCGGTCGCCCTGCAGACCCGGCTCGGTGTACGTGATCTCGAGGATCACGGATGCCGGCAGGTCGATGTAGAGCGGGTTGCCGTTGTTGAGGGCGATCGTGACCTGCTGGTTCTCGAGCAGGAAGTTCTTCGCGTCACCGACCGTCGCCGCGCTCACGGTGATCTGGTCGAAGTCGGTCTGGTCCATGAACACGTAGCCGTCGCCGTCGGTGTACAGGTAGGTGTAATCGCGACGGTCGACGTTCTCGATCTCGATCTTCGCCCCGGCGTTGAACGTCTTGTCGACGACCTTGCCGCTCATCACGTTCTTGAGCTTGGTGCGGACGAATGCGCCGCCCTTGCCGGGCTTGACGTGCTGGAACTCGACAACGCTCCAGAGCTGGCGCTCGATGTTGAGGACGACGCCGTTCTTGATGTCTGCGGTAGATGCCATGCGCTGGACTTTCCGTTTCTAGAGTCTGGGGGCCGTTCTCGTCCCGGTGGACTGGGTGGGCCGACAGTCGATTCTACGGGATGAGCGCTGCGAGCTGCCGCACAGCGCTCGCGTACCCGTCGACGCCCTCGCCGATCACTCGCACGGCGGCGACGTCGTGGAGGTAGGAATGATGCCGAAACTCCTCGCGGGCGTACACGTCTGAGATGTGCACTTCGGCGAACGGCAGCGCGACCCCGGTGAGCGCGTCGCGCAGCGACACCGAGGTGTGGGTGAGGCCCCCCGGATTGATGATGATCGCCGCGCAGTCCTCCCGGGCGGCATGGATCGCGTCGATCAGCACACCCTCGTGGTTGCTCTGGACGGCGCGCACCTCGAAGCCCACGGCTGCGGCGGCCTCGGCGGTCAGGCGCTCCACATCGGCGAGCGTCGCCGTGCCGTAGACCTCGGGTTCACGGCTGCCGAGCAGATTGAGGTTCGGTCCGTTGACGAGGAGGATGCGGCGCGTCATTCGCCGATCTCCTGGTACGCGGCGAACAGCAGCGATTCGTCCGGTGCCTGCAGAACGGTGGGCTTCGCGATGTCGTCGAGCAGGATGAATCGCAGCATGCCGCCGCGGCTCTTCTTGTCGCGCTGCATCGTGGCCAGGAGCTGCGGCCAGGCACCGGCGCGGTAGCCGGTCGGAAGACCCAGCGACTCGAGGATCGTGCGGTGGCGCTCAGCAGCGTCATCGGAGAGGCGCCCGGCGAGTCGTGACAGCTCGGCCGCGTACAGCATCCCGATCGAGACCGCTGCGCCATGGCGCCAGCGGTAGCGCTCCGCGTGCTCGATCGCATGACCGAGGGTGTGACCGTAGTTGAGGATCTCGCGCTGCCCCGCCTCGCGGAAGTCGTCGGAGACGACCTTCGCCTTCATGTCGATCGCGAGTTCGACCGCGCGCCGGAACTCCGGGGTCGTGGTGTCTACGGCGCGTGCGGGGTCGGCTTCGATGATGTCGAGGATCTCGGGCGCCCAGATGAAACCGGCCTTGGCGACCTCGGCGAATCCGGCCGTCGCCTCGTTGGGGCTGAGGCTCGAGAGCTCGTCGAGGTCTCCGATCACCGCGCGCGGAGCCCAGAACGCGCCGACGAGGTTCTTGCCCTCGGCGGTGTTGATCCCCGTCTTGCCGCCGACCGATGCGTCGACCAGTCCGAGCACGGTCGTCGGCACCTGGACGACCTGAACGCCGCGCAGCCACGTCGCCGCGACGAAGCCGGCGAGGTCGGTGACCGCGCCGCCGCCGTATCCCACGACCGCATCCGTGCGGGTGAAGTCGGCCTGGCCCATCACCTGCCAGCAGAACGCCGCGACCTCGATGCGCTTGCCCTGCTCGGCATCCGGCACCTCGGCCAGAAGCACCTCGCGCGGGCCGTTCTCGACGTCTGCGAGCAGCCGATCGCGCAGCTCCGCGGCGCGGGCCGCGAGCGTGGGCGGGTGCACGACGAGGATCTTGCGCACGCCAGGATCGAGGGCTGCGGAGACCTGATCGAGGATCCCCCGTCCGATGGCGATGTCGTAGGGGGTCTCCCCCGTCACACTGATGGTGGTGGTGCTCATGCTCGTTCTCTCCTCCATGCCACGATGTCGTCGGCGATGCGCTGCATCGGGCGGCGCGACGTGTCGAATGTCACTGATGCCACCTCGTCGTACCAGCCTCGACGTTCTTCGAAGATCTGCGTCCAGCGCCCGACCGGATCGTCACCCGCGAGCAGCGGTCGGCCACCCGCGTTGATGCGGTGCACGACCACCTCCGGCGACACGGTCAGGAAGACCACGGGGTGCTCGCGCAGCAGCGCCCGCGTTTCGGGATCCGTCACCGCGCCGCCTCCGAGCGAGATCACCCCGCCCGCGCCCAATGCGCTGGCGACCTCCGCCCGTTCGAGCGCGCGGAAGTGCGCCTCGCCGTGATCGGCGAAGATCGCGGGGATCGGGCCGTGGGCGGCCACGACGCGCTTGTCGGTGTCGATGAACGGCACACCGAGCTTCTTGGCGACGCGGCGACCGACGCTGGTCTTGCCCGCCGCCATCGGACCGACGAGCACCAGCGTCAGCTGCTCAGCCTCGCTCGTCATGCGCGATGAGCGCCGCCTCGGACGCCGGGGTCGTCCGCAACTCGGCCGGGATGCCGGCCAGGTACCCGTCGAGGTTGCGGCGCGTCTCACGGATGCTGTCGCCGCCGAACTTCTCGAGCACGGCGTTTGCCAGCTCGACGGCGACCATGGCCTCGGCCACGACGCCGGCAGCGGGCACAGCGCACACGTCCGAGCGCTGGTGGTGGGCCGTGGCATCCTCGCCGGAGGCGATGTCGATCGTCCGGAGGGCGTGAGGAACGGTCGCGATGGGCTTCATACCGGCGCGGACGCGCAGCACGGTGCCGGTGGACATCCCGCCCTCGGTACCACCCGCACGATCCGAGCCGCGCGAGATGCCGTCGGCCGTGGCGAATAGCTCGTCGTGAGCTGCGGAACCACGGCGACGGGTCGTCTCGAAGCCGTCACCGACCTCGACGCCCTTGATCGCCTGGATGCTCATCAGCGCCTGCGCGAGACGCGCGTCGAGACGGCGGTCCCAGTGCACGTGCGAGCCGAGCCCCGGCGGCAGGCCGTAGGCGAGGACCTCGACGATGCCGCCGAGGGTGTCGCCATCCTTCTTGGCGTCGTCGACCTCGGCCACCATGAGGGCGGACGTGGCCGGATCGAAGCAGCGCAGCGGGTCGGCGTCGAGCGTCTCGACGTCATCGGGCGTCGGAAGCGCGGAACCTGCCGGCACCTGCACGGGACCGATCGACAGCGTGTGGCTCACGAGACGGATGCCGAGCTCGCCCAGGAACGACCGCGCGATCGCACCGAGTGCGACACGGGCGGCGGTCTCGCGCGCGCTGGCACGCTCGAGGATCGGGCGCGCCTCGTCGAAGTCGTACTTCTGCATGCCCACGAGGTCGGCATGCCCGGGGCGTGGTCGGGTGAGCGGCGCGCTACGACCCCTCGACTTGTCGGTGAGCTCGACCGGTTCGGGGTTCATGACCTCGATCCACTTCGGCCACTCGGTGTTCCCGATGCGCAGGGCGATCGGGCTGCCGAGAGTCTTGCCGTGGCGGACACCGCCGGAGATGGTGAGCTCGTCCTGCTCGAACTTCATGCGCGAGCCGCGGCCGTAGCCGAGCTTGCGACGTGCGAGATCGGCCTGGATCGCCTCGGAGGACACGGGGACGCCCGAGGGCAGACCCTCCATGACGGCAATGAGTTCTGGGCCGTGCGATTCGCCGGCCGTGAGCACGCGGAGCATTGCTCTAGTCTCCCACGCGTTTCGACCCGACTCGTGCCGCATGTCGTCGACGGTTACAGAACCGCTCTCATCGCGGCGACCACGGCGTCTTCGCCGGGCAGCGCGGCGGTCGGATCCCCGTGCCGGAAGATCCGGATCTGTCGGACCGCCTGCCAGAGCAGCATCCCCTCGCCGGAGATCGCCCGGCCGCCCGTCCAAGCGGTGGCGAGTGCAGAGGGCCATGGCGAGTAGGCGACGTCGAACAGGGCTCCCCCGCGCTCGGCGAGACGCGCGGCGGTGCCGTCGTCGAGGGCCGTTCCGCTCGGAAGGGTCGCCACGGTGAGATCCACGTGGTCGGCGTCCGCGTCGAACGCATCAGCGGTCACATCGACGCCCAACCGCTCGCCGAGCGCCATGAGCGACGCGGCACGCTCGGGGCGACGCGCACGTACCTCGATCGACCGGGCGCCGAGTTCGACGCACGCGACGACTGCGGATGCCGCGGTCGCACCGGCCCCGAGGACACGCACCCGATCCACGTCGACGAGGCCGTGCTCGCCGAGGGCGTCGATGATCCCGCCGACATCGGTGTTGAAACCCTGCACGACATCCGTCAGGAGCAGCGTGTTGACCGCGCCCGTGAGCTCGGCGTGCCTGTCCCGAGTGGCTGCGGCCCGATGCGCCTGCTCCTTCAGCGGCATCGTGAGCGAGAGGCCGAGCCAGGAGCCGTCGAGCGACGCGAGGGCATCGGCGAAACCGCCCTCGCCGACTTGCCGTCGTGTGTACTCCCAGTCGAGGCCGAGCACGCCGTACGCGGCGGCATGCAGCCGCGGCGACTTCGAGTGTGCGATCGGGTCGCCCCACACCGCGAGATGCCGAGGCGTCATCCGGCCGAGCATCCCCCGTCGGGGTTCTCCTGGCACCACTTCTCCCACTTCTCGACGCCCTGGAGGTGCTCCTCGTACGTCACCGAGAACTGGGTCTCGCCCGTGGCGAGGTTGATGGTGACGAAGTACAGCCACGGACCGTCAGCCGGGTGCATCGCCGCATCGATCGCGGCGTCGCTCGGGCTGGCGATCGGTGTGATCGGCAACCCGGTGTGCACGTAGGTGTTCCAGTCGTTGGGATCCTCGAGCGCCTCTGCTGAACTCGAGACGACTCCTTCGTGCAGCGAGCCGTAGCCGTACTGCGCGGTCGAGTCCATCTGCAGCTTCATGTCGATGTCCAGGCGGTTCTGGATCACCCGCGACACCTTCGGGAAGTCCGCCGTGAGTCCCTCGCGCTGGATGATCGACGCGATCGTCAGCACACGCTGCGCGTCTTCGGCGGGGACGCCGGCAGCATCCAGCGACTCCTTGGTGCGATCGACCATGCGCTGGATCACCTGGGTCGCGGTGACGCCGGGGTCGAACGTGTAGACCGCCGGGAAGAGCCACCCCTCGAGCGTCTGCGCGGTCACGCCGTAGGTCGCAGGGTCGGCGTCGACAGCGGCCTGGAGGTCTTCGATCGGCATCCCGAGCGACTCCGCCATGCCGGGAAGCGACGACTCGATCGTCGCGCCCTCTCCGACGCTCGCCGAGTTCTCGAGCTTGTTCGCGGGGTCCTGGAGAGCCTCGAGCGCGGCCTCGGCCGTCATCTTCTCCTGAAGCCGGTAGATGCCCGGGTAGAACGTGATCGCGATGTTCTCCTGGACGAGGTAGTCGTAGAAGACCTCGTCGGTGCGGGTCACGCCCGCTTCGTACAGCGCGGTCGACACGGGTGAACCGGTGTCGCCTTCCTGGACGGTGACGAGCACCTCGCCGGACGCGATGCCGGGCTCCCAGTCGGCCGGCTCGCCCCAACCGAGGGCATCGCTGATCTTGTCGCCGTACGTGTTCCAGGCCCAGATTCCGGTGCCGACGATGCCGCCGATGACGGCGAGCACGATGATGAGCGCGACGAGGCATCCGGTGCGGCGCTTCTTCTTCTTCGGGGGCCTGCTGCCGGAATCGTCATCGGTGTGTGCATGGAAGAGATCCTCGAGCCGTCCACCGGAACCCGCAGCGCCTGCGGCGGCTCCGGTCGCGGGAACGGCTGCCCCAGCATCGGCGGGTGTGGGCCCGGGAGCGGCGTCATGATCTGCGTCGGACGCCGGCGCAGGAACGCTCATGCGAGCTGTCGAGTCCTGGTCGCCCTGGGGCGTCACCGGGTCGGCGGTGTGCGCGTCTGACCGCTGAGCGGGACCGGTCACAGGGAGCGCGCGGGTCGCCGGGTCGGCGTCCGCGCGAGGCTGCTGCGGTTCGGTCGCTGGCACAGCCGCCTCGCCACCGGGCGTCTGCGCCGAGGCAGCCTCGCGAGCCGCTCTGCGCGAACCGGGAGCCGGCGGCGTGTTGTCGACCGTCGGGCTCTGCTGCGACGGATCGGGGAGGTTCTCGAACAGGTCGCCGAGGCGGGCGTCCGGATCGTGCTGAGGTGAAGAACTCTCACGTTCGGGCATTAGCGTGGGGACTCCTCGTCGAGCGGAATCGTGTCACCGGGCGGGTTTCCGGTGCTCTTCTCCGTGTCGATCGCCTGCTGCAGCAGGATCACTGCGGCGATCTGATCCACAATGCTACGAGAATTCTTCTGGGATCTGCCCGAAGAACGCAGTGCGGCGTGTGCGGTGACCGTGCTCAGACGCTCGTCCACGAGGCGCACGAGCGTGCCGGTCCGCGACTGCAGCGCCGCCGCGAACTCCCGCGCATCAGTGGTCGATGCCGTGTCCGCACCCTGCAGATTGACCGGAAGCCCGACCACGAACTCGAGCAGGTCGAAGTCCTGTGCGATCTCCGCGATGCGGTCGATCGCCGAATCGTTGCGCTGGACGGTCTCCACAGGGACGGCGAGCATGCCGTCGGGGTCGCAGCGAGCGACCCCGACACGTGCACGTCCGACGTCGATGCCGAGCCGCACGCCGCGGCGGAACCCGCTCACGCTGACTGCAGCTCCTGAGACACGGCCTCGAGAGCAGCCGGAAGCGCCGCCGCATCCGTGCCGCCGCCCTGGGCGACGTCGTCACGTCCACCGCCGCCGCCGCCGAGCACGGAAGCCGCGCGCTTCGCCAGCGCACCCGCCTTCGCGCCTGCAGCGCGGGCGGCGTCGTTCGTCGCGACCACCACCACGGGGCGACCGTTCACGACGGCGCCGAGAGCGACGACCGCCGCGTCCGATCCGAGGCGATCGCGCACTCCGAGCACCAGTTCACGCACGTCGTCGGCCGAGGCGACCTCACCGAGAGACTGTGTCGCGACCCGGAAGGCACCGATACGACCCGCGGACTCCGCGATGGCCGGGACCCGGCCTGCGCGCTCCTTGGACTCGAACTGCGCGATGCGCTTCTCGGCCGACTTCAGACTCGCCGAGAGATCCGCGATGCGCTCGGCGAGCTGATCGCGCGGGGTCTTGAGCGAGGTGGTCAGCTGCGAGACGAGAGCGCGCTCGGCGGCCAGCTCGCGGAACGCGTCCTGCCCGACCAGAGCCTCGATGCGTCGGTTCGAGGCGCCGACCGACGACTCGCCGACGACGCTGACGAGACCGATCTCGGCGCTCGAGCTCACATGGGTTCCGGCGCAGAGCTCACGCGACCAGGGACCGCCGATGTCGACCATGCGCACGACATCGCCGTACTTTTCGCCGAACAGCGCCATGGCGCCCGCCTCCTTCGCCTCGTCGAGGGTCAGGATGCGGGTCGAGACCTCGAGGGCGTCGTTGACCGCGCGATTGGTGATCTCCTCGATCTCGGTGCGTGTGTCGGCAGACAGCGCCTGCGACCACGAGAAGTCGAAGCGCATGTAGCCGGCGCGGTTGAGCGAGCCCGCCTGCGTGGCGGTAGGGCCGAGCGTGTCGCGCAGCGCGGCATGCACGAGGTGCGTCGCGGAGTGCGCCTGCCGAGCGGCGCGGCGGTTGGCCGCGTCGACGACCGTGGTGGCGGCGTCATCGACCGCGACGATGCCACGCGTGACCTCGACGGTGTGGCTGATGAGACCGGGAACCGGGCGCTGCACGTCGAGCACCTCGAGTTCGAACCCGGGTCCGACGATCACGCCCTTATCGGCGACCTGTCCACCCGACTCCGCGTAGAGCGTCGTCTCGGCGAGCACGACCTCGGCGATCTGCCCCTCGGCCGCGCTGCGTGCCGGCTGGCCGTCGACGAGGATCCCGAGGATGCGCGAGTCGACCTCGAGCTCGGAGTAGCCGTCGAAGCCGGTCTCGCCGAGTGCGCGCAGGTCGCGGTAGACCGAGACATCGGCGAGCTGGCGCTTGCGGTTGCGCGCATCGGCCTTGGCACGGGAGCGCTGCTCCTGCATCAGAGTGTCGAATGCCGCGCGGTCGACGTCGAGTCCGGCCTCTTCCGCGACCTCGAGGGTGAGGTCGATCGGGAAGCCGTAGGTGTCGTGGAGCAGGAACGCCTCGGGGCCGCTGAGCGTCGTCGCGCCGCCCTTCTTCGTCTCGTCGAGCGCGAGGTCGAGGATCGTCGACCCGGAAGCGAGTGTGCGCCGGAAGGTCTCCTCCTCGGCGAAGGCCGCGACCGACAGCGTCGACCAGTCCTTCTCGAGCTCGGGGTACGCCGACTTCATGGCGTCACGCGAGGTGGCGAAGAGCTCGGGGAAGACCGGCTCGTCGACGCCGAGCAGACGCATCGAGCGCACCGTGCGGCGCATCAGGCGTCGCAGGATGTACCCGCGGCCCTCGTTGGACGGCCGGACTCCGTCGGACAGCAGCATCAGCGAGGAGCGGACGTGGTCGGCGACGACGCGGAAGCGGACGTCGTCTTCGTGCACGGCCCCGTAGCGGCGACCGGAGAGCTCGACGGCCCGATCGAGCACCGGGCGCACCTGGTCGGTCTCGTACATGTTCTCGACGCCCTGCTTGAGGAACGCGACGCGCTCGAGTCCCATGCCGGTGTCGATGTTCTTCTGGGGCAGCTCCCCCACGATGTCGAACTCCGTCTTGCCGCGGATGTTCTCGATGAAGTCCTGCATGAACACGAGGTTCCAGATCTCCAGGAACCGCGAGTCGTCGGCGGCGGGGCCGCCGTCTTTGCCGTAGGCGGGGCCGCGGTCGAAGAAGATCTCGGAGTCCGGGCCGCCGGGGCCGGGCTGGCCGGTGTTCCAGTAGTTGTCGGCACGCCCGAGGCGCTGGATGCGCTCGGGCTTCAGGCCGATGATGTCGCGCCAGATGGACTCGGCCTCGTCATCGGTCTCGTAGACGGTGACCCACAGGTCCTTCTCGTCGAAGCCCATGCCGCCGTCGGCCTCGGCGCTCGTCAGCAGCTCCCACGCGTAGCGGATCGCGCCCTCTTTGAAGTAGTCGCCGAACGACCAGTTGCCCATCATCTGGAAGAAGGTGCCGTGACGCGCGGTCTTGCCGACCTCTTCGATGTCGTTGGTGCGGATGCACTTCTGCAGATCCGCGATGCGCGGATGCGGTGCGGGAACGACGCCCGTGAGATACGGGATCATCGGCACCATTCCGGCAACCGTGAACAGCAGGGACGGGTCGTCGCTGACCAGGGAGGCCGAGGGGACGATGACGTGGTCGTTCTTCTCGAAGTAATCGAGGTAGCGCTGCGCGATCTCCGCAGTTTTCATAGGGGTGCCAGGTGTCCTTGCGTGCTGAGTGTGAAAGAGACGACGGAACCGCGTCCGAGGAGGAGCGGTGGTCAGTCGTCAGCGGGGTCGGTGAGACGTGCCTTCTCGTCGCGGTAGGAGTCGCCGATGATCGCGGTGAACTCGTTGATCCGCGCGTCGACCTCGGCGAGGATGTCGTGACCGCGCGGGTCCTTGTTCATGAAATGAGCCGCGACGAAGCCGCCGATCACTCCGATCAGGAACCACAGCACGTTCTTCATGTCGCCATCCTTGCCCTTGACCCGCGAAGGCGCGGTGCCTCCATCGTATGCGGAAACGACAGAAGGCGTCGGGTGAACCCCGACGCCTTCTGCGGAAAAGCTGAACTCAGCGAGCTGCGTAGTACTCGACGACGAGCTGCACTTCACAGGTCACGGGGACCTCGGCACGCTTCGGACGACGAACCAGGCGAGCCTGGAGCTTGTCGAGCTCGACCTCGAGGTAGCCGGGAACGGGAGGCAGGACCTCGGCGTGACCGCCGGCCGCTGCGACCTGGAAGGGCTCGGTGCCCTCGCTCTTGGCCTTGACGTGGATGAGCTGACCCGGCTTCACGCGGAAGGACGGGCGGTCGACGAGCTGGCCGTCGACGAGGATGTGACGGTGCACGACGAGCTGACGAGCCTGTGCGGTGGTGCGGGCGAAGCCCGAACGCACGACGAGAGCGTCGAGACGCATCTCGAGGAGCTCGACCAGGTTCTCACCGGTCAGGCCATCCTGGCGACGAGCCTCGTTGAACGTGTTGCGCATCTGCTTCTCGCGGATGCCGTACTGCTCGCGCAGACGCTGCTTCTCACGCAGACGGACGGCGTAGTCGCTGTCAGCCTTGCGCTTGGTGCGGCCGTGCTCACCCGGAGCGTAGGGACGCTTCTCGAGGTAGCGGGCGGCCTTCGGGGTGAGCGGGATGCCGAGGGCACGGCTCAGACGAACCTTGCGGCGGTCCTGGGACTTCGTGGTCACGAAGTGTTCCTTCCGATGACGTGGTCGCGTCTTTCACGACTCACGGACGTATCGTCCGCGTTCTGCCTTGGAGCGCACGCCGGGGCGCCAGCAAGGTGTGGTGTGAACGAGGAGATGCCCGAAAACTCGGTTTCGAGCCGATCCAGTCTAACAGATCCTGGCTCAGCGCCCGTCGAGGATGCGGCGGATGCGTTCGAGACGCGCCGAGATGTCCCGCTCCGCTCCGAGGTTCTTGGGTTCGTAGTAGCGCCTGCCCTGCAGTTCGTCGGGCAGATACTGCTGCGGGAGGATGCCGAACTCGCTGTCGTGGGGATAGACGTACCCGCGTCCGTGACCGAGTCGCTTCGCCCCCGGGTAGTGGGCGTCGCGCAGATGCAGTGGGACCCGGCCGAACCCACCGGAGCGGATGTCGGCGATCGCCGCGTCGATGCCCGTGTACGCGGCGTTCGACTTCGCGGTGGTCGCCAGATAGACGGTGGCCTCGGCGAGCGGGATCCTTCCCTCGGGCATGCCGATGAAGGCGACCGCATCGGCGGCCGCGACCGCGATCGTGAGCGCCTGCGGGTCGGCGAGCCCCACATCCTCGGAGGCCGAGATCACCAGACGCCTCGCGATGAAGCGCGGGTCCTCCCCCGCCTCGATCATGCGAGCGAGATAGTGCAGCGCCGCGTCGGGGTCGGATCCCCTGATCGACTTGATGAACGCGCTGATGACGTCGTAGTGCTCGTCGCCCTGGCGGTCGTATCGGAGCAGCGCCTTGTCGACGGCCTGTGCCACGTCGTCGGCCGTCGTGGCCGGCACCGCGTCGTCCTCGCCGTTGGACAGGGCGACGGCAGCCGCGGCCTCGAGCCCGGTGAGCGCCCGTCGGGCATCACCGGAAGCGAGCCTGATCAGCGCGGCGCGCGCGTCGTCTGCGAGGGTGACCGCGCCGTTGAGCCCGCGTGCGTCGGTGACGGCCCGGTCGACGAGGATCCCGATGTCGTCGTCGGTGAGCGGCTGCAGGGTCAGCAGCAGCGAACGGGACAGCAGCGGGGAGATCACCGAGAACGAGGGGTTCTCGGTGGTCGCCGCGATCAGCAGCACCCAGCCGTTCTCGACCCCCGGCAGCAGTGCGTCCTGCTGCGCCTTGGTGAAGCGGTGGATCTCGTCGAGGAACAGGATCGTCGTCTGCCCGTACAGGTCGCGCTGCGTGATCGCCTCCTGCATCACCTCGCGCACGTCCTTCACACCGGCGGTGATCGCGGAGAGCTCGACGAACCGACGACCCGACGACCGTGCGATGGCCTGGGCGAGGGTGGTCTTGCCGGTGCCCGGCGGCCCCCAGAGGATGATCGACACAGCCCCGGGCGACGTCGCCTCCGGATCTGCGAGCGCCACGATCGGTGAACCCGCCCGCAGCAGATGCTTCTGCCCGGCCACCTCGTCGAGGGAGACGGGGCGCATGCGCACCGCGAGGGGCGTCTGCCCGGAGAGCAGTGCGGCGGCGGAGGTCATCCGTCCAGGCTAACGCGGCGCACCGACACTGCGGGCAGGATCAGGGTGCGCCGATCGCGACGGTAGGCTCTCAGGCGACGGTGCACATTCACGTCCAGTAAGGGAGCACGTAATGGCCGGACGCGGGTCGAAGAGCGCGCAGTCGCGCACCGAAGCGGAGCGCGTGCGTCTCCATACCGCCCGCAGGGCCTGGCATGACGGGCAGATCCGACGCCGCGTGCGCGACAACACGATCGCGAGCATCGTCGGGTCGCTGATCGTCGTGGCCGCCATCGGCAGCCAGGTGGCCTATGCACAGGCGAATCCGCCGGCCCCCGAGCCGACGCCCACCGTAGAGCCGACCGAGGCTCCGCTCCCGACGGATACGACCGTCCCCGAGCCCGTCCCCACCGACGCACCCGTCGAGTAGCAGAGGGGCCCTGGCGGCCCGTTCCATGCTTCTCGTTCAGTCCTCGGTGACAGCGAGGCGATAGCCCCGTTTGACGACGGTGTGGACGAGCTCGTTTCCGCCGAGCGCCTCCCGGAGTCTCGCGACGGCCACCTCGACGGCGTGAGCATTGCGCTCGGCGCCGGGCAGCACGCTCCCGAGTTCGGCTCGTGACAGCACGCGTCCGCCGGCGGAGGCAAGGGCTTCGATCAGTGCGGCCGCAGACCGCGAGAGCGGAATGAACTCACCGCCGACGAGCACTCCTCCGCTCCGGACCTCCACCCGTCCGGCATCCGTGGGCAGGGAGGGTGCCCGTCCGCCGCCGAAGTGCGCGATGACGGTTCGTGCGAGCGATCCGAGACGCCCTCGGTCGGCGATGGTGGTGCGAAGGTTCGCCGCATGCAGTGGAGCGGCGGTGATGGGTCCGACCGATGCCAGCAGCAACCGGCCCGATTCCGCGCGCCGTCTGATGGCGTCGAGCGCGCCGGCCTGCTCGGCCACAGCGATCCACGACGCCGCCCCGGGGGCCGAGGTGAAAAGCACCGCATCGGCTTCACCCTCAGCAGCCTGCAGCGCCGACCGTCTCACGACCTCGGGGTTCGGAGGCGGGCCCCACCGGTAGACGGTGATGCTCAGCACGTCCGCCCCGGCCGCCTCGAGCAGTTCGTCGAGTCCGTCGGAGCCTGCGCCGTGATGCTGGACGAGGATGCGTTTGCCCGCCACCCCGGACGCGAGCAGGTACTCGCCGACCTCTGCGGACGTCTCGGATTCGGCGACCCAGTCTGCCGTGAATCCCGCCTGCTGGATCGCGCCGTGCGCTTTCGGCCCGCGGGCGACGAAATGGGCACCCTGCAGGGCGTCGTCGAGCTGCGCATCCAACCCGTGCTCGTGGGCGGCGTCCATCCACCCCCGGAATCCGACGCCCGTGGTGGCGATCACGATGTCGGGCGGTGCGGCGATCACGCGCTCGGTGCGTGCCAGCAGCTCGGCATCGTCGGCGTTGGTGACGATGCTCAACGCCGGCGCTCGGTGGACGACGGCACCCCGACGCTCGAGTGCGGTGGCGAGATCCGCGGAACGCCGATCGGCTGCGACGATGATCGTGCAGCCGGCCAGTGCGGAGTCGAGGGTTCGCGCTGCGGTCATGTCATGCTCTCGGCGATCATGGCCGTCGTCGGCAGCAGCAGCCCCGCGCGGGCTACCTCGCCGATCACGATCACCGCCGGGTTGACGACCTGCGCCGCGGCGGCGTCCTCGACCACATCGCGGATCGTGCTGCGGATCGTGCGCTGTCTCTCGGTGTGCCCGTTCTCGACGATCGCGACGGGCGTCTCACCGGAGACGTGATGATCCGCGGCGGCGGCCACCAGCCTCGGCAGCGACGCCACACCCATCAGCACGACCGTCGTGACGGTGGGATCATCCATCGAGGCGAGCGCGCCCGAGGAGAGGTCGCCGTGCCCGTTCACGATGTGCACGGCCGACGCGACGCCCCGATGAGTGACCGGGATCCCCGCGGCCTGCGGCACCGAGATCGCGCTGCTGACACCGGGCGTGACGGTGACCGGCACTCCCGCGGCCTCGCAGGCGAGCACCTCCTCGCCGCCGCGCCCGAGCACGAACGGGTCGCCGCCCTTCAGACGCACCACCCTGAGGCCGGAGAGCGCCCGATCGACCAGCAGCGCGTTGATCTCGTGCTGCGGCACCGGATGGTTGCCCGGCCGCTTGCCGACATCGATCACCTCGACGTGCGGTGCCAGTTCGTCGCGCAGCTCCTCGAAGGGGCCGAGACGATCGGCGACGACCACATCGGCGGCCATCAGCAGGCGATGCGCGCGGACGGTCATGAGGTCGGCGGGACCCGGGCCTCCGCCGATCAGGTCGACCCTGCCGACCCGCGCGCGCCTCATGATGCGACTCTCTCCGGCATGCCGACGTAGACGTCCTGACCGTCGACCACGACGGGCCAGACCCGCAACGGACCGCCGACCTTGCCCTGTGTCTCGAGGCACTCGCCGGTGCGCAGGTCGAACACCTGCTTGTGCAGGGGCGAGGCGACCGTCGGCGCCTCACCTCGGCTGCCGACGATGCCTCGGGACATCACGTGCGCGCCGCTGAACGGATCGAGGTTGTCCACGGCATGGACGGTTCCGTCCGGCAGCAGGAAGAGCGCGACCTGCTCCCCTTCGATGAGGGCGGCGCGACCCCGCTCGGTCTCCAGGTCGCTGAGGGAGCACACCCGTACTCCGCGTCCGGCAGCGGTCGTGATGGTCATCTGCGAACCTCCAGTGCGGTGCCGGCGATCAGGACGCCGCCGCCACGTCGTTCCTCCGGGGTTGCCGGGCGGATCTGTCCGCGCTCAGCCACGTAGGCGAGAGACGGATCGGGCGTGTCCGCGGCGTTCACGAACGAGCGGAACCGCTCGAGCTTCACCGGGTCGCGGAGCGTCGCCGCCCATTCGTCCTCGTAGCGGTCGACGTGCTGCGCCATCGCCTCGTCGAGGTCGGCGCAGATGCCGAGGCTGTCGTCGAAGATCACGCTCCGGAGGCCGTCGAGACCGCCTTCCAGCTCCTCGCACCATGGCGCCGTGCGCTGCAGTCGATCTGCCGTGCGGATGTAGTACATGAAGAATCGGTCGATCGCACGGATCAGCCCGTCGTCGTCGAGGTCGGAGGCCAGAAGCTCGGCATGCCGGGGAGAGAACCCTCCGTTGCCCCCGACGTACATGTTCCAGCCGGTCTCCGTCGCGATGACCCCCACATCCTTGCCCCGTGCCTCCGCGCACTCCCTGGCGCACCCCGACACCCCGAGCTTGAGCTTGTGCGGCGCGCGCAGACCCCGATACCGCAGCTCCAGCTTGACCGCCATCCCCACGGCGTCGAGGACCCCGTATCGGCACCAGGTCGACCCGACGCAGGACTTCACCGTGCGCAGCGACTTGCCGTAGGCCTGTCCCGACTCGAAGCCGGCGTCGACCAGCCGCTGCCAGATGACCGGCAGCTGCTCCAACCGTGCACCGAACATGTCGATCCGCTGGCCGCCGGTGATCTTCGTGTAGAGGGCGAAGTCCTTCGCGATCTGGCCGATGGCGATGAGCCCTTCCGGGGTGACCTCGCCTCCGGCCATCCTCGGCACGACCGAATAGGTGCCGTCCTTCTGCATGTTCGCCATCACATGGTCGTTGGTGTCCTGCAGCGTGGCGTTCTCTCCGTCGAGCACATGCGCGCCGACCAGCACCGAGAGGATGCTCGCGATCGCCGGCTTGCAGATGTCGCAGCCGCGTCCTCGTCCGAACCGCTCGACGATTCCGCTGAACGTGGTCAGCTGCGCGACCCGGACAGCGTCGAACAGCTGCCGTCTCGAGAGATCGAAGTGCTCGCACAGCGCGTGCGAGACGGTCTGGCCGAGCTTGGTGAGCTCCTGTCCCACGACCTTCTTGACCATCAGCACGCAGGATCCGCAAGTGGCGCCGGCCTTGGTGCATCCCTTCACCCCTGCCGCGTCCGTGCAGCCCTCCTCGTGAACCGCCTGACGGATGCGACCGGCTGTCACGTTCGAGCACGAGCACACGACGGCCTCGTCCGGCAGCTCGCCGCCGGGCGCCTCATTGCCTCCCTCGGGCAGGAGATAGGCGGCGGGATCGGCACCGAGCCTCGAACCGACCAGCGGGCGCAGCGCACCGTAGGCGGTCGCGTCTCCGACGAGGATGCCACCGAGCAGGGTCTGCGCGTCATCCGAGAGGACGAGTTTCTTGTAGACGCCGGCCACCGGATCCGCGTAGACGACGTCGAGAGCATTCGGGGTCGTCGCCATCGCGTCACCGAAACTCGCGACGTCGACGCCGGAGAGCTTCAGCTTCGACGAGTCGTCGTAGCCGGGGAATGCGGCGTCGCCACCGAGCAGTCGCGTCGCAGCGACCTCGGCCATGGCGTATCCCGGTGCCACCAGTCCGACGCACCGGCCGCCGAAGCTGGCGACCTCGCCGATCGCCAGGATGTGCGGGTCGGAGGTCGAGCACCGCTCGTCGATGATGACGCCGCCGCGCGGGTCCACGTGCATCTCGGCATTGCGGGCCAGCTCGTCACGAGGGCGCACGCCGACGGTGAACACGACGACGTCTGCGCGCGCGACCGAACCGTCCTGGAACTCCAGCGCGGTGACGGCGCCCGTGGCATCCGGATCCAGTCGCGTCGTGCGCGACTGCGTGCGCACTGAGATGCCACGCGCCTCGAGCAGGCGCTTGAGCATCCCCCCACCCGCCGAGTCGAGCTGAGCCGACATCAGACGGTCGGAATACTGGACGACCGTCGAATCGACGTCCATCCCCTGGAGCGCTCCCGCGGCCTCCAGACCGAGAAGCCCTCCGCCGATCACGGCGCCGCGAAGCGGGCGTCCGAGCGCGCGGCCTCGCCGCTCGACGAACTCCTTGAGACGCTGCACGTCGTCGAGGGTGCGGTAGACGAAGCATCCCGGGAGGTCGGCACCGTCGACGGCGACCTTCGCGGCGTACGAACCCGTCGCGAGCACAAGCGTGTCGTAGGCGATCGTCTGGCGCGAACGAGTGGTGACCGTCCGCGCGGATCGATCGATGCGCAGAACACGGTCATCCGCCATGAAGCGCACGCGGAAGTCATCGAACACGGAGCGGTCGAGCTCCAGCCCTTCAGGCGTCACACCGGCGAAGAAGCCGGTCAACCCCACTCGGTCGTACGGGTGGAGTCCCTCGTCGCCGATCACCGTGACATGCATCGGCTTCTCAGCCCTGCTGATGAGGCTCTCCACGAATCGGTGCGCCACCATGCCTGCTCCGACGACCACGATCTCCTCCGTGGTGAGGATGGCCTCGTTCATGCTGCTCCATTCGCCGGGGGACGTCGTGAAGGCGACGATAGGAGCACGGTGTTTCCCGCATGTGACGCGCAGTGTTTCCTGCGTCGAACGTTCTGCTCACAGATCGATAACGACCATTGTGAGAAACGACCACCACATCGCAGGCTCCCTGGCGTACTAGGCTGAAGGTCGTCCTTTCCGCCTCCCGCGGGCCCTACCGCGCAAGGAGAATCACCGTGTCTGCCACAGAGCCGTCGAAGCCGACTCCCCCCGTTCCCACTCGCCCGGCCGCTCCGCTGCCGCGGAAGCTGTCCAAGCCCGCCGCTGCCGCTCCGGCTGCCACCGCCGCGCCCGTCAGCGCGTCGTCCTCCGCAGACGCGGCCGAGTGGGGTCGCGTGTCCGAAGACGGCACGGTCGAGGTCCGCGAGGGTGAGGACTGGCGCGTCGTCGGGCAGTACCCCGACGGCACCCCCGACGAGGCTCTCGCCTACTTCGTGCGCAAGTACGACGACATCGCCTTCAAGGTCCACGCCCTCGAGCAGCGTCATCAGTCGGGCGGCGCGTCCGCCGGTGATCTCGTGAAGCAGGCAGGTCATCTGCTCGACGAGGCGACGGATGCCGCGGCGGTGGGTGACCTCGCCGGACTCCGCGAGCGGCTGAACACGCTGACCGCGTCGCTGTCGGAGGCGACCGCGCAGGAGGCCCAGCAGGCCAAGGAACTCGTCGACCAGGCCGTCGCCGAGCGCACGGCCCTGGTCGAGCGCGCCGAGGCGATCGCCGCGCGCGATCTGTCGAAGGTGCAGTGGAAGCAGGTCACGGCCGAGCTCGGCGAGCTCTTCGACGCCTGGCAGGCGCATCAGCAGAACGGTCCTCGTCTGTCGAAGAGCGTGTCGCAGCAGCTCTGGAAGCGATTCCGTGACGCGCGCGGCACCGTCGACAAGGCGCGCCGTGCCTTCTACTCGGAGCTGGACGACACGCACAAGAGCGCCCGCGACGCGAAGACCCGTCTGGTCGAACGCGCCGAGGCCCTCGCTCCGCGCGGCGTCGACGGCATCCCGTCGTACCGGAACCTCCTCGACGAGTGGAAGGCCGCAGGCCGCGCAGGTCGCAAGGCCGACGACGCTCTCTGGGCACGGTTCAAGGCCGCCGGTGACGCGCTGTACGCGGCACGCGCCGAGCAGTCCGCCGCGGAAGAGGCCGAATCCGGTCCGAAGATCGAGGCACGCCAGGCACTCCTCGAAGAGGCCAAGGCGGTTGCCGACGAGCCGAACATCAAGCGCGCCCGCGCGCTGCTCACCGGCATCCAGCGTCAGTGGGACGAGCTCGGTCGCATCTTCCCGCGTGAGAAGGAGCGTGCACTCGATGATCGCCTGCGGACGATCGAACAGGCGCTCAAGGCTCGCGAAGAGGTCGACTGGAAGAAGAACAACCCCGAGACCAAGGCTCGTGCCAACGACATGAGCTCGCAGCTGCTCGAGGCCATCGAGAAGCTCGAGGCCGAGCTCGCCGCTGCCGAGAAGTCGGGTGACAAGAAGGCGGCCAAGACCGCAGCGGATGCTCTCGAGGCACGCCGCACCTGGCTCAGCGCCCTCGGAGGCTGACCCTCTCCACAGATCCACGGATCGACCCGGAACGCGGGATGCAACGCGCCAGACTGGCGGGATGCATCCCGCGTTCCTGTATCTGCCTGGTGGCCGACTGACCGCCCCCGAGCTCAGCGCTGCACGGCTCGACGGTCATCTCGTCGAACTCGGTGAGGGGTACATCCCGGCCGATCTGGTCGAGAGCGCGAGCGCGCGCGCGGCCGCCGTCGCGACTCTCATCCCCGCGGACACCGCGGCGTCGGGACCGACGGCCGCATGGATCCACGGTGCCGGTGACGCTCCCCCGGCGCGTCACCACGTCAGACGAGCGGTGCAGAGGCGGATCCGTCCCGCCGTCCCCGCGCGTGTCACCCTGCACGACACCGCACTGCCGTCATCCGATCTCGTCTGGATCGGTGGAGTGCCGGTCATGACGCCCGCGCGAACCATGATCGATCTGGCTCTCGGCCTCTACCGCGACGAGTCGCTGCGGCGCTGGATGGTGCTGCTGTCGCACGTCGATCCGCAGCTGGTCTCCGAAGCGCTCACCGATCTGGACGCGCTGTCGCGGGTACCGGGAAAGCGCGCCGGCCGCGGAGCCCTCGAGAGGCTGCTCGTCAGGACGATGTGACTCGGTACACGTCGTAGACCGCGTCGATGCGTCGCACGGCGTTCAGCACCCGATCGAGGTGCACGGCGTCACCCATCTCGAACACGAAACGGCTGATCGCGAGGCGCTCGTCTGTGGTGCTGACCGTCGCCGAGAGGATGTTGACGTGGTGCTCGCTGAGCACCCGTGTGACATCCGAGAGCAGGCCCGACCTGTCGAGCGCTTCGACCTGGATCTGCACGCGGAAGACGCTCTTGGTCGTGGGCGCCCACCACACCTCGACGAACCGATCCTCTTCGCCCGCGAGGGCCTTGACGTTCGGGCAGTCCGTGCGGTGCACCGAGACGCCGCTTCCGCGCGTCACGAAGCCCACGATCTCGTCGCCGGGAACGGGGGTGCAGCATTTGGCGACCTTCACGAGGATGTCGGAGGCGCCTCGCACCAGCACACCCGAATCTCCGGCACGCGGCTCGCGCGACGGCATGCTGCCCGGGAGGTCGATCGGCCCGGTCGCCGGGTCGGTCGCCGCGACGAGCGCCGTGACCTTCTCGAGCACCGACTGCGTCGACACGTGTCCTTCGCCGACCGCGGCGTAGAGCGCCGAGACGTCTTCGTAGCGGAGCTGATGAGCGACCTCGGCGAACGAGTCCTGGCTCATCAGGCGCTGCAGGGGCATGTTCTGGCGGCGCATCGCGCGGGCGATGGCCTCCTTGCCCTGCTCGATCGCCTCTTCGCGGCGCTCTTTCGTGAACCACCCGCGGATCTTGTTCCTGGCCCGCGTGCTCTTGACGAAGCCGAGCCAGTCCTGGCTCGGACCGGCGTCGGGGTTCTTCGACGTGAAGACCTCGACGACGTCACCGCTCTTGAGCTCGGACTCGAGCGGGACGAGGCGGCCATTGACCTTCGAGCCCATCGTGCGGTGGCCGATCTCGGTGTGCACGGCATAGGCGAAGTCGACCGGAGTCGCTCCGGCGGGGAGGCCGACCACACGCCCCTTGGGCGTGAAGACGTAGACCTCCTTCGCCCCGATCTCGAAGCGGAGCGAGTCCAGGAACTCACCGGGATCGGCGGTCTCGGCCTGCCAGTCGGAGATGTGCGCGAGCCAGGCCATGTCGCTGTCCGACGCACGGACCTCGGCCTTGCCGCCGTTCATCCGCTCCTTGTACATCCAGTGCGCGGCGACGCCGTACTCCGCCTGCTGGTGCATCTCGTGCGTGCGGATCTGGATCTCGACCGTGCGTCCCGACGGACCGATCACCGTGGTGTGCAGGGACTGGTAGAGGTTGAACTTCGGGGTCGCGATGTAGTCCTTGAAGCGACCGGGAAGCGGCGTCCACCGCGCGTGGATCGCGCCGAGAACGGCGTAGCAGTCGCGCACCGATGCGACGAGAACACGGATGCCGATGAGGTCGTAGATGTCGTCGAACTCGCGACCTCGCACCACCATCTTCTGATAGACCGAGTAGAGCTGCTTCGGACGGCCGACGACCTTGCCGCGTATGCGCAGGTCGCGAAGGTCTTCGTCGATCTCCTCGACGACCTGGGCGAGATACTTCTCGCGTTGCGGGGTGCGCTGCGCGATCAGGTTGTGGATCTCGTTGTAGATCTTCGGGTGCAGCACCGCGAACGAGAGATCTTCGAGCTCCGACTTGATCGCCTGGATGCCGAGGCGGTTGGCCAGCGGCGCGTAGATCTCGAGCGTCTCCTTGGCCTTCTTGGCAGCCTTCTCAGGCGGCACGAAACCCCAGGTCCGCGCGTTGTGCAGTCGGTCGGCGAGCTTGATGAGCAGGACGCGGATATCCTTCGACATCGCGACGATCATCTTGCGAACCGTCTCGGCCTGAGCGCTCTCGCCGTACTTGACCTTGTCGAGCTTGGTCACACCGTCGACGAGCATCGCGACCTCGTCGCCGAACTCGGCCGTGAGGTCGGTCAGCGCGTAGCCGGTGTCCTCCACCGTGTCGTGCAGGAGTGCCGCGGCGATCGCGCGAGGGCCGAGTCCCATCTCGGCGAGGATCTGGGCGACGGCGAGCGGGTGCGTGATGTACGGCTCACCGCTCTGGCGCTGCTGACCCGTGTGCTTGTCTTTCGCCACGGTGTAGGCGCGCTCGATGACCGCGAGGTCGCCCTTCGGATGGTTCGCCCGCACCGTGCGGATGAGGTTGTCGAGGTCGTTGACCCTGGGCGCGCGCGAGAAGATGCGGGGAACCAGTCGTCTCAGGCTCGATCCCTGCGACGCCGTCTGCGGTTCCGCCATCCGCTCACCTCCGAATCACAACAGCTTACGCGTGCTCTGCGGGGTGCGGCCCCGCGAAGCGGGGACGATCAGACCTCTACGGCGGCCTTCTCGCGGGACTCGCGCACCTTCTCGTCACGGGCCTTGATCTGCGGCTCGTTCTCGCGGAAGAGCGAGTACAGCGGCGCGGCGACGAACAGGGTCGAATAGGTGGCCACCAGGATGCCGACGAAGATCGACAGCGAGATGTCGGTCAGCGACTCGGCACCGAGCCAGAAGGCACCGATGAAGAGCACCGCGCCGACGGGCAGCGCGGCCACGACCGAGGTGTTGATCGATCGGATGAGCGTCTGGTTCACCGCGAGGTTGACCGATTCGCCGAACGTCCTGGACGAGTTCTCACCGTCTTCCGTGGTGTTCTCGCGGATCTTGTCGAACACGACCGTGGTGTCGTACAGCGAGTACGCGAGGATCGTCAGGAAGCCGATCACGGCGGCGGGCGAGATCTCGAAGCCGGCCAGCGCATAGACGCCCACCGTGATGACGAGCACGTCGAGCAGGCCGATGATCGCGGCGGCCGACATCTTCCAGGTGCGGAAGTAGATCGCGAGGATCAGGAAGGTCAACGCGAGGAAGATCGCGAGCCCCCACAGCGACTGCTTCGTGACGTTCTCACCCCAGGCCGGGCCGATGAACGACGACGTGACGCTCTCGGGCTCGACGCCATAGGCCTCGGCCAGCGCTTCGGAGACCTGCTGGGTCTCGTCCGCGCTCATCTGGTCGGTCTGCACGCGAATGTCGCTGCCGCTGATGACGACCACCTTGGTCGCTGCACCCGGCACCACGGACTGCACGGCATCCGTCGCGGTCTGCTGCTCTGTGGAGTCAGGTGCCTGGACCGTGAACTGCGATCCGCCGGTGAACTCGATCGAGAACTGGATCGGCCGGATCAGCGGAACGAGAGCAGAGCCCACCACGAGGATGATCGCGATGATGAACCACAGTCGACGCTTCGCGACGAACGGGAAGGACGTCTTGCCCGTGTAGAGGTTGTTTCCGAATTCGTTCATGGAAGCCATCACGCGTCCCCCTCACTTCCGGTGCTGGTGGATCTGTCACCGGCGAGTGCTTCGGCGCGCTTGCGCTCTGCGATGGTCTGGCGGCGATCTGCCTCGCCGCGCGAACGGGCGTTCTTCGCTCCCCGACCGGCTGTGGCCGTCGAGACCGCGCGGAACTGCGAACGGCTGCGGTACACGGCACCGAGCGACTCAGGATCGAGGCCCGAGAGCTTGTGGCCACCGCCGAAGAACTTCGTCCTCGCGAGCAGCTGCATGACCGGGTGCGTGAAGATCACGAAGATGAACACGTCGATGAGAGTGGTGAGACCCAGGGTGAACGCGAAACCCTTCACTGTGGCGTCCGCGAGGATGTACAGCACGACGGCCGCGAGGATGTTGATCGACTTCGAGATGTAGATCGTTCGTTTGGCTCTGCCCCAGCCGTCTTCGACCGCCGAGGTGATCGATTTGCCGTCTCGGAGCTCGTCTCGGATTCGCTCGAAGTACACGATGAACGAGTCGGCCGTGAATCCGATCGACACGATCAGACCCGCGACCCCCGCCAGCGAGAGGCGGAAGCCGAGTCGCCACGCCAGGATGCAGATGATGACGTACGTGAGCACGGCCATCACCGCGATCGATGCGATGATCACCGACCCGAGTGCTCGATAGACGATGAGCGAGTAGATCGCGACGAGTGCGAGACCGATGAGTCCGGCGATCAGGCCGATCTGCAGCTGCTGGGTGCCGAGGGTCGCTGAGATGGTGTCGGAGCTCTGCACGGTGAAGCTCAGCGGAAGAGCACCGAACTTGAGCTGGTCTGCCAGGGCGGTCGCCGAGTCCTGATCGAAGTCGCCGGAGATGCTGGGGCGACCGTCGAGGATCTGCCCGTTCATCCGCGGCGCGCTGATCACGGAGCCATCGAGGACGAATGCGAACTGATCACGGGGGGTCAGGTTCTCGAGGCGGTTCTGATTGAGACGCGTGCTCACCTCGCCGAATGCCTCTGTGCCGTCGGCGTTCATCGTCAGCTGCACGAGCCAAGCGCCGGACTGCGGGTCGCGGCCTGCCGTGGCGTCCGTGATCGCAGTACCGGTGAGCTCGGTCGGACCCAGGAGGTACTTCGCCTGCCCCGTCGGGTCGCAGGCGATGAGCGGCTCATCCTGCGGAGCGCGGGACGGGTCGTTCTCGGGATTCGCGCAGTCGTAGGCCTGGAACTCGGCAGCGAGCCTGTCGGTGACCCATGACAGGTCGCTCGCATCGGTCGGCTCAGCGGTCGGAGTGTCGCTGACCGAATCATCCGGCGCCGGGAACGCCGTCTCGTTGCCGTCCTCGCCCACGAACGTGTTGGTGCCGGCGGTGGTCGCGAGCACCGGGCGGAACTGCAGCTGGGCGCTGGACTGGATCCGCTCACGGGTCTGCTGGTCTGCGACACCCGGGATCTGGACGACGATGTTGCGGCCGCCCTCGGTGGTGATGTCGGCCTCGGCCACACCCGAGGCGTCGACGCGCTGCCGGATGATCGCCGCCGCCTGGTCGAGCTGCTCCGACGAGGGCGCTGCTCCGTCCTCGGTCTCGGCGCTGAGTACGATCTGCGTTCCGCCCTGCAGGTCGAGCGCGAGCTCGGGAGCCCATGAGCTCTGCTTGAAGACGTAGACACCCAGTGCGTTGATGCCGAAGAGGAGGCCCGTCACCAGGACGAGACCGAGAAGGACTCGCCAGGCGTGACGGACCGGGGAAGAAGTGGCCACGTGTGATCAGCTTTCTTAGATGCCGGAGTGCCGAGGTGGTGCAGCGGTGAAGACTACTTGTCGTCGGCGTCGCGCTCGAGACGACGACGGGTCTCCTCGGTGGTCTCGATCGCCGGAGCGTCGTCGAGCGGTGCGTCGTCGACCACGACGACCGAGTCGTCGGCCTCGGCGACGATCGCGTCCTTGGGCTCCACGATGCGGAGGATGGCCTGGCTGTGCACCTCGATGACCGTGCCGGGAGCGATCTCCACGAGTGCGGGCGAGTCGAGGTCATCGTGGTCGTAGGCGACGATCGTGCCGTAGATGCCGCCCTGCATCAGGACCTTGACACCGGGGACCGTCTTGGTGGCCTTCTCTTCCTGTTCCGCCTTCATCTGCTTCTGGCGCTTGCGTCCGTTGACGAACATGAAGACGACGAGCACGGCGAGAAGGCCGAAGAGGAGGATTTCCATGGGCATGGTGACAGGGGGCCTTTCTCAGGTGCGCGCACCAGAGAAAGGGCGCGCAGTTCTATCGGGGGAAGTCTTCAGTGATTATAGGTCATCAAGGCGAAGCGCCCCGTCCGGATGCACCACGCCGAGGTGCGCATAGGCCTCTGGCATGGCGACGCGGCCACGGGGCGTGCGCCCGAGGAAACCGATTCGCACGAGATACGGCTCGACGACGCTCTCGACGGTCTCGGCCTCTTCACCGACCGCGACCGCGAGCGTGCTCAGGCCCACGGGGCCTCCGCGGAATCGTCGTACGAGAGCTTCGAGAACGGCTCTGTCGAGCCTGTCGAGCCCGATGGGATCGACGTCGTAGAGTTCCAGGGCCGCCTGAACGCCATCGAGAGAGGCCGCTCCTCCCCCGTGCACGAGGGCGTAGTCGCGCACGCGCCGCAGCAGGCGGTTCGCGATGCGGGGCGTTCCCCGCGATCGACGGGCGATCTCGGAGAGCGAGTCACGGGGGACGTCGACTCCCAGCATCTGTGCCGAACGGGCGATCACCCGCTCGAGCTCGGACTCATCGTAGAACTCCAGGTGACCCGTGAAACCGAAGCGGTCACGCAACGGATTGGGCAGCAGGCCGGAACGGGTCGTCGCGCCGACCAGCGTGAACGGCGCGAGGTCGAGCGGGATGCTCGTCGCTCCCGCACCCTTGCCCACCATGATGTCGATGCGGAAGTCCTCCATCGCGAGGTACAGCATCTCTTCGGCAGAGCGCGCCATGCGGTGGATCTCGTCGATGAACAGCACCTCGCCGGGCACGAGGCTCGACAGCAGCGCCGCAAGATCGCCGGCGTGCTGGATCGCGGGACCGCTCGAGAGTCGGAGAGGGCGCTCGCTCTCGTGAGCGACGATCATCGCGAGCGTGGTCTTGCCGAGTCCGGGAGGACCCGCGAGCAGGATGTGGTCGGGAGGGCGGTTCTGGATGCGCGCCGCGTCGAGAAGCAGCTGGAGCTGACCGCGCACCTTCTGCTGCCCGACGAACTCGCCGAGGCTCGTCGGACGCAGTGCGCCCTCGATCGCGAGCTCGGTGTCGTCGGAGGGCTCCGTGGCGTCGAGGGCGTCAGACACGCGCAGGCCCCAGAAGCGCCAGGGTGCGACGCAGCAGCGGCGCGACGGCCGCACGCTCGGCGTCGGTGGCCTCCGCGGCGGTCTGGGTCGCGGCCTCGGCGGCGACCTTCTCGGACCACCCGAGGCCGACGAGAGCGGCAGTCACCTGATCGACCACGTCGACGGGCGCGCTCGCCGACTGCTTCGCCGGCGGGCCCACCGGGTGCACCTTGCCCGCGAGCTGGAGGACGATGAGCTTTGCCGTCTTGGGTCCGATGCCGGAGACGCGCCGGAACGGGGCATCGTCCTCGGTCGTGACCGCGTCGGCGATCTGATCGACGGTGAGATGCGAGAGCACACCGAGTGCCGACTTCGGCCCGACCCCCGTCACGCTGATCAGCAGACCGAAGATCTCGAGTTCGCTGCGGTCGGCGAAGCCGAACAGCGACAGGGAGTCCTCGCGCACGATCAGGCTCGTGTGCAGCAGCAGCTTCTCGCCGACGGTCGCCGTGTGGGCCACGTCTGCGGGAACGGCGACCGAGAACCCGACACCGCCGACATCGATGATGACCTGATCGGCTGTCGAATGGAGGACGGCGCCGTGCAGCGAGGAGATCATTCCCTCAGCCTACGCACCCGGTCGTATATATGTTCGAGCGACACGCTCCGCGTCGGCCCAGGCGCGCTGGGCGGGCGTGAGGGCCCCCTGCCCCGGCGCACCGGATGCCCCTCGACGCCAGGCATGGCACAGCGCGATGGCGAGGGCGTCCGCGGCGTCGGCCGGCTGAGGAGGAGCATCCAGACGCAGGATGCGCGCGATCATCGATTGCACCTGCCGCTTGTCGGCCGAGCCGTACCCGGTGACGGCCGCCTTCACCTCGCTCGGAGTGTGCGTGGCAGCGGGAAGACCCGCCTCGGCCGCGAGCAGCAGTGCCACACCGCTCGCCTGCGCCGTGCCCATCACGGTATGGGTGTTCTGCTGAGCGAACACACGCTCCACAGCCACGGCATCCGGGTTGTGCGCCGCGATGACCTCGCGGATGCCGGCGGCGACGAGGGCGAGCCTCTCTCCGATCGGCAGCTCGGGCGCCGACCGGATGACGCCGACGTGCACGAGTGTTCCGCGTCGCGATCCGTCGACGTCGACGACCCCGACACCGCAGCGGGTGAGGCCTGGGTCGATGCCGAGCACGCGAAGCGAGGAGGTCACTCCCCCAGGCTATTCGTCGTCATCGCCTGCGCACGCTCGCCGCGCCTACGCGTCGTCGTTCTCGAGCTCTGCCTGAACCTCGGCCGTAAGATCGAAGTTGGTGAAGACGTTCTGCACGTCCTCGCTGTCCTCGAGTGCGTCGATGAGGCGGAAGATCTTGCGCGCGGTGTCGGCATCGATCTCGACCTTGAGATTCGGCACGAACTCCACGTCGGCCGACTCGTAGTCGATGCCGGCCTCCTGCAGAGCGCTGCGGACGGCCACGAGATCGGTCGCCTCGGTGATGATCTCGAAGCCCTCTGCGTGGGGCTCGATCTCTTCGGCGCCCGCTTCGAGAGCGGCCATCATGACGTCATCCTCGGTCGTGCCCTCGGAGCCGACGACGATC
Source organism: Microbacterium sp. WCS2018Hpa-23 (assembly GCF_031843845.1). Lineage (NCBI taxonomy): Bacteria > Bacillati > Actinomycetota > Actinomycetes > Micrococcales > Microbacteriaceae > Microbacterium > Microbacterium sp. WCS2018Hpa-23. Next base: position 219,476 of record NZ_JAVTIZ010000007.1, read on the forward strand.
ACACCCTTGCGGCTGAAGTTGTAGGCGACGCTGCCGGGATCGGCGAGAGTGCCGCCGTTGCGGCTGAGCGCCGTGCGCACCTCGGCCGCTGCGCGGTTCTTGTTGTCGGTCAGACACTCGATCATCATCGCGACGCCGTTGGGTCCGTAGCCTTCGTACATGATCGAGGTGTACTCGACGGCTTCGCCGCCGATGCCCGCTCCGCGCTTCACCGCGCGGTCGATGTTGTCCTTCGGGACAGACGTCTTCTTCGCCTTCTGCACGGCGTCGAACAGTGTCGGGTTTCCCTGCAGGTCGGCTCCGCCGAGCTTGGCGGCGACCTCGATGTTCTTGATGAGCTTGGCCCAGGACTTGGCGCGCCTGGAGTCGATGATGGCCTTCTTGTGCTTCGTGGTGGCCCACTTGGAATGCCCGGACATAAGTCTCCGCTCGTCGTATCCGCCCGTGGGCTCGGCCCAGGGCATCGTCCATTCTATCGAACCATGCCCCCGCCATGCGGCTGCACACGTGTCGAAGGACTGCGGTCGACCGCTGATAGCGTCGATCCGATCAGCCGACCGCAGAGGACGCACCCGATCATGATCCCAGGAGCCGACCGCCTCCGCCCGGAGTGGGCGTCTCTGCCGCCTGCCATCCGATCGGGGGTCATCGGAGCGATCGGCGGTCGGTTCGTCTCCGACTCCCCCGCACACGGCGGCTTCAGCGCCTCGTACGCCGGCGTCGTCGTGACGACGGTCGGGCGCGCCTTCGTCAAGGCATGCGGTGCCGACTGGCACGCGGACTCCCTTCATTTCCTTCGCGAGGAGATCCGCGCCGTCTCGATGCTCCCACCGCATCTCGGGCCGTCGGTGCGCGCGACGATCGATACGGATGCCGGTGTCGCGCTCGTGCTGGAAGCGATCGACGGCCGGCATCCCGGTGCGCCCTGGACCCCGAGCGATCTCGACACCATCGCTGCGAGCATGGCCCGACTGTCGGCCACTGCTGCGCCTGAGGGGATGGAGAGGGCGGAAGACAGGATGATCCCGGGCTTCACACGATGGGCGCAGATCGCAGAGGATCCGCTCCTGCTCGCGGGCCTGCCGATTTCTCTGCGCGCACGGATTCCGGAGTTGAGGGAGGTCGAGAAGGAGTTCCGCGACGCTCTGCAGGGCGATGCCATCGTCCACGACGATCTGCGAGCCGACAACATCCTGATCAGCGACGGTGAGGCGCGTCTTCTCGACTGGCCGCACGCGCGCCGTGGCGCGGCCTGGGTAGATCTCCCCTGCTTCCTCCCCAGCGTCGAAGCATCGGGCGGCCCCCGATGTGAGGATGCGTGGCGGATCTTCGAGGCCCACGGCGCACCGACGCAGCACGCGTTGCTCCCCGTCATCTCGGGCTTCGCGTCGTTCCTCTGGTTCAACCAGGCTCAGCCGGAGATCCCCCAGCTGCCGGGGCTGCGCGCGTTCCAGCGACAGCAGGCCGTACCCGCCCTCCGATGGCTGGCGAGCGTGACCGAAGGGCTGACGGACAGCATCCCCCTGGTGTGACACGGATCACGGGTGTAGTCCTGACTCATGGACCACAGCGTCGACGATGACAGGATCCGCGGGCTGGACGCCGCCCACCGCGCGGCACTCGAGTTCCTCAGTTCGCTCGACGACAGACCGGTGTGGCCGCGTGCGACTCTCGCCGAGATGCTCGACGCTTTCGGCGGACCGCTGCCCGCTGAGGGACTGGATGCGGAGGACGTCATCGAGCAGATCGTGTCACGGGCAGACCCCGGCCTCGTCGCCATCCCCGGCGGACGCTTCTTCGGATTCGTGATCGGCGGTACGCATCCTGCCGCTCTCGCCGCCGACTGGCTCGTCTCGGCCTGGGACCAGAATTCGGGGTCGGCGCTGCTCACGCCGACGACCGTGGCGTTGGAGCGCGTGGCTGGGCGATGGATGCTCGACATCCTCGGTCTGCCCGAATCCGCGAGCGTCGGATTCGCCACGGGAGGCCAGATGGCGAACTTCACCTGCCTCTCGACGGCCCGCAACGCCGTGCTCGCCCGAGTCGGATGGAACCTCAGCGAACAGGGGCTGCGGGAGTCTCCGCCGATCCGCTTCGTCGTGGGCGCCGATCGTCACGGATCGATCGACCGAGCAGCCCGCTTCCTCGGCATCGGCCGCTCCGAGATCACCGTCGTCGACTCCGACGACGAAGGCCGCATGCGCCCCAACGCACTGAGCCGCGTGCTCGACGCCGGCTCAGGACCGGCCATCGTCTGTCTTCAAGCCGGCGAGGTGCACACCGGAGCGTTCGACGACTTCGCAGCCCTCGTGCCGATCGCCCACGAGCGCGGCGCCTGGGTGCACGTCGACGGTGCGTTCGGCCTGTGGGCCGCGGCATCCGAGTCGCTACGGTCGCTCACGGCGGGCATGTCAGACGCCGACTCCTGGGCCACCGATGCGCACAAGACTCTCAACGTGCCCTATGACTGCGGGATGGCCATCGTCCGGGACCCGGCCGACTCGATCGCCGCGTTCCGCACCGGCGGCGACTATCTGGTCTACACGAGCCTGGATCCGTGGGACGTCACACCCGAGCTCTCGCGTCGCGCGCGCGGCGTACCCGCCTGGGCGGCGATGCGCAGTCTGGGGAAGGGTGGCATCGCGCACCTGATCGACAGGCTTCATGAGAACGCGGTCGCGATGGCCGCGGGGCTCGCCACGATCGACGGGATCCGCATCCTCAACGAGGTCGGTTACACCCAGGTCATGTTCCGGCTCGACGACGACGATGCGACCCGCGCCCTCGGTGAGGCCGTTCTCGTCGAGGGAACGGCCGCTCTGACCGGCGCCGAATGGCGGGGCCGAGCAGCGCTACGCTGCTCGATGTCGTCCTGGGCGACGACCCGAGACGACATCGACCGCACGGTCGACGCGATCCGGGACCTCGTGGCCGGGTGAGCCGCGTCGAGTCGGATCACTCGGCCCCGGCGGGCAGACCGACCTTGGGCCGGGCCCACGAGCGACCGCGGGTGTCCTTCAGGATGTCGTACTCGACGTCGACGTGCGGTTCGATCGCGCTGTACTTGTCGTTCGGCGCGCCGATCACGAGCTGGAAGCCGAGACCCCGCCACGCACCGATCGCACGCTTCGTGAAATGCGCGTCCGCCTTGATGAGTGCCTCGTCCATGAACACCGGCGCATATCGCGGACGCTCAGCCCCCGCGTCGCCGAGCTGATATCGCAGCGCGGCCCCGACGATGAACGCGACGAGCTCCTGCGACTCTCCGCCCGATTTCTCGCCGATGTGGTCGTAGAGCGCGACGTGCTCCCGTGTCGTGGCGTGGATCCGTTCGGCACTAACCCTGACGTGGTTGCGCACATCGATGAGCTCCGCGAAGTCCGGCGCGGTCCGCCGCATCCGACCGATCAGGCGACTCATCCTCCGGTAGACGCTCTCGCGATCCGCATCCGTCGCGGCTGCCTCGATGAGGCCCCGCACCTCGCGCAGCTCGCGACGGAATCGCCTGCGCGCCTCGGACTGATTTTCGCGCGGCGTGATCTGCAGGCGATGCTCGTCGTCGTAGAACGGCAGTTCCTCCATGATCCTGTTGATCGGGTCGATGCGGTTCTTGATCTCGCGCAGCGAGCGGCCGAGCGTCGAATCGAGACTCGTCAGATCGTTGCCGGAGAGCTTGAGCAGGCTGTCTCGCCACTCGGACTCCAGCTCGTGCAGCCCCTTGGTCTCGAGCGCCTCGAGGATGCCCTCGAACTCGGCGACAGACTCGTCGGGGTCGGCCAGGATCGTCAGGGTGTCCCAACGCTCGAGGAACCCTGTCATCAGGCGTCGCATCTGCTCGCGCTGGTCGGCGTGCGCCGCAGCAGCCGACGTGCGATCCTCGAGCAGCCTGGTCGCCGCGGTGCGCAACGCGGAGTCGAGGTGGGCGAGTCGCTCCGACGCGGTGACGCTGACGGCCGAGTCCGCACCGAGGAAGCGTGCATCGAGGAAGGAACGGTGCCTCTCCTCGAGAGCGATCTCGGCTGCCTCCGCCGCGTCGACGATCCGCTGACACGCGTCGACCTGGTCGGTCACCTCGACCCATCGATCCTGAGCGACCGTGAGTTCGCCGCCCAGGCGGGAGTTCTCATCCCGCAGACGGCCCGCTCGCGTGCGGAGCTCGTCGGCCTGAGAACGCAGCTCGGCGATCTTCGGGTTCTCGTCGGTGACTTCCGCCTCGACCGCGAGCCAGCGCGCGCGTTCCGCCGACACGGCCTCGACATCGAGCTGATCCCAGGTGAGGTCCTCGATCTTCGCGTGCGCCTTGGCTGTGGCCTCGATCCGGTCGAGACCGGCCTCCGCCTCGGCAGCCGCGGAAGCCGCAGCATCCCGTCGGCTCTCCAGCTCGCTGATCTGTTCGTCGAGCTCGCGCAGACGGCGCGCGTTCGAGAATCCGAGCAGGTTCGCGCGTCCGTGACCGCCATGCGACCCGCGGTCGCCCTGAGACACCTGCCCCGCGAGCGTGAGCGCACGAGGGTGCTCGGCGAGCTCGGCCGAGGAGTCGACGCACACGTACTCGAACCGCTCACGGAGTCGCTGCTGGAGCCACCCGGTGAACGGGGTGGACCGATGGTCGAGACGACCGGGAAGCGTTCGCGGGTCAGCCGTCCGCGATTCGACGAGACCGGTGTGCACACCTTCGTAGCTGATCCGCTCCGCGGTGCGGACGGAGTCGATGGCGGCGCGGAAGCGTCCGAGGTTCGCGACGTCGATCAGCAGCGTCCGTGCGAATCCGCCGAGCGCGAGGTTGAACGCCTCCCGCCAGGGCTCGAACTCGGTGCGCACCTCGATCAGCTCGCCGACGAACGGCAGATCCGTCGGAGCGAGCCCGGCGGCCCGAGCGAGGAGGGCTCTCGACTCGTCCAGATGCGCAGGAATGCTCCCGCGGAGTTCTCGGGCGTGCTCCCGCTCGGCCTGCACGCGGGCCAGCTCGCTCGCAGCCGTCCTGCGCGCAGACTCGGCATCGGCGAATGCGGCGCGCGCGGCACGGAGACCGGCCTGCGGGAGGTCTCGACCGAGACGGGCGAGCAGGTCCTCGAATCCGGCCGCGTCATGCACCTCGGCGTCGAGCTCCGCTGCGACGGCGTCGAAACGGGCCCGCTCGCGCTGGATGTCCTCGAGCCGGCGCTCTACGCCGCGCAGCTCACGCTGAGCAGTCTCCAGGCGATCGCCTCCTGACTGCCGCAGCACGTCCAGAAGCCCTTCACGCTCGACCTCGGCAGCGGCGATGAGGGCGGTCTTCTCTCTCACCGCCAGCTGGAGTGCCTGAGTCCGGTCGCGCAGGTCGGTCTCCACTTCGCGCAGGAGGTCGAGACGTCGTTCTGCGCTCCACAGTGCCGCGAGCGAGGTCGGTTCGGAGAAGACCCCCACCTCGTCCACGACCCGCATCCGCTCCGAAGCCGCCTCGATGCGCTCGGAGATCCCCCGGATCGGCTCGAGAGCCGCCACCTGCTGCTTCGCGACCAGCATCCTCGTGCGCGTGCTCTCGAGCTCGTCGAAGTGAGCGACCACCGCGTCCGCGGTCGCCATCGTCTCGGGTTCCTCGAGCACGAGCTTCTTGTACAGGTCGTCGACCGTGGTGATCTGCTGGCCGGCCTGGATCCGGGCGAGGAGGCTGATCGCCTTGGCGCCGGATCCTGCGGCACCGATTCCGAGCACCGCGTGCAGGCGCGCCGAGAACTCGCGATCGGTCGCGACAGGATCGAGCCCGACGGCGCGCACCGATGCGTCATTGAGCCGCTGAGCCACGGCCCGCTCGAGGTGCGTGAGATCGAAGGCTCCGTCGATCGTGGCGCGCAACCTCGTGGTGTCCTCGAGCGTTCGGGCATCCGCGGGGATGTACCAGCCGCGCACCGCCGTGAAGCGCGACCCGTCGTGATCCAGCCAGGTCATCGAGACGGCGCTCCATGTGTCCTCGCCGTCACCCCGCAGCACGCGGAGCTTGGTGCCCTCGTCGGTGCGGGACTCGTCGATCTTGCCCCGGCCGTACGACAGGATGTTCCGCTGCTCCTCGCCTCGCGGGCGCCCCGTCACCCCGCCGTTGGAGGCACCGTTGAACGGTGTCGTGTGCGGCATCATGAGGGCGATGTAGCCGTCCATGAGCGTGGACTTGCCTGACCCCGAACCGCCACACAGCAGGGTCGCATCCGGCGAGAACCGCACCCTGTGCGGCCCGCCGTCGTAGCCGCCCCAGTTGATGAGCTGCAGCTCTTCGGCGACCCACTGCTGGCCACGGGAGCTCGCGGGGATCATCCCGAAGAGCGTGTCCATCATCGTCATCGCGCCACCACCGCCTGGGCTCGCAGCCACTCCCGCAGCTCTTTGAGGGTTTCGGCGCTGAGCACCACCTCGACGAGGGCGGTGATCCGATACCGTCCGCTGGTCTCCTCCTGCACGATGCCCTCTCGATCCAACCGGTCCAGCGCGCTGCGGATCGCCCGCTGCTGCTTCGCGGTTCCGCCGTCGACATCGGCGAAGTAGCTGAGGACCGTCTGCTCGACGTCCTCGATGTCGATCCGCACGGAGCCCTCGCCGGATGCGGACTCGCGCTGATAGACGGTTCGCAGATGCACGAGTACGAGCGTCTCGGCTCGCGAATATGGAGAATCCTTCAGCAGCACAGGCATCTCGACCTCATCGGAGCGCAACTGCTGCTTGTACGCGAACCCACGGGCGTGATCGATGATCAGCCGCAGGTAGATGTCGTTGAGACGCGATTCGATCACCTGCTGATGCTCGAGCAGAAGCGTCCACTCGCGACGGTTGCGCTCCATCGAGAGGAAGCGGCGCTGAAGCAGGTGCACGAGCACTCGCCTGATCTCGGGGTCGAGCGTGCCGCGATCGCCCGGGAAATGCGCCTCGAGGTCGTCCTCCATCGCTGTGGGGGCGATGAACCCCTCGTCCACGACGGCTGTGGTGAGGTCGTCGTCACTCATCTGCATCCTCTTTCGTGCTGCGGGCGGTCACGGTGCCGAAGGCGAATCGACGAGTCGTCCCGTCGGGTCGCAGCGCTTCGACCGTCGAGATGCCGTCTGCGTCGGTGAGACCGTTCCGGTGCGCGATCTCGAGCAGACCGAGCAGGTCGACGGGGCGTCGAGCCGAGACGGGCACCGCACGGAACGTTTCGGCGAGATCGAAGTCCGCACCGAGACCTGCGACGTACGCCTCGAGCTCCGCATATCGCGGACCGCCCCATGCCCGAGTGTCGTGATCGAGGAAGTCGACGTCGTCCGCGTCGGCGAGGGGCGCCGGGGCGCGCGGAGGACGGATGTCACTGGTGGTCTGTCGCAGATGCCCGAGGTCGATCAGCGGCATGCTGCGCACCGGGTCGACGACCGTGGCGGGCCCTGCCCACCCGTGGAGTCCTGCGATGACGTCGCGGAGAAGGTCGTCGATCTGACGATCACGCAGCGGATCGTGGGTCTTCACCTGGCCGGTGATGACATGCGAGGCGCGGCGCTGAGCGGCCAGTACCTCTTCCACCCCGAGCTCCACGCGGCGTGCGATCGCGTCGAGCTCGGCACGCTGCGTGCCGTCGAGCATACGGGCGAAAGGCTGGTCGAGAAGGCCACGGAGCTGCTCGGTGAGGGCGTCGATGCGGTCGGGGTCTCCGATCAGGCGCAGGGCCCCGGCGAAGGCGCGCCCCTCCGGGGTCGACTGCATCACGTCCTGCGCACGCTGGAGGTACTCGCGCAGCACTTCGCTCGTCGGCCTCTCGTCCCTCCGGAGGTGGGCGACGACGTCGCGCTGCATCGCTCTGAGCGACTCGGCGACCCGCGTGAAGTCCGCGGGGAGCTCGCGTGCCAGGTGCAGCACGTTCTCCGCTTCTTCGAGGAGTTCTTCGTCGTCTGCAGGCTCCGCGTGTCCGGACTCTTCGATGCGAGCGATCTCGGCGTCGAGCAGATCGCGTTCCGTCTGCAGTCGCGACAGGCGGCGAACCGGGTCGACCTCGGCACTGACAGAGAGATGCTCCACAGCGTCGAGCAGAGTGCGTACACGGGAGTTCGACACTCGTGTACGCCCCCCGCCGGTGCGGCCCGAGATCTCGAGGGCGGCGACGGCGTGCGCCGACAGGCGATAGACCTCGACGTCGTCGTCGATCTGCTGGATCAGCCAGCCGAGACGCACCCAGTTGCGGCACACGTCACGTCCGCTCCCGGACGGCAGCTTCCGCTCGTCCTCGTCGTACCCCGCCGCGCGGAGCTCGTCGAGCACTTCGGCCAGTTCGGCGTGGGCGTCTGCGACCGCGACCGACGCCCGGTCGGCGTTGAACAGGAGAGTGAGCGACGCCACCACGAAGGGGGCGAACCGACCGTGCAGGAGATCGAGGGTCGGGGTGCTGAATGCGGTGACGGCACGCGCATACGCGGCCTCAGCCCTGGATCCAGTCACTCGAAAGAGAATAGTCCGACCTCGGGCTCCGGCCTGTCACGCCTGGTGCGTGGCGGGTCGCCCGCGACCCCATCATCGACGAGCGGCGCGATCCCTGACGCTTTCGAGGAACGCCTCGTGGAACCGGGTCTCTCCGTCGACCTCGGGGTGGAAGCTGGTCCCCAGGAGGGAACCTTGCCGCACCGCGACGATTCCGCCGTCCGGCAGCGAGGCGAGCACCTCGACCCCGTCGCCTGCGCGCTCGACGATCGGCGCACGGATGAATGTCGCGTGCACCGGCACATCGCCCAGCAGCGGCACGTCGAGGCCGATCTCGAACGACTCGGTCTGACGACCGAAGGCATTGCGGCGAACGCTCACGTCCATGCCGCCGAACGACTGCTGCCCCTCGATACCGTCGAGCACCTCGTCCGCGAGCAGGATCAGCCCGGCGCACGTGCCGTACACCGGAAGACCCGCAGCGATCGCCGCGCGAATCTGCTCCTGCATCCCGAAGGTGCGCGACAGCTTGTCGATCACGCTCGACTCACCGCCGGGGATGACGAGGCCGTCTACGGCCGCCAGTTCCTCCGGGCGACGCACCAGCGCCACGTCGGCCCCGAGCCCCGAGAGCAGGGCGGCGTGCTCGCGCACGTCGCCCTGCAGAGCGAGGACGCCGACCCGTGGACTACCAGCCACGCTCGGCCAGGCGGTGCGGGGCGGGGAGGTCGGACACGTTGATGCCGACCATCGCCTCTCCGAGGCCGCGCGAGACCTCGGCGATCACCTTCGCGTCGTCGAAGAACGTGGTCGCCTTGACGATCGCCTTGGCGCGCTCCGCGGGGTTTCCCGACTTGAAGATGCCGGATCCCACGAAGACGCCGTCGGCGCCGAGCTGCATCATCATCGCGGCGTCCGCCGGAGTCGCCACGCCGCCCGCGACGAAGAGCACGACCGGGAGCGTGCCCGTCTCGGCAATCTCAGCGACGAGCTCGTAGGGCGCCTGCAGCTCCTTCGCCGCAACGAACAGCTCGTCCTTCGGAAGAGCCGTGAGAGCGGCGATCTCGCCGCGGATCTTGCGGATGTGCTTCATCGCCTCCGAGACATCCCCCGTGCCGGCCTCACCCTTGGAGCGGATCATCGCCGCACCCTCGTTGATACGACGCAATGCCTCGCCGAGATTGGTCGCGCCGCAGACGAAGGGCACCGCGAAGCTCTGCTTGTCGATGTGGTTCACGTAGTCGGCGGGAGAGAGCACCTCGGACTCGTCGATGTAGTCGACGCCGAGCTCCTGCAGCACCTGCGCTTCGACGAAGTGGCCGATGCGGGCCTTCGCCATGACGGGGATCGAGACCGACGCGATGATGCTGTCGATCATGTCGGGGTCGCTCATGCGCGAGACGCCGCCCTGGGCGCGGATGTCGGCGGGAACCCGCTCGAGTGCCATGACGGCGACGGCGCCCGCGTCTTCGGCGATCTTCGCCTGGTCGGCGGTGACCACGTCCATGATCACGCCGCCCTTGAGCATCTCGGCGAGACCGCGCTTGACGCGCGAGGATCCGGTGGTGGTCTGTTCAGTCATGAGAGCTCCTGTCGGGGAAGCACGATGTGCATGAGTGTGTCGAACGAAATCTCGTTTGATCTAGGCCAAACAGTAGCACTGTCCGGAACGACCTAGAATCGGAGATGAGGAGACATGAGCGACCAGATCACCGGAACGACCGCAGCGGACATCGCCGACAGCGTGCGCGGCCTGCGCGACCGCGGTGTGCTGCGCGCCGGCAGTCCTCTGCCTCCCGTGCGGGAGCTCGCCACCACCCTCGGCGTCAACCGCAACACCGCGGTCGCCGCTTACCGGCAGCTCGCCCAGGCCGGGCTCGTGGTCTCGCGAGGGCGTGCCGGCACGGTCGTCGCCGGTCTCGAGTCTGTCGCCCAGGAGGGCTACGCCTCAGACACCGTGCTGCGCGATGTCGGCACGGGTAACCCCGACCCCCGTCTGATCCCCGATCCGTCGCCTGCACTGGCGACGGTGGCCGGTCGCCCGGTGCTCTACGGCGAGCCCGTGATCGACCGCGGACTCGACGACTGGGCGCGCGAATGGATCGCGCAGGATCTCGGTCACCTCGACTTCGGCATCACGATCACGAGCGGCGCCGTCGACGCCGTCGAGCGCCTGCTCGCCCAGGCGCTGATGCGCGACGACGCCGTCGCGCTCGAGGACCCCTGCTTCCTCGCGAGCATCCACACCGTCCGGCTCGGCGGGTATCGGGCCGTACCCGTGCCGGTCGACGAGCAGGGGATGACGGTCGAGGGGCTGCGCGCCGCCCTGGACGACGGCGTGCGCGCTGTGATCTGCACGCCGCGCGCTCAGAATCCGACCGGCGCGAGCCTCACCGCCGGCCGCGCTGCGGAGCTGCGTGCCGTGCTCGCCGAGCATCCGTACGTGCTGATCATCGAGGACGACCATTTCTCGATGCTGTCACAGCGCACGTACGAATCACTGATCGGCCCGGATCACCGGCGGTTCGCACTGGTGCGCTCGGTGTCGAAGTTCCTCGGGCCCGACATGTGCCTCGCCATCGCGGCGACGGATGCCACCACGGCCGAGCGCCTCGCCATGCGCCTGAGCCCCGGGACCACCTGGGTCAGCCACCTGCTGCAGCGTCTCACGCTCACGCAGCTGACCGACGACTCGGTGCTGTCACGCATCGCCGACGCCCGCGAGCACTATGCGGTACGCAACGAGGCCTTCGCCTCGCGCCTGCGCGAGCACGGCCTCGACTCCCCCACCACCGACGGCCTGAGTCTGTGGATCGAGCTGCCGAAGCCCGCGCGCCTCGTCGCCGAGCGGCTCATGCGTCGAGGCTGGCTCGCCCGCACCGGCGACGACTTCGCCCTCGATGAGCGCGCCGACCCGTCGCGCCACCTGCGCCTCACGGTGCACGACCTGTCCGAAGACGACACGGCGACGCTCGTCGCCGACCTCGTCGCCGCCGTCCGATGATCCACCGCCGCGGGACCACTCCCGCCCTCACCGAAAGGATCGGGGAATGAAGGTCCTCTCCATCCAGTCCGCCGTCGCGTACGGCCATGTCGGAAACTCCGCCGCGGTCTTCCCGCTGCAGCGCATCGGCGTCGAGGTTCTCCCGGTCTACACCGTGAACTTCTCGAACCACACCGGCTACGGCGCCTGGCGCGGTCCGATGATCGATCCGAACGATGTGCGCGAGGTCCTCACGGGCATCGAGGAGCGCGGCGTGTTCGGCGAGATCGACGCCGTGCTCAGCGGTTACCAGGGCGGCGAGGGCATAGGAGACGTGATCATCGACGCCGTCGCCCGCGTCAAGGCGGCGAACCCCGATGCGGTCTACGCGTGCGACCCGGTGATGGGGAACGCGAAGTCCGGATGCTTCGTCGCGCCGGCGATCCCGATCCTGCTGCGTGAGAAGGTCGTGCCTGCCGCCGACATCATCACTCCGAACCAGTTCGAGCTCGGGTTCCTCACCGGGACCGAACCGGACACGCTGGAGTCCACGCTCGCCTCTGTCGACCTGGCGATGGCCATGGGACCGCGCACCGTGCTCGTCACGAGCGTCGAGCGCCCCGACCGCGAAGAGGGCACGATCGAGATGCTCGTCGCCGACTCGGCGGGCGCCTGGATCGTGCAGACGCCTCGGCTGCCTATGAAGGCGAACGGCTCGGGCGACGTGACCGCTGCGCTCTTCACCGCGCACTACGTCGAGACCGGCGACGCGAAGGCTGCGCTCGAGCGCACGGCGTCCAGCGTGTTCGACCTGCTCGCCGCGACCCTGGAGTCCGGTGCGCGCGAGCTGCAGCTCGTCGAGGCGCAGGAGTTCTATGCGAACCCGCGGATGCAGTTCACCGCACGCCAGGTGCGCTGAGCGGATCGAGCGAGCGCGGCGCGTTTCGTCTCGTCGCTGCGCTCCTCGCTCAACGACCGGAGGTCGGCCAGGCGTTCGCCACGGCTTCTCGCACTTCTCCGAGCAGCTGGGGCAACGCCTTGGTCTTGGCGATGATCGGGAAGAAGTTGGCGTCCGACGTCCACCGCGGCACGATGTGCTGGTGCAGGTGGCCGTCGACGCCGGCACCGGCGACCGCACCCTGATTCATCCCGAGGTTGAACCCGTCGCAGCGCGACACCTCTCGCAGAACGCGCATGCCGATCTGGGTCAGCGCCCCGATCTCAGCGACCTCTTCGGGCGTGGCCTGGTCGTAGGTGCCGATGTGGCGGTACGGGCAGACCAGAAGGTGCCCCGAGTTGTACGGGAAAAGGTTCAGCAGCACGTAGGCCGTCTCACCCCGCGCGACGATCAGCCGCTCGGCATCCGGGAACTTCGGAGCCTCGCAGAACGGGCACTCCTCGCGCAGCGGCTCGGGGCCCGCCTGGATGTACGCCATCCGGTGCGGAGTCCACAGCCGCTGGAACTCGTCGGGGACACCGGCGAACTCGCCGGCGTCCTCCCACGGCTCGGAGCGCGTCGTCACGCCAGGTCTCCTGCTGTCTGCACGAGCGTGTGCGCCTCGATAGCGGCACGGATGCGCGAGACCGCGTCCGCGATCGGCACGCCGTTCTCCTGCGTGCCGTCGCGGTAGCGGAACGAGACGGTGCCCGCGTCGCGGTCCTTCTCCCCCGCGATCAGCAGCAGCGGGACCTTGCCGGTCGTGTGCGTGCGGATCTTCTTCTGCATCCGGTCGTCGGAGTCGTCGAGCTCGGCGCGCACGCCCTGCGTGCGGAGCGTCTGGACGATCTCGCCCAGGTAGTCGGCGAACTCGTCGGCCACGGGGATGCCCACGACCTGCACGGGAGACAGCCATACGGGGAAGTCGCCCGCGTAGTGCTCGAGCAGAATGGCGAAGAACCGCTCGATCGAGCCGAACAGCGCGCGGTGGATCATGATCGGACGCTTCTTCTGTCCGTCCTTGTCCATGTATTCGAGTTCGAAGCGCTCGGGCAGGTTCGGGTCGACCTGCACGGTCGAGAGCTGCCAGGTGCGCCCGATCGCATCGCGCGTCTTCAGGTCGATCTTGGGTCCGTAGAACGCCGCCTCGCCGGGGACCTCGGTGAGCTTGAGCCCGGATGCCACGGCGACACGACGCAGAGCATCGGTCGACGACTCCCAGAACTCGTCGGAGCCGATCCACTTGGACTTCTCGTCGTCCTTCATCGACAGCTCGAGCTCGAAGTCGGTGAGACCGAAATCGCGCAGCATCGACAGGATGAACTCGAGGACCTTCGAGACCTCAGCCTCGAGCTGATCGGGCGTGACGAAGAGGTGCGAGTCGTCCTGGGTGAAGCCGCGCACGCGGGTGAGGCCGTGCAGCGCCCCCGACAGCTCGTTGCGGTAGACGGTGCCGTTCTCGGCGAACCGCAGCGGCAGGTCACGGTAGCTGCGCGCACGCTCCTTGTAGATCAGGATGTGCATCGGGCAGTTCATGGGCTTCAGGTAGTAGTCCTGGCCCTGTTTGGTGACGTTGCCCTCGTCGTCGCGCTCCTCGTCCATGACGATCGGCGGGTACATGCCCTCCTTGTACGTGACGAGGTGGTTCGAGGTGAGGAAGAGGTCTTCCTTCGAGATGTGTGGGGTGTACACGTAGGTGTACCCGCCCTCGATGTGGCGCTTGCGCGCATGCTGCTCCATCTCGCCGCGGACGACACCGCCGCGAGGGTGCCAGACCGAGAGGCCCGAGCCGATCTCCTCAGGGAACGAGAACAGGTCGAGCTCCTTGCCGAGGCGCCGGTGGTCGCGCTTGGCGGCCTCCTCGAGACGGTGCTGGTACTTACGCAGCTCGTCCTTCGACGGCCACGCCGTGCCGTAGATGCGCTGCAGCTGCGGGTTCTTCTCGCTGCCGCGCCAATAGGCGGCGGCGATGCGGGTGAGATCCCAGCCGTTGCCGATCATGCGGGTGTTGGGGAGGTGCGGCCCACGGCAGAGGTCCTTCCAGACCACCTCACCGTCACGAGTCGTGTTGTCGTAGATCGTCAGCTCGCCCTCGCCGACCTCGACGGATGCGCCCTCTGCCGCCTCCTTGCCGCCCTTGAGACCGATGAGCTCGAGCTTGAACGGCTCGTCCGCGAGCTCCGCCCGCGCCTCGTCGTCGGTGACGACGCGGCGCACGAAGCGCTGGCCCTCACGGACGATGCGCTGCATCTCCTTCGTGATGGCCTTGATGTCCTCGGGCGTGAACGGAGTGTGGACGCCGAAGTCGTAGTAGAAGCCGTCGGTGATGGGCGGGCCGATGCCGAGGTTCGCCTGCGGGTTGATCCGCTGCACCGCCTGCGCGAGCACGTGCGCCGCCGAGTGACGGAGGATGTTGAGTCCGTCGGGGCTGTCGATCGTGACCGGCTCAACCTCGTCGGCATCCGTCACTGTCGCGGCGAGGTCCTTGAGGGTTCCGTTGACGCGCATCGCGACGACTGAACGGTCAGAGAACAGGGCGAAGCCGTCTTTCGGCTGAGCATTTTCAGGCACTGCACACTCCATCTGGGTCTGGATCCAGGTTACTCGCATGCCCGGAGGCTGCTGACCGCTACGACACCGCCTCGGTCGCGGTGTTCGCGGCCGTCGGGGCCAGGATGATGATCGCCGCACCGACCAGCGCGATCGCCGAGCCGACCCAGTCCCAGATCGTCGGCTTGAAGCCGTCGACGATGATCCCCCACGCCAGGGACCCTGCGATGAACACGCCGCCGTACGAGGCGAGCACGCGTCCGAAGTTCGCGTCGGGCTGCAGCGCCGCGATGAAGCCGTAGGCGCCGAGCGCCATGACCCCGAGCACCGCGAACAGCCACCCCCGGTTCTCCTTGACCGCCTGCCAGATCAGCCAGGCCCCGCCGATCTCGGCGATGGCGGCGAGCACGAAGAGGATGCTGATGCGCAGGACGGTCATGGCTCCCAGTGTGTCGCACAACTGCGGCTGACGCGCGGTGGTTCGCAAGGCCGTCGCGGTGCGACCGGGTAGCGTGAGCGGATGGTCAAAGCACTGGCGCGTTGGATCCTCGCACTCGCCCTCGGGGCGATCGGCATCGTCCATTTCGTGGGCACCCGCGGCTTCCGGGTCGTCGTTCCGGACTGGGCGACGAAAGCCACCCGGCTCGACAAGGACGCGATCGTGATCGCCTCCGGGGCCGCCGAGGTCGCGCTCGCGGTCGGACTGGTCGCACTCCCCAAGGAGAGGCGACGCATCGGTATCGCCACCGCCGCGTTCTTCGTCGCCGTCCTGCCGGGAAACGTGCACCAGTGGCGCACGCACCGCTCCACCCCCGGTCTCGACACCGAGGCGCGGCGCTTCGGCCGGCTGTTCCTCCAGCCGCTGCTCGTGCTGTGGGCCCTGTGGGCGACTGCTCCCGATCGCGCGCCGGACGGTCGCGCGCGGCGTCGTAGCCGCTGAGGCGGGCGTCACGCAACCCCTCCCTGCCGATTCCGTCGCGCGGGCGAGAATGGAATCATGTCCTCCCCCTCGATCGTGTGGCTCCGTGACGACCTCCGCCTCGCCGACAACCCGGCATTGCGGGCGGCCCTCGATCGTGACGAGCCGATCATCGTGCTCTACGTGCTCGACGAGGAGTCCCCCGGCATCCGCCCGCTCGGTGGCGCCGCACGCTGGTGGCTGCACCATTCGCTCACCTCGCTGAGCGGACGACTGCGAGAGCTCGGAGCGACGTTGACGCTGCGCCGTGGGCCCGCCGAGCGCGACGTCCGTGAGACTGTGGCGGATACCGGAGCGAGCGCCGTGTTCTGGAATCGACGGTACGGAGGAGCGGAGCGCGACATCGACGCGGCGCTGAAGGCGTCGCTCCGCGATGACGGGATCGAGGTCGCATCCTTCGCCGGCTCTCTGCTGCACGAGCCGTGGACGGTGAAGACCGGGAGCGGCACCCACTTCTCGGTGTTCACCCCGTTCTGGCGTGCCTGCCTCGCCCTGCCCGCGCCCCGCGCGCCACTCCCCGCACCGCGAAGCCTCGACGGGGCGTCACCCCGCCCCGCCTCCGACGACCTCGACGACTGGAACCTCCTGCCGACGCGACCGGACTGGGCCGGCGGCCTGCGCGAGACGTGGGAGCCCGGCGAGCCCGCCGCACGGGCCCGGCTGAGAACGTTCCTGCACGACGACATCGACGCGTACGACCGCGCGAGGGACGAGCCGTCCGCCGGTGCCACCTCGCTGCTCTCGCCCCGACTGCGCTGGGGAGAACTGAGCCCGTTCACCGTCTGGCACGAAGCGGTCGACGCGCATGGTGCCGCGGGATTCCTCTCGGAGCTGGGGTGGCGCGAGTTCGCCTGGCACACCGTGTTCCACTCCCCCGATCTGGCGACCGTGAATCTGCGCCGTCAGTTCGACGCGTTCCCCTGGCCGCGCCTCGACCCCGGCCAGCTCGAGGCATGGCAACGCGGCGACACCGGAGTGCCGCTGGTGGATGCCGGGATGCGCGAGCTGTGGCACACCGGTTTCATGCACAACCGCGTGCGCATGGTCACCGCGTCATTCCTCGTCAAGAACCTCCTGATCGACTGGCGGCGCGGCGAGGAGTGGTTCTGGGACACGCTCGTCGACGCCGACGGCGCGAGCAACCCGTTCAACTGGCAATGGGTCGCCGGATCGGGAGCCGATGCGGCTCCGTACTTCCGTGTGTTCAACCCCGAGCTCCAGGCCAAGAAGTTCGACCCGCACAGCCTGTACATCTCGGAATGGGCTTCGGATGCGCCCACCGAGCCGATCGTCGATCTGGCTGCCACGCGCAAGGCGGCTCTCGCCGCCTACGAGGTCGTCAAGCAATCGTCTCAGCCGGCGTCGTGATCGCGGTTCCGGCCGCTCAGGAGGCGTAGCGCTCGACGCGGAGCACGCAGTCAAGAGCTTCATCCTCAACGGCGACCGACGTCTCCCACTCGGCGCTCGCGCCGGCGTCCACCGGCTCGACGTCGACCTGCGTGAGCGACCGCGTGTCACCGCCCTCCGTGAGCAGCGAGACGTAGATCCGGTACGACGCCGCAGCCTCGCTCGAGTTCGTCACGGAACCCGCGATCTCCCAGTGGTCGCCCGCGAGCTCGCACGTCTTGACCTCGGCATCCGCGAGCGCGCCCACGAGCCCCTCACCGGAGCCGGGCGTGTCCGTGATGTCCGTGACGCCCGCTTCGGCCTGCTCCGTCGCGGTCGGCGTGGGCGTGGGCTCGGGGGCAGAGTCCGTGCATCCTGCGAGGACGAGGCCGAGAGTCACGGCGATGCCGGCCACGACCACCCCCTTGGTCGCCGTGCGGCGTCCTGCGGTGGACGGGGAGGGTGAGCTCAGGTTCAGCATCGTGTGGCCTTTCAGTGCGAATTTCTAGGAGGAGAGGTTCTGGGGTCGCATCGAGCGACGACGGCGGGCAGCGAGCATCAGCACGAGGCCGGCGAGCAGCAGCAGTGCGGAGCCGCCGACCAGCGGCAGCGGGTCGCCGCCGCCCGTGAAGGGCAGCAGGCCCGTCGGGGTCGGCTGCGGGAGGTTCACCGCGTCGGAGGCGACGTCGAGCACCTGCACCCCGGACTCCGCCTCGACGCTCGTCACCACGGCGCGGGAGTTCACCACAGTACCTTCCATCGCCGGGGTGATGATCGCGGTGGCCGTCGCTGTGACGCTCTGGCCGGGGAGCAGCACGCCGGGCTCGCCGGGCCACGCGTACGTGATCGCCGAGAGTCCCGGGTACGGGTCGGTGATGCGCACGCCGTTGAGAGTCGTGGTCCCGGTGTTGGTCGCGGTGTAACGGAAGATCAGGGTGTCGCCCGCGAAGCCTTGCTGGCCGTCCTTGACCGAGATGCTCATGCCGAGACTGATGCTCGGAGCGCCGGGCACCTCCACCCGCACCGAGTCAGATGCCTCGGCGGTCGAGCCGTCCGGCGCGGTCCCCACCACAGAGGCGGTGTTCTCGACGTGCTGGCGCACGACGTCCGCCGCCGTGATGACATAGTCGGCGGTCACGGTCGCGCTCTGGCCTGCGGCCAGCACACCGGGCGTACCGGGCCAGGTCACGGTCGGAGCGCCGAGTCCGGCGAGTTCATCGGTGACCGCGACATCGGACAGCGTGACGTTGCCGGTGTTCGTGACGGTCACCAGGTACCGGATGCCGCCGCCCTGCTGAGCTGCGCCGGTGAGCTCGGCCGTCTTGTCGAGAGTGAGGGCGGGTGCCGCGGCGATGACGGTCTCAGCCGAAGCCTCGTCGCGGACGATCGTCCCCCCGCTGTCTCCGGTGGCGACGGCGACCGACGTGATCCCGCCGGCATCGACGTCTGCCTGGGTGAGGGCGTAGGTCGCGGTCGCCGTCGCCGACTGACCGGGAGCCAGCACGCCGATCTCACCCGGCCACGCGATGCCGAGCCCGGTGAGTCCCGCCTGGCCGTCGGCCACCGTGACGCCGCGGAGTGTCGTGTTCCCGTTGTTGGTGACCGTGAAGGTGTACTCGACGATGTCGCCGGGGCGTCCGGTGGCACCCTGCGCGAGCACCTGGGACTTCTCGAGGTCGATCGCCGGGGCAGCGGCCATGGTCGTGACGACCGACTCGGGGGAATCGGCTGTCACCGGGTCACCGCCGGGCGTCAGCGCGCTGGCAGATGCGGTGTTGCGCACCTCACCCGCGTCGATGTCCGACTGCAGCAGCGTGTAGGTCGCCGTCGCAGTGACGGATCCTCCCGGCGCGAGAGTTCCGACCGCGTCTGGCCATGCTCCGTACAAGATGTCGGACAGCCCGTCGAGTGAGTCGGTGAGCGCGACGGAGGAGAGCGAGAAGGTGCCGGTGTTCGTGATCACGAAGTCGTACCTGATCTGCGTGCCGACGCTGCCGTCGCCCAGACGCGTACCGGTCTTGGACACGTCGATCGAACCCGTCCCGCCCGCCAGCGGCACGATCGTCATCGGCGTGCGGCTGCTGACGTCAGCGCCTGTCGGCGGCGTGCCGGATCCCGTGGTCGTGTTGCGGACGGTGCCCGCATCAACATCCGCCTGAGTGATCAGATGCGACGCCGTGATCGTGACGGCCTGCCCGGGAAGCAGACGCCCCGGGTTCGCCGCGTCCGGCCATGTGTAGACGAAGCCGGTGAGTCCCGAGACCGTGTTGCTGAGGGTCACCCCGTTCAGGGTGGTGTTGCCGGTGTTCTGAATCGTGAAGGTGTAGTCGACCGAGTCTCCGAGCACGCCGACGTCCCCGGCGGCGAGTTCGGCGGACTGGGTCGCGCGGATCGCCTGCTCGGGGTTGGTCGGTGCGTCCGTCGCGATCGTGAACGGGGCGGAGCTGTCGGAGACCACGACTCCACGCGGAGAGGTTCCGAACGACGTGGCGACGTTCGTGATCGATCCGGCATCGACGTCGTCCTGAGTCACCGTGTACCGGGCGACGCCGGTCGCGGTTCCGCCGGGCGGAAGGATGCCGGTGGCCGACGGGAACTCAATCTGCGGGGTGCCCAGACCCTCGAGGTCGTCCTGGAGGCGGATCAGTCGCAGGGTCACGTTTCCGGTGTTCGTGATGTCGAACGTGTACTCGATGATGCTGCCCACACCGCCGGTGCCGCTGACGTACGCGCCGCCCTTGACCGTCTGGATCGACGGGGCGTGCTCGGCTGTCGGGATGGGTTCGATGGTCGAGCGGGTCGAGAGGACCTCGCCGGCCGGTGTCGTGGCGCGGACGGATGCCGTGTTCTGCACGGATCCCCGATCGACGTCCTCCTGGCTGATGTCGTATGACGCCGTGCCGCGTGCGATCTGCCCCGGTGCGAGCACGCCCGCGGCAGCGGGCCAGTCGACGGTGATCGGTCCGATGCCGACCAGCTCATCCGTGATCGCCACGCCCGAGAACGTCACGGTCCCGGTGTTCTCGATGCGGAACTCGAAGGTCACGCCGTCACCGGCGTCGTTCGCACCTGCGGCATCCAGGCTGCCCGTCTTCTCGAACACGAGGCCGGGAGCCGCGACGAGCGGCACGGTGGCCGGCGTCGTGGCCGCAGCCCGAGCGCCCGTCGGGGGTGTTCCGGTTCCGGTGACGAGGCTCGTGACGCTGCCCGCATCGACGTCCGCCTGGGTCAGCACGTAGGTCGCCGTCGCGGTCACCGACTGACCGGGCACGAGCACACCCTCAGCGCCCTGCCACGCGTAGACGGGCGCGGACGCACCGGGCAGGGCGTCCGCGAGGGCGGCGCCGGTCAGAGTCACGTTGCCGTCGTTGGTGAGGACGTATGTCCAGGTCACGACATCGCCGGCCTTGCCCGTCGCCCCCGGGGCCAACGCACCACTGTCGGTCACCGACACGGCCGGAGCCGCAGCGACCGTCGCAACGACGCTCTCCGGCGACACCACCGTGATCGGCTCACTCCGCGCCGGCACACCAGACGCCGACGCCGTGTTCACCACACGACCCGCATCCACATCCGCCTGCACGATCACATACGACCCCGTCGCCGTCGCCGTCTCCCCCGGAGCGATCACACCAGGCGCACCCGCATCCGGCCACACCACACCCGACAACACCACACCAGGAACCGCATCACTCAGCACCACACCCGACACCGTGACATTGCCCGTATTCGTCACACCGAACTCATACGACACCACATCACCCACAGCACCAGAGCCCGACGCCACCCCCGACTTCGACACCGACAACCCCGCCGCAGGCAACACCGTGTTCACCCGCACCGTGTTCGTATCCGCCGACACCCGCACACCACCCGGAGCGAACGCCGCCACCGACGCCGTATTCACCACGAACCCGGCATCCACATCCGCCTGCGTCAGGTCGTACTTGCCCCGACCGACGGCCTGCTCCCCCACGCCCACGCGACCGGGAACCGCAGGATCCGGCCACACGATCGACACGTCGTACAGACCCACCATCGGGTCGACCAGCACGCCGCCGGTGACCGTCACGTTGCCCGTGTTCGTGACGACCACCGCGTACTCCACCGTGTCACCGACGGCGCCGATGTCACCCGCAGCGAGCACACCCGTCTTCACCGCCGACAACGCGGGAGTCCGGGGAACCGTGACCGTCGAGGCATCCGCGGAGTCGACCGCGACACCGGACGGTGTGGTCGCGACGACCTCGACCGCGTTCGCGACCGACCCGGCGTCGATGTCCGCTTGGGTGAGCGCGTAGGTCGCGGTACCGCGAGCGGTGGAGCCGACCGGGAGGACGCCCGCCGCTGCGGGGTCGTCGCTCGGCCAGACCACATCGATGGCGCTGAGTCCGGGCAGCGCGTCGGAGAGGTCGACACCGCTCAGTGTCTGGTTGCCGGTGTTGGCGATCGTGAAGCCGAACTGCACGACGTCGCCCACCTGTCCGGTGGAGCCCGGTGCCAGTGCTCCGGTCTTGTCGATCATGATCCCGGCATCCGCAGCGACCGTCGGGGTGCTGATCCGGTCGGAGGCGTCCTGCACGGCAGCTCCGCTCGGAGCGGATCCGGCGGCGGTCGCGATGTTGACCACCTCACCGGCATCCACATCGGCCTGCACGATCGCATAGCTGGCGATCGCCGTCGCGATCTCACCCGGAGCGAGGACTCCGGGATCGCCGGGCCAGCGCACGTTCGGGACGGAGAGCCCCGCCAGCGGGTCGGTCAGCGTGATCGCCGACACGGTGACGTTTCCGGTGTTCTCGATCGTGAAGGAGTAGTCGATGATGTCGCCGACCGCTCCGTCTCCGCGAACACTGGCCGTCTTGCCGGTGAGCAGCTCGGGGGCAGCCGCCGCGACACTCGTGTCCGTCGGCGGCGTGCTCGCCGTGATCGTGTCTCCCACCGGTGGCTTGCCGCTCGCCGTGGCGATGTTCGTGACCGAGCCACGATCCACATCCGCCTGGGTGATCGTGTACTCGGCTGCGGCGTCGACCGTTTCGCCCGGGAGCAGGATGCCGGGCTCACCCGGCCAGTCGAAGGTGGGCGAGCTCACGCCGACCAGCGCGTCGACGAGGTCGACGAGGGTGAGCGTGACGTTGCCCGTGTTCGTGATGCCGAACGTGTAGTCGATCCGATCGCCGACGTCGCCCACGCCGTCGACCAGTCCGGACTTCGTCGCAGCGATGCCAGGACGCGCGGCGATCTCGACCGAGGCCGTGGAGGTGCCGGTGACGTCAGCGCCACGCGGCGGGGTGCCGACGCCGTCGACCGCGCTCGCGACGCCTCCACGATCGATGTCGGCCTGGGTGAGTGCGTAGGTCGAGACAGCCGTCACGGTCTGGCCGGGGAGCAGCACTCCCGGGCGAGCCGGGTCTGGCCAGGTGTAGGCGGGAGCCGTGGAACCGCTGAGGCGATCGGCCAGCGCCACCCCTGTGAGCGTGACGTTGCTGGTGTTCTGCAGGGAGTAGCTCCACGTCACGATATCGCCCGCGACGCCGGTGGCGTCGGGAGCGAGCGCCGCGGTCTTGTCCACGACGATCGAGGCCTGGATGCCCTGAGTGTCGACCGTCTCGATACCCGCGGGGCTCGTGACAGGGCCACCGCGCGAGCTGCCGCTCGCGGTCGCCGCGTTGGCGATGGATCCGGCATCCACATCCGTCTGGGTGATCGTGTAGCCGGCCGTCGCGATCGCCGTCTGTCCTGGTGCGAGCACGCCCTCGACCCCAGGCCAGGTGATCTGCGGCACGCTGAGGCCCGGCATCGGATCGGCGAGAGCGATCGCGCTGACGGTCACGTTTCCGGTGTTCGTGATGCGGAAGGTGTAGTCGACAGCACCACCCGCACCGCCATCGCCGTCGACGACGCCGTCCTTCACGACGGTGAGCGCAGCCGCGGGCTGCACGGTGTTGATCACGACCGGGTTGGAGTCGGCGACGACGATCGTCCCCTGCTCCGTGACCGCTTCGACACCGGCGATGTTCCGCACGAAACCGCGATCGATGTCCGCCTGGGTCAGCGTGTACCGCGCGATCCCGACCACTGTGTCGCCTACGAGCAGCTCGCCTTCAGGACCCGGCCATTCGATCTCGGGCAGCGAGAGACCGGCGAGACGATCGATCAGCCGGCCGTCCTGCACCGTCACGTTGCCCGTGTTGGTCACCACCAGCCGGTACTCGATGACGTCGCCGACCGCTCCGATTCCCGGCTCGAGCAGCTGTCCGCTCTTCACGGTCGTGAGCTCCGCCGCCTCGGCGATCGGCACTGTCGCCGTCGCCGTGCGCTCGACCGGAGCGCCGCCCGGAGCGGATGCCGTCAGGGTGACCGTGTTGTCGACACGCCCTCGGTCGACATCGGCTTGGGTGAGCTCATACTCGGCCGTGGCGTCGGCGGTCGCACCGGGAGCGAGAACGCCGTCTGCTCCGGGCCAGGTGACCTGGATGTCAGACAGACCGACCAGCGGATCGTCGAGAGTCACGCTCGACAGCGTGACGTTGCCCGTGTTCGCGATGCGGAACGAGTACTGCACCGTGTCGCCTGCTCGGCCCGTCGCACCCGGCTCGAGCACGCCGCTCTTCGTGACGGTCGCGTCGGCGCTGGCCGTGAGCGTGGGCACCACGACCTGGTCCGAGGGGTCTTCGACGGTGGTGCCGGTGGGATCGGTGCCCGAGCCCACCGCGATGTTCGACACCGAGCCACGGTCGACGTCGGCCTGGGTGATGACGTATCTGGCGCTGCCGACGAGGGTCTGCTCCGGCGCGAGGACGCCTTCGGCGCCGGGCCAGACGACCGAGATGTCGGAGAGGTCGTCGAGGTCGTCGACGATGCCCACGCCGCCGAGCGTCACGTTTCCGGCGTTGCGGACCGTGACGGTGTATTCGATGACATCGCCGACAGCTCCGCCCGCGCCGTTCACGATGACCGCGGACTTGGTCGTGACCACGGCAGGCGCCGGGGCGTCGAGCGGGGTCACGACCTCGTCGGAGGATGCCGAGATCGACCCGCCACCGGGAACGGTGGCATTCGCCGTGGCGGTGTTCGAGACGCTGCCCGCGTCGACGTCGCTCTGGGTGATGACGTAGCTCGCTGTTGCCGTGGCGACCTCGCCCGGTGCGAGCACGCGGTTCGTGGTCGGCCAGGTGATGATCGGTGTGCTGAGTCCTGAGAGCGTGTCGGACAGGACGACGCCCGAAAGCGTGACGTTGCCCCGGTTCTCGATCGTGAAGGAGTAGTCGATCGTGTCGCCGACGCTGCCGCCGGTCGCCGAGTCGTCCTTCGTGACGACGAGCTGCGGAGCGCTCACGATGGGCACGGTCGCCGGGGCCGTCGCCGTGACCGCAGCCCCGCCGGTGGTGGGTGTTCCGGTTCCGGTGACGAGGCTCGTGACGCTGCCCGCATCGACGTCCGCCTGGGTCAGCACGTAGGTCGCCGTCGCGGTCACCGACTGGCCGGGCACGAGCACACCCTCCGCACCCTGCCACGCGTAGACGGGCGCGGACGCACCGGGCAGGGCGTCTGCGAGGGCGGCGCCGGTCAGAGTCACGTTGCCGTCGTTGGTGAGGACGTATGTCCAGGTCACGACATCGCCGGCCTTGCCCGTCGCCCCCGGGGCCAACGCACCACTGTCGGTCACCGACACGGCCGGAGCCGCAGCGACCGTCGCAACGACGCTCTCCGGCGACACGACCGTGATCGGCTCACTCCGCGCCGGCACACCAGACGCCGACGCCGTGTTCACCACACGACCCGCATCCACATCCGCCTGCACGATCACATACGACCCCGTCGCCGTCGCCGTCTCCCCCGGAGCGATCACACCAGGCGCACCCGCATCCGGCCACACCACACCCGACAACACCACACCAGGAACCGCATCACTCAGCACCACACCCGACACCGTCACATTGCCCGTATTCGTCACACCGAACTCATACGACACCACATCACCCACAGCACCGGAACCCGACGCCACACCCGACTTCGACACCGACAACCCCGCCGCAGGCAACACCGTATTCACCCGCACCGTGTTCGTATCCGCCGACACCCGCACACCACCCGGAGCGAACGCCGCCACCGACGCCGTATTCACCACGAACCCGGCATCCACATCCGCCTGCGTCAGCAGATAGAAACCGCGCCCTGTCGCGGACTCCCCCACACCGACACGACCGGGAACCGCAGGATCCGGCCAGGCGATGGAGACACCCTGGAGCCCCTCCATCGGGTCCACCAGCACGCCGCCGGTGACCGTCACGTTGCCCGTGTTCGTCGCCACGACCGTGTAGTCGATCCGGTCGCCGACCTCGCCGATGTCACCCGCAGCGAGCACACCCGTCTTCACCGCCGACAAGGCGGCTCCGGGGGTGATGGGAACGGTCGCAGCAGCCGGCACGGGCGCGAGAGTCCCTCGTACAGGCGTACCCGTCACGATGACGGCGTTCGATACCGCGCCGGCGTCGACGTCGGACTGGAGGAGCACGTAGGTCGCGGTCGCGGTCGCCTCGGCGCCGGGAACGAGGATGCCGGGGCGCGTCGCATCCGGCCAGGTGATCGTCAAAGGGCTGAGCCCTGGGAGGGCGTCGTCGAAACCGACCTCGCTGACCGTGACGTCACCTGTGTTGACGACCGAGAAGCGGAATTCGACGGTGTCTCCCGCGCGCCCCGTCGATCCGGCTGCGAGGGTGCCGCGCTTGGTGGCCGTCAGCGTGGGACCGGCCGCCGCGAGCTCGGTCGTCACCTCGGCCTCGGTCGAGGACACATCGACCTCGGTGGGGGTGCTTCCCGTAGCGATCGCGGCGTTGACGACCTCACCGGCATCGACGTCGGCCTGGCCGATCGTGTACTGCGCGGTGGCCGTCACCTCTTGCCCGGGAGCGAGGCGTCCTGTCTCCCCGCTCGGCCATGCTCCGAACACGATGCCCGAGATTCCCTCGAGCTCATCGGCGATCGCGATGTCGGTGACTGTGGTGTTCCCGGCGTTGCGCACAGTGAACGAGTAGGTGATCGAGTCTCCGAGCACGCCGTCGCCAGAGAGCTCATCCGCCTTCACCAGTTCGAGCGCGGGCGCCCTCGTCTCGGTGGCGAGCGTCACGATGTCGGATGCAGAGACCGCGGCGCCCGTCGGAGTGAGTGCGGTCGCGGTCGCGGTGTTGCGGACGCCTCCGGCATCCACATCCGCCTGCGTCACGGTGTACTGCGCCGACGCGCTCACGGTCGTCGCCGGTGCGAGAGTTCCCGTCGCCGAGGGCCACGGACCGAACGTGATCGCCGACAGTCCGGGCAGCGGGTCGCTCAGCGCGATGGCGTCGATCGTCGCCGTGCCTGCGTTCGTGATGTCGAACGTGAACGTCACGATGTCGCCGACGGCCAGGTCCTCGGTCTGCGATGCGGACTTGTCCAGCGTCAGACCCGCAGTCGAGGCGATGGTCACCGTGGCCGGGGCCGTCGCAGTGACGACGGCTCCGGTGGGTGCCGTGCCGCGCCCGGTCACGAGGCTGATGATCGAGCCCGCATCGACGTCGGCCTGGGTCAGCACGGTCGTGGCCGTCGCAGTGACCGTCTCACCCGGGGCGAGGATGCCTGCTGGACCATTCCACTGGTAGACGGGCGCCGTCGTGCCCGCGAGAGCCTCAGACAGCGCGGAACCGCTCAGGGTCACGTTGCCGGTGTTCTCGAGCGTGTAGGTCCACGTCACGGTCGATCCCGCTGCGGACCCGGGCGGAAGCGAGCCGCTGTTCGTGACCGCGACGGACGGCGCTGCGGCCTCCACCGGCACGATGCTCTGCGGCGAGGTCGTCGAGACGGCGCCTAAGGGTGCGGTCCCCGACGCGGTCGCGGTGTTCAGCACACGCCCGGCGTCGACGTGTGCCTGGGTGATCTCGAGCGTCGCGGTGGCAGTCACGCTCTGCCCCGGATCGAGTACGCCGTCGGCGCCCGGCCAGTCCGTCACGATGTCGGACAGTCCGAGCAGCGGATCCGAGATGACGATCCCGGTGACGGTGACGTTCCCGGTGTTGCTGAGCACGAAGGTGTAGGTGATGTCGTCGCCGAGTCCTGCCTCACTCGGCAGGGTCGTCCCGGACTTGCTGAGCCTGAGCTCGGACCGCTGCGCACCCGTCGCCACCTCGACGGAGTCTGTCGCCGTCACGTCGGCCCCGGTCGGCGGCGTGCCCGACGCGGTCACGGAGTTCGGCACGGATCCGCTGTTCACGTCCGCCTGGGTGATCTCGTAGACGGCTGTGGCCGTGGCCGAGGCTCCTGGAGCGAGGATGCCCGCCGCGTCGGCATCCGGCCACGTGACGGTCGGGACGAGACCGGGGATGCTGTCGGCGAGCTCGACATCCGTGAGAGTGACGTTGCCCGTGTTGACGACCACGAAGTCGAACCGGATCTGGTCGCCCGCCTCCCCGTCTCCCACTCCGTCGCCGACCACCGTTCCGGTCTTCGACACGTCAATGGATGCCGACGGCGCGACCGGGACGGTGACGTCGTCGTTCTCGGTGATCGATGCGCCACCCGGAGCGGTACCCGAACCGCTCACGACGTTGTCGACGGCACCCGCGTCGATGTCGGCCTGCGTGAGCGCGTACGTCGCCGTCGCCGTGACGACCTGGTCGGGAGCGAGGACGCCCTCCGCGCCCGGCCACGAGTAGACCAGCGGAGAGACACCGGGCTCGAGGTCGGTGAGCGCGACGCCGGTGAGCGTGACATTGCCGGTGTTGCGCAGCGAGAACGAGTAGACGACCGCGTCTCCCGCGCGAGCTGTCGCTCCGCCGGCGAGGGCGCCCGTCTTCGTCACCTCGATGTCGGGGGTCTGGGCCGCCGTCGCTGTCACGACCGTGTCGGACGGATCGGTCGCGGCCGGCCCCGTCGGGGGCGTGCCCGTCGAGGTCGCCGTGTTCGACACGGAACCTGCATCGAGGTCTGCCTGGGTGATGCGGTGCGTCGCCGTCGCGGTCACGGACTCACCCGGCTGAAGGGTGCCGCTGGCGCCCGGCCACGGCCCGTAGGCGAGCGGGCTCAGCCCCGGAGCGGGATCGGACAGCGCGACGCCGGTGAGGGTGACGTTGCCCGAGTTCGTCGCGCGGAGCGTGTAGGTGATGAGGTCGCCGAGCTGTCCGGAGCCCCCGACAGACGCGGTCTTCGTCGTCAGGATGGCCGGGGCAGGAGTGGCAGTGCCGAGCACCACGGTCTGCGAGGTCGCAGACACGGCCGCACCCGTGGGCGGACGCCCCGACGCGGTGGCCACATCGGTGATGGAGCCCGCGTTCACATCGCTCTGACGCACCTGGTAGGTCGCGGTCGCGGTGATCGTCTGGTTGGGCGCGAGCGTGCCTGCTGTGCCGGATGCCCAGACGCCGTAGCTGATCGCCGAGAGTCCGCTGTGCGGGTCGCTCACGGCGACTCCGGTGAGCGTCACGTTGCCGGCGTTGCGTACGGTGTAGGAGTAGGTGATCGTGTCTCCGACCGACCCCGTACCTGCGGTGTAGGCGCCCGATTTCTGGATCGTGAGCGCGGGCGCCGAGGTCAGCGGAACCGTCGCCGAACCCACCGCCGACGTGGCCTGTCCCCGAGAGGGAGCACCGGTCGCCGTCGCCGCATTCGAGACGGCCCCCGCGTCGACGTCGGTCTGACGCACCGTGGAGGTGGCTGTCGCCGTCACCACGTCGCCGGGTGCCAGCACACCCGCGGCGCCCGACGGCCAGGCGCCGTAGGCGAGGTCGCCGATCCCCGGGAGGGAGTCGGTGGCGGTGACGCCGGAGAGCGTGACGTTTCCGGTGTTTCGGATCGACACGGTCCAGGTGATGGTCTCCCCTGCCACGCCTGTGGCGCCCGCGGGCAGCGTGCCGGACTTGACGACCTGGAGCCGCGGATCTCCCGTAGCCGTCGGCGTGGTGACTGTGCCGGAAGCTGCGCTCACTGGGGTGCCGTTCGGCGACAGCCCGCTTCCGGTAGCGACGTTGACGATCGAGCCCGCATCCACGTCCGCCTGAGTGATCGTGTGGCTCGCCCGAGCGACGACCTGGGCACCGGGCGCGAGCACTCCCGCGTCACCGGGCCAGGTGTATGCGAACGGCGTCAGGCCCGCCATCGGGTCGTTCACCACGACGCTGCGAAGCGTCACGTTACCGGTGTTGGTCACGCGCACCGTGTAGTCGACGATGTCGCCCACCGCACCGGTGCCGCCGACGGATGCCGACTTCGCGGTCGTCATCGCGGGGCCGGCCGCGACGGTCGCGAGCGAGACGGTCTGCGAGTCGGCGCCGACCGCGGGACCGCTGGGGGGCGTGCCGGTCACCCGCGCGGTGTTGCGCACGGTGCCCGCGTCGACGTCGGCCTGCGTCACCGTGTACGTCGCCGTGCCGACGACCTGGGCTCCCGGCGCGAGGGTTCCGGTAGTACCGGGCCAGGTCAGGGCGATCGTGCTGAGGCCCGCGTGCGGGTCAGTGACCGCGACGCCGGTGAGTGTGACGTTTCCGGCGTTGCGAGCCGTGAACGTGTACGTGATGACGCTGCCGACTGCGCCGTTCCCCTGCGTGTACACCCCGGTCTTGCCGAGGGTGAGGAGGGGGCCGGCGATCAGCGGGAGAGTCGCGGCGGCCGTCGCCTGCACCGCGTCACCTGTCGGCGGCGTGCCTGTGGCGGTCGCGGTGTTGGCGACGGAGCCGGCATCGACGTCCGACTGCGTGAGCGCCCGGGTCGCGGTCGCCGTCACACTCTGCCCTGGCTGCAGAGTGCCTGTCGCGCCGGGCCAGGCCGTGTAGGCGATGGTCGAGAGTCCGGGCAGTGCATCGGTGATTCCGACACCCGTGAGGGTGACGTTGCCGGCGTTTTGCACGGTGAAGCTGTAGGTGACGACGTCTCCCGCTCGGCCCGTCGCGCCGGGCGCCAGGCTCGCGGTCTTGTCGAGCGTCAACCTGGGGGCAGCCGTCACCGTCGGCGTCACGACGTCTGCGGAGGACGCGTTGACCGCTGCACCGCCCGGCGCCGTGGCCGCTGCGGACGCGCGGTTACGGATCGATCCGGAGTTCACATCGGTCTGGGTGATGACGTAGGTGGCTCGAGCGGTCGCCGTCTGCCCCGGTGCCAGCACTCCACTCGCGGCCGGCCACGTGACCGAAAGCGCGGAGAGACCCGCGAGCGGATCGCTCAGCGTCACACCGGTGAGCGTCTGGTTGCCGCTGTTGGTCGCCGTGATCGTGTAGGTGATGACATCACCCACGCGCGTTCCGGCCCCGGTATCCGCGCTCTTCGTCACGGTCAGCCCCGGTGCGGCGACGCTCGTGGGCACCACAGCCTCTGTGGACGTCGCGCTCACCACGGCCCCCGTCGGCGGTCGACCGCTGACGCTCGCCGTGTTGCGCACGGATCCGGCGTCGACATCGGTCTGACGCACGGTGTACGTCGCCGTTCCCGTCGCCGTCTGCCCAGGGGTCAGGGTGTTCGGCGAACCGGGCCAGGTGATGATCGGAGCGCTGAGACCAGCGAGGGTGTCGGTGAGTGTGATTCCGCTGAGCGTGACGTTGCCGGAGTTGCGGATCGTGAACGCGAACGTGACAGTGCTGCCGACCTCACCGGAGCCGGTCGTGACCGAACCGGTCTTCTGCACGGCTATCGAAGGCACCGCGGCGATCCGCACGGTCGAGGGCGCGGTTCCGGTCACCGCTGCGCCGCGCGGCGGTGTGCCCGTGGCGGTCGCGGTGTTCGCCACCGCGCCGGCGTCCACGTCGGACTGCCTCACCGTGTAGGTGGCGGTGCCGGAGACGCTTTCGCCGGGCTGCAGGGTGCCCGCGGCACCGGGCCAGCCGGACAGCGGCACCGCTGCCGCCCCGATCAGAGGGTCGACGAGCGAGACACCCGAGAGGGTGACGTTGCCCGAGTTCCGAACGGTGAAGGCATACGTGATGGTGTCGCCTGCGGCACCGCTCCCTGCGAGCGTTCCGTTCTTGGTGACCGAGACGGCGGGTGCGCTCGCGGCCGTCGGGGTCGTGACCGCACCGGATGCCGC
Organism: Microbacterium sp. WCS2018Hpa-23; assembly: GCF_031843845.1. Classification (NCBI taxonomy): domain Bacteria; kingdom Bacillati; phylum Actinomycetota; class Actinomycetes; order Micrococcales; family Microbacteriaceae; genus Microbacterium; species Microbacterium sp. WCS2018Hpa-23. Next base: position 250,764 of record NZ_JAVTIZ010000007.1, read on the forward strand.
GGTGGCGGTGGTGCCTCCGCCGGTGCCGGTTGCCGACGCCGTGTTCGTGACGGATCCGGCGTTCACGTCCGCCTGCGTCACGGTGTACGGCGCGGTGGCGACGACTGTCTGCCCCGGCGCGAGTGTTCCCGCAGCACCCGGCCACTGGTACTGCAGCGTCCCGAGGCCCGCCAGCGGATCGGCGATGCCGACGCCCGTGAGCGTGACGTTTCCGGTGTTGCTCGCGCGGAAGGTGTACGTGATGACGCTGCCCACGCCTCCGCCGCCGCCCGAGGCGGTCTTGGTGATCGCGACGCCGGGCGCTGCGGCGATCGTCGCGACCGTCACCTCGCCGGAGGATGCGGTGATCGCGGCCCCCGTCGGCGGGGTGCCGCTCGCGCTCGCGGTGTTCTTGGCCGAGCTCGCATCCACATCCGACTGACGCACGGTGTACGTGGCGGTCGCGGTCACCGTCTGGTTCGGCTGGAGCGTGCCTGCAGTCGCCGGCCACGTGTACGCGATCGTCGAGAGTCCTGGGTGCGGGTCGGTGATCGCGACGCCCGTGAGCGTGACATTTCCCGTGTTGCGCGCCGAGAACGAGTAGGTGATCGTGCTGCCGACGGAGCCGTTGCCCGAGGTGACCGCACCGGTCTTGGTGAGCACGAGGCCCGGGGCTGAGGCGAGGGACACGGTCGCCGGCGCCGTGCTCGTCACTGCAGCGCCGGACGGCGGGGCTCCGGAACCGGTGGCGGTGTTGCTCACCGCGCCCGAGTTGACGTCGGTCTGCGTGATGACGGAGGTCGCGGTGGCAGCGACGGTCTGCCCGGGCTGCAGGACTCCCGCGGTGCCGCTCGGCCACGCGCCGTAGCTCGGCACGGAGATGCCGGGAAGGGAATCCGCGACCGCGACCCCGGTCAGGGTGACGTTGCCGGAGTTCCGCAGCGTGATCGACCAGACGATCGTGTCGCCCGCCCGGCCGGACGAACCACTCTGCAGTGCACCCGACTTCGTCGTCACGATTCCGGCTGATGCGGCCACGGTGTTCGTCGTGACGGTGCCCGAGGTGCTCGTGACGGGCGTCGTTCCGTAGGCGGCGGTGGAGGACGCCACGTTGCGCACGGATCCCGCATTCACGTCGGCCTGTTTGATCGTGTAGGTGGCGACCGCCGTCACCGTCTGTCCGGGTGCGAGCCTCCCCGAGGTCCCGGGCCACGTGTAGGTGAAGGCCGACAGGCCCGCGAGCGTGTCTGTGACGGCGACGTCCGTCAGCGTGACGTTCCCGGAGTTCGTGGTGCGCACGGTGTAGGTGATGACATCCCCGACCGCGGCAGCGCCCGACACCGCGGCAGTCTTCGTCGTCGTGCTCGCGGGCGCAGCCGCCACCGTGTTCACACGCGTCGTCGGCGACGTTCCCGTGACCGATGCCCCACCGGGGGTGCGCGCCGAAGCGGTCGCCGTGTTGGTCACGGTGCCGGCATCCACGTCGGCCTGGCGCACGGTGTACGTCGCGCGGCCCTGCACCGTCTGACCCGGCGCGAGGGTTCCTGCCGTGCCGGGCCAGGTGTACGTGATGGCCGAGAGGCCCGGAAGGGGATCCGCGATCGCGACCTGCGTCAGCGTGACGTTGCCGTTGTTGGTCGCCGAGAAGTCGTAGGTGACGGTGCTGCCGACTCCCCCCGTCCCCGCCGTGACGGATCCCGACTTCAGCACGGTCAGAGCGCCGGTCGGGGTGACGGGCAGCGTGAACGACCTCGTCTGCGACAGGCGTGCACCGCTCGGCGGCAGGGCCGACGCCGTCGCCGTGTTCGCCACAGAACCTGCATCGACGTCCGACTGCTTCAGCGTGTAGGTCGCGGTCGCGGTGACGGCCTGTCCCGGCGCCAGCGTGCCCGCGGCTCCCGGCCAGGTGTACGTCAGGGCGGAGAGCCCCGCCAGCGGGTCGGCGATCGCGACCTCGGTGAGTGTGACGTTTCCGCTGTTCGCGAGGCGGAACGAGTAGGTGACGACGTCACCCGCCCTGCCTGTGCTGCCGGGCGCGAGAGCACCGGTCTTCGTCAGATTGACCGAAGGAGCGGGTGCCGCGGTCGAGACGACCGACTGGCTGCTGGGAACCGCGAGCACCGCCCCTGCGGGGGTGCGGGCCGTGCCGGTCGCGGTGTTGCGCACCGCTCCGGCGTCCACGTCGGCCTGGGTCACGGTGTACGTCGCGGTCGCCGTCACGGACTGGGCCGGGGCGAGAGTGCCTGCGACCCCGGGCCACGAGTAGGCGAGGGCCGACAGCCCGGCGAGCGGATCGCTGATGGCGACGTTGGTGAGCGTCGTGTTGCCGGCGTTGCGGGCGGTGAACGTGTAGGTGATCGTGCTGCCCACGCCCCCGTTGCCCTGGGTGATGGATCCCGACTTCGTCGTCGTGAGTCCTGGCGCTGAGGCGATCGTGGGAACGGTGACCTGCGGGGAGGAACCGGAGATTGTGGTGCCGCCCGGGGTGCGGGCTGTGGCGGTGGCGGTGTTGCGGACGCTGCCTGCGTCGACATCGGCCTGAGTGATCGTATAGAAGGCTGTCGCGGTGGCGGCCTGACCGACGGGGATGACACCCGACGTCGCTGTGGGCCAGGTGATGGCCGGTGGCGAGAGACCCGGCAGCGGGTCGACGAGCGACGCGTTCTCGAGAGTCACGTTGCCGGTGTTGCGGACGGTGAAGGTGTAGTTGATGCGATCGCCGACGCGGCCCGTCGTCCCGCTCGCGAGCGCCCCGGTCTTGGTGACCGTGACGGCGCCGGCGGCGGCGATCGGTGTCACCCGGTTCGCTGATCCGGAGGGCCGGATGCCGCCGTCGTCATCCGCCGCGCTGACGGTCGCCGTGTTCGCCACGGAACCCGCATCCACATCGCTCTGCTTGAGCGTGTAGTTCGCCGTCGCGGTGACCGATTGGCCCGGCGTCAGCGTGCCGACGGTCCCCGGCCAGGTGCCGAAGGTGATCGCCGACAGACCGGACAGCGGGTCGCTGATCACGACGTCGGTGAGCGTCGATTGACCTGTGTTCGTCACGGTGAACGTGTAGATGACGACGTCTCCTGCGCGTCCGGTGCCTCCGGGAGCGAGCGCACTGGTCTTGGTCAGGCTGATCGCGCTGAGCAGGACGGTCGTGCTGTCGCTGTCCTGAGCGAGGAAGTCCCCCACCGCCGTCCTGGCGGTGGCCTCGGCCGTCGATACGTATCCCGTCGCCGATGGGGCCGTCGCAGTACAGGTATAGGTGGTCGTCTGGAGCGGTGCGAGGGTGAGTGCGCCGAGGTTACGGGCGCAGTTCGCCTGATCGTCTGTCACCACGATGTTGCGCAAGGTTCCCGCGCCCGTGTTCGTGATGCGGATCGTGAACGTCGCGAGCTCGCCGGAGGTCCGCGACTGGGTGTCGGCCGTGCCGTCGAACGTCTTCACGATCTGCAGTCCGGCCGTCGGCACCGAGAGCATCGCGTTTCGGAGAAGGTAGGAGTCACCGGACGTGCCCAGGCGGAGGTTCACGGTCGAATCTCCGGCGACGACGTTGGTCAGCGGAACGGTCGCGACGTCCACGTTCTGGTTGGTGAACGCCGTGCCGGCAGTACCTGTGTATCTGACTGATCCCACCGCCCGCGAGATGCCGACGTTGCCCGTCGCCCCCGCAGCATTCGCGATCTCCGTGTACGGTGTGGAGCCGCCGCGAGAGTACGACGCCGTGTCTCCGGTGATGTTCCGATCGCCCTCGAAGAGCGTGAATCCGGCGCGGGTTCCCGCGGCCACCGCCGTGAAGCCGTTGAAGGCGACCGTGAGGTCGGCGTCGTTCGCACCCTGCCGCACATGGCCCTCGTAGTAGATGATGTTGTGCGGCACCGAGGCGGGGTTGTTCGGAATGAACGTGCCGTAGTCGTAGACGACGTTGATCGACCAGCCGGCGTAGCATCCGGCGCCTGTGGGCGTCCAGATGTTCCCAGCCGAGATCGTCACCTCGGATCCCGTCGGCACAGCCGCGAAGGCGGAGGTCACATCGGCGCTCGCCGAGTAATACAGCGCCGTCGCCTGCGATGCGGGATCGGCCAGCATGCTCTGCGGGGAGACGTTGGTCACCGAGCTGCCTGCGACCTTGAGCTGGATCGCGCGCGAGGTGTAGCCGGTGGCACTGCCGGCGGGCATCGTGGCCACGCCGCGCGCGGCGGAGTACTGGGCGCAGAGACGACGTGTATCCCCCGTGTAGACGCCGGTGTTCGCGCTCCACGTGAGGAACGCCTTCACGACCGTGGCGCCGGCGGGGATCGTCATCGTCGCGCTGCTCGAATTCGAGGTGAAACCCGCGACCGAGTTGTTCTGGGTCATCACGAAGTTGTCGTTGACGTTGTTCGCGTTCGTGCTGGAAGCGGCATGGAGATCGGCGCAGGTGCCGTTCGTCGTGGCCGTCGTCGCCGAGCACGCGAGCACGCCGTTTCCGGCCATGATGAAGTCGCCGTTGACGTTGGCCTGGTAGTTCGGGGCCGTGCCGGAGTTGGTTCCCCACTGCACCACAGCAGCCTCCGCGGCCTGCGGGGCGCCGAGGGTGAAGCCTGCGGCGATCACGGCGATGGCGGTGATCATGGCGACGGCGGATCTGCGCCAGCCACGACGAACACCTCCCCCTGCCACCGTGACCCCCCTCAGAGTCCGATGCACCTTCGCCGATACATCGTTATTTCAGCCTAGGCGAAACCCTGCGCTGTTGACAATGATGCAGTTGTGACAGATGCGAAATGTGTGACCGAGACTTATCTCCCCGCGTTCGCCGCTGCCTGTGCGGGTCGTGGTGCATCCGATGCCCGACCTCGGGTCTGCGCCCGAACAGAGAAGCGCCCCGGCAAATCTGGGGAATTCGCGGGGCGCTGTGCCGGCGCTGGGGAACAGCCGGCGAGTGACCGAGATCGTGGCCACGCACCCAATATATCAAAGTGTCTAGCCAAGCGAAAGACTCGCTCGGCTATGGAGTGCTGCCTGTCAGTCTGGGATCTGACACCACACGGGGTAAGAAAAAACCCCCGGTGAGCCGGGGGTTTTTTTCTGTGCGCGATACTGGGATCGAACCAGTGACCTCTTCCGTGTCAGGGAAGCGCGCTACCGCTGCGCCAATCGCGCCCAAGTGGGCTATTCAGTTTATGAGAGGTGGCGACGGGATTCGAACCCGTGTAAACGGCTTTGCAGGCCGGTGCCTAGCCGCTCGGCCACGCCACCGTGTGGATTGACCCCACGTGCCGAAGGCCTTCCGAAGAAGGCCCCAGCACTTGAGCGGATGACGAGACTCGAACTCGCGACCCCAACCTTGGCAAGGTTGTGCGCTACCAACTGCGCTACATCCGCGTTGTTCCCGGTTGTTGTCCCGGGCACTTATGAAACATTAGCCGATGATTCCCGACTGTCCAAACCGGAAGCGAATCTCGCGCGTGTCTCTCAGGGTGGTCAGCAGCGCCTCCGACCGTCCGGTAGTATCGGTTGACGTACCCCACGGGTATGGGCGATTGGCGCAGTTGGTAGCGCGCTTCCTTCACACGGAAGAGGTCATCGGTTCGAGTCCGGTATCGCCCACAGACACAAGCCCCGCACAACTAGAGTTGTGCGGGGCTTTCTCGTACGCACGAGCCGCCCCACGGGTCCGCATGTGGCCGCCGTCCGCCTTCCCCGCGAAGAAAGAGAGCCCATGACCGACTCCCCGCACGTCTCCGCCAGGGACACGCGATCCAGCACGCTGTCGATCGTGGCACTCGCCCTCGCGTTCATCCTGCCGCTCGTGGGCTTCGTTCTCGGGCTCGTCGCACGGGTGAAGTCGAAGACATCCGGCTCGCCCACGGTGGTGGCGACCACCGCCGTCGCCATCGGCGCGATCCTCAGCATCGTCTGGACGGTCGCGATCGTGCTCCTGCTCAGTTTTGGAGGCGTGCTCTCGGGCGAGACCGAGTCCACGACACCCGACACCCCTGCGCCGTCCGAGTCGACGCCGCCGTCAGGATCAGAATCCGGCGACGAGCTCGTCATCCAGGTCACGGCGGAGCGCGACCTGGACTCGGCGACTCTCGCCGCCGCCCGCACCGCACTCGCCTTCTACGGCGAGAGCGCCGGCATCGAGGTGTCCGACATCGCCGAGACGGATGCCGGCGATCTCGCCGTGACCTTCGGCGCGGATGTCACCGGCACCGACGTCGACGCTTTCGCTCGCGCCATCTCGGCACCCGCAGCCCAGGGCTTCTACGCGGTCGACGCCGTGCATCCGCCGACCGGGGGCGCAGACCTCGGCGACGGCTCGGCGTCTCCCCCGTGCGACGCACTGCGGTTCGGTCCTATCGCCGTCGAGGGGCACGTCCTCGCCTGCGACGAAGCGATGCTGACCCAGCTGCTCCTCCCCTCCTCCGCGCGCCTCGTCGGAAACGCCATCGCCGAGGTCGAGGTGAGCGGCGACATCGTTGCCGTGGCCCTGTCCGAACCCGCCGCCGAGGATTTCGCAGCGTGGACCAGGGAAGCGTCCACAGCGGCCGCGCCGGGCAATCAGATCGCGATCGTCGACTTCATCGGCGTCATCAGCGCTCCCCTGGTCTCCAGTGAGCTCGCCGGCGAGTTCCAGATCTCCGGCGCGACTCTCGATGCCGATCTCCTCGCTGCCCGACTGCAGCTGCTCAGCGCCGGGGTGTCGTTCACCGCGCGCTGAGCGGGCCCACCCGTCGTGCTAGCTTAGGGTGACCTAACCATGACCGCGAGACGACAGGCGGGGAGACGATGTCGCTGATCGGACAGCACTCCGACGAGTCCGTCGTCTGGCGCATCGGCACCCACGCCTTCGAACTCGCGGATCACGTCGAGTGGGATGCGCACTCCCACGACGATCAGCACGAACTCCTCTGGGGCACACGGGGGGCATTGACCGCCGAGACGGACGACGGCTATTTCGCCATTCCCGGGTCTCTCGGGCTCTGGATCCCCGCTGGCGTCACGCACCGGGTGGTGGCGGCGGCGGGCACCGCGTTCCGCTGCACATTCGTCGATGCCGACATCCACCCGATAGCCACCCGCACGACGGCCGTGGCGATTCCCGAGGTGGTCCGTGCGGTGCTCGACAGACTAGAAGCACCCCCGTATCTCTCAGCCGCCCCGCGCGTGCACGCCGAGGAGCTGGCCCTGAGCCTGCTCGAGCCGGTCGAGGTGTCGACGATCGACCTCCCTCTCCCCCTCGACATGAGGACGCGCCTCGTCGCGGAAGCGCTGCTCTCGGACCCCGCCGATGATCGATCCATCGAAGACTGGGGCCGCCACGTCGGCGCCAGCGCCCGCAACCTCTCGCGACTCTTCGTCGCCGAGACGGGACTCAGCTTCTCCACCTGGCGCACTCGCGCACGCATGCGCCGCGCCATCGAGTGGTTGGCCGCAGACCACACCGTCGCATACGTCAGCCGCCGCTCCGGATACGCGACGCCGAGTGCGTTCGTGCAGGCGTTCCGGCGCGAGCTCGGTCGCACCCCCGGGGAGTTCGCCTCAGTGCGTAGCGAAGCGACCAAGAAGTCGGCCTGAGCGCGACACCGGCTGGCACCTGTGCGACACGGAGCCGGTTCATACTAGGTAAGCCAAGCCTTAGCTAACCTGCTTGGCGCCCTCCCGAACTCTCTCCTGGAAGACGATCCATGCGCTCCACGTCCCTCTCGCTCATCGCGCTCGCCGCGACCGGCCTCCTGCTCACCTCGTGCGCCGGCTCCACCGCAGCCGGCTCCTCCGGCGACGCTGAGATTGTCGAACTCACCACTCCCGCCGGCGTCGACATCGAGATCCCCGCCGAGCCGCAGTCCGCTCTCGGCTTCTACACGACCGATCTCGACATCCTCATCACCCTCGGCTTCGATCTCGCCGGGACTCAGCCGATCCGCGACGACTTCACCGCATTCCCCGAGTTCTTCCCCCAAGAGGAGCTCGAAGGACTCGAGACCTTCGGCAACTTCCCCGAATTCAACCTCGAGGCTGTGCTCGAGGCCGACCCGGACTTCATCCTCAACGGGCTGGGCTACGAGGAAGACCTCGACGGCAAGCTGCAGAAGATCGCACCGACGTACACCTACAACGCCTTCGACGGCGGGGACTGGCGCGATGTGGTCGCGCAGGCGGCATCCGATCTCGGACGCGAAGACCAGTGGCAGGCCTGGGTCGACCAGTACGAGGAGCGCGTCGCCGACATCAAGGCGCGCCTCGACGCCGCGGACATCCACCCCGTCGTCGCCGACGTCGGCTACTTCGAGGGTCAGGTCACAACCTCCTGCTACGGCGTGCCGTGCCTGGTGTTCGCAGACCTCGGCCTCGAGATGCACGAACTCATGAACGCGACCGACGAGGGGCTTCCCGCGAGCGAGGACTACACCGAGCTCAGCCCCGAGCAGGTGGGCCAGCTCGAGGGCATCGATGTCGTCTTCACCGGAGCCGACGAGGACGGCACGGTGTGGATCGAGGACGACGCCGCGCTGCAGCAGAACCAGCTCTGGCAGAACCTGTCGTTCGTCAACGACCGTGCCTACTTCCCGTACAACTACGAGATGATCTACGGCTCGCCCAGCGGCATGGACGCTTTCCTCACCGTGGTCGAGAAGGCGCTGCTCGGATGACCGTCAACCTGATCCACCGCATCGTCGTCCAGCGCGTCGAGCGTCTGAGCCCCGGCATGGTCCGCATCGTGTTCGGCGGAGCAGGACTCGACGGATTCGTCTCCACCGAGGTCGGCGACGAGTACTTCCGCGTGTTCTTCCCCACCGAGGGGCAGCACGAGCCGAACCTCCCCTTCCCCACGGATGACGGCTACTGGGACTTCCCCGATGGCGTCGACCCGGCACCGATGCGCACCTACACGGTGCGGGACTGGGATGCCGCGACCGGCGAGCTCACGATCGACTTCGTCGTGCACGACGGTGGTGTCGCCGCGGCCTGGGCGCGCCACGCGAAGCAGGGCGACGTGGTCGGCGTCAACACCCCGAAGGGGCTGTACGACCCGCCCGCAGACATCGAGTGGCAGCTGTTGATCGCCGACGCGACCGGGCTCCCCGCTGCCGCGCGCCTGGCGGAGAACGCCCCGTCGGGCATCCGCACCCGCGTGGTGCTCGAGGTCGCCACCCCCGAGGACGAACTCGACCTCACCCCGGCGGAGGGCGTCGAGCTGCACTGGGTGCACGGTGGGAACGGCCATGCCCCCACCCGCATCGAGGAGATCCTCCGAGCCTCCGAGCTTCCCCGCGGCCCCGGATACGTCTGGGTCGCCGGAGAGACCAAGGCGACCCGTGGCGTGCGCAAGCACCTGCGGCACGAGCTCAAGCTCCCCGCGACCGCGTACAAGGTGATCGGCTACTGGACCGAGAACGCCGAAGCGTGGCGTGAGCGGTACGAGTCCCTCGACGAATCCACTCACTCGCGACTGATGGCGATGTGGGACGACGACACCCGCCCCGCAGAGGACATCGAGGAAGCCTACGAGGCCGAGCTCGAGAAGCTGGGTCTGTGATCGCCGACTCATGACCGCCGTTCTCTCCGAGGATCGGGCGACCGAGGTCACGGCCACGCGCCGGGGCCTGGTCGTCCTCGTCCTCGCCCTCGCACTGGCGATCGCCTCTGTCGCCAGCATCTTCCTCGGCTCCCAGCGCATCAGTGTCGACGAGGTCTGGAGCGGACTGACGACCGGCGCAGGCGACCCCGGCGCGATCGTCCAGGGCATGCGCGTCCCCCGCACCCTGATCGGTCTGGCGGTCGGCGCGGCTCTCGGTATCGCCGGAGCGCTCATCCAGGGCTTCACCCGCAATCCGCTCGCAGACCCCGGGATCCTCGGAGTCAACGCGGGCGCGAGCCTCGGGGTCACGATCGGTGTGGCGTTCTTCGGACTCACCGCCGCCAGCGGCTACATCTGGTTCGCCTTCGCCGGAGCGATCGTCGCGACGGTGCTCGTGTACCTCATCGGCTCGGCGGGCCGCACCGCCCCCGACCCGATGCGCATGACGCTCTCCGGCGTCGCGCTCGGCGCCGTCATGGGAGGCGTGGTCGCGGCGATCGGGCTGTTGAATCCGAAAGCCTTCGACTCGATCCGCTCGTGGAACGCAGGATCACTGTCGGCGCTCACCCCGGATGTCTACACGGTGCTCCCCTTCCTCCTGATCGGACTCGCGCTCGCCTTCTGCCTCGCGCCCTCGCTCAACGCCCTGGCGCTGGGCGACGACCTGGCGACCGCTCTCGGCTCGCGCGTCGTGCTCACGCGGGTGCTGTCGATCCTCGCGGTCACGCTGCTCTGCGGAGCCGCCACCGCCGCGGCCGGGCCCATCGCCTTCGTCGGCCTGATGGTGCCGCACGCCGTCCGCTGGTTCGTCGGGCCGCATCAGGGATGGATCCTCCTGGGTACCGTCTTCGCCGCTCCCCTGCTCCTGCTGACCGCAGACGTCGTGGGCCGCCTGGTCCTTCGCACCGGAGAGCTCCCCGTCTCCGTCGTCACCGCGCTGATCGGCGCCCCCGTGCTCATCGCCCTCGTCCGCAGGAAGAAGGTGAGCGGACTGTGACTGCTCTGCTCCCTCCGTCGACCGAGGTCGATGCCGGTCGCCGGGTCTTCGCACCCCGGACCGATGTCTTCTCGCGTCGCATCGGGGTCCGCGCCACCGTCGTGACCGTGGCTGCGCTGCTCGCCGCCGTCGCCGTCGGCGTCTTCGCCCTGACTCTCGGCGACGCCCCGTTCTCTCCGGGAGAGGTGCTCATGACGCTCCTCGGCTTCGGTGAGCCGCGCGGGGAACTCGTGATCATCGAGTGGCGACTCCCCCGTGTCCTCGCGGCCCTGGTGTTCGGCATCGCGCTCGGCATCGGCGGTGCGATCTTCCAGTCATTGACCCGCAATCCGCTGGGCAGCCCCGACGTCATCGGCTTCGATGCCGGCGCCTACACCGGTGCGCTCATCGTGATCACCACCATGGGCATCAGCGTCGCCACGACGGCCGCAGCCGCATTGGCGGGCGGCGCGGCGACGGCTCTGCTCGTCTACCTGCTCGCGTTCCGTCGCGGATTCACGGGCTTCCGCCTCATCATCGTCGGCATCGGCGTCGCCTCGATGCTGGCGTCGGTGAACACGTGGATCATCCTCAACGCCGACCTGCGGATCGCGATGCTGGCCAGCGCATGGGGTGCGGGGTCGCTCAACGTCATCACCGCCGAACAGGTCGCCATCGCCGCGTGCGTCATCGTCCCGATCGGCATCGCCGTGGCCACGCTCGCCGATCGGATGCATCTGCTCGAGCTCGGGGACGACACGGCCTCGGCGCTCGGCGTCCGCACCGGCGGGACACGGCTGACCCTCATCATCCTCGGCGTCTGCCTCACCGCAGCCGTGACGGCGATGGCGGGTCCGATCGCGTTCATCTCGCTCGCCGCCCCGCAGATCGCCCGCCGTCTCACCGGATCCGCGAGCGTGACCCTGACGGCGTCCGCCGCAGTCGGTGCCCTGCTGCTGGTATCCAGCGACGTGCTGGCACAACGGCTGTTCGCGCCCACCCAGATTCCCGTCGGAATCGTCACGGTCTGCCTCGGCGGCGTCTATCTGGTGTGGCTGCTCATTCAGGAAGCGAGAAAGCGATGACCGTCATCGACACCGACACCGACACCGACACCGACACCGTGCGGCTGCGCGCGGAAGACCTCACCATCGGCTACGACGGGCGGGTCGTGTCCGAGCATCTCGGCGTCGACATTCCCGCAGGCGCCTTCACCGTCATCGTCGGGCCGAATGCCTGCGGGAAGTCGACGCTGCTGCGAGCCTTCGCCCGACTCCTGAAGCCCAGGAGCGGGCAGGTGCTGCTGGACGGTCGGGCGATCACCGAGCTCCCCACCAAGGAGATCGCGCGACGCCTCGGCCTGCTTCCGCAGACGTCGATCGCCCCCGACGGCATCCGAGTCTCCGATCTCGTCGCGCGCGGGCGCCATCCGCACCAGACGATCCTTCGGCAGTGGTCTCACGATGATCAGACGGCGGTCGCCGCGGCCCTCGCCGCGACCGGAACGACAGAGCTCGCCGGCCGGCTCGTGGACGAGCTCTCCGGAGGACAGCGTCAGCGGGTGTGGGTCGCGATGCTGCTCGCGCAGGAATCGCCGACCATGCTGCTCGACGAGCCGACGACCTTCCTCGACATCGCGCACCAGTACGACCTGCTGAGGCTCTTCCACGGCCTGCATCAGCAGGGGCGCACGATCGTCGCCGTGCTGCATGACCTGAACCAGGCGGCGCGGTTCGCGGATCACATGATCATGATGCGCGACGGTCGGGTCGTCGCCGCAGGCGACCCCGCGTCGATCGTGACGTCCGAGCGCGTCCAGGAGGTGTTCGGGCTGGAATGCTCGATCATCCCCGACCCGCACACGGGCACCCCGCTCGTCGTTCCGCGCTGAAGCCGGTCGTGGGCGGCGCCCGGTACGCGCAAGCGCCGCCCAGGAGCGTGCCTCAGGCGGTGCCGAAGGGGTTGTCGATCGCGTAGCGCCAGCCGTGCTCGTCGTCGTGCACGGCGACGTCGGCCGTGCTGCCGCCGAGCTTGACCTCGGAGCCGTCGGGGCCTGTGCCCTCGAGCGTCCAATCGGCGATCGCGAGTCCGACGGAACCCGCCTCGAACACGTGCCGGACGCTCATCGTGATGGGCAGCCCGAGCGCGAGGAACTGCTCGAGTGCGCCGCGGATCGCCTCCTCCCCCTCGACGGGGTGACCCGGCGCCGGGGCGAACACCGCGTTCGGCAGGTTCAGGGCCAGTAGGCCCTCGACGTCGCGGGCGTTGAAGCGTTCGGCGAACGCGAGGTTGAGCTGGTCGAGCGAGGTGACCGGGGTCGTGGGCATGATGTGCTCCTTCGTCGTGTGCGGGCCGCGGAAAGCGGCCCATCGAGAAAGACGTTCAGGAGCGACGGATGTGACAGAACCGCGGATGAGCAGCCTTGGATGGGACACTGCCGTGGATGGGCAGAGCCGTGGATCAGGCCCGCAGAGCCCGGCGTGCGCGGGACACACGCTGACGCGCCGTGGCCGACGAGATCGAGAGTCGCTCTGCGATCTCCTGCGCCGTGAGACCGTCGACGACGCTCATGAGGAGAGGTCGACGGAGATCGTGCGGGAGAGCGTCGATCGCTCGGAAGGCGGCCTCGAGGCGATCCCGCAGCTCCGCCTCGGCCTCGACGTCCTGCGGCGACGCGAGGAGCTCGCACAGGACCTCGCCGAGATCGTCCTTGCGCGCACGGTTCATGTCGATGGCTGTCGTGCGCACGATCGTGTCCAGCCATGCGCACATCGACCCGGCATCGGCCGAACGGAGGGCGGAGAGTGAACGCCACGCACGGAGCGCCGCATTCTGCGCCGCATCCTCGGCATCCGCCGGCGGCACACCGAGCGAGACGCTGCGCCTGCGGAGCCGGTCGGGCTCCGTGCGCAGCATGGTGTCGAGACGCGCGGACGCGACGGCGATGGCTTCGGCGTTCACGCGGATCCCCTCGTGCGTTCGGGTAGTCGGCCTCATGCTAGCCGAGCACCGACATATCAACCGGTGGAACCGTGCGCCCCGCGGGCTGAGCGGCACCGCGCAGAAGTCTGACGTCCGTGGCCGCCGGTAGCGTGCCGACGGTGAAGACGACCCGGTTGCCGAGCCCCTGCGCACTCTGCGGTCACCGCGACGCGGTGCGAGTGGCGGCGGCTCTGATGTGCGCGTGGTGCGGGTGGCGCTACGGCGACTCTCCCGACCCCGACCTCCCACGCCCGGTGATCGAGGTCGTGTACTACATCCGCTACGACCGCCGGGTGAAGATCGGCACGAGCAGACGCCCCCGTCAGCGACTCGCGAGCATCCGTCATGAAGAGCTGCTGGCGTTCGAGCAGGGAGGACGTGCGGTGGAGCAGGCGCGGCATCGGGAGTTCGCCGACATCCGCGAGGGCGGCGAGTGGTTCACGCTCACCCCGCAGCTCGAGTCCCATATCGCCGGCCTTCGCACCGCGGGCGACCCCTGGCAGCTCTACGCGCGCTGGGTGAGCCTGTCATTGCAGAACTGAAGCCCCGCACGGGGCCGACGTTCCGTGCGGGGCTTCAGAGTTCAGCGGGGTCAGGCGCGTGCGGCCTTGACCTTCGCGGGCTGCGGCTGCGAGAACAGAACCACGACGATCACTGCGACGCCGACGACGACATGCGGCACCCAGACGTTCGGCGCCTCGGTCGAGAAGCCGAAGATCCAGGGCGACAGCGCCAGGAACAGGCTCGCGACGATGTCGAAGACGAGGTGGACGGGCATCGGGATGACGCCGAAGGGGCCCCATTCGTACTTCGTGAAGAGGCTGTAGACGATGAGTCCGACACCGAGCACGATCGGGATGATCACGGCAGGGCCGCCCATGCTCGCGAAGCCGAACAGCCACGGAGCAGCGATCAGCGCCACTCCGACGATGTAGTCGAGAATTCCATGGACCTTGGTGGGGATGAAACGCATGATTCCTCCTGTGGTGTCGTCGCGTGCTGCGACTCACAGATGGTTCGCAGCCCCCGGCGAAACGGATTGGCCACCGCCCCCTCGTACGCTGGGCGGATGACGTCGACACCTCCGCCTCCGCGTGCGGTCTCCGCTCTGAGGATCACCGTCGGAGTGTCTGTGACGGGCATCCTGCTCTACACCTACGTGATCGGGATACCCCGTCAGGGTGCGAGCCTCATCGACTACTTCGGCTACTTCACCAACCTGACGAGCCTGTTGACCGCCGGCATCCTCATCGTGACGGGCCTGATCTCGCTGCGCGGGAAAGCGGTGCCGTCACCTCTCATGTCGGCGCGCGCTGTAGCGGTCGCCTGCATGATCATCGTGGGGATCGTCTACAACGTCCTCGTCCCCGGCACGGGGAGCGCGCCGCCCTGGGTGAGCGCGACCCTGCACACGATCCTCCCGATCCTTCTCGTACTCGACTGGATCTTCGTCGACGACCGTTCCCCGTTGCCCTGGCGCCGCCTCTGGGTGGTGCTCCCCTATCCGACGGTCTGGCTCGGAGTCGTCCTCTTGCGCGGGGCCACCGACGGATGGGTCCCTTACGGATTCCTGCTCCCCGAGCGAGGCGCGGCATCGCTTGCGACCCACGTTGCGGGTCTGCTCCTTGCTCTGCTCGCGTCGGGCGCGCTCGTGTGGGCACTCAGCCGGATCCGGTCCCCGGGACGGTCCCGGTCGTCAGGCGTTCGCCCACCCGTATCGGCGCGCGAGCGCGGAGGCGACCCGACCGTAGCGTGACCGCTCGAGCACCGCGGCCTCGCGGCGGAGTCCGGTCTCGTGCACGCTGTAGAGCTGCTCGATGTCGACCCACGATTCCCGCCCCTGCGAGTCCCAGTCGCCCGAGCCGATCGACAGGTAGTCGCGGTCGCCGTCGTGCGCCTTGCTCGTCATCCGCACCGCGTAGACGCGGTCTGCGGATTCCCGCCCGATCACCAGCACCGGCCTGTCTTTGCCCCGACCGTCGTTCTCTTCGTAGGGGACCCAGGTCCAGATGATCTCGCCCGCATCGGGCGCGCCGTCCCGGTCGGGGGCGTACCCGATGCGGAGGTCGTCGATGCGATCGGGGTCGATGCGCACGGTCTCGCCCCCTCGACCCTGGCCCTGCTCGGTGCGCGGCGCCGACTCACGGACCTCGTCGGAGGTGCGCAGACGCGAGACCGGGCGTCTCGGACGAGTTTTCGTCCGAGACGCCCGGTCAGATCCCAGTGCTGTGAAGAGGATCTCCGCGAGTCGTGCCAGGATGCCGTTGCTGTTGCTCACACGGTCACCCTAACCGCAGTTCAGGCGTCGGCCAGCGCGTAGCCCTCCTCGCCGTGGACGACCTGGTCGACACCGGCGATCTCGTCTTCGCTCGTGATGCGGAAGCCGATCGTCTTCTCGATCGCGAAGCCGATGATGAAGGCCACCACGAAGGAGTAGATCAGCACGCCGAGTGCGGCGATCGCCTGGACGGCGAGCTGGCGGGCGTCGCCACCGACGAACAGTCCGGTGTCGGTCGCGAAGAAGCCGAGGTAGAGGGTTCCGATGAGACCACCGACGAGGTGGATGCCGACGACGTCGAGCGAGTCGTCGAAGCCGAGACGGAACTTCATCTCGACGGCGAGTGCGCAGACGATACCGGCGACGGCACCGAGCAGCAGCGACCAGCCGGGCGTGAGGTTGGCACACGCCGGGGTGATGGCGACGAGACCGGCGACCGCACCGGATGCCGCACCGACCGAGGTGGCCTTACCGTCCTTGATGCGCTCGATCAGGATCCAGCCGAGGATCGCGGCCGCCGTGGCGCCGAGGGTGTTCAGGCCGATGAGTCCGACGCCGCCCATGTCCTCCGCGAGCCATTCCGCACCGGCGTTGAAGCCGAACCAGCCGAACCACAGGAGCGCTGCGCCGAGGAGCGTCAGCGGCACGTTGTGCGGCTTGAGGATGCCCTTCTGGAAGCCGATGCGCTTGCCGAGGACGAGCGCGAGAGCGAGAGCCGCAGCACCCGCGTTGATGTGCACCGCGGTTCCACCGGCGTAGTCGATCACGCCGATTCCGCTGTCCTCGCCGAAGAGCGTGGTGCCGAGGTTCATGATCCAACCGCCGCCCCAGACCCATGCGGCGACCGGGAAGTATCCGACGGTCGCGAACACGCCGGCGAAGATCAGCCAGCTGCCGAACTTGGCGCGGTCGGCGATCGCACCCGAGATCAGGGCTACCGTGATGATCGCGAAGGTGGCGCCGTAGGCGACACCGAGGAGCGCGACGTTCGAGTCCTCACCGGCCGCGAGACTCGAGAGGCCGAAGTCGGCGAAGGGGTTGCCTGCGAAGGCGGTAGGGCTGTCGACGGCGCTCATCGAGAATCCGAAGAGGATCCAGAGCACTGCGACGAGACCGATCGAGCCGAAGCTCATCATCATCATGCTGACGACGCTCTTGGCCTTGACGAGGCCGCCGTAGAAGAAGGCGACGCCGGGCGTCATGAGCAGTACGAGGGCGGTCGCGGTGATCGCCCAGGAGATGTTGCCTGGAGCATCCATAGTCAAACCTCACATTCGGGAAACTGAGAGCTTCAGTGTGACGAGGCCCGATTTCCGGAATGCGTGAGGTTTGTTGCGCTGACGTTACAGAGCGGCTCTGTGTGTGAACATCGCGTTACGCGACACTGCGATCCGCGTGTGTAAGTGCATTGAGTCTGGAGATAGCGCGCAGGTACTTCTTGCGGTATCCCCCGCCGAGCATCTCCTCGGCGAACACCTGATCGAGGCTCACACCGGTGGCGACGATCGGGATCTGCGCGTCGTAGACGCGGTCGACGAAGGCGACGAACCGCAGCGCCTCCGACTGATCGGTCAGGACGTGCACGTCCCGGAGGCCGACGAGATCGAGGCCTGCGATCACACGCAGGTACCGAGAGGGGTGAACGCGCGCGAGGTGGCGGATGACGTCGGCGAAGGAGTCGTCGGATGCCGTTCCCGCGGCAGCGCCCGTCTCGATGGCCGTCTCGTACTCACCGGCCTCGGTGACCACGGCATGCCCGTCGAGCGCGCGCTGCCGGAAGTCGACCCCGTCGATGCGGATCGTCTGGAAGCTGTCGGACATGGCATGGATCTCACGCAGGAAGTCCTGCGCCGCGAAGCGACCCTCGCCGAGCGCGTTGGGCGGCGTGTTCGAGGTCGCGGCGAGCTTGGTTCCGGTCGGCACGAGCTCGCCGATGAGACGGGTCATCACCATCGTGTCGCCCGGATCGTCGAGTTCGAACTCGTCGATGCAGAGCAGATCCGCGCCTTTCAGAAGGTCGACGGTGTTCTTGTAGCCGAGTGCGCCCACGAGAGCCGTGTACTCGATGAACGATCCGAAGTACTTCCTTCGCGCCGGCATCGCGTGATAGATCGATGCGAGCAGGTGCGTCTTGCCGACGCCGAAGCCGCCGTCGAGATAGACGCCCGGCTTGACCTCGGGCTCCTTCTTCGCACGGCTGAAGAAGCCACCGCGCTTGACTGGGGCGCCGCGACCTGCGAAGCGGATGAGCGTCTCCTTCGCCTCCTCCTGCGAGGGATACGTTTCGTCCGCCCGATAGCTGTCGAAAGTCGCTCCGTCGAACTGCGGCGGCGGAACGAGACTCGCGAGCATCTCGGGACCGGTGACGGTCGGCTGTCGATCGGTCAGGTGCACGATGCCCGTGCGGCTGGGCGTGTCGGTCATCACGGTCCTGTATCGGGGGCGCACCTGTGTCGAAGTCTTACGAATCGGGTGCAGGGCGCACGGCGTGGATCTATCGTCGAAGTATCGGCTCCACATTACGCCGTCAAAGCCCTGCATCATCGCCGCTCACCGTCTGAGGAGATCCCTGTGGCCATCGAGTTCGACACCACCTCGCCCAAGTTCGCCGAGTACGCCGAGCCCGGCCGCCTCGTCACCACCGAGTGGCTCGCCGAGCGGCTCGGCACCCCGGGTCTGGTCGTGGTGGAGTCCGACGAGGACGTGCTCCTGTACGAGACGGGTCACATCGCCGGTGCGGTGAAGGTCGACTGGCACACCGAGCTCAATGACCCGGTGGTGCGCGACTACGTCGACGGCGAAGGCTTCGCGAAGCTGCTGAGCAGCAAGGGCATCTCGCGCGACGACACGGTCGTCATCTACGGCGACAAGAACAACTGGTGGGCCGCCTATGCCCTCTGGGTCTTCTCGCTCTTCGGCCACGAGGACGTGCGTCTGCTCGACGGCGGCCGTGACCGCTGGATCTCCGAGGGCCGCGAGATCACCCGGGATGCCCCGGCGATCACGCCGACCGAGTACCCGGTCGTCGAGCGCGACGACTCCGTCATCCGCGCCTACAAGGAGGACGTGCTCGCGCACATCGGCAGCCCGCTGATCGACGTCCGCTCCCCCGAGGAGTACAGCGGTGAGCGCACCACGGCACCGGCCTACCCCGAAGAGGGCACACTGCGCGCCGGTCACATCCCGACCGCGCAGAGCGTGCCGTGGGCGAAGGCCGTCGCAGAGGACGGCGGGTTCCGCTCGCGCGCCGAGCTCGACGCCATCTATCGCGACGGTGCGGGACTCGCCGACGGAGACGACGTCGTCGCGTACTGCCGCATCGGCGAGCGTTCCAGCCACACCTGGTTCGTGCTCAAGCACCTGCTGGGCTTCGAGAACGTGCGCAACTACGACGGATCGTGGACCGAGTGGGGCAGCGCCGTGCGCGTCCCGATCGTGACCGGCGCGGAGCCCGGTTCCCTCTGACCGTGTGACAATGACAGGGATGAGCACCAGCGAAGTTCCCGACACCCTGGCCGAGATCCGCGACGGATTCCTCGAGACCCCTGAGGCAGATCGTCTGCTGCTCCTGCTGGAGTACTCGGACGAACTGCCCGAGGTCTCCGAGGAGGTCGCGAGCCATCCCGAGATGTGCGAGCGCGTGGCCGAGTGCCAGTCGCCCGTCTACATCTACGTCGAGGTGAATGACGGAGTCGTCACGATGCACGCCACGGCGCCGCCCGAGGCACCGACGACCCGTGGTTTCGCGAGCATCCTCGTGCAGGGGATCTCGGGCCTCACGGCAGACGAAGTGCTGGCGATCCCCGACGACTACCCGCAGTCGATCGGACTCACGAGAGCTGTCTCACCGCTGCGGATCGGCGGCATGACCGGAATGCTGATGCGGGCGAAGAATCAGGTCAGGCAGAAGCGCTGAACCCCTGCGCGCGGAGCCAACCGGTGATCGCGTCGCTCCACCCCGCCTGGTCGTAGTTCCACAGCTTGGTGTGGCGCGCCACCGTGAACCGGGGCATCGTCACGAGATCGGGTCTGGCCAGCTGAAGCGCATGCGAGGCGTCGGCGGGGACGAATCCGTCGTCGTCGCTGTGCAGAATCAGGATCGGCACCGCCAGCTCCTCGGCCCGGGCGACCATGTCGAGGCGATCGAACGGGATCGCATCGTCCGCGCCGCTGAGCCGCGCCGTGAGCGGCACCGAGAGAGCGCTCATCGCGAGGTCCGGCAGCGGAGCGCGCATGCCGGCCTCCCGTGCTTGGAAACGCAGCACCGTGCGCCAGTCGACCACCGGCGACTCGAGGATGAGGCCTGCGATGCGGTCACGGTTGCCTGAGGAGACGGCGGTCTGCAGGGCGACCGCCCCGCCCATCGACCACCCCATCAGGATCACGCGATCGGCGCCGTGGCGCAGCGCGTACGAGACGGCGGCATCGACATCGCGCCATTCCGATGCTCCGAGGGCGTACGCGCCACTGCGACTGCGGGGCGCCTCACCGTCGTTCCGGTACGACACGACCAGATTCGGAAAGCCGGCCGCGTGCAGCACAGGTACCGCGCGAAGGCATTCGGCGCGCGTGACGCCTCGTCCGTGCACCTGGATGACCCAGGTCGACGACTCCGCCGGGAAGAACCATGCAGGGCACGGCCCGGCGGGCGATCCGATGAGCACGTTCTCCCACCGGAGGTGCAGCTCGCTCGGGGTCGAGTAGTACCAGCCGCTGAACGCGGCATTGCGGTCGACGCGAGCCCCTGGCTCGATCTGCGTCAGCAGCTTTCGGCGCACGGTCGTCGCGTCGGCGCTCAGGACCGCGCCCAGCTTGACGTAGCCGTAGGTGCCCGACGTGAACAGCCCGTAGCGACCCGGCAGCTCGGTGTCGCGCGTGCGGGTGAGTTCGATCGTCTGGGCACCCGTGTCCACGGCGAGGATCTCGGCATCCGCGGGGCGTTTCGCCGGGATCACCACCCGTCTGGCGATGCTGAGCACGAGCAGGGCCATCGCCGCCCCGAGTGCGAGCAGTGCAGGGACAAGGAGCGCAACGGCGTGCCTGAGACTCTTCATCGCTTCCTGACTCTAGCCTGTTGCCGTGACCGCACACCCCGATGCCGGGACGATCTTCGACGCCGCAGTGGCCGAGCTGCGTGATATCGCGTTCCGCGCGGACATCACGATCCGTGAGATCCCCACCCCTCAAGGCCTCGCCCCGCACGCCCTCGCGCTCGCCGCCGACGTCCGTCCGGACGACGAGGGAGAGTCCGCCTATGGGACCGGCCGGTTCGTGCTCCTGCACGATCCGGACACCCCCTCCGCGTGGGACGGAGCGTGGCGGATCGTGATCTTCGCCCAGGCACCGCTCGAGACCGAGATCGGAACCGACCCGCTTCTCGCGGACGTCACATGGTCATGGCTGGTCGACGCACTGGACTCCCGGGGAGCCGGATACCACTCCGCATCCGGAACATCGACCAAGACCCTCTCGAAGGGCTTCGGCGGCCTCGCGGACGAAGGCGACGGCGCACAGATAGAGTTGAGGGCGTCCTGGACACCCGAAGGCCCCTTCACACCCCACGTCGAAGCATGGGTCGAACTGGTCGGAATGCTGGCGGGTCTTCCGCCGGGTTCCGAGGGCATCGCCGTGATCGGCGCGCGAAAGGCAGCACGTGACTGAATACTCCGTGATCTCCGACGTCTCGGAGTTCCGTGCGGCATGCGCCGCACTGGCCGCAGGCACAGGCCCTGTCGCCGTCGACGTCGAGCGGGCATCCGGATTCCGATACTCCCAGCGCGCGTACCTCGTGCAGGTGTTCCGCAGGGATGCGGGGGTCTTCCTCTTCGACCCGCCGCCGCTCGGGGACTTCAGCCCGCTGCAGGAGGCGATCGGCGACGTGCAGTGGATCTTCCACGCCGCGAGTCAGGACCTCCCCTCGCTGCGCGAGCTCGATCTGCTCCCTCCCTCGATCTTCGACACCGAGCTCGCGTCGCGTCTGCTCGGACACGAACGCGTCGGTCTCGCCGCCGTCGTCGAGAACACCCTGGGCATCACGCTGAAGAAAGAGCACTCGGCCGCGGACTGGTCCACCAGGCCACTCCCCGCAGCCTGGCTCGAGTACGCGGCCCTCGATGTGCTGCACCTGATCGACGTCTACGAGGCGCTCCAGGCCGAGCTCGAGGAGCAGGGCAAGACCGAGTACGCGGCCGAGGAGTTCGCAGCGACCCTCACGCGCCTCCCCAAGCCGCCTCGCGAGGACCCCTGGCGCCGGCTGAGCGGGCTGCACCAGGTTCGCGGATCCCGCAACCTCGCGGTCGCCCGGTCGCTCTGGCAGGCACGGGAGGCCTTCGCACAGGATCAGGATGTCTCTCCCGGTCGCCTGGTGCCCGACCGCTCGCTGATCGCGGCGGTCCTCGCGAACCCGCAGAGCAAGCAGGCGCTCGCGGGGGTCAAGGACTTCCAGGGTCGCGCCAGCCGCACGCAGCTCGACCGGTGGTGGCAGGCGTTCGTCGACGGGCGCGCGACCGAGGAGCTTCCGCGCGAACGCGTCCCCAGCGATGCGCTGCCACCCCCTCGGGCGTGGTCGGACCGCAACCCCGAGGCCGATGCGCGGCTGAAGGCCGCACGCCCCGTGATCGAGGCGACGGCAGAGGAACTGGGGATGCCGACCGAGAACCTGCTGACCCCCGACTACCTTCGCCGTGTGGCGTGGGATGTGCCGGGCACGACGCCCGAGGCCATCGGCGATGCCCTCGCGGCGCTCGGTGCACGCCCGTGGCAGATTGCACAGACCGCACAGAAGATCGCCGACGCCTTTGTAGAAGCAGCGCAAACGCCCGACGAGACGCCGCCGCCCGCTTCGTAGGTTCGACCCAACCGATTCCTCCCGGTTTCCGGCCCTCCATAGACTGAGGCCACCGCACAAACTTGGAGGCAGAGTGGCCGAGATCTCGGACGTCTTCTTCGTCGATGGAGTGCGCACCCCCTTCGGGCGCGCCGGCGAAAAGGGCATGTACTGGAACACCCGCGCAGATGACCTCGCCGTGAAGGCGACCATCGGCCTGATGGAGCGGAACGCAGCCGTCCCTGCTGATCGCATCGACGACGTCGCCATCGCGGCGACGAGCCAGACGGGAGACCAGGGCCTCACCCTCGGCCGCTCGGTGGCGATCCTCGCCGGGCTCCCGCAGACGGTTCCCGGCCTCGCCGTGGAACGCATGTGCGCGGGTGCGATGACCAGCGTCACGACGATGGGCGCATCGATCGGTGTGGGGATGTACGACTTCGCCCTCGCCGGCGGCGTCGAGCACATGGGCCACCACCCGATCGGCGGCAACGCCGACCCCAACCCCCGGTTCGTCGCGGAACGCATGGTCGACCCCGGCGCACTGAACATGGGTGTCACGGCTGAGCGCATCTTCGATCGCTTCCCGCACCTCACCAAGGAGCGCTCCGACCGGTTCGGCATGCTCAGCCAGCACAAGGTGCAGGCCGCGTACGACGCCGGCAAGATCCAGCCCGACCTCGTGTCCGTCGCGACCAAGACCGCAGACGGAGCCTGGGGACTCGCCACGGAGGATGAGGGCCGGCGCCCGCAGACGACGATGGAAGACCTCGCCGCGCTCAAGACGCCGTTCCGACCGCACGGTCGTGTGACCGCCGGCACGTCGTCGCCCCTCACCGACGGCGCGACGATGTCGCTGCTCGCCGGCGGCGGTGCGGTGAAGGAGTTCGGTCTCGCACCGAAGATGCGCATGGTGTCGTTCGCGTTCGCGGGCGTCCAGCCCGAGATCATGGGCATCGGCCCGATCCCCTCGACCGAGAAGGCGCTGAAGAAGGCCGGGCTCACGATCGCCGACATCGGCCTGTTCGAGCTCAACGAGGCCTTCGCGATCCAGGTCATCTCGCTGCTCGACCACTTCGGTATCGCCGACGACGACCCCCGCGTCAACCAGTGGGGCGGCGCGATCGCACTCGGACACCCGCTCGCGGCATCCGGTGTGCGTCTGATGATCCAGCTCGCGGCGCAGTTCGCCGAGCGTCCCGACGTGCGCTACGGCCTGACGGCCATGTGCGTCGGTCTCGGGCAGGGCGGCTCCGTCATCTGGGAGAACCCGCACTTCGACGGCAAGAAGAGGAAGTAAGCGCCGATGGCACACTCGATTTCCGAACAGTACGCGAACGTCGACTTCTCCCCCATCCAGGCCCTCACCGACGGCGAGGTGATCACGCACTCCCCCGTGCGCGACATCCGCCTCGCATCGGGCAAGGTGCTCGCGCTGATCACCCTCGACAACGGACGAGACCACACGCGTCCGAACACCCTGGGACCGGCGACGCTCACCGCTCTCGGCGACACGCTCGACAGCCTCGCCGCTCGCGCTGCCGCCGGAGAGATCCAGGCTGTCGGCATCACCGGCAAGCAGTACATCCTGGCCGCCGGGGCCGACCTCTCGGACATCAGCAAGGTGGGCTCGCGTGACAACGCCCGCCTGATCGCGCAGCTCGGCCACAAGGTGCTGGGAAAGTTCGGCGAGCTCGGCGTCCCCTCATTCGCGTTCGTGAACGGGCTGGCGCTCGGCGGCGGCCTCGAGATCGCGCTCAACTCCAGCTACCGCACGGTCGACGCGTCCGCAGCGGCGATCGCTCTGCCCGAGGTCTTCCTCGGCATCATCCCCGGCTGGGGTGGCGCCTACCTGCTGCCGAACCTGATCGGGATCGAGAACGCCCTCGAGGTCGTCATCTCGAACCCGCTCAAGCAGAACCGCATGCTGAAGCCGCAGCAGGCGTTCGATCTGGGCATCGTCGACGCGATCTTCCCCGCAGCGAACTACCTCGAGAACTCGCTGGCCTGGACCGACGCCGTGCTCGGCGGCAAGAAGGTCGAGCGCAAGAACGAGCCGGGCAAGATCGAGCGACTCACCAAGTGGCCGATCGCCATCAAGATGGCGCGCGGCATGCTCGAGTCGAAGATCGGCACCGTTCCGAAGTCCCCGTACGCTGCGCTCGACCTGCTCGACAGGGCGAAGAGCGGCACCAAGGCCGAGGGCTTCGCGCGCGAGGACGAGGCTCTCGCCGAACTCGTCACGGGCGATCAGTTCGCGGCATCCATGTACGCGTTCGACCTCGTGCAGAAGCGCGCGAAGCGGCCCGTCGGCGCGCCGGACAAGGCCCTCGCCAAGAAGGTGACGAAAGTCGGCATCATCGGCGCAGGACTCATGGCGAGCCAGTTCGCGCTGCTGTTCGTGCGCAAGCTGCAGGTGCCGGTGCTGATCACCGACCTCGATCAGGCGCGAGTCGACAAAGGCGTGGCCTACATCCACGAGGAGATCGGCAAGCTCGAGGGCAAGGGCCGCCTTGACGCGGACTCCGCGAACAAGCTGCGTGCGCTCGTCACGGGCACGACCGACAAGAGCCTGTACGCGGACTGCGACTTCGTCATCGAGGCCGTGTTCGAGGAGGTCGGCGTCAAGCAGCAGGTGTTCGGCGAGATCGAGAAGATCATCGCCGAGGACGCGATCCTGGCGACCAACACCTCGTCGCTCTCGGTCGAGGAGATCGGCGCGAAGCTCGCTCACCCCGAGCGCCTCGTCGGCTTCCACTTCTTCAACCCGGTCGCGGTGATGCCGCTGATCGAGATCGTGAAGACGCCCGTCACCTCCGAGGGTGCGCTCTCGACCGCGTTCGTCGTCGCGAAGAACCTGGGCAAGAACGCGGTGCTCACCGCGGATGCTCCCGGTTTCGTGGTGAACCGCCTGCTGGCCAAGGTCATGGGCGAAGCCGCTCGCGCGGTGTACGAGGGCACTCCGATCACCGATGTCGAGAAGGCCTTCGCGCCTCTCGGGCTGCCGATGGGCCCCTTCCAGCTGATCGACCTGGTCGGGTGGAAAGTCGCAGCCCATGTGCAGGACACGATGGCGCACGCGTTCCCGGAGCGCTTCTACGCGAACGAGAACTTCCACGCTCTCGCGGGGCTCGACGCGGTGATCGAGAAGGACAAGGGCGGTCGGGTGACCGGCTGGACGAAGCAGGCCGAGAAGCTGCTGAAGCCCGCCGTCGGCAAGACACCGGCGTCAGCCGAGACGATCCTGCAGCGGGTGCAGGACGGCCTCGCGAGCGAGATCAAGCTCATGCTCGACGAGGGGGTCGTGCCCGAGGTCGAGGACATCGACCTGTGCCTCATCCTCGGTGCGGGCTGGCCGTTCATCGACGGTGGCGCGTCGCCGTACCTCGACCGCGAGGGCGCTTCGGAGCGCGCCTTCGGCGGAGAGTTCCACACCCCGCAGATCCGCGGTATCGAGAGCCGCTGATCGGATGCATCGAAGGGGGTCGCGCTCGCCGCGGCCCCCTTCGTCATGCCTGCTGAACAGGGCGCCCGTCGACCTCGCCGGAGCGCGGCCAGAACGACATCGCCCGCTCCGCGAGCGCCGTGATCGTCAACGACGGGTTCACACCCGGATTCGCGGGTACCGCCGCCCCATCGACGACGTGCAGCCCCGGATGTCCCCACACACGGTGGTACCGATCGACGACCCCTGTCGCGGGGGACGCCGAGATCACGGCGCCGCCGAGGAAGTGCGCGGTGAGGGGGATGCCGAAGACCTCGGGCCATGAGCCCCGCGCCTCGGCGGGCACGCCACCCTCTTTCTGCATGCGCGCGGCGATCGCCGCAGCCGCACGGTGCGCCTGAGGCAGATAGCTCGGGTTCGGCTCACCGTGCCCCTGCCTGCTCGTCAGCACCAGGCGCCCGAACCGGCGCCGCAGAGACAGGGTGAGCGAGTTGTCGACGGTCTGCATGACGAGAGCGATGATGCCGCGCTCGCTCCAGCGCCGGAGAGACCCCAGGCGCAGCTGACGGATCGGCGCCCGAAGGAATCGCCCGACGAGACCGCCCAGTCGGCGGCCGAGCGGCACATCTCCGGGCACCATGACCGACGCCAGCGCACCCATCAGATTCGAGCCCGGCCCGTAGCGCACGTTCTCGACATGCGTGCGCTCGTCGACGTGGAACGAGGTCGTGATGGCGACGCCCTTCGCGAGGTCGAGAGAAGTCGGAACCCGGGTCGCGATCGCGCCGTCGAGCGCCTCGGAGTTGGTCCGCGTGAGTCGCCCGACGGCGTCGGACACACGCGGAAGAGCACCCGAGTGCTTCATCCGATGCAGCAGCTGCTGTGTGCCCCAGGTGCCCGCAGCCAGCACGACCTGACCGGCGCAAACAGTGCGGCGATCACGACGCAGCCAGGCACCGCTGCGCTCACTCGTCACGGCGAACCCGCCGCCCGCGAGCGCGCGCACCTCGGTGACCGTGCGGAGCGGCTCGATCACCGCGCCGCGGCGCTCCGCGAGTGCGAGGTAGTTCTTCATCAGCGTGTTCTTCGCGCCGACACGGCATCCGACCATGCAGTTGCCGCAGAGTGTGCAGCCCGTGCGATCTGGGCCCTCTCCCTCGAAGAACGGATCGGGCGTGCGCTCCCCCGGCCTGCCGAACCACACGCCCACCGGAGCCCGCCGGAACGTGCTGCCGACACCGAGATCCTCTGCGGCACCGGCCATGATGCGCTCGACGGGACCGGAATGAGGGTACCGCTCGACCACGCCGAGCATCCGCTTCGCCGTCCTGTAGTGCGGCGAGAGCTCGGCATCCCAGTTCGCGAGTGCGTTCCACTGGGGGTCGGTGAAGAAGGCTCCGCCGGGCTGATAAAGAGTGTTGGCGTAGTTCAACGATCCACCGCCGACGCCCGCCCCCGCGAGGATCATCACGTGCGGCAGGCGGTGGATGCGCTGGATGCCGTAGCAGCCCAACGCCGGCGCCCACAGGTAGCGACGCACATCCCAGCTGGTCTTCGCGAAGTCCTCGTCTTCGAATCGACGTCCGGCCTCGTAGACGCGCACGCGATACCCCTTCTCGACGAGCCGCAGCGCGGAGACGGATCCGCCGAAGCCCGAGCCGATCACGATCACGTCCTCGTCGAACGGTGCGCTCTGTCGCGCGTTCCTGCCGCTGTCAGCCACGACCCGTCTCCTTCGCTGCAGGCACCAGGACAGTGAGCGCCGCCGGGCGGACACCGACCGTGCATTCGTCCTCGCCGATCCGCTCTCCGTCGGCGTACACGACGAGTCCCGGTGCGCTCACCGTCACGGACCGGGCACGTCCGTGCGTCACTTCGGGACGCGACAGGTGCGTGCCTCGAAGCAGCAGCGGGAACAGCCGCAGCAGACGGAGGCGGCTCAGCGGCGCCACCTGTACGAGGTCGAGGAGACCATCGTCGGCCGCCGCGCCAATGCATACCGGCATGCCGCCTCCATAGCTCTCGGTGTTGCCGACGGCCACGAGAGTGCCCGGCGCCGCGACAGGGGCCGAGCCGTCGACGGACACCGTGAACTCCATCGGGCGCAGACGCAGGAGTTCGATCACGAGGGCGAGGTAGTAGCGCAGCGCACCGTGGGGCCAGCGCAACCGGTTGGTGCGATCGCTGACCTTCGCGTCGAAGCCGAGAGCGGCGATCGTCAGGAACGGCGCGACGCGGCCTCCGGTGCGTATCTCTCCGATGTCGATCGCCCTGGCGACTCCGGAGAGCGCGAGCTCCGCTGCGGCGACCGGGTCGTGGCGAGGAAGGCCCAGGGCCCGCGCGAGGTCGTTCCCCGTACCGGCCGGCACGAGCGCGACAGGGACGGCGCTCTCGCAGAGAAGGTCGAGGATGCCGGACAGCGTGCCGTCTCCCCCGACGACCACGAGCACACGCGGCTCTTCACCGAGAGCCTGCGCCGCGAGCACCTCGCTCGATGCGGCGGAGTCCCCTGTGAACACATGCACGTCTGCGCCACGGGCCCGCAGATGGGCGAGAGCTGCGGCTGCCTCGCGCCCGGCGCGCCCCTTGCCCGCGGAGGGATTCGAC
This sequence comes from Microbacterium sp. WCS2018Hpa-23, assembly GCF_031843845.1. Classification (NCBI taxonomy): domain Bacteria; kingdom Bacillati; phylum Actinomycetota; class Actinomycetes; order Micrococcales; family Microbacteriaceae; genus Microbacterium; species Microbacterium sp. WCS2018Hpa-23. The sequence continues at coordinate 279,413 of NZ_JAVTIZ010000007.1, forward strand.
AGCATGGCGATGTGGTCACCCACGTCAGCGCGTCCGATCAGCGGAGATCACGGCGCCTGGGTTGAGGATCCCCGTGGGGTCGAGCTCGCGCTTGATCGCGGCCAGGATCCGCACGCCGGTCTCGCCGATCTCCTGCTCCAACCACGGTGCATGATCGCGGCCGACGGCGTGGTGGTGGCTGATCGTGCCGCCGTTAGCGATGATCGCGTCGTTCACACGCGCCTTGACCTGTGCCCAGACCTCCATCGGGTCGGACCGGATGGAGGCGAGCACCGTGAAGTACAACGATGCCCCCGTCGGATAGATGTGGGATACGTGGCACATCACATAGGGCTTCGCGCCGGAGTCGGAGAGTCCGTCGCGAAGGGCAGTCGTGACCGCCGCCTTCAGTGTGGGGATGTTCGCCCAGGTGGTCGCCGTCTCGAGAGTCTCGCAGAAGACTCCCGCGTCGAGCAGCGCGTCGCGCAGGTACGGACCGTCGAAGCGTCCGTCGAGCCAGTCCTCAGCCGCTCCCTCACCGGAGGAGACTCCGCCAGCAGCAGCCAGCAGTGCGGACGCGCGCGCCCGGCGCTCGACGATGCCGCCGCCCTCGTACACCGTGACGACCGCTGCACCCTTCGAGAGCGCCTTGCCGATCCGGCCGACCTGCGCCAGGCTGACCGCGGTTTCAGCCTCATCGGACAGGCGGATGACCGTCGGCCCGCCGCCATGCTGCGCCACCGCTCTGAGGGCATCGGCAGCCGAAGCGAAATCCGGGAACGTCCAGGACTCGAGAACGCGCTCACGCGGGATCGGATGGATGCGGACGCGGACCTCCGTGATCACCCCGAAGATGCCTTCGGAGCCCAGGAACACGCGGACCAGGTCGGGCCCCGCGGCAGACCCCGGAGACCGCCCGAGATCGATGTCACCGGTCGGCGTCGCCACCCGGATGCCCGTGACCATGGTGTCGAAGCGCCCGTGGCCCGCAGAGTTCTGCCCCGACGACCGCGCGGCCGCGAACCCGCCGATCGTCGCGTAGCGGAAGCTCTGCGGGTAGTGGCCGAGCTCGAATCCATGCGCGCTGAGCAGCGCCTCTGCATCAGGCCCGGTGGTTCCTGCGGCGAGGACTGCTTCGCCGCTGACATCGTCGAGGCGGAGGAGACCGGTGAGTCGGCGCAGATCCAGACTGATCACGGCGTGGTGGCGGCCGCGCTGCGGATCGAGGGCCCCGACCACGCTCGTTCCGCCGCCGAAGGGGATCACCGCCACTCCGCGATCGGCGGCGACGGAGAGCACGGCAGCCACCTCGTCGTGATCGGCAGGAAGGACGATGGCATCTGGGGTGACCTGACGCACCAGTCGCCTTCGCAGCAGATCGGGCGTCGAGCGACCGCCTGCATGGCGGATCCGAGCCTCGTCAGAGACATCGACCCGATCCTTGCCCACGACGACGGTGAACGCCACGATGTCGTCGGGAGTAAGCGCAGAGGCGGCGAGGAGCACGTCCCCGAGCTCGACGGGCGTGGCGGGCTTGCGGATGCGCCCGAGCAGCAACGGGAGCAGCGCCCGCACGGCCCGGGGCAGATCATCGGCCTTCGCGGGATCACCCCAGCCGTTCCACCGCATCTCCGATCGTGCGGCGACTCTGCCGTTCTCCTGACTCATGCGTTACAGTGTGACACATCATGGAAGAACGTCAAGTGACTGCAGAAGCGCGGCTCTCACAGCATCCGCTCTGGGACGCCACCCAGGCGCGCATCCTCGACGCGGCCGACGACCTGATCAGCCGCAGAGGGGTACACGGAGTCACCATCGCGGAACTCGCGCGTCGCGCAGGTCACAGCCGTCCGACGATCTACCGCAGCTGGAACGACGCCGACGACGTCGTGCGCTCAGCCCTGCTCCGCCGGGTCGCCGGCATCGTCGCGCAGTTTCCGGCGGAGCCCCTCACCCGCCACGACCTCGTCGACGACGTTCTCCGTTTCTCGGCGTCCTTCCGCTCCGACGAGGTCTATGGGCGACTGCTCGCGGACGAGCCCGAGGTCTTCACCCGCTACACGCTGCAGCGCGTCGGATCGAGCCAGCGGTTGATCCTGCAGTGGCTCGCCGCGGCGATCGAGACCGCGCAGCGCGGTGGGAGCGTCCGGGCGGGAGAGCCGAGCGAGATCGCGGTGATGCTGCTGCTCATCGCGCAATCGGCGGTGCTGTCGCACGGGACCGTCTCGGAGCTCATCTCCGAGCAATCGTGGGAACGCGAGCTGCGCGCTGCTCTCGACGGGCTGCTCCGGCCATGACCGCCTACTCCCCCGACCTCAACGTCGCGCGTCGGGCCGCAGACCTCGCTCGGGCCGCCGAAGAGACCGTCGACGTGCTCGTTATCGGCGGCGGGATCACCGGCACGGGAGTCGCTCTCGACGCCGCCTCCCGAGGGCTGTCCGTCACGCTGCTCGAAGCGGATGACCTCGCATTCGGCACGAGCCGATTCAGCTCGAAGCTCGTGCACGGAGGCCTTCGCTATCTCGCCACCGGTGATGTCGCGACCGCGAAGGAGAGCACCCTCGAGCGGCACCTGCTGATGACGGTCATCGCACCGCATCTCATCCGACCGCTCGGCCAGCTGATGCCCTTCGCCGTCGGCGTGACCGCCGCACAGCGCGCGGCAGGTATCGCGGGCATGGCCATGGGCGATCTGCTGCGGATGCGGGCTCGCACGCCACGAACGGTGCTGCCCGGGCCGCGATTGGTCTCCGCGCGCGCCGCCCATGATCTGGTTCCCGCGCTCGACCGCCGAGGACTTCGGGGCGGAATGCTCTCGTACGACGGACAGCTCGTCGACGATGCGCGATTGGTCGTGACGGTCGCCCGCACGGCCGCGGCTCTCGGCGCACGCATCCTCACGCGGGTTCGCGCGCGAGGGCTCCGCAGCGATGGGGCGATCGCCGCGGACGCGCTGACCGGCAAGACCCTGGACATCCGGGCCCGCTCGGTGATCAACGCCACCGGGGTGTGGGCCGGGACCCTCGACGAGTCGATCACCATGCGCCCCAGCCGCGGAACCCACATCGTCCTGGACGCCGCCGACCTCGGACACCCGTCGGCGGCGCTGACCATCCCGCACGAGGGGTCGATCAGCCGTTACGTGTTCGCTCTGCCGCAGCAGAGCGGACGGGTGATCGTCGGTCTGACGGACGAGGATGCTCCGGGCGCTGTGCCGCGGATCGCCACGCCGACAGAGGGCGAGATCTGCTTCCTTCTCACGACCCTGAACCGGGTGCTCGCCGAACCCATCGGTCGGGAACGAGTGCGCGGGGCGTTCGCGGGCCTCCGCCCGCTGGTCGACTCAGGCGCCGATTCGACCGCGGACATCTCTCGCCGTCATCTGGTCGCCGTCTCCGACGCGGGGTTCGTCAACGTCCTCGGAGGCAAGCTGACGACGTATCGGCGGATGGCGGAAGACGCCGTCGACCTCGCAGCACACGTCAGCGGTCTGAACGCCGCGCCGAGTCGGACGGCGTCCCTCCGGCTCACCGACACCGCGCCGAAGCGGTCTCGTCCCGGTTCGGATGCCGACGGCGCAGTGCCTCGCGCGCAGGTCGAGTTCGCCGTGCGCGCCGAGGGCGCGATGACCGTCGCCGACATCCTCGACCGGCGCACCAGGATCGGCCTCGTCGAGGCCGACCGCGAGCGGGCGAGAGTCACGACCGAAGCACTGCTTGCCGAGGTGCTCGCGGACCTCGGCTGAGGCGCATCGAGCCTCGCCCGCGCCCGCGGCGTATCCACCTCGCGGCGTCGCGGATAACACCGACGGAACAGCGTGTGAACACCGGCATCGGAGAGCGGTGAATGGCCGTGCGCAGAAGCAGCAGGCGGCACAGTGGTGTCATGGACATGCTCCTCTCGATGCTCGGTGGTAAGGGAATGTCGGGTCTGTTCAAGACCGGCACGGCGATCCTCACGATCCTGCTGGTCGTGCCGGCCCTGTTGAAGATCTTCGTCGTCACGGTGGATGAGGGGTGGGCGGCGATCCGCACCCGGAACGGCAAGCCGATCATCCGCAACAGGCCGCAGCGGCGGCCCACCTCACGCGGGGGCGCGGTCGGCGAAGTCGTCGTGCTCGACCCCGGTTCGCACGGCGCCTTCCCACTGTTCTACTGGTACAAGCTCATCGACGTCCGCTGTCGCGCGACCGACCTGCCCGCCCGCGAGATGACCGGCGCCAGCGGGCATCAGCACCGGGTGCACGCGTCCTTCGAATGGCGACCATTGGCCACCGGCCGAGATCTGCGAGTGTTCGAACTCGACGTGGTGAACGTGAACGAACGCGCGTCGAACATCGTCGGCGCGGCCCTGCGAGACGTCATCCGGAGCCTCGACGGAGCCGAGCTGCCGCACAACGACGAGATCAACACCCGCGTAATCGCCGCCAGCGCTGACGAGGTCAGACGTTCCTGCGGGGTCGAGCTCGTCCGGGTCATGGTCACGGGCGACGCCCTGACCGACGGTTATCTGCTCTCCACCGCGCTCCGCGACACGGACCGCGGTGCCGAAGCCGTCGCGGCGCTGCACGCCCTCAACTGACCGGGCGGGCACTCACGGATAGGCCGCCCGGGATCAGCTCCGCTCGTGCAGCGGAAGATCGACAGCGCCGGTCTCCCCCGACTGGCGAGCGACCGGAATACGAGTCCCGAGAACCTGGGATACGACGTCCTGCGCGATCTTCGACGCGGTGAGTCCGGCATCCGCGAGGATCTGATCGCGCGAGGCGTGATCGATGAACTCGTCCGGCAGGCCCAGCTCGTCGACCGCCGTGTCGATGCCCGCCTCGCGGAGCACCTGACGCACGCGCGTTCCGATGCCGCCGACGCGGATTCCGTCTTCGATCGTGATGACGAGGCGATGACGCGCGGCCATGCTGACGATCGAGGGCTGCACCGGGATCGCCCAGCGAGGGTCGATGACGGTCGCACCGATGCCCTGGGCGCGAAGACGCTCGGCGACATCCATCGCCAGCGCGGCGAACGGCCCGATCGCCACGAGCAGCACGTCTTCGGACTCGCCGCGGGCGAGCACGTCGACACCGTCATGCAGGCGCTCGAGAGCGGGCAGCTCAGGCGCCACATCGCCCTTGGGGTAGCGGATCACGGTCGGGGCGTCTGTGACGAGCACTGCCTCATCGAGCGCTTCTTGCAGGCGCGCGCCGTCTCGCGGAGCCGCGATGCGGATGTGCGGGACGATCTGCAGCATCGCGAGGTCCCACATGCCGTGGTGACTAGGACCGTCGGGACCTGTGACACCCGCACGGTCGAGGACGAACGTGACACCCGCACGGTGGAGTGCCACATCCATGAGCACCTGATCGAACGCGCGGCCCATGAAGGTCGCGTACAGCGCCACGACCGGGTGCAGGCCGCCGAAGGCGAGACCAGCGGCCGATGCCACCGCATGCTGCTCCGCGATCCCCACGTCATAGACGCGGTCGGGGAATCGCTCCGCGAACGGAGCGAGACCCGTCGGGCGCAGCATCGCGGCGGTCATCGCGATCACGTCCGAGCGGCGCTCGCCCACGGAGACGAGAGCGTCGGAGAAGACATCGGTCCATCCGGTCCCTCCCGACGAGAGCGTCTCACCGGTCGTCGGGTCTATGCGCCCGACCGCATGGAACTGGTCGGCCTCGTCATCGCGGGCCGGCTGGTAGCCGCGCCCCTTCTCGGTGATGGTGTGCACGATGACGGGTGCGCCGAACGACTTCGCGAGCTCGAGGGTCTCGAGAAGCGCAGGAAGATCGTGTCCGTCGACGGGGCCGAGGTACTTGATGTCGAGGTTGGAATACAGTGCCTCATTGTTCGTGAACCGTGAGAGGAACCCGTGCGTCCCGCCCCGCACACCGCGGAAGACGGCGCGGCCGACGGGCCCGAAGGCGCGGAAGAGGCGATCGGACTTATGGTGCAGCTCCTTGTATGCCGCGGCGGTGCGCACACGGTTGAGGTAGCGCGACATGCCGCCGATCGTCGGGGCATAGGAGCGCCCGTTGTCGTTCACCACGATGACGAGATTGCGGTCGTTGTCATCGGAGATGTTGTTGAGCGCCTCCCACGTCATGCCGCCGGTCAGGGCGCCGTCTCCGACGACGGCGACCACATGGCGGTCTGCGCGCCCGGTCGCGGTCAGTGCGCGCGAGACCCCGTCGGCCCAGCTCAGCGAGCTGGATGCGTGTGACGACTCGACGACGTCGTGCGGGCTCTCGGAGCGCTGCGGATAGCCGGCGAGCCCTCCGCGCACACGGAGAGACGAGAAGTCCTGACGCCCGGTGAGCAGCTTGTGCACGTACGACTGGTGACCGGTGTCGAAGATGAAGGGGTCGTCCGGAGACGAGAAGACGCGGTGCAGTGCGATCGTCAGTTCGACCACACCGAGGTTCGGGCCCAGATGCCCGCCGGTGCGCGACACGTTCTCGACGAGGAACTCACGGATCTCCCCCGCGAGCTCGATGAGCTGATCCTCGGACAGCGAGTCGAGGTCACGGGGTCCTGAGATGCTCGGAAGAATCGGCATCTGCACCTCCTCATAGGCACCGTTCACGGCATCCGATTCCGGTACGGACGCCTGCTCGATCCTACCCCGGGCATCCGGGAAAGCTCGGAGAGCGACTCCCCCTTGACACGGGCCCTGACACGCGGAAAGGGCCCGATTCCGAAGAACCGAGCCCTTTCCGACCGTGTGATCAGACCAGCGAACGCAGCACGTACTGCAGGATGCCGCCGTTGCGGTAGTAGTCCGCCTCACCGGGGGTGTCGATGCGGACGACCGCGTCGAACTCCACGACCTGCTTGCCCTCGGGCGAGTCATCGGTCGGGGTGGCGGTCACGCGGACCGTCTTCGGGGTCGTTCCGTTGTTGAGCTCCTCGAGACCCGTGATCGAGACGACCTCGGTGCCGTCGAGACCCAGCGACTCCCAGCTCTCGCCGGCCGGGAACTGCAGCGGGACGACACCCATGCCGATCAGGTTCGAGCGGTGGATGCGCTCGAAGCTCTCGGTGATGACCGCCTTGACGCCCAGCAGGCTCGTGCCCTTGGCCGCCCAGTCACGTGACGAGCCGGAGCCATACTCCTTGCCACCGAAGATGACAAGGGGGGTGCCCTGCTCCTGGTAGTTCATGCTCGCGTCATAGATGTACGACTGCGGGCCACCCGCCTGGGTGAAGTCGCGGGTGTATCCACCCTCGACGACCTGACCGTCGTTGACGGCCGAGACCATCAGGTTCTTCAGACGGATGTTCGCGAACGTTCCGCGGATCATGACCTCGTGGTTGCCTCGACGCGAACCGAAGGAGTTGAAGTCCTTGCGGTCGACGCCGTGCTCGGTGAGGTACTGAGCGGCGGGCGTGCCGGCCTTGATGTTTCCGGCGGGCGAGATGTGGTCGGTGGTGACCGAATCGCCCAGGGTCGCCATGACGCGCGCACCTTCGATGTCGCGCACCGGGGTGAGCTCCATCGTCATGCCGTCGAAGTAGGGCGCCTTGCGCACGTAGGTAGAGTTCTCGTCCCACTGGAAGATGTCGTCGTCCGGGGTGGGGAGGCTGCGCCAGCGCTCGTCGCCGTCGAAGACGGTCGCGTACTGCTTGATGAACTGCTCACGCGAGATCGACGAGTCGACCAGCTCCTGAACCTCGGCCGGGGTGGGCCAGATGTCCTTCAGGAAGACGTCTTCGCCGTCGGTTCCCTTGCCGAGCGCGTCGTTCTCGAAGTCGAAGTGCATCGACCCTGCCAGCGCGTAGGCGATGACCAGCGGCGGACTGGCGAGGTAGTTCATCTTCACGTCGGGGCTGATGCGCCCCTCGAAGTTGCGGTTGCCCGAGAGCACGGCGGTCACGGCGAGATCGTGGTCGTTGATGGCCGCGGAGACCTCTTCGATCAGCGGACCGGAGTTGCCGATGCAGATCGTGCAGCCGTAGCCGACGGTGTAGAAGCCGAGGCCCTCGAGGTCCTTGTCGAGTCCGGACTTCTCGTAGTAGTCCGTGACGACCTTCGAGCCGGGACCGAGCGTCGTCTTGACCCACGGCTTCTGCTTGAGGCCCTTCTCGAGCGCCTTGCGGGCGACGAGACCTGCGGCGATCATGACCGACGGGTTCGAGGTGTTCGTGCACGACGTGATGGCCGCGAGCGTCACCGCACCGTTGTCGAGGATGTACTTCTCACCCGAGGGCGTCGTCACCGGCACCGGCGTCGACGCGTTGGCCGGAGCACCGCTGTTGATGTGCACCGGTCGGGTGGTCGTGGGCTCCTCTTCACCGGGAACGGAACCCGGGTCGGACGCCGGGAACGAGTGCTTCGACTCGAGGTCGACCACGGAGTCCGAGGTCGATGCCGATGCGTACGAGAGGATGTCGTGCTCGAACTGCGTCTTCGCCTCGGAGAGGAGGATGCGGTCCTGCGGACGCTTCGGGCCGGCGATCGACGGCACGACGGTGCCGAGGTCGAGCTCGAGGTACTCGCTGAAGGTCGGCTCGGCATTCTCGTCGTGCCAGAGCTTCTGCTCCTTGGCGTAGGCCTCGACGAGTGCGACGGCTTCGTCGCTGCGCCCGGTCAGGCGCAGGTAGTCGAGCGTGACGTCATCGATCGGGAAGATCGCGGCGGTGGAGCCGAACTCCGGAGACATGTTGCCGATCGTGGCACGGTTGGCCAGCGGCACGGATGCCACGCCCTCGCCGTAGAACTCGACGAACTTGCCGACGACGCCGTGCTTACGCAGCAGGTCGGTGATGGTGAGCACGACGTCGGTCGCCGTGACACCGGCAGGGATCTCGCCCGACAGCTTGAAGCCGACGACGCGCGGGATGAGCATAGACACGGGCTGGCCGAGCATCGCGGCCTCGGCCTCGATGCCGCCGACGCCCCAGCCGAGCACACCCAGGCCGTTGACCATCGTGGTGTGCGAGTCGGTGCCGACACAGGTGTCGGGGTACGCACGCAGCACGCCGTTCACGTCACGGTCATAGATGACCTTGGCCAGGTGCTCGATGTTCACCTGGTGCACGATGCCGGTTCCGGGCGGGACGACCTTGAAGTCGCTGAAGGCGGTCTGGCCCCAGCGGAGGAACTGGTAGCGCTCGCCGTTGCGCTCGTACTCGATCTCGACGTTGCGCTCGAGCGCATTCTCGGAACCGAAGAGATCGGCGATCACCGAGTGGTCGATGACCATCTCTGCGGGCGAGAGCGGGTTGATCTTGTTCGCGTCGCCGCCGAGCGCCGTCACTGCCTCGCGCATGGTGGCGAGGTCGACGATGCAGGGAACACCGGTGAAGTCCTGCATGACCACGCGGGCGGGCGTGAACTGGATCTCGGTGCTCGGCTCTGCCGCAGCATCCCACGAACCCAGGGCTTCGATCTGCGCCTTCGTCACGTTCGCGCCGTCCTCGGTGCGAAGCAGGTTCTCAAGGAGGACCTTGAGGCTGAAGGGGAGCTTGTCGAAACCGGGCACCGTGTCGATGCGGAAGATCTCGTAGTCGGTGCTGCCGACCGTCAGGGTGCTCTTGGCACCGAAGCTGTTCACCGTGGACACGAATCCGTCTCCTTCTATTCGGATGGGAGCGACAGGCGCCTCCATCTTGCTCGCCAGCGAGCCCCTGCGGCTAGCAAGGCAGACCTAACCAGTCTGCTCCGCTCAGCCTCCGGGCGAAAGCCTGCAATTTATCTTGATGTCAAGATAAATCTATCACGAGTGCGCAGTCGCCTCGGCATCCGACGCGCGCGGATAGAGCGCGCGCACGATCAGCCAGGTGACGGCGATCAGCGGCGCGAACAGCGGAAGACCCATGATGAGCTTGAGCGTCCCGAGCGCTGTGACATCACCGGCGAGGTAGAGCGGGAGCTGCACCGCCAGCCGCGCGAAGAACAGCGCGGCCCAGGCGACTCCGAGCCAGAAGAAGGCCCGGCGCTTGCGACGGTCGCCGCGCCAGGCGGTGCCCTCCCCCATCAGGAACCCGACAGCGAGGCCGATGAGCGACCACCCGATCAACGCGGAGACGAGCATCGCCGTGCCGTACGCGGCGTTCGTGATCAGGCCGGGGACGAAGTTGTCCTCACCTCGTCCAGTCCACAGCGCGAGTGCCGCGGCTGCGGCAGCGGCCACCAGACCGCCGATGGCCGCGGACGGTGGGGACTTCTGCACCAGCCGGACGATGGTGAACACGGCCGCGAGTCCGACGGACACTCCCAGCGGAAGGATCAGCGGCTCGGGCCGGAGTGTGAAGAGGATCACGAACGCCAGGCTCGGGAGGACGGACTCGAGGATGCCACGCCACCCGCCGATCGCAGACCAAACCACCTTGTGTGTCGCGCCGCTCTCGTTCGGGTCGAGTCCCGCACGCCGGGCGGCGCCGCCGAGGGCGGCACCGACGATGTCCGACGCACTCTGCTCGCGCTCGGGTTCCGGTGCCTGATCCGGCGTGGTCACGCTGAGCCGGGAGTCGCGGGCATCTTCAGCGGGATCAGGTCGCGGGGAGGCATCGGAGCCCCACCACGGACGACCACGATCGACCGGAAGAGATCCTCGACTTTCGCTGCCGCCTCGAGATCGGACGCGGCCGCGCCGCCGATCACGCCGCGGAGGAACCAGCGCGGACCGTCGATGCCGATGAACCGGGCGAGCCGAAGCTCCGAGCCCTCGTTCGCGGCGGCCGGCACCTCGGCGAGCAGCTCCTTGCCGAGAGGGCCGTCCCGTTCCTCGACGCGACCGCCCTGGCCGCGGACCTGATCGCGCAGCTGCACTCGCGTCTCGTCCCACAGCCCACCGGATCGCGGTGCGGCGAAGGGCTGTACCTGAAGCGAGGAGTCGGCGTAGTCGAGGCCGACGGCGACGATGCGCTTGGACTGCTCCTCGACCTCCAGCCGGAGGTTCAGGCCTTCGCGCGGAAGGATCTTGATTCCGCCGAGGTCGATGTAGGGGCGCACGGGGTTCGCCTCGGAGTCGTCGAAGGGGCCCTGAGTCGCCCGGTCGTCCGGAGCCGACTTCGAGGGAGTCGCGTTGTTGTCAGTCATTGGCCTGTCCTGCCGAAGGGGAATGGGATCCTGCCTGGTAGCCGGTCGAACCGAAGCCACCTTCGCCGCGGACGCTGTCGGGCAGCTCCTCGACCGAGATGAACGTGGCTCGCGTCACGGGCATGACGATCAGCTGTGCGATGCGGTCGCCGACGGCCACATCGTACGCGCTGCGGATGTCGGTGTTGATCAGGCTCACCTTGATCTCGCCGCGGTATCCGGCGTCCACCGTGCCGGGCGAGTTGACGATCGAGATGCCGTGCTTGGCCGCGAGGCCGCTGCGCGGCACCACGAATGCCGCGTATCCCTCGGGCAGCGCGATGCGCACGCCCGTCGCCACGAGTGCGCGCTCCCCGGGAGCCAGATGAACGGCCTCCGCCGCCACCAGATCTGCTCCGGCGTCGCCGGGGTGGGCGTAACCGGGCACCACAGAGGCGATAATGGGGACATCAACGGAATCAGTCACCCCACGAGGCTAATGCAGAACATCGCTCCTGACGCGCGGACCCGCTACCGCGAGAGACTGTCCCCCAGCCTGTGGCTGCTGGTGACGGTCGCGCTCGCGGGCCCGATGGTCGCCCTCATCTTCGTCCCCGTCGGCTCCACCATCGCGCTGATCGTCGGCGCCGCGGTCTCGGCGCTGCTCGTGATCGCGTTCATCGCACTCACGCCCGTCGTGTCGGTCGAGGGCGACGTGCTCCGCGCCGGACGGGCGCACATCGAGACTCGACACCTCGGCACGCCGACGGCGCTGAGTGGCGAGGAGGCGCGCCAGGCGCGCGGCCCCGGTCTGCCGGCCCGCGGGTGGCATCTGATCCGCGGCGGCGTCGACGGCGTCGTCGTGGTGCCCAACATCGACCCGGACGATCCGGTCGACACGTGGACCGTCTCGACCAGAACGCCCGACCGCCTCGCGGCGGCGATCCTCGCTTCCCGGGGCTGACGGCAGCCGCCCCCACGTACAAAGACGACGCGCCCCTGACCGAGAGGTCGGGGGCGCGTGAATTATCGCTCTGGTGCGCTCAGGCGGCGCACTCCTTGCAGATGGGGCCGGAGGAGCCCTCGTGATCGAGCTGTGAACGGTGCTTCACGAGGAAGCAGTTCATGCAGGTGAATTCGTCCTGCTGCGCGGGCAGCACGACGACATCGAGCTCGAGGTCGGAAAGATCGGCTCCGGGAAGATCGAAGCTGGACGGGTTGTCCGCATCCTCGTCTCCCGAAGAGCCGGAGCTCTTGTCCGGCACACGCTCCTTGAGGGCTTCGATCGACTCGGAGTCGTCTTCACTCTTGCGGGGAGCGTCGTAGTCGGTTGCCATGTGGTGAATCTCCACTTTCATGCGAGTGGGTGGTGCGCCGTCGGGGTAATCGGCGGCCATAGTTTGCACGACTGCGAGGCAATAAGCAAATGCCGGTGCGTGCGACAGACCAAACTCACGGCACGCCCAGAGTATTCCCGGCTGAGAGGCACGCCGCGTGACACCATGAACGCACACCCATCAGAGGGGCATTCGCATGGAAAACGTCACCATCGTCGGCACAGAAGCAGGTCTGCTCGTACTCGCGACCGAGTCGGGCGAGCGCTTCGCGCTGCCCATCGACGACGTCCTGCACCGCGAGATCCGCCGGGCGACGCGACAGAGCGAGCCGACTGCTCAGCGACTCGCCGCGAGCCCGCGCGACATCCAGGCACAGATCCGCGCCGGACTCACGGCCCCCGAGGTGGCAGAGCTCCTCGGCATCAGCGTCGAGGACGTCATCCGCTTCGAAGGCCCCGTGCTGGCTGAGCGCGAGCACGTCATCGGCCAGGCTCTCGCCGTTCCCGTGCTCATCGGCAGCGATGTCGAACCCGACGCGCAGCCGACGTTCGGCACAGCCATCCGCGCCAAGCTCTCCGAGATCGAGGCCTCAGCCGAACGATGGGCGAGCTGGAAGGACGAGAGCGGCTGGATCATCAAGCTCGAGTTCGCCGCGAACGAGGTCGAGCACGATGCCCGCTGGAGCTTCGATCCTCGCCGCAGCGCCCTGTCGCCGCTCAACGCCGATGCGACCCAGCTCTCGCGCCAGGGCTCACTCCCCGAAGGACTCATCCCGCGCCTGCGAGCGGTCGAGGCCGAGCGCCAGGCCTCGCCCTATAAGGACGACAGCCGCTTCGACTCCGGCGCCTTCGGACCGCGACTGATCGCTGCCCCCGAGGCAGATGTCGAGGATGTGTCCGCACCCGAGCGCTCCCCCGCGGCGGTGCAGGATGCCGCGATCAAGCGCGCCCCGGAGTCGGCGACGACGAGCCCCGAGACCGCTGACCTGCTCGAAGCGCTCCGACGACGCCGCGGACAGCGGGAGACCGCCCCGCTCCTGGAGACATCCGAAGACGACCAGGACGACCGCAATCCGATCGCGCTGTTCGACGCCTTCGAGAGTTCCACGCCCGAGGAGGACGACGAGCCCGAGGCCGCTCCCGAGCCGACGAACGACAACTCCGGCCGACGCAAGAGGCGCAACGCCATGCCGTCCTGGGACGAGATCGTCTTCGGGGCACGCACCGACGAGTAGAGCCCGCCGGTCGGACGCGAGCGCTGCACGGCGCTGCGGCTCGATTCAGAGGTCGCTCAGCGGGCGAACGCACCGAACCGGAGCAGGGGAACCTGACGCTCCTCCGGAGTGAGGCCGCCGTGCTGACCGATCATCCCCCGGCTGCGCTGATCGTGCGCGGTCCCGTCATAGACCGCACCGTTGCCGCGCGCGACGACGAGCACGTCGCCGATCCGCGATGCGGCGGCGGCAGTCACCTCCGGGCCGAACAGCCCCGCCGCGATCGCTTCCTGACGGGTTCCGACATCGGCGCGTCCGTCGAGATCGCGCGTCCATCGAGCGGCGACGGCCGCGGCCTCGACGTCGGGATCGACGTAGACGTGCAGCATCCGCGGTTCCCCGCCGAAGTGACGCACGCCGGCCAGATGCTCGGCGTCGAGCACGACCTGCCGGTGCGACGGCACATCGACCATGCCGTGGTCCGAGGTGACGAGCACTCCGACTCCCGGCGGTACCCGTCGGGACATCGCGGCATCGATCTCCTCGAGCGCTGACACCCACTGCACCGAATCGAGGCCGTATCGGTGGCCCGCCTTGTCCGCCTCCGGCAGGTAGCAGTAGACCAGCGAACCGGGGTGGCGCTCAGCCAGGTCGTAGGCGACCTGGACCCGATCTGCCGGCGTCTGCGCGGCGACGAAGTCGGCACCGCGCAGCGTCGCTCGTGTGAACCCGCTTCCGGCGTAGGCGGCGACACCGACGGCGAAGGTCGGCCGACCCTCGGCGCGGGCGCGTTCGAAGATCGTCGAAGCAGCCTGCCAGGTCGCGGGGTCGAGCCCCTCGGACTCCCAGCCGGTGAGCTGATTGACCAGCGCGTCCTGTGCGGGGTCGAGGACGCTGTATCCGACGAGCCCGTGCTGACCGGGCCACACGCCGGTGAGGATGCTCGTGAGGGCCGCCGCGGTGGTCGAGGGGAAGACCGAGTGGGCCACATCCTTCTTCGCCATTCCCGCAGTCAGCGCGCGGGCGTGCCCGGCGTGGGCGCGCAGGCTGATCGCACCGAGTCCGTCGATCAGCACGAGTACGACGGATTCGGCCCGCGGGAGGGTCGCGGACTCGCCGCGCAGAGCGGCGAACACGTCGTCCGCCACCCCGACGACGCTCCGGGCTGCGGGCGACTCGGACGGTAGAATGATGGGCATCCGAGCCAGTCTGACACAGGCTCCCGTACGCCCTCAGCCTCGCACCCATTCAGGATGGCCATGCCGAAGACCCCGCCTCCCGAGCTCGCCCCGGAGAGAATCCAGGACATCGATCTCGAAACCGAGATGCAGGGTTCCTTCCTCGAGTACGCCTACTCGGTGATCTACTCGCGGGCACTGCCCGACGCCCGCGACGGTCTCAAGCCCGTTCAGCGCCGTATCCTCTATCAGATGGCCGAAATGGGGCTCCGGCCCGACCGCGGCCATGTGAAGAGCGCCCGTGTCGTCGGCGAGGTCATGGGAAAGCTGCACCCGCACGGCGACACCGCGATCTACGACGCCCTCGTGAGACTCGCCCAGGAATGGGCGCTGCGCGTTCCCCTCGTCGACGGCCACGGCAACTTCGGCTCGCTCGACGACGGACCAGCCGCGGCGCGCTACACAGAGGCGCGCCTGGCGTCCCCGGCGATGGCACTCACCGAGAACCTCGACGAGGACGTCGTCGACTTCATCCCGAACTACGACGGCCAGTTCCAGCAGCCCTCCGTGCTCCCGGCCGCCTTCCCCAACCTCCTCGTCAACGGAGCGAGCGGCATCGCGGTCGGCATGGCCACCAACATGGCGCCGCACAACCTGATCGAGGTCGTCGCCGCCGCCACGCACCTGCTCGAGAACCCCGACGCCACGACCGAAGAGCTCATGGAGTTCGTGCCCGGGCCCGACTTCCCCTCCGGTGGCATCCTGATGGGTCTCGACGGTGTCAAGGACGCGTACACGAACGGACGCGGCGCGCTCAAGGTGCGAGGCAAGGTCTCCGTCGAACCCCTCGGACCGCGGCGAACCGGCATCATCGTGTCTGAGCTGCCGTACATGGTCGGCCCCGAGCGACTGATCGAGAAGATCCGCGATGCGGTGCAGGCGAAGAAGCTGCAGGGCATCAGCGACGTGACCGACCTCACGGACCGCAACCACGGCCTGCGCGTCGCGATCGGCATCAAGACCGGGTTCGACCCCAACGCGGTGCTCGAGCAGCTGTACCGCCTGACGCCCCTCGAGGATTCCTTCAGCATCAACAACGTCGCACTCGTCGACGGACAGCCCCGCACACTGGGGCTCAAGGAGATGCTCCGGGTCTACGTGGCACACCGTCTCGAGGTCATCACGCGACGCAGCCGGTATCGGCTCGCGCGGCGCGAAGAGCGGCTGCACCTCGTCGAGGGTCTGCTCATCGCGATCCTCGACATCGACGAGGTCATCCAGGTCATCCGCTCGTCCGACGACTCCGAGCAGGCGCGTGCGCGACTGCGTTCCGTGTTCGACCTCAGCGAGCTGCAGGCCGAGTACATCCTCGAGCTGCGCCTGCGCCGACTGACGAAGTTCTCGCGCATCGAACTCGAGACCGAGCGCGACGCCTTGCTCGCCGAGATCGCCGCGCTGCGCGAGCTCCTCGGCAGCGACGTGCTGCTTCGGGCTGCGGTCGCGAAGGAACTGGATGCCGCGGCAGACGCCTACGGCACTCCTCGCCGCACGCTCCTGATGAACGCCGCTCCCCCGAAGCCCCGTGCGACGAAGGGCGCCGCGGTCGATCTGCAGATCGCGGACGCGCCGACCGTGCTCGTCCTCTCGACGACCGGTCGAGCGGTGCGGGTGGATCTCGGCGAGGGCCAGGAGCTCTCCCTGCCGCCGCGCCGCAGCAAGCACGACGCGATCCTGACGACGATCGAGACCACGGTCCGTGCCGAGATCGGCGCGCTGACGACCGAGGGTCGCGTGCTGCGGTTCTCCCCCGTCGACCTGCCGTCGGTGCCGTCGTCGTCCGTGCAGTTGGCCGCAGGAGCCCCGCTACGCGATTACCTCGGGATCACCACCCGCGGAGAGCGCATCCTGGGCTTCGTCCGCTTCGACAGCGAGGTGCCGATCGCGCTCGGCACGGCACAGGGCACCGTGAAGCGGATCGTCCCGTCGACACTGCCCGTGCGCCCCGATCTCGAGGTCATCGGCATGAAGCCCGGTGACACGGTGGTCGGCGCGGTGGCTGCGCGGGACGATGACGACCTCGTCTTCGTGACGAGCGACGCCCAGCTGCTCCGGTTCTCCGCGTCTGCGGTGCGACCACAGGGTGCACCAGCGGGTGGCATGGCCGGCATCAAGCTGGGCGCAGGCGCCTCGGTGCTCTTCTTCGGTGCGGTGAACCCCGAGTCCGATGCCGTGGTCGCCACGGTGTCCGGAGGCGACAGCAGCCTTCCGGGAACCGAACCGGGCCGCGCGAAGGTCTCGCCGTTCTCCGAGTACCCCTCGAAGGGCCGGGCGACCGGCGGTGTGCGGGCGCACGCGTTCCTGAAGGGCGAGGACCGTCTGACGGTCGCCTGGGTGGGACCGAGCCCGGCACAGGCCGTCGACCCGACGGGTGCCGTGCGCAAGCTCCCGGACGCGGGTGCGCGACGTGACGCCTCGGGGCAGCCGATCGACGGGGTGATCGGAAGCATCGGCCGCACTCTGGTGTGAGCGGGACCGGCCGGGAGACTTCGGTCCCCCGCCGGCGGCTCAGAGTCGGAGCGCGAGGATGTTGGCCGTGAGGCCCGCGGCCGTGCCGCAGAGGATCACGGTGTCACCGGCGCCGACCCGACCGCTCTCGAGAGCGCGGGCCAGCATGAACGGGACCGATGACGACACCATGTTGCCGAACTCCCTCACCTCGTCGATGCGGCGTTCGACCGGGATGCCGAGGCGGTCGAGCATCGGTCCGAGCGCGGCCGACGCCTGATGGGGCACCCAGAGCGCGACGTCGTCGTAGGAGATCCCCGAGCTTCGGTGGAACGCGTCGAAGAACTCCGGCAGCACGCGCATCATCCCGAGCAGCGCTCGGCGTCCGTCCATGTCGAACAGGTAGTCGGCGGGGTCTGCCGTGGCATAGGCCTGCGCGGGCGACCCGGACAGCCCTCCCCTGATCTCGGTGTCGTGCGCATAGGCGGGCCAGGTGCGCTGAGTGCTCGCGATCACGCCCCGGTCGGCGTCGGCGGAGCGGCGGAGCACGACGGCTGCACCGGCATCGCTGAAGAGCTCGAAGCTCTCGCGCTGCTCGGGATTCAGGAAACGCGTTCCCACGTCGCCCGCGAACACGAGGATCGTCTCGTGATCGCCGGCGTCCAGGTACCGCGACGCGACGTCGAGAGCCGTGATGAAGCTCGTGCAGGTCGAGTTGACGTCGAAGGCCGCAGCGTGACCGGTGAGGGTCAGCCTCTCGAGCACGAGCGCAGCCGTGCACGGGATCGGCTGGATCCCGGCCGCGGAGGCGCCGAGCACGAGGTCGATCTGATCCGCTTCGACTCCCGCGCGCGCGAGCGCCCGCTCGCATGCCTCGGTCAGCATGTCGAGATGCGACACGTCGTCCTCGATGCGATACCGCGTCTCGTCGTCGAACCGCACCGTCCGTGCGGGAAGCGACGTGCCCCACCCGACGATCTCGCAGTTCCTCACCATCTCCGGTCCCCCCATTCCTGCACCACCCGGCGCAGCTTCACCGAACCGTCTCTGACATAGTCCACGAAAGTGAGATCGGGTCGCTCGCATCCGAGCCTGTCGGCCAGCGCGCCCACCTCGTCCTCGACGCGGCGCCGAGATCGATCATCGACCGTGTCCAGGGCGATCTGCAGCCGCGACGCGCCGATCTGGGTGATGCGGTACTCGTCGAAGCCGTCGGCGTAGAGCAGCGCGCGTGTGATCACATCCGCGAAGACCGGGACGTCACGCCCGTCGAGGCCTCGGAAGACCAGCGTGTCGCCCTCTCTACCCTCGATGCGCTCGATCGCCGTGAGCGCGCTGCCACAGGGGCAGCGTCGATCCCGCTCGCGGAGGACGTCGCCCAGCCGATACCGCACGATCGGCTGGGCGCGTCGGCGGAGGTCGGTGATGATCGGCGTGAACCGCTCGGCATCCAGCGCCTCGCGCTCGACGAGGATGTTGTCCTCGTTCAGGTGGATGACGCCGCGCTCGCAGGTGTGCGCGAGGAAGCCCTCCGTGCACTGGTACAGCTGGTGCAGACGGGGTTGTCCGAGCGACTCCCTGATGCGCTGCTCGTCGGCGATCTCCAGCACCTCGGCCACCGAGTACACCCGCTCGGGCACGACGTCGAAGGCCCCGGCATCGGCCGCTCGCGCGATCAGTCTCAGGACGGACGGCGGGGCGACGAGAATGGTCGGGCGGTACTCCTGCAACCGGGCGATGTTCTCGTCCATGTCGGAGTACACGTCGAAGTATCGGAACGACACGGCTCGCGAACCGACCGACTCGTAGAGGCTGTTGTCCGCCCGGAGGAACAGCGCGATCCGATGTCCGAGCAGCCTGCCTCGCGGGAGGGTGCGTGCGAGCACCGTTCCCACCCAGGCGTCGCGCTCGGGGCTGCTGACCACGAAGAGGCCGCGGTGGCCGCTCGTCCCGCTCGAGAGCCCGACCGAGTTCGAACCCAGATCCGCCTCGAAGTCTCGGGAGCGCTCGTTCTCGATCGCGAGGGCGAGCGCCTCGTCGCGTCCGGCGCCCACGGTGTTGATCTCGTCGAAGCGGCTCATCATGACGCTCTTGTCCATCAACGGAAGCTCGGAGAACGACCGGCTCGCCAGCTGCTCGCGGAAGTACGGTGATCGCTGCCGCAGGAACCGCAGGTGCGACCGCAGCAGGCGACGCTGACGTCGTTCGACGGCCGTCCTCGTGCGCAGCGGCCGGAACCACCGCACCGCGACGAACTCCCGCAGGATCGCGAACTTGGTCATCAGTCCAGCAGCTCCTTCGCGCCGAGCGGGTCATGGCTGCACACGACTCGGATGCCGGCGGACACGAGACTGCCGAGAACGCGCGCTGTGGCGGCGTACCGATCCGCATCGTGCTGGACGAGCCGGGGCAACGTCTTCAGACCCTGGGTCGCCTCGATGAGATCGGCTCCCCAGGCCGCATCCCCCGCCAGCAGCACTCGGTGCTCGATGAGCGCGCCCAGGTGCCCGTCGGCGTGGCCGGGGAGCTCGACGACCAGGTACGAGCCGTCGCCGAAGAGGTCGTGAGCGCGCAGTGCGACGCCGTGGATCTCGACCGTCGAGAATGCGTCGTCGTCGAGCACGCTGCGGCCTGCACCCGGGAACCACTCGGGGAACAGCCCCGGGAGCACCCCCGTGCGGAGCCGCGGTGCCGAGAGCGTCCGCTCGTGTCCGGCGCTCAGGACGAAGGTGGCGTGCGGAAACCGACGGACTCCCCCGACATGGTCCGGATGCAGGTGAGACAGCACGACATGCGAGACGGATGCCGGATCGATGCCGTCGGCTCTGAGGCGTGCGGCGACGTCATCCGCATCGTCGACGCTCGGCGGCAGCAGCCGCCGGTAGACGGCACCGCGCCAGCCTGTGTGCCACTCGCCCGTCGCGTAACCGGTGTCGAACAGCACGCGCCGTCCGTCTGCACCGTCGTACAGGAACACCCCGGACGGGAACTCGCGGACTCCGTGCGACGCGCCGTGGAACATCGCACCGATATCGTGCGAAGTGCTCCCGCACACGTAGTGGCGGAGTCTGGCGGTCACGCGCCCGCCCTCAGATGGGCGGCGACCGTGGCGAGTGCATCGTCCAGCGTCACCTCGGGGCGGTATCCGAGCTCCTCGCGCGCACGCGTGATGTCGAGAGTCTGCGAGTAGGCGATGGTGCTGAGCGTATAGCGGGTGAGCGGAGGCTCGGGCCGACCGGGAAGCACCGCGCACACTCCTTCCAGAGCGGAAGCGAGGGTCCATGCGGCCCGTCTGCTCATCGGGCGGAACCGAGGCGTCTGCCCCATCAGCTCGAGCAGCGTCGTCAGCAGCTCGCGGAACCGCCGTGGGTCGCCGTTCGAGATGTTGTAGACCCCTCCGGCGCCGTTCCCCTCGGTCACCGCGAGTCGCAGCGCCGCAGCGACGTTCTCGACCGCGGTCACGTCGATGAGGTTGTCGCCGCCGTCGAAGAGGGGCACGCCGATCCGCGTGTGCACATCGAGCAGCCTCGGCACGAGGCTCGGATCCCCCACGCCGATGAGTCCTCGTGGGCGCACCATCACGACCTCGGGGATCGTTCCGGCATCCAGTGCCTCGAGCAGGAGGTCCTCGGCAGCGATCTTCGAGCGGATGTACCCGTTGAGGCGGTTGCTGCGATCGACATCGGGCTCCCGGATCGCGATGCGGTCACGGGCCGCGGCATACACGCTCGGAGACGACACGTACACGATCCGTCGGACGCCGTTGCGGCGGGCGAATTCGACGACATGACCTGTGCCCTCGATGTTCGCCTCGCGGAAGTCCTTCCAGGGCCCCCAGGGCGTCGACAGCGCCGCACAGTGGATCACGGCATCCACCGGAAGATCGCGGGTGCGGAGCGACACGAGATCGCCGGGGATCCGATGCACCGCGTCCGCGACCCGTGCAAGGGCCGCCTTGTTGCGCCCCGCCGCGAAGACCTCGTACCCGTGGCGCTGCAGCTCGGGCACCACGTAGCCGCCGAGGAACCCGCTCGCCCCCGTCACCAGCACACGGGCTCCGGACATGCACATCACCCTAGCCGCCCTATTGTGGTCGAGTGCGCATCGCCATGGTCACCGACTACTACCTGCCGACTCTGGGCGGCGTGCAGACCGTGATCAAAGCGCACAGGGAGGCCTTGGAGCACGCCGGGCACGAGGTCTTCGTGTTCGCTCCGCTGGCTGAGCCCAGTGCCGATCCGCACATCGTGCGGCTTCCCACAGCCCGCGGCTTCGCGCCAGACGGCTATCCGTTCACGTGGACGCCGACAGCCGCGGCGACGGCGCTTCGCGACGGTCTGAGCACGCACGGGATCGAGATCGTCCACGTGCACACCGAGATGTTCGCGGCGCTCGCCGGCTTCGAGGCCGCGCGGGCCCTCGGCATCCCGATCGTGCAGACCATGCACGGGCGCATCGACGTCTACACGCGATCCGTGCTTCCGCTTCCCTCCGTCACGACGGCGCTGCTCGCGGCGATGCATCGACGACGCCTGAGCCACGACCGGGCTCGCATCGACTCGACCGCCGCATACGCGAAGACGCGGATGGCCCAGCGGATGTGGCGGCTCATGGTGAGTCAGGCGAACCACGCCGACCAGGTGATCGTGCCGTCGGCGCATTTCGCCGAGAAGCTGGTCGCCCAGGGCGTGCAGACACCGCTCACCGTGCTGTCCAACGGACTCGAGTCGAGCGTGCTCGACCGGGTCGGCTCACCGACGCCGCGGATCGTCGCGCCGGGCGACGAGCTCCGCGTCGTGTGGTGCGGCCGTCTGTCGCCCGAGAAACGGCCTCAGGTCTTCGCGGACGCCCTACGGCAGTCGCCCGGAGTCCGCGCCGAGATGTTCGGTGACGGTGTCGCTCGTCGCACTGTCGCGGACGC
Source organism: Microbacterium sp. WCS2018Hpa-23 (assembly GCF_031843845.1). Taxonomy (NCBI): domain Bacteria; kingdom Bacillati; phylum Actinomycetota; class Actinomycetes; order Micrococcales; family Microbacteriaceae; genus Microbacterium; species Microbacterium sp. WCS2018Hpa-23. The sequence continues at coordinate 301,565 of NZ_JAVTIZ010000007.1, forward strand.
GGCGGCGGATCTATCGTCGGGGCGTCTCACGGTGCACGGCGGGGTCCCTCAGTCCCGCGTGCTCGACGGCATGCGTCAGGCGCACGTGCTGGTGTCGACCTCGCTCGACTTCGACAACCAGCCGATGGTCATCCTCGAAGCGATCGCGTCGGGGCTGCCGGTGATCGTCACCGACCCGGACCTCGCCGAGATGCTCCCCGACGGCGGCGGAATCGTGACCGAGACCCCGGATGCGACGGGGCTCGCCCAGACACTCCGCGCACTGCGCGACGACCCGGCCGCCATCCGGTCGATGAGCACAGCTGCGATCTCCCATCGCGATCAGGTCGCGCAGGACACCCACCGTGATGCTCTGATCGACGTCTACCGCGCCGCGCTGTCGCTCGCGCACTGACGATCAGGGGTGACGATCAGGCGTCGATCGACTCCCGCGACAGGCGGTCGGACGAGTCGATGATGAACTCACGGCGCGGAGCGACCTCGTTGCCCATCAGCAGCTCGAAGACGCGACCCGCCGCCTCGGCATCCTCCATGCGCACGCGGCGCAGAAGCCGTCCGCCACGATCCATCGTGGTGTTCGCGAGCTGCTCGGCGTCCATCTCGCCCAGACCCTTGTAGCGCTGGATCGGCTCGTGCCAGCGCTTGCCTGCCTTGCGGAGCTTGGCCAGGAGCGTGTGCATCTCCTGCTCGCTGTAGGTGTAGATGGTCTCGTTGGGCTTGGAGCCGGGGTTCATCACGATCACCCTGTGCAGCGGCGGCACCGCGGCGAACACGCGTCCGTGCTCGATGAGCGGTCGCATGTACCGGTAGAAGAGCGTGAGAAGCAGCGTGCGGATGTGCGCGCCGTCGACGTCGGCGTCGCTCATCAGGATCACCTTGCCGTAGCGCGCGGCGTCGATGTCGAAGCTCCGACCTGACCCCGCACCGATCACCTGGATGATCGACGCGCACTCCGTGTTCGACAGCATGTCACCGACGGATGCCTTCTGCACGTTGAGGATCTTGCCTCGGATCGGCAGCAGAGCCTGGAACTCGCTGTTGCGCGCATTCTTGGCCGTACCGAGAGCGGAGTCCCCCTCGACGATGAACAGCTCGCTGCGCTCGACCTCGTTCGTGCGGCAATCGACGAGCTTGGTCGGCAGGGTGGACGACTCCAGGGCGTTCTTGCGTCGCTGGGTCTCCTTGTGAGCGCGAGCCGAGACGCGGGCCTTCATCTCGGCGACGATCTTGTCGAGCAGCTGCGTCGCCTGGCTCTTGTCGTCTCGCTTGGTCGAGCTGAAGCGAGCCGCGAGATCCTTGCGGATCACCTGGGCCACGATCTGGCGCACGGCCGGTGTGCCGAGGATCTCCTTCGTCTGCCCTTCGAACTGCGGCTCGGGGACGTTCACCGTGAGGACCGCGGTGAGACCCGCGAGGACGTCGTCCTTCTCGAGCTTGTCGTTGCTGCCGACCTTCAGACGGCGTGCGTTCTGATCGACCTGTGACCGCAGCACCTTGAGCAGCTCCTGCTCGAAGCCCTGCTGGTGCGTGCCGCCCTTGGGCGTGGCGATGATGTTGACGAACGACCGCGTGGTCGTGTCGTATCCCGTTCCCCAGCGCATCGCGATGTCGACGGCGCAGACGCGCTCGACTTCTGTCGCGATCATGTGACCGTCGGCCTGCAGAACCGGCACTGTCTCTTTGAACGTGCCTTCGCCCTGGATGCGCCAGGTGTCGGTGACGGGAGCGTCGTTCGCGAGGTACTCGACGAACTCCGAGATGCCGCCGTCGTACCGGTAGGAGGTCTCGATCGCCTGACCTTCGACCTCGGATCCGTTCGCCGCACGCTCGTCGCGGATGACGAGCTCGAGGCCGGGGACGAGGAACGCCGTCTGTCGAGCGCGGTCCACCAGATCGTTGAGCTGGAACGCGGCGTCCTTCGTGAAGATCTGGTGATCGGCCCAGTAGCGGATGCGCGTGCCGCTGGTACCGCGCGGCGCCTTGCCGACGACCCGCAGCTCGCTCTTGTCCTGGAACGGCGTGAACGTCGCGTCCGGTCGCTTCTCGCCGGTGTCGGCGAAGAGTCCCGGCTCGCCGCGATGGAAGGACATCGCATACGTCTTGCCGCCGCGGTCGACCTCGACGTCGAGGCGTTCGGAGAGCGCATTGACGACCGAGGCGCCGACACCGTGCAGACCACCGGATGCGGCGTACGATCCGCCGCCGAACTTGCCGCCGGCGTGCAGCTTCGTGAACACGACCTCGACGCCGGTGAGACCGGTGCGGGGCTCGACGTCGACGGGGATGCCGCGGCCGCGGTCATGGACCTCGACGCTGCCGTCCTCGTGCAGGATGATGTCGATCTTCGAGCCGTTGCCCGCGACGGCCTCGTCGACGGCGTTGTCGATGATCTCCCAGAGGCAGTGCATCAGGCCCGGGGATCCGTTCGAACCGATGTACATACCGGGACGCTTGCGGACGGCCTCGAGCCCTTCGAGCACCTGGAGATGATGGGCGGAATACTCGGCGGTCACAATCTCCGAGTCTATTCGCGATGCCTCCCCGTGGCCTGCAGACACTCCCCGTGGGCGACCGCTGCGACTGCTGCGCGTACGCGCTGAGCGAAACACGCCGCAAACCGGGCATTACTGCAGCCACAGCGTGGTTACATTGATCACGCCCAACCAGCGAACCCGACACTCTCAAGGAGGCACCGAGATGAACGCAACGACTGAACGTGAGACCTCCGCCGTCGAGTTCCGCCTGACCGCCATGGATCGCTGTGATTCGTGTGGCGCTCAGGCCTACATCGCGGCCGAGGTCAACGGCTCCGAGCTGCTCTTCTGCGCCCACCACGGACGCAAGTACGAAGAGAAGCTCCGCAGCATCGCCACGAGCTGGCACGATGAGACCGCTCGTCTGATCGACTGAGCCACTCGGTCTGATCCGCCTCGGAGCCCGTCATGCGACGGGCTCCGCTTTTCGTTGACCGAACCCGTTCGTCAATCGGCTCCTCTCGTCACTCGATGACGACGCGTCGCACGCGAGGTGTCAGTCGGGTGAGGATCTCCTCCCCGACCGTGTCGATGCTCTCTGCGAGCGTGGTCGCGCTGGATTCCCCGTGCTCCCCCGCCCCGAAGAGTCGGACGGTGTCGCCCACCTGCATCCCCGGCCAGGAGGCGACCACGGACGTCGTCCTGTCGATGCGGAGCAGTTCGCGTGGTCCGTCGGGTGTGCCGACAGGCGTTCCCACGAGCGTGGACGGAATGCCGTCGAAGGAGCCGATCGCGATCACCGCGCCGTTGTCGCGGACTTCGGTCACCGTGGCCACGAGCTCCGCCACAGGGAGGATTCCCTCCAGGTCCGGGCCGTCGGCCGAGCGGACGCCGTAGCAGAACGCACCGATCCGAGAGACGGAACCGCGCAGTTCGGGGCGCCACCACGATGCTGCGGATGCCGTCAGATGCAGCGCCTCGGGGGTATCCCCGGATTGCTCGACCACGCGGACGGCCTCGAGGAACGCCGCCTGCGCCTCGTCGTCCTCGGCGTCACTGGCTTCGGCCAGATGGCTCCACACTCCGACGAGCTCGAGCTGTCCTGCGGTCTCGCCTGCTCGGACATCCGCGATCGTCTGCGCCCATTCCTCCGGCAGCAGTCCATTGCGGTGCAGCCCCGTGTCGATCTTGAGGTGGATCCGGGCGCGGAGGCCGAGGTGGTCGGCCCGCGCGACGATGCGCTCGAGGTACTCGGCGCTGCCGACGCCGAGGTCGATGCGCTGACGCAGCGCCTCGTCGATCTCGGAATCGGTCGATGTGACCCAGGCGAGCACGCGCCCGCTCTCGCCCAGTACGCGCCGTGCCTCGACGCCGCTGCCGACGTCGTAGGAGCCGTACCATTCGACGCCGGCGCTCTGGGCCGCCTCGACCGCCCAGCGGAGCCCGTGTCCGTATGCGTCGTCCTTGAGGACCACCATCAGGGCCGACGGAGCGATGCGCTCGCGCACGGCGGCGATGTTCGACACGAACCGATCGGTGCGGATGCGGAGTTCCGGGCGGCTCATGCCTCCCACCCCCGCTCCGCGTGCGACCCGGCCACGGTGATGAGCTCGGCGATCGTGAGTCCGGTCACAGCGCTCCAGCGCGCGAGCCCAGGGCCGGCAGGTCCCGTCCCGCCGAAGTAGGTGGCGTCGACACCCACTTGGGCCTCGGAGGAACCTTGCAGATCGATCACGCAGACATCCATCGCGACGCGCCCGACGATCGGACGTTGCACGCCGTCGATCTCGACGTGAGCCGCGTTGCCGAGCGCGCGAACGATCCCCTGCGCATATCCGCCGGTGATGAGTGCCGCTGTGGTGTCGCGCGATGCCCGATGCGTGTAGCCGTACGAGACCGCGTCTCCGGCCTTCAGCGGTTTGGTCGAGAGTATCCGTCCGGCGAGCCGCATCACGGGGGTGGTGCGCAGAGTTCCCTCGGCGTCCGGCAGTCCGTAGAGCAGTGACGGATCGATGTCGGCCGCGCCCTCGGTGACCGCCTCGATGCCCTCGAGTCGCAGCATCTCGGCCTCCTCGGCGTAGTCCACGAGCACGGCGGCAGCGCCGGCACCCGTCACGGCATGCGCGATCGCGAGCACTCCGTGGCCCCAGGCATCCCTGCGGAGATCCGCGATGCGGCCTCCGGCGTCGACGGCTGCGGACGCGGACGCAGCCAGAGCCGACCGCGAGATCATCGCCCGCGGACGGGAACTGGATGTCTTCTCACACACGGTTCCAGCCTAGCTCCGCCTTCTCAGGATGCCCTGCGTGCCCCCCGTAGACTGGATGGGACCCCGACCTTGGAGATCCATGTCACGCTTTTCGCTCGTGCCCCGCGTCCGCTATCTGCTGACGCGCGCCCGCCGCATCGACGTCGCCTCGGTGATCGAGAGGGCCAAGGAGTCATCCGCCCAGCACGGCAAGGCCGTGCCCCTCGTGGTGGTCGACATGCTGTGGTCGGCGGGTCGACACAACGTCGGATTCCAGGACTACATCGACTACGACTTCGCGATCCTCACCAAGGCCGAGCGCGACACCTTCATGACGCACCCCGTCTCCAACGAGATCTCGCAGAAGTACGACCACCCCGACTACCGCCACCTCTTCCACGACAAGGCCGAGTTCAACGCCGTCTTCGACGCGTTCCTCAAGCGCGAGTGGATGCTCATCACCGAGGGCAATGCCGACGACCTGCGCGCCTTCACAGAGCGTCAGGGCACGATCGTCGTCAAGGAGACGCACGGGCAGGCCGGCACCGGGGTGCACCGCTACCACGCCGCCGACGTGACCGACTGGGACTCCTTCCAAGCGGAACTGCTGTCGAAGAAGCAGGTGCTGGTCGAAGAGGTCATCCGTCAGCACGCCGACCTCGCGGCCGTCTGCCCCGGCACCGTGAACACCACCCGCATCACCGCGTTCTTCGACGGCGAGAAGACGCACATCCTCGCCATGGCGCAGAAGTTCGGGCGCGGAGCGGTGAGCGACCAGATGAGCTTCGGCGGTTTCTACACGATGCTCGACGAGAACGGGCACTCCGTCGGTTCGGGCTACGACTCGCACGGTCACGTGCACGTGACGCACCCTGACTCGGGCTTCCCGATCGCCGACTTCCAGCTGCCGATGATGGACGAGGTCCGGGAGTTCGTCGACCAGGTGGCTCGCGTCGTACCCCAGGTGCAGTACGTCGGCTGGGACGTCGTGGTCACCCCCGAGGGGCCTGTCCTGGTCGAGGGCAACTGGGGAGCCGGCGTGTACGAGAACAAGCCGAGCGTCACGGGCATCCGCACGGGCCACAAGCCGCGCTACCAGGCCGCGATCGGGTTCTGACCCGACTGGGTTCCGACCCGGCTCGGGCACGAAGAAGGCCCGGATGCTGAGCATCCGGGCCTTCTTGCTGTCAGTGCGACTCGCGAAGGTCAGACCTCGCGGACGATTCCCATCGGCGTCGACTGTGTCGCCTGTCCGAGCGGATTGTCGCCCAGGATCTGGACGAGCCGGCGCTCACCGGCCTTGTCGAGGGTCGAGCCGAGGATGTTGCCGCCGATGTCGTTGATGTCGACGACCGCGACATCCACCTGTCCGCCGACCAGCTTCTGGACGCGGAGAGCGACCTCGCGCGGGTTCTTCGGCCCGAGCACGACCGCCTGGTTGTAGGGCGGGATCGTGTTCTTCGTGGGTCCGTCGATCGCGCGGGCCTTGTCGCCCGCGATGCGATAGAAGTCACCGCGACGGCCGAAGGCCTTCGTGATGACCGAGACGCCGGCCGCGAAGAGGATGCGCAGGGTGCCGCACTCGCGCAGCGCCATCTCCATCGTCTCCGGCATGCCGAGACCGATGCCGTAGGACGTGCGTACGACGTACCGCGAGAGGAAGCGCGCGAGCGGACGCGGAGTGATCTCGTCGAGACGGTATGAGCGTCCCTGTGTGATCGCCACGATCTTCTCGGTCACGAACAGCAGGTCTCCCGGCTGCACGGCATCCTTCGCGTACTCCGTGATGACGGAGTCGAGGTCGTCGTCAGGCATGACGACGCGGGTGCGCAGCGGAATACGTGCGTAGCTCTTGCCGTCGACACTCGTCTCGAGCGCCTTGCCCTCGTTCGCCTGCATCACTCGAGGTAGTCCCGGAGCGACTGCGAGCGGCTCGGGTGGCGCAGCTTCGCCATCGTCTTCGACTCGATCTGACGGATGCGCTCACGCGTCACGCCGAACGTGTCACCGATCTGGTCGAGCGTCTTGGGCTGGCCGTCGCCGAGTCCGAAGCGCATCCGGATGACACCAGCCTCACGCTCCGAGAGCGAGTCGAGCAGCTGCTCGAGCTGGCGCTGCAGCATCGTGAAGCCGACCGCGTCCGCGGGGACGACCGCCTCGGTGTCCTCGATGAGGTCACCGAACTCGCTGTCGCCGTCCTCACCGAGGGGCGTGTGCAGCGAGATGGGCTCGCGACCGTACTTCTGGACCTCGACGACCTTCTCGGGCGTCATGTCCAGTTCGCGGCTGAGCTCTTCCGGCGTGGGCTCGCGGCCCAGGTCCTGCAGCATCTGGCGCTGCACGCGGGCCAGCTTGTTGATGACCTCGACCATGTGCACCGGGATGCGGATGGTGCGGGCCTGGTCGGCCATGGCGCGCGTGATCGCCTGACGGATCCACCAGGTGGCGTACGTCGAGAACTTGAAGCCCTTGGTGTAGTCGAACTTCTCGACCGCACGGATCAGACCGAGGTTGCCCTCCTGGATCAGATCCAGGAACTGCATGCCGCGGCCGGTGTAGCGCTTGGCGAGCGAGACGACGAGACGCAGGTTGGCTCCGAGCAGGTGGCTCTTCGCGCGCTGACCGTCACGGGCCACCCACTGCAGATCGAGTCCCAGCTGGCCGGCCTTCTCGGCGGCGGTCATCGTCGAGAGCTTCTCTTCGGCGAACAGACCGGCTTCGATGCGCATCGCGAGCTCGACCTCTTCAGCCGCGTTCAGCAGTGCGACCTTTCCGATCTGCTTCAGGTAGTCCTTGACAGGGTCGGCCGTCGCGCCTGTGATCTGCGTGGAGTAGACCGGCACGTCCTCGTCGTCGTTCGACGAGATGACGATGGCGCCGGTCGGCAGCGGCTCGGTGAACTTGGGCTTGGCGTCCTCGTCGTCCTCATCGGGTTCTGCGGGCGGAGGAGTCTCGTCGTCTTCGACGATGTCATCGGCCTTCTTCTTCTTCGCGGGCGCACGCTTGGCAGCGGCCCGCTGCGCAGCGGTCTTGGGAACCGGCTTCTCAGCGGCCTCCTCGACCGGGGCGTCGACCTCGGGAGCGTCGGCGGTCTTCTTCGTCGTCCGGGTCTTCTTCGTCGTGGCAGGAGTCACGTTTCGCCTTTCACGGGGCCGATCGCAGGCCCCGGAGCATTTCGGACACTAGTAAGACCCTTGTCAAGTCAGATCTCCGGAAAGATCGATTGACAACGGGTCAGAGTCCTAGTATCGCACACGTGTGGGCATGCAGGTGCATTCGGACGAAGTTCGCGACCCGGATGTCGACTCCGACGTCAGCGTCGGCCGGGCTTGTCCTCGTCGCCGCTGGGACGTGAGGCGAGATAGCGCTCGAGCTCGGCGGCCAGTTCGTCGGCGCTCGGCAGGTCGCGCTCGTTGAATCCGCCCTCGTCGTACGAGCCGTCCTCGGGATCGCGTCCGGCCATATAGGCGTCGTAGCGACGCTCGAGGCCCTGCACCATCTGCTGCAGCTCGTCGTTGCCGAGCACCTGCTCGTCGACCCGCGTCAGATAGTCCTGGCGGCGCTCCTGCACCTCGTCGAGCAGGATCACGAGACCGGTGGCGGCCATGAGCTTCTCGGCGGCCGCGATCACGGCTTCCGGATTCTCGGTCTCTGCGAGGTAGTGCGGAACGAGCAGGACGAAGCCGACGACGCGGGCGCCGTGCTCGGCGAATCGGAACTCGAGCAGATGCCCCGCGGTCGCCGGCACCTGAGTACGCGGACGCCAGACGGAGTGCGCGACCGTGAGCTCGCGACGGTTGCCGCTGACCGTGGTGCCGATCGGACGGGTGTGGGGCACGGGCATCGCGATGGAGTGGACCCAGTTGAGGCCGGACACCTCGAACTCGTCGGCGAGGTCGAGCACCGTGCGCGCGAACTCGTTCCACGCGAAGTCGGGCTCGTAGCCCGCGAGGAGCAGGAACTTCTGACCGAGAGCATCGGTCGCGAGCGAGAGCTCGAGCCGCGCGGGGCGGAATTCCGTGAGGTGATCCTGATCGAACGAGATCACGGGGCGACGCGCGCGGTAATCGAGGAGCACGTCGTTGTCGAAGACCGCGATCGGCTCGGGGGCGGTCGTCTCGCGGAGGTGCTCGATGAGACCTGAGACAGCGTTGCCCGCGTCGGTGAAACCCGTAAGGAGCAGGACAAGGGGCAGCCCGCGCGGCACCGCCGGCGCGTTCGCTACACGTTCATGGATCTCTCCGGAGAAGGGCATGAGTCCATGCTACGAGCAGGTTCCGACGGGCGGGCGGTGGCCGTCATGCTGAGAGCGAACACTCGCTCCGCGTCTCCCCCGGCCGGCTTCCCTAGGATGGACTCATGACGCTTCCCGCGCTCGCGCGCACCTCAGATCAGTTCCCCGGAAGCGCTGCAGACGCCGCAGTGCTCGTCATCCCCGACATCTCCGACTCCACAGAGTCGTTGTCGGACCACCCGGGACTCGCCGCCTCCCTGAAGGGCATCGGCTTCACGGGCTCACCGTCGGCGTTCACCCGCGTGTATGCCCCGGAGGTCACGGAGCTGCCGTTCGCCGTCGTCGGTGTCGGACGCACAGCCGATGCCTCAGCCGTGCGGAACGCGGTCGGTGCAGCGCTTCGCTCCCTCACCGGTTTCGAGAACGTCTCACTCGGCCTCGCTCGCGGACTCGAGGAGTTCGCCTCCGCGGCGGCCGAAGGCGCAGTGCTCGGCGGCTACCGATTCGACAGCTACCGCCGCGAGCCCGGCAAGAGCCGCGCCACGTCGGTCGTGCTGCATGCGGATCTCGACGACGAAGAGCTCTCTCGAGCAGTCGCGGTCGGCGAGGCCGTCGCCCTCGTGAAGGACCTCGTGTTCGTGCCCGCCGAGTGGCAGAGCCCCACCCAGCTCGCGCAGAGCGCCGCGGACAGCGTCGAAGGCCTCGACGTCACCGTCGAGATCCTCGACGAGACTGCCCTCGCAGAGCAGGGCTTCGGTGGAATCCTCGGCGTCGCCCAGGGCTCCGACCGCCCTCCGCGTCTCGTGCGACTCGACTACGCGCCCGAGAACGCCACCCGCCACATCGCCCTGGTCGGCAAGGGGATCACGTTCGACACCGGCGGACTCTCGCTCAAGCCCGCGGCCTCGATGGTGGGCATGAAGTTCGACATGGCCGGGGCCGCGACCAGCGTCGCCGCACTGCGTGCGATCGCCACGCTCGGGCTTCCCGTGCGCGTCACGGCCTGGCTCTGCATCACCGACAACATGCCTTCCGGTCGGGCGCTGCGCCCCGGTGACGTCATCCGGATGCTCGACGGCACCACCGTCGAGGTCCCGAACACGGACGCCGAGGGTCGACTGGTCATGGCTGACGGACTGGTCGCCGCCAGCCGGGAGAACCCCGACGTGATCATCGACGTCGCGACGCTCACCGGCGCGATCGTGATGGCGCTGGGCCACCGTCACACGGGTGTCTTCGGCGCCGATGACGCGGTCGCCGAGTTCCTGAGCGCCACCCGGGCCGCGGACGAGCTCGCCTGGCACATGCCTCTGCCTGATCACATGGAGGACTCACTCGACTCCCCCATCGCCGACATGCAGAACGCGAACATGAGCGACCGCATGGGCGGTGCGTCGTACGCAGGGCTCTTCCTGCGACGCTTCGTCGGACGTGTCTCCGACGAGAAGGACGCCCCTCGCATCCCCTGGGTGCACCTCGACATCGCCGGATCCGGCGAGCACAACGGTGCGCCGTACGGCTTCACCGACAAGGGCCCCACGGGCGCGATGGTCCGATCGATCGTCGCGTTCGCCGAAGCATCCCACACGGAGGCATGACCATGACCACGCACACCTTCGACATCGTCGTCCTGGGCGGCGGAAGCGGCGGATACGCCGCAGCACTGCGAGCGAGCGAGCTCGGCAAGTCCGTCGCGCTGATCGAGAAGGACAAGGTCGGCGGTACCTGCCTGCACCGGGGATGCATCCCCACCAAGGCGCTCCTGCACGCCGCAGAGGTGGCGGAGCACGTACGCGGCGCCGCTCATGTCGGCATCTCCGCGACGCTCGAGGGCATCGACCCCGCCGGTGTGCGCGCCTACCGCGAGGGCATCGTCGCGAAGAAGTACAAGGGCCTCGAAGGTCTCGTCAAGGCACGCGGCATCACGACGGTCGCAGGCACCGGACGGCTCAACGCCGACCGCTCCGTCAGTGTGGGAGACGACGTCTACGTCGGCACGGACGTGATCCTCGCCACAGGGTCCTACAGCCGGACTCTCCCCGGTCTCGAGATCGGCGGACGGATCCTGACGAGCGAGCAGGCTCTGGCTCTCGATGTCATTCCCGAGCGCGTGCTGATCCTCGGCGGCGGTGTGATCGGCGTCGAGTTCGCGAGCGTGTGGCGCTCGTTCGGCGCCGAGGTCACGATCATCGAAGCCCTCCCGCATCTCGTCCCGAACGAGGACATCGCGATGAGCAAGGGCCTCGAGCGTGCCTTCCGCCGCCGCGGCATCCAGTACTCGCTCGGCATCCGGTTCCAGACCGCCACCCAGGATGACGGATCGGTCACGGTCACGCTCGAAGACGGCAAGGAGTTCTCCGCCGACTACCTCCTCGTCGCTGTCGGACGCGGTCCGGTCACCTCCGACCTGGGCTTCGAGGAGGCGGGTGTCGCCCTCGACCGTGGTTTCGTGACGGTCGATCAGGACCTCCGCACCGGCGTCCCCGGAGTGTGGGCCGTCGGCGACATCACCCCGGGTCTGCAGCTCGCACATCGCGGCTTCCAGCAGGGCATCGCGGTCGCGGAGCGGATCGCCGGGCTCTCCCCCACGAACATCCCCGACATCCAGATCCCCAAAGTCACCTATTCGAGCCCCGAGGTCGCGTCGGTCGGCGTCACCGAGGAGGCAGCCGTCGCCGAGCACGGCGCGGATGCCGTCGTCGCCTACGAGTACAACCTCGCCGGAAACGGCAAGAGCGAGATCATCGGCACGGGCGGGCTCGTGAAGGTCGTCCGACTCAAGGACGGACCCGTGATCGGCGTCCACCTGCTCGGCGACCGTGTGGGCGAACTCATCACCGAGGGCCAGCTGGCCGTCGCGTGGGAGGCCCACCCCGAGGACATCGCACCCCTCATCCACGCTCACCCGACTCAGAGCGAGGCACTCGGCGAAGCCTTCCTCGCGCTCGCCGGAAAGCCACTGCACGCCCTCTGAACACCAACCGGTGAACAGTTCACTAAGCTAGACACGCGTCATTTAACTTCTTGAAGGAGACTCAGTCATGAGCACATCCGTCGTCCTCCCCCCTCTCGGCGAGAGCGTCACAGAGGGTACGGTCACCCGCTGGCTCAAGCAGGTGGGAGACACCGTTCAGGCGGATGAGGGCCTGCTCGAGATCTCGACCGACAAGGTCGACACCGAGATCCCCTCGCCCATCACCGGTGTGATCGAGGAGATCCTCGTCGCCGAGGACGAGACCGTCGAGGTCGGCGCGCTGCTCGCGCGCATCGGCGACGGCAGCACCTCGGCCCCTGCCGACGATGCTCCTGCCGCAGCGGCTCCGGCCGCCGAACAGGCTCCCGAGCCGGCCGCACCGCAGGCCGAGGCACCCGCTGCACAGGCAGAGCCCGCACCTGCCGCTCCCGCCGAGGCCGCGCCCGCCGCCGCTCCGGCAGGCGACGCCACCGACATCGTCCTCCCCGAGCTGGGCGAGAGCGTGACCGAGGGCACCGTCACTCGCTGGCTCAAGCAGATCGGCGACACCGTCGAGGTCGATGAGGCTCTGCTCGAGATCTCCACCGACAAGGTCGACACCGAGATCCCCTCGCCCGTCGCCGGCGTGCTGCAGGAGATCGTGGCCGCCGAAGACGAGACCGTCGCCGTCGGCGCCGTGCTCGCCCGTGTCGGCTCCGGTGCTGCTCCCGCGGCTCCGGCAGAGGCTCCCGCTCCGGCAGCAGAGGCGCCGGCCGCTCCCGCAGAGACTCCTTCTGCCCAGGCTCCGGCCGCGCCGGCGGCTGAGGCTCCCGTGACACAGGCTCCCGCTGCCGAGGCCGCCGCCGCACCTGTCGCCCCCGCTCCTGCGGCCGCGCCGTCGGAGCCCGCACCCGCTGCGGCTTCTACACCGGCCGAGCCGAAGCTGTCCCTCCCCACTGAGAGCGACAACCTGTACGTGACCCCGCTCGTTCGCCGCCTGGCCTCGCAGCAGGGCGTCGACCTCGCCAGCGTCACCGGCACCGGCGTGGGCGGACGCATCCGCAAGGAAGACGTCCTCAAGGCCGCTGAGAGCGCGTCGTCTGCACCCGCTGCAGCCGCCGCTCCTGCCGCACCGGCTCCGCTCGAGGTCTCGCCGCTGCGTGGCACCACGCAGCCGATGTCCCGTCTGCGCAAGGTCCTCGCCAAGCGCGCCGTCGAGTCGATGCAGCAGACCGCTCAGCTCACCACCGTGGTCGAGGTCGATGTCACCGCTCTCGCGGATTACCGCGACAGCGTCAAGGGATCGTTCCTCGAGAAGACCGGCGACAAGCTGTCGTTCCTGCCGTTCTTCGCTCTGGCTGCCGCCGAGGCGCTGCGCGCCTTCCCGATCGTGAACGCCACGGTCGACGGAGAGAACATCGTCTACCCGGAGTCCGAGAACGTGTCGATCGCGGTCGACACCGAGCGCGGTCTGCTCACGCCGGTTCTGCGAGATGCCGCATCGAAGAACATCGCGGAGATCGCCCACGAGATCGCCGACCTCGCCGCGCGCACGCGTGACAACAAGCTGAAGCCCGACGAGCTCGCCGGCGGCACGTTCACGCTGACCAACACCGGTTCGCGTGGCGCGCTGTTCGACACCCCCGTCGTGTTCCTGCCGCAGTCCGCGATCCTCGGCACCGGAACGGTCGTCAAGCGCCCGGGTCTTGTCAAGGTCGGCGGCGCAGACGCGATCGCCGTCCGCTCGTACGTGTACCTCGCGCTCTCGTACGACCACCGCATCATCGATGGCGCCGACGCCGCCCGCTTCCTGGGCGCCGTCAAGGCCCGCCTCGAGTCGGCGCAGTTCGCCGCTCAGCTCGGAGCCTGACCACAGCATCACCCTGGCTGGTCCGCGACGTCGTCTGTCTCTTTTA